>JAZGEM010000001.1:0-2569 GCA_036478745.1 Cocleimonas sp.
CAACAGGGCTAGAAGTTGACATAATATGCTACGGAGATAATGGCTTTTACGCCATTGAAGTAAAACGTAGTCACAACATCAATAAAAAACAACTACGAGGACTAAAAAGTTTTCAAAAAGACTACCCAGAAGTAACCCCCTATTTAGTTTATGGAGGTAAAGACAAGCTAGAAATTGACGGCATAAGCATCATACCAATTATCACCTTTCTAAAAAATATAAAGCAATATTTAGGCGAGTAACGAGCCTGTAATAATTCTGTGTAACTACCATTAAAGAAATACCCTCATAAATCATCAAAAATGTATCGAGACCTTTCATGTATCGATGACTACCCGTTAAAAGTTAATTATCCCTTCATGCTTTAAATGGATTAATAATTTTCAAACTATCATGCACTAGCAAACCATCTTGCATGTCTTCTGAATACAAAACCGTGCATTCATGATTAATTGCGCTAGCAACAATAAGACTATCCCAATAAGAAAGTGAGTAATTTAAACGAAGTGTGGCAGCCGTTATAAGTTCAGCCGATGTTTGGTGATGAACAGTATAAGTACTAACAAGGTCATGAATAAATGTAAAAATATAATCATTATCCTTATTTGTTTTTCGCATTAGGTTGATAGCAACCTCATTAACAACCTGCGTACTAATTTGAATATCATCACTCTCCAAAAATAAGTTTTTGGAGAGTGTATGCTTAAACGCATCATCTGAGCTTTGCTCCTCAATAAGTGCGTATAACCAGATATTGCTATCAATAAAAACCTTATCGTTCATAAAGTTCATTTCGATTTAAAGGGGTAAACTCATCCAGTTTGATTGGACTATCTATATACTTATTGAAAAAATCACTCTGCTTTTGAGGTTGCCTCCTGAGTGACTGCACCAACTTTCGCAATGCAAAGTCCACCACATCTTTTTTTGTTTTTCTACCAGAGAGCTGGAGCGCCTCTGTAATTAACTGATCATTTAAAACTATATTCGTTCTCATAACTCTCCTCTCTTCATGTGTATCCATATACACATAATATCACAAAAAACCCAACCATGCCCAACCCAGAGAAAACTCTATAGTATTAGTTTAGCATGGTAGTTCGTAATATTTATTAACCAATCTACGAACTACCTCGTCAAGGCTCCCCTTCGGCCTATCCGCTTTTCTAGGGAAACACGCTTCTCTGTTAATGATTCTATCTGCATCACAAACATATCACTACCCAAAGCCAAACCCTTATTAACACTTTTTCGAATTTCTGTTAGCAATTCAACCCCGACATGAACGTTAAATAACTGTCTATAATTTACAAGCCTTTCATCTTTTGTCTGCCCAAATGCTAGATATAGCTCATGCGGTGTCAACAACTCAGTTCTACACCAGCTATTTACACTAATTATTTATTCCATAAGAAATAATTTCTAGCATAATACTCGCCAATATTTCACAGCTATTGAGTACCAGACTCACCACACAAACTGAAGACGCAATATGCCAAGCAAGGTAATTTCTCGAAAGAAATCTACACTTTACACAGTATAATGTTTAAAATGCACAGCACTTAAAATTCTTATCATTAAAACACTCTTATCTTGGAAGGGAAATGGATACCAAAGACATAAAAATAGCAATCATCGGCCTCGGTTACGTAGGTCTTCCTCTCGCAATAGAGTTTGGCAAAAAAATCACAACTATTGGCTTTGATATTAACAAACCAAGAATAGATGAGTTAAAGTCAGGTCGAGACAGTACTCTAGAAGTTGAGCCAGAAGAAATGGCTGAGGCCACTAAAATAAGCTACACAAGCAACTTAGATGATATTGAAGACTGTAATATTTTCATTGTAACAGTGCCAACACCTATAGATGATTACAACCGCCCTGACCTAACCCCGTTAGAGAAATCCAGCGCAAGTGTGGGTAAGGTTTTATCTAAAGGCGATACTGTCATCTATGAATCAACTGTATACCCAGGAGCAACAGAGGAAGTATGTATACCTATTTTAGAAAAAGAATCAGGGCTAACATTCAATAAAGACTTCTTCGCAGGCTATAGCCCAGAGCGCATTAATCCTGGTGACAAAGAACATCGCTTACCCACTATCAAAAAAGTCACCTCTGGCTCAACCCCAGAAATCGCCAACTTTGTAGATGAACTATACCAAACAATTATTACCGCTGGCACGCATAAAGCCAGCTGCATCAAGGTAGCAGAAGCTGCAAAAGTGATTGAAAACACACAGCGCGACTTAAACATTGCATTAATAAATGAGCTATCACTTATTTTTAACAAGCTCGGTATTGATACCTTAGAAGTTCTCGAAGCTGCGGGTAGCAAGTGGAACTTCTTACCCTTTCGTCCCGGTCTTGTAGGTGGTCACTGTATCGGCGTTGACCCATATTATCTAACGCATAAAGCAGAATCTGTAGGTTATCATCCAGAAATCATACTAGCAGGTCGCCGATTAAATGACGGCATGGCCGCTTATGTCGCATCACAACTTGTCAAAGAAATGATGAGTAAGGAAATTGAAGTCAAAGGTGCAAACGTACTTGTTATGGGCTTAAC
>JAZGEM010000002.1:0-31211 GCA_036478745.1 Cocleimonas sp.
TTATCCACTAAGTGGTGAACCGCATGTTCAAACGTGCCCGTTTGGATTTGGTCATTAAAATTAATCACAACCATGGAAGATTGGTTGTAGTCGTAGGGAATGAATTTAGCCATGACAACACCGAGATGTTAGTTGCCTTATTTTAGCAGAAATAGGGGAGTAATAGGGTTTTTCTACAGCCAGAACGAGGCTGTAGAAAAGCCCCATTATTGGCTTAATTATTTGTTTTAGTCTATTTATTTAAAGATCCTAGAAAATAATAAGATTAAAAAACAATGAGTTATGAATTGAGAATAAGTGAAAAATTCTATAAAAGAAGGTGTTTAGGTTTTCCTACAGCCAGAACACCTCAATAAGCTCTTGAATTAACGTTGGCACGAATTTTGCTTAAAGTTAATTAGCAATAACACTTGCGCTGGAAATAGTAATTTTAACCAGCTAATTATATTTTTAAAAGAGGAGAAGACTGCAATGAAATTAGTCACTGCAATAGTAAAACCCTTCAAACTTGATGATGTACGCGAAGCATTATCCGAGATTGGTGTTGCGGGCATTACCGTAACTGAGGTTAAAGGATTTGGTCGTCAAAAAGGGCATACCGAGTTATATCGAGGAGCTGAATACGTCGTCGATTTTTTACCTAAAGTAAAAATCGAAGCAGCAGTAGCCGAGGACATTGTAGAACAGGTTACTGATGCAATTATCAAAGCTGCCAACACAGGCAAGATTGGTGATGGCAAGATTTTTGTTTCAAACATTGAACAGACTATCCGTATTCGTACGGGTGAGACTGGCACAGAAGCTTTGTAGAGAGGAAGCTCTCATCAAATTCAATAAATTAACGTAAGAGACTTTTCAAGGAAAAATAAAATGGAAAACAATATTTACGAATTGCAGTACGCAATGGACACCTTTTACTTTTTAGTCATGGGTGCCCTCGTCATGTGGATGGCGGCTGGCTTTTCTATGCTAGAAGCAGGTTTAGTTCGCTCTAAAAGCACCACAGAAATCTTAACCAAAAACATCGCCTTATATGCCATTGCATGTACGGCTTATCTTGTCATTGGTTATGAGCTTATGTATGACGGTGGTATCTTTTTATCTGGTATCGCTACTGACGGAGCTGAAAGTGCTGATGCAATGGCTAAAGCGGTATTAGCTAAATCAGCTGAAAATGGTTTTGGTGGAGATGCGGTTTATTCAAAAGCATCAGACTTCTTCTTCCAAGTGGTATTTGTAGCAACAGCGATGTCTATTGTCTCGGGTGCCGTTGCTGAGCGCATGAAATTATGGGCTTTCTTATTATTTGCGGTAGTCATGACAGCTTTTATTTACCCAATGGAAGGTTCATGGACATGGGGCGGAAAGCCAGTAGGTTTATTCGGCATTGAGCTATTTAGCTTAGCCGATGACTTCGGTTTCTCTGACTTTGCTGGTTCTGGTATCGTTCACATGGCCGGTGCAGCAGCGGCACTAGCTGGTGTATTATTGCTTGGCGCACGAAAAGGGAAATATGGAAAAGATGGTAAAATTACACCTATCCAAGGTGCTAACTTACCAATGGCTACGCTAGGTACATTCATCCTTTGGATGGGCTGGTTTGGCTTTAACGGTGGCTCTGTACTTAAACTAGGTGATATCGCAAACTCAAATGCAGTTGCTATGGTTTTCTTAAATACAAATGCCGCTGCAGCTGGTGGCGTAATCGTCGCACTAATTGTTGCACGCTTAATGTTTGGCAAAGCAGACTTAACTATGGTACTCAACGGCGCACTTGCTGGCTTGGTTGCTATCACAGCAGAGCCTTCTACACCTACGCCTCTACAGGCATTAATCATTGGTGGCATCGGCGGTCTAATCGTTGTTTTCTCTATCTTAGCTTTAGATAAAATGAGAATTGATGATCCAGTCGGAGCAATCTCAGTTCATGGAACAGTAGGATTTTTCGGCGTAATGATTGTCCCTTGGACCAATGATGGTGCAAATCTTCTAGGTCAGTTAGTTGGTGCAGCAACTATCTTTGTTTGGGTATTCGCTGTCTCATTCATCGTTTGGTTGATTATCAAACTTGTTATTGGCATCAGAGTCTCTGAAGAAGAAGAGTACGAAGGCGTTGATATTGGCGAATGTGGAATGGAAGCTTATCCGGAGTTTACTAATAAATAGTAAACTAAAGGGATCTCTTATTGAGTAGATTTAACTTGATCAAAAGATCCCTTTAAATCAGGATATATCCTGCAATTGTTCAATTAAGGCGGGGGTGCCATATAGTAATTTATCTATATGGCACCCCCGCCTTTTTTATGAGATTGTAGTCACTCTAATCTCGTTCAAGGTGAGAAATACATAAGTAGCCAATCTGGACATTATGGCACCCCCACCCTTTTTACAAGATTATAGAGGGTAGCCATGATAGTTATACAGAGATGTCACTCGTAATGTTTTTTAGTCGTCTGAGACCTCAGCCTATAAATTCAATTAGTGAATTATTCAATTTCACGTTATAATTCGCCGTTTTGCGAGATTTAGCCATGTCTCAAACACTTATTGGTGTTGTTATGGGAAGCAATAGCGATTGGAATATTATGTCCAAAGCTGTTGAACAATTAGAAGCCTTTGGAATTTCACATGAATACAAGGTCGTTTCTGCTCATCGAACACCTGACTTACTTTTTGAATACGCAAGTACTGCAAAAGAGCGCGGCTTAAAAGCGATTATTGCAGGTGCAGGTGGTGCAGCACATTTACCCGGCATGCTAGCAGCAAAAACAACGCTACCTATTCTTGGCGTTCCTGTTCCCTCACGTTACCTTAAAGGTGTAGACTCATTACACTCAATCGTACAAATGCCTGCTGGAGTTCCTGTTGCAACGTTTGCTATTGGCGAAGCTGGCGCGACTAATGCGGCGTTATTTGCTATTTCATTATTGGCGAATAATGACCCTGAACTTGCAAAGAAATTAACTGAATTTCGAGCCACTCAAAAACAAAAAGCAATGAATATGTCATTGCCACCAAAGTAGAGAACCTAGATTCATGATGTTATTACCCGGATCAACTATCGGCATGTTAGGTGGCGGTCAATTAGGTCGTATGTTTACCATTGCGGCTCGTAATATGGGTTATCACGTTATTATTCTTGAGCCAGATACTGGCAGCCCTGCTGGGCAGTTAGCAGATGAGCATATTATTGCCGCGTATGATGACGAAACAGCATTACAGCAATTAGGCAAAGCGTGTGATGTCATCACCACGGAATTTGAAAATATCCCAGCTCATGTCTTACAAAAACTAAGCGAGCAAAGTACGGTTTACCCTTCCGCAAGTGCGGTCGAAAAGGCACAGGATCGTATTGTAGAAAAAGAGTTTATTGCTTCTTGTGGATTGCTTCCTGTGCCTTACGGAGCCATTACCACAAAATCTGAAATTGCGGATGCGATTAAAAAAATAACCTTCCCTGCGATACTTAAAACGGCTCGTTTTGGTTATGACGGCAAAGGACAACAGGTCGTCAATAATGCGGACGAAGTTAATGCTGCCTATATGGCAATTGAGCAAGTACCCTGTGTACTAGAGCAACGTATTGATCTTGACTGTGAAGTCTCGGTGATTTTAGGGAGAAATGCTAACGGTGAAACCACTTGCTTCCCTGTTGCTGAAAATATTCATAAAAATGGCATTTTATACCAAACCTTAGTTCCTGCCTCGGTATCAGATAATATTCAAGAAGCCGCCAAAATTGCCGCCACCAGAATGGCAGATAAGTTGGATTATGTGGGTATATTAGCGGTTGAATTTTTTGTCAGTAAAAAAGGTGATTTACTGGTAAATGAGATGGCTCCGCGAACCCATAACAGCGGGCACTATACGATTGATGCCTGTGTGACTTCTCAATTTGAACAACAGGTGCGGATGGTGTGTGGTTTACCGTTTGGTGAGACACGCTTGTTAAGCCCTATCGTTATGACAAATATGTTAGGGAATCTTTGGGGTAGTGATTGTCAGTCAAACCCTCATTGGAAATCTCTATTAGATAGCCCTGAAACAAAACTGCACTTATATGGCAAAGCAGAGGCGAGAAAGGGACGCAAGATGGGTCACTATTGCACCTTATCTGAAGAACTTAAAAATGCTCAAATTGAAGCAGATAAAATTTTTAGCCAGCTTTCAGCTTAGATAACTAGCAAATAGGAGAGAAAAATGGATTTAACCGTATTAGCCAAAGCCCACTCAGGAATCGCCATCCTAGCATTATTGATTTACTGCGTACGTGGTGCAATGATGTTAGCAGATTCACCTAAAACAAACTCGCGTGGCGTATTAAGTATCGCTTCGATTATTACCATTGTGTTATTTGGCTTTGGTGTCTACCTTGGATTTATGAAGCACCTTTCATTTACTGATGGTTTTGTTATGACAAAAATCATTGGCTTATTATTGTTTGTTGCATTTGGTGTGATTTCATTAAAAAAAGGCTTATCTAAACCTGTTGCCATTTTCTTATGGTTTTTAGGCTTAGCCGCATTTATCTACACTTACCTAGTCGCACTACACAAAGTTGCGCCAATATTCTAAACCTAGATAAACCAATCCAATGTTAGATAAACAGACGCTAGAATCCTACCGCAAAGATATATCTTTCTCTGCTACATTGGCTGATCAAACATTAAATTATCGTAGTACCTGGGGTATTTTTTCACCACGTGAAATTGATGCGGGTACACAACTATTAATGAAGTATATAAGTATAAGTCCAGATGATGATTGTTTTGATTTGGGCTGTGGCTATGGCCCGATTGGTCTAACCATGGCAAAACTTGCCCCACAGGGAAAAACATTATTAGCTGATAAAGACTTCATGGCGATTGAATATAGCAATAAGAATGCTCAACTTAACCACCTTAAAAATGCTCAGGCAGTACTTAGTAATGGATTTCAGCATATCGATAGTAAGATGCATTTTAATGTTATAGCATCAAATGTTCCTGCCAAAGTAGGCAAGGAAATGATGTCATTAATGCTCCATGATGCATATCAACATTTAAAAGGTGATGGCAAGTTATACTTAGTAACCGTTAACGGATTACGCCAGTATATGAAAAGAAACCTTAAAGAAATTTTTGGTAATTATAAAAAAGTAAAACAAGGGAAAGCATACACCATCCACTTAGCCACAAAAGCATAATGCGTGACGAGGATGACAAGCTGACGTTTTTCTATGGTGGAAATCAAGACCATGATATTTTTAAACTTCTAAGAAACTGCATAAAAGAGCAAGAACATAATCTTGTCGATTATTATGACGAATTTCTAATAGATGTTTACCTGCTTTTAGATGAACCCAAGACAAAATATATCGCGATTGATTGGGACAATACGCTAAGTGCAGACAGAGATTTTTTTCTTTATTTCATTCAAATATTACAGAAAGCTGGCTTCATTCCATTTGTGTGTACCCTACGCGCACCCGACAAAGAAAATATTGATGAAATTAAATCTGTATTGGAAGAAGCAGAAATAGCTATTTATTTAACCAATGGAAAGCCCAAACGTAAATTTATGAAAAAACTAGGCATTAAAGTCCACCTTTGGATTGATGATTTCTATCCAGGAATTTGTCGTGATAGCGCTCAATTACTAGCGAAGAATAATATTGATGGATAACATTGAAATACAAAAATTTATTGCAGGTGATTACGAGCAAATTCATTGTGAAAAATGTGCAATGACCTTTCTTACTAACGTATACGTTTATGATGACTCACACGTACTTCTTGAAAAGCGTTCGCTGGGTTTAGAATACTACTGTGGTGCGATTCATCAAAAAGGCTTAAAAAAAGTCCCCAATATCAGACGGATTGGGATACTTGATGAAGATGATAATCTCGTTGAACAACCCTCAAATAAAGAAATATATTCAGGCAATGAAACAGATTTTCGTTTTATTTATGTCATGGAAAAACTAAAGCATCTTGATGAAGGTGATTCTGAATACTTTGATCGTTGCGTAAAAGATCTAGAATGGAAAAAAGAACAAGACCGCAAGAAAATCTATAAAGGTATAGAGAAAAGATACAATAAAAAGCTCTCTCAAGATATTTCTAAATTGTATGATTTCTATCACCAACATGACGGTGTTCTCGCATGGGATTTACATGGTGATAATTTAATGCAGCGTCTAACGGATAATGAGATTGTTGTTCTTGATCCTTATACCAGAGTCGCTTAGCCTCTGATTGAGAACTATTGTTTCAATACCCAATAAACTTCATTAACAATTTTTTCAAACCTTTGAATGATTGGTGTATTTTGTTTGCTTGAAGTGCCTTACCTCGCTTTTCATATTCTTTGATTTCATCGAATGAAGGACTAGAAAAATCCCAATGAGGCATTCCAATAAACCCTTGTAAATGATTTACTTGGTTTTCAAATTTCCTATCTTGCTGCTGTTGTTTTGCGTTTTTCATTTTAGTTTTTCTCTTGATAGTTATTGGCTACAACTCAATAGTTACCCAAAAATACTGCCTTCACAAACGATTAGTTCTGAACTACACTTTAGAAAAACTAAACCATTTGGTTGTTCAAATGAGAAAACTCCCACCACTAAATTCGTTAAGAGCATTTGAAGCAACCGCTCGGCATCTCAGTTTCACAAAAGCAGCAGATGAACTGAATGTTACTGCGGGAGCTGTGAGTCAGCAGGTAAAAGTATTAGAAGAATACTTGGGGCAAAAGCTATTCAAACGCAGGAATCGCCAAATATTTACAACAACCAGCGCCCAACTTTGTTTGCCTCATTTAACTGCTGGACTGGATAAACTTGCAGAAGCAATAGAGTTAATTCGTGAGCATGATATTGATAAACCACTCACCATTACTGTACCCCCGACCTTTGCCTCTAGATGGTTAATGCCACGGTTAAATGATTTCAAACAGAAGTACCCTGAAATTGAAGTACGCATTGATGCAACCAACGACATGGTAGATCTGGTTAATGAAGATATTGATGTTGGTATTCGATTTGGAACTGGAAACTATGCTGGCTTGGATTCCAAATTTCTATTTACTCAAGAAGTGTTTCCTGTTTGTAGCCCTGAGATACTTAAACTTGGCCCAAAGCTTGAAACACCCGAAGACCTTAAACATTACACGCTCCTGCATGGCGAATACTTTACAAAAGATTCTGCTCAAGTAGATTGGGATATGTGGTTTGCAACAGTAGGAATCAACTGCGTAGATACATCACGAGGATTGCATTTCTCACAACATGATTTAGTCGTTGAGGCAGCCATTCAAGGACATGGCGTGGCATTAGTTGGAAGTGTGGTGATAGATAATGATCTAAAAGAAGGTCGTTTAGTGCAGCTCTTTGAATCACGTATTCCGCTGGAATTCTCCTACTATTTCATTTGCTCAAAAGCCAAGACGCAGCAAACACGAATACAAGCATTTCGTAAATGGGTATTGGAGCAAGTGACGTAATAGCAAAGCTGAACGCCCGAACATGCATATGGCACCCCCCCCTTTTTTTGATAATTGTATGTGTACATAACAGTTAAGCCATGTGAATAATACAGAAATGAAAATTTATGAGTTTGGCGGGTATTCATTGCGATATTATTGTGCATAATGTTATGGAGCGTATTAAAAATAGGAAGTAGTTATGCCACAAAAAAATAAGCTATTTAATCTACTCGGTGTTAGCCAACAGCAAACAAGTCATACAGAAAAACTACTTTCTATACTCGGTGGCTTTATTGGCATTTATGCCATCTTTCTAGTGACCAATCAGTTCTTTGAGATCGCTGACGCCATTTATATTATCCCTTCAATGGGCGCAACAGCGGTATTGTTATTTGCCGCACCTCACACACGATTTTCACAACCTTGGAATGTTTTTGGCGGACATATAACCTCCGCTATTATCGGCGTAGGCTGTTATCAACTTATTCCTGATATTCATATTGCGGCAGCTGCTAGTGTGGGTCTAGCAACTGGTACCATGTACTATTTGAGATGTATTCATCCCCCCGGTGGCGCTACTGCTCTTGCTGCCGTTATTGGTGGCGCGCATATTCATGACTTATCTTATATGTACGTTATTACTCCCGTACTGATCAATGTCACTACCATTTTAATTATTGCCTTAATTTTTAATGCGCCCTTTAAGTGGCGTCGTTATCCTCCGGGATTAATCCCTAAGCTAAAAACATCGAGTGTTTATTCACCCATTAATCACGAGGATTTTGTATACGCTCTATCACAAGTTGATTCGCTTGTTGATATTCGCGAAGAAGACTTACAAAAAATTTATGCTTTGGCAACAGGCAGAAAAGAACTTCATGCTAATCAAAAGACCCAGTAAAGTAAATTACAGCATCCAAACAACGAAGTCCCTACGTTAAATTAACACTTACGAGTAAAAAGGAAGTCATGCAATCACATCTTACACCCATTATTAATAGTGGTGACACAGAACAAAAGCGTAAAGAAATACGTGACTATTTTCGTGTGACGTGGGAAACCTATGAGAACCTCTTTGAAACCTTGGTAGATGATTCAATCTACTATGAACGTCCAGAATCTCTGCGCCACCCGTTGATATTTTATTTTGGCCATACTGCAACTTTTTTTGCAAATAAGTTAGTCGTTTCTAAGATTATTGATCAAAGAGTCTGCCCAAAAATTGAATCGATGATGGCAATTGGCGTTGATGAAATGTCATGGGATGACTTAAATGACGCACATTACGAATGGCCAAGTGTTGATAAAGTAAGGGACTATCGTGCTAAAGTTAAAACACTGGTAGAAGGTTTAATTGATGAGCTTCCTTTAACTTTGCCGATCGATTGGCAGAGCCCATTTTGGATTATTTTAATGGGAATAGAGCATGAAAAAATTCACTTAGAAACCTCTTCTGTTTTAATTCGCCAATTACCACTTAAATCTGTAAAGCCTCACCTCAATTGGAAACATTGCCCTAAAACGGGTAGTGCACCAGAGAATCAGCTTCTTGATATAAGTGCAGGAAAAGTTAAGCAGGGTCGTACAAAGCCATCAGCAACCTATGGCTGGGACAATGAATACGGTAGTTTAGAAACTGACATTAGCGCATTTAAAGCCAGCCAGTTTTTAGTGAGTAATAAAGAATATTTAGGTTTTATAGAAGATGATGGTTACACGACTGAACACTTTTGGACACAAGAAGGTTGGGACTGGGCACAGTATAAAAATGCCAAGTACCCAGCATTTTGGGTAAGAAACAAAGGTAATTTTCGTTATCGCACCCTACTTGAAGAAATTGATATGCCTTGGAATTGGCCTGTAGATGTCAATTACTTGGAAGCTAAAGCCTTCTGTAATTGGCTCTCTGAAAAGCAAGGTAAGAAAATTCGCCTGCCGACTGAAGCAGAGTGGTATCACTTAGCGGATACCAATCTTAGATTTGACCAAGCAAACCGACTTAAAACTGATGCCAATATTGATCTAAAGCATTGGGCATCTTCTTGCCCCGTCAATCTTTTTTCTCAGGGCGACTTATGTGATGTAACAGGTAATGTCTGGCAATGGACCGAAACGGCCATCGATGGACTTGCAGGGTTTGAAGTTCACCCTGCCTATGATGATTTCTCAGTACCAACTTTCGATGGCAGACATAATATATTCAAAGGGGGTAGTTGGGTTTCAACAGGAAATGAATCCACTCGTGATTGTCGCTATGCTTTTCGTCGTCACTTTATTCAACATGCCGGTTTTCGCTATGTCGAGTCAAGTGAAGAAATCATTCAGGACTTCAATACCTATGAGACAGATGAACTGATTTCACAGTACCTTGAATTCCACTACGGCGATGAGTACTTTGGTGTTGCTAACTTCCCCAAAGCTTGTATCGATACCATTTTTACCACCGTAGCTGATGTGAAATTAGACAAAGCCTTTGACCTAGGCTGCGCTGTTGGGCGCAGTAGTTTTGAATTAGCCACAAAGTTTAAACACGTCGATGCATTGGATTTCTCAACACGCTTTATTCGCAATGCACAAAGCCTAGTTGAACATGGAAATGTACGTTATTTAATCACTGATGAAGGTGAATTAAATACCCTAAAGCAAGTTTCACTGGAAGATTTAGGACTTCAAGATACGGCAGATCGAGTAGATTTTAGCCAAGGCGATGCAAGTAATTTAAAACCCATTTATAACAACTATGACCTAATTTTTGCAGGTAATTTAATTGATCGCTTATACGAACCTGCCGCCTTTTTAAAGATGATTCATGAACGTATAAACTCAGGCGGACTATTAGTTTTAACCTCACCTTATACTTGGCTAGAAGAATTCACTAATAAAGAAAACTGGGTAGGCGGCTTTAAAGACAACGGTGAAAATAAAACCACCTTAGACGGTCTGCATGAAATATTAAAAGAGAATTTCGATTCCATTACAGATCCCGTCGATATACCTTTTGTGATTCGTGAAACTGCACGTAAACACCAACATACTGTTACGCAGATGACGTTTTGGAAAAAACGTTAATGCGCTTCAAATCCTAATATGAGGTCTGATTCAGTCTAATTATTTTAGCTTGTTAAAATAATTAGACTGATCAGAACCTTCCTTATGGCAACCCCCCCTTTATTTGATAATTACATAGGCAATGAATAGGCTAGATGATTGTGATTTGTTTACACAATTGAACCGCATAGATTTGAACAGCAAAATGCTAAGATAGATATGTATGTCAAAATAGGCATTACAGACTAATCCTTTACGCTTCAGCGTCACTAGAAAATGTAGCAATAACTTTCTCACGCAGTGTATCCAAGTGCTTATCCCAACCTTTATCAAGCGCCATTAACAATCCAATAGCGGCATCTCCTGCTGCTTTACTAATTCCTTCATGTGTTAGTGTTAATTTTGTGCCATCTTTTATTTCTTCTAGCGTCCATGTAACTGTTGTCAGTTCACCTTTTAGCGGACCTACCGTAAATGAATAAACAAGTGTGTTGGGCTTATCCATTTCTAAAACAGTACCCCAACAAACTTTCTCCTCTTCGCCCTTATCATTTTTTTCAACCAGCGCATAGTCTTCTCCATCCGCTAAATTTGCTATTGATGGATGAAACCACTCGCCAAGCTTGTCTTTATCAGTGAGGTAAGACCAGACCGTTTCACGTGAGGCATTGAAAAAACAGCTTTTGTGAATTGTTGTGTTAGACATTATTCATTCCTTTTTCTAAGTGTTTATTCTGGGTTTTATTTTTGCTTGATTCGATCGCATGACTTAAAGCATCCAAGCGTTGATCCCAGAATTGATCAAAGTAATTAAGCCATTCCGTCACAGACTCAAGACCTTTTGTTTCAAGTCGATTGATTCGATCGCGACCGCACCGATGTGCAGAGATTAGCTTTCCTTTCTCTAGAATATTTAAATGCTTCTTAACCGCCGCACGCGTCATATCAAAATTATCAGTAAGCTCCTGAACCGTCATTTCCTGATGGCTTAAGTGCATTAAGATAGTTCGACGCGTTGGGTCAGCTAATGCTTTAAATGAGTTTTGTATAGTTTGCTGCATTGTAGACTCCTAGTTGATACCTTTTGGTACTGTTATTGATAATAGGATACTAAAAGGTATTATGTCAAGATAAATGGAAAGAAGTCTAATATGAAGATACTATCTGAATATGGCACCCCCCCCTTTTTTATACAATTGTGTGTTGATGCCAGAGAAAGACCTGAATATAACGGCGAGTAGAGAACGACTAACAGTAAAACTTAGCTAAGCAGAGCACAGAATTATTCCATAATAAATAGGGTAAAATTCTGCGCCCCAGTCTTTTTTTATTTAGAAAAAGTTAATACAAAATTAACGGGAACTGCGGTTGCAATTGAGGGTAACTTAGCTAGTTTTTGCAACATTGCTACACCTTCTGCCATGCCGTAATCGTCGGCTTTAATAATAATAGGTTTAGTGCTACTAATTACAACTTGACTGCCCGTATTGATTACCGCAACGCTTACGGGAACGGTTTTAGTTGTGCCATGAAGATTTATCGAAACTTCTCCTTCGACTATCGACACACCAGCCACTGAAATTTTATTGCCAACTTTTGCTGTTATGGTTGCAGTAGGGTTGGCGCTAGTTTCGAACAGGTGTTTTTTCATTCTATCGTTTCTAATGTCTATTTTGGTATCTACGCTGCTAAGATCTAAGACAACGCTTATATTTCCTTCTGGCGAGATTGAACCCGATAAATTATTAATACTATGTGCTTCACCAACCGTTCCTTTTTTAATGGATACGAAACTCAGTGCAGACAATGCATTATCCAGTTTCATTTCACCCATAACTTTCTTTTCATGCGCTGCGGCAAAAGTTGCCTGACTTAATGCAAGTGCCAACGATAGTACGAAAATTTCAAAAGTATTCTTAATATTTCTCATTCCAATTTCTCCTTTGGTTTTTGTAAGTAGAGTCGTGTAAAGATCTCAAGTAATTATTTCTTGTGTAAC
This sequence comes from Cocleimonas sp., assembly GCA_036478745.1. Classification (GTDB taxonomy): domain Bacteria; phylum Pseudomonadota; class Gammaproteobacteria; order Thiotrichales; family Thiotrichaceae; genus Cocleimonas. The sequence continues at coordinate 12,512 of JAZGEM010000002.1, forward strand.
AGTGAATTAACACATCAGCTCAAAAAAAAGTCCCAAAATCTAAAAAATATGTCTAAAATAAATACATGAAGTTAAACCGAAGGTCATTCTCAGATAAAGTCACAAAGCTAATTCCTCGCTTACGCCGTTATGCTTTAGTACTGTGCCAGTCAAAATCTGACGCTGAAGATCTTTTACAAACCACTTTAGAACGTGCTCTTTCAAAGAAAAAACAATGGCAGAAAAACACTCATCTAGATCGCTGGATGTTTACTATTATGAGCTCACAATGGAAAAATGAATGTCGCCACAATAAGGTAAAGCGTGGGAACGGCTTGGACAATAATGTTCAAGAGATTATTGATAGCCATAGTATTAATCCTGAAACAGCAGCAGAAAGGACTTTTTTACATAATCAAGTGTTTAAAGAGGTAATGGCACTCCCCGAAAATCACAGAGAAGCTATTTTATTCGTTTACATTGAGGGCATGAAATATCAAGATGCCGCTGATATTCTTTCTATCCCACTGGGGACATTAATGAGTCGATTGGCGCGAGCGCGAATTATTTTGGCTGATAAGTTTACTGAGGGTGGTTTTGAAAACAGTTTTGATAACAATTCAGATAGCAGCGTGACTGTTATAAAATTTAATAAGCACCGAGGTTAATGCAAATAAATGCAGGATTTACACCCACAAGCACACAAAATACTCGCCTATGCTGATAATCAGCTAGTCTCTGTAGAGCGTGAGGAAGTAGAAGCTTTATTAGAATCAGATAAGAGCGCTGCCGAGTTTTTACAACAGCTTGAAAAGAGTTTTCTTCCTTTTCGTGAGTCATTTGACTCTTTGTTAAACCCTTCATTAGACTCGATGTTTAGCAATGAAATAACAAGGTCACCTTCGAATAAAGCCAAACAATCTAAATGGATATGGCCTGTATCACTTGCCGCATCATTATTTTTGGGTTTTAGTCTTGGTTTTTTTGCCTTTAATAATAAGGATGAAAACCATGATAATTGGATTGTTCAAGTCGCTGATTATCATTTGCTCTATGTGCGTGACACCGTAAAAAACAGCAATTTGAGTACAGCAGAAGTTGAGTCATTACGGAGCACCCTTGGATCAGAGCTAGAAACAGATTTAATAATTCCTGACCTATCCTCTCAAAAGCTGCAGTTTAAGCGGGGACAAATTTTGAATACCAATGGGAAATCATTGGTTCAGCTTGCCTATCTACCTGAAGATGGTTTACCTGTTGCGCTTTGTATCTTACGAAACAATGTCTCTGATGCACTCCCAAAAGCAGGAAAGTCTCGTGGACTACCTTATGTATCATGGGCTAAAAATGGTTTAAGTTACGTCATAATTGGCAACATAAATAGTCAAAACCTTAATGCGGCAGCACTCAATGCATTATCTCAAATGGTAAATAATAGTTAATATCATGAGGCAAGAAACAGTACCCCCTACACAATCGGCACATAAATTTGCAGATGTATTTGATATACAAACCAGCCAAGAACCGCTCCCGGTAACAAGTCAGTAATAAAATGCTGTTTGGTATAAAGCGCACTTAATGCAATTGAGAGTGGAAAAAGTAGTGGCCAGTATCCTAAGTTATAGGAGCTTTCTATAAAATGCATTGCCGATAACATTGCCACGCTGACATGCATACTTGGAAAACAGTTGCTGGATTTATCAAAGCTTTGTACTAGCCTTAGCATCCGCTCTGACTTTGTTTTTCCACTCACCTGCTTGCGCCATTGCTTTGGTGTTTCCACAGGAAAAACCATAAAGAAGAACATTTGCATGAATAGCAATATGAAATAACTCATTGCCATATAGTTAAACTCGCGCATGCTCTCAACAGTCGCCACCACTAAAATTATTAGTGGATAATACAAACCACTATAAATCCAAACCCAACGCGGTTTGAGGGTGAAATATTGATCCCATTTGGTTTCTAAACTACGGGATTTTTTAATCGGATGATTTTGCGTCCAAAAGTAGAACTGATAAACACCGACTATCAAGAAAATGCACATGAAAAAGTAGACGATATAGTCCATTGCAGATGTGATCATAATTATTCTCCTTGTTTTTATTAGAATAAATTCTAAACAAGGTATCTAAATATGCTATTTTTACAGGGATAGTTAATCTATATGAGATTTATTGTATCGTATAATGATTCTTTTCTGGGGAATCAAAGAAATAATAGAGTATCTAGAATTGACTAAATGGCACCCCCGCCTTTTTTACACAATTGCTGCTTATTCTGTGCAATCTGTCGACTTACCTAAAAATGTCTAACACGACGTCTAGGTTTTCCTAAAGTAAGAGGCAGTGTCATTAGTTTGGACTTTCTCTCAATAACAAACGTTGTAGAGTAATCTGGTTTTTTATCGAGCGCCCACAACATGACGTCAGTGCTATTTTGGATTACAGTCGTGCCTATTTTCTTAATCAGATCTCCCTTTTGTAATTTCGCTTTAGAACCCGCCCCGTGTTTTGAAACTGATGCGATAATCACGCCACCATTATTTGCTACATTATCCATAGAGATTCCAATTTTACCTGCAACTGGCAGTTTCGCTTCCGCAGAAAATAGCAAATAATCACCATTTTTAGCACTTGGAACACCGTTAATATTATTTAACACAACGGCAGGCTTAGAATGGATATGGCGCTCTAAACGATCGGGTATTCCTTGACGATTAATGACATGACCACCGCCCGCTAAAATCACCATACGTTTTGCTGAATATTTGTTTAAGTAGTTTGCTGCTGCAAATGCCATGCCTTCGTCCCATGCCAACTGTGATTCAAAGAATTTCTCAAATCCTTTGCTACTGGTATGTGAATGCATTGAAAATACATCTTTAATTCGGGCTTTATAGTCTTTATTACTTATATCTAATACTTTAGGTAATAGTTTGCGTTGCTCTACCGTTAATCCTTTTAAGCCCTTTTTGCTGATTCGCTTTGTTACTTCTTTAGGAATATTCAAAGCCACTAATGGAATTTTATTCTCTTTTGCATAGTCAAAAATTGGGCGATATAAACGAAAATCAAAGCGCCAACGATCGTACCATTCGGTGCCACGCAACATTTCATGTTCACTAATTTTTCCAGCGATATAATTATCCAAAAAAGACTGATAAGGCTGCTGGATCATTTCAAGACCAATGCTGGTATTATCACCCCAGTGTTTGTGCATGCTTTTTATGACGGCGAGTTGATTTAAGTGATTGCCGTAGTCCGTATGACTTTCACCGACTAACACGGCTCGATGTTTTGCTAGCTTGGCTGAAAATGATTGCAGTGATTTAATTTCACTTAGATCAACCGCAGTGACGTTATGCGCGCTGCTTTGCTCAGATGTTATATTCGGCTTGCTGATTACTGCGTTTGTTGAGCAGGCATTTAGACCGAGTGCGACGAGTATAAAAAAGGGTAATAAGGGCTGTTTGAGTATTTTCATTTTTCAATTGTAACAGTAATTTAATACCTTGAAATAAACCCATATTAAGACACATTAAATATAGTGAGACCTCAGCATCACTCATAGGTATATTTTACAAACTTTTTACAAAGATGATACGCACATCTGACCTAACAACAATGAGCAAAGATTAAAGTTGGACTTCCAAATAACACAGATAAGGCAGGAAAATGAAATGAAAAAATCTTGGAAGATCCTCACTACTACAGCAACCTTGCTGATTACAACATTCGTCATACTGACATCCTCAACGGTGCAAGCAAAACAGGTTGTCTTAAGAGCCGAGTTAGGCAACCCTATTATTGAAGCAGGCAGAAAACAAACCACCTTTTTAAAAATAGCACTGACCGGCTTTAAGTTAGATGATCGAGAAGATAGAACACCCGCTAACATTGCCATCGTTTTAGATAAATCCGGCTCTATGCGTGGTGATAAATTAGAAAATGCCAAAGAAGCGGCAAAAATGGCGGTCGATTTACTCAATGAGAATGACATCATCTCAATCATTAGTTATGACTCAACGGTCAATGTATTGGTGCCTGCGACTAAAGTCAGCGATAAAGCGAGCATCCATCGCGCCATTAGTCGAATGCGACCTAATGGTAACACCGCTTTATTTGCAGGAGTCAGTAAAGGCGCTGCCGAGATTCGTAAGTTTTTAAGTAAGGATCGTGTCAATCGTGTCATATTATTATCAGATGGTCAGGCGAATGTTGGCCCAAGTACAGCAACAGAGCTAGGTGAACTTGGCGCATCTTTGAGTAAAGATGGTATCACCGTTACAACAATTGGCTTAGGCACGGGTTACAATGAAGATTTAATGGCAAACCTTGCGGGGTTTAGTGATGGTAACCATGCTTTTGTTGAAAATGCTGAAGACCTTGCTAAAGTGTTTAAATATGAGTTTGGCGATGTACTTTCGGTGGTTGCTCAAGATGTAGAAATTATTATCAAACTAAATAAAGACATTAGACCGATTCGCATTTTAGGTCGTGATGGTACTATCCTTGGGCAAACCATTAAAACCAATATGAGCCAGCTTTATAGTGAGCAGGAAAAGTATGTTTTACTTGAAGTTGAAGTACCTGCAGGTAAGGCAAAGCAAAAAATATCGTTAGCTGATGTGAACGTCGTTTATCAAAATATGCAGAGCAATAAACAAGACAGGCTTGCTGATAATATGACGCTTGCTTATAGTGAGTCTAAAGAAGTCGTCAAACGTGCTTTGAATAGATCAGTCGTAAAAACTTCAGTCAGTTCTGTTATCAATGAGAACAGTAAAGAAGCGTTACGTTTGCGTGACAAAGGTCAGTTAAAAGAGGCGCAAATTCTCTTACAAGACAGTGCTAATTACGCCAAAGATCAAGGTAGTTCTCTTGGTGGTGTAGAAGAGGAAGAGCTTGATATACTCAGTAAAGAGATCACTCTAGATGCAAAAAATATCGTTGAAAAGAAAGAGTGGAATAAGAATCGTAAAGCGATGAAAGCAAAACAATTTAAGTCTGATAAACAGCAATCTTATTAAATAAAATACTCGTCATTCCTGCTTAAGGGCAGGGGTGATAGGTTATTTTTTAAAGTAAAAATTCATTTGTTACAGTAAAATAATACTATGCAACAAAAAAGACTCATGATTATTCTAGCGCTTATTGTACTGCTCCCGTTGATGCTGCTAGGCTGGCAGGGCTGGAAGATTAATCAAGATAATAAACAGCTCAATGAGGCACGCTTTAATAGCCTTGTAAGCGCACGTTTAAATCAGGTTGATACCATCATTCAAAGCTATTTTGAAGAGATGCAGCTAAAGTGGAACTTGCTGATTCCACAATGGGATTTAAGCAATCAAGCTACCCGTAAACGTATTGAGAACAATGGCAATATTCGCCAAATATTTATTATTGATGCGAATAAAATCCGTCGCTTTCCACCGACTGATGCTGAAATCACAGCCGCTGAGAAAACCTTTGTTAATCGCCTAGCCTCTATTTGGCAAGACCCGCAAATGTTATTTTCCAATCAAACCAATATTCAAACAGGTGAACGCTTTGCTAGTCTTGATCAATCAGAGAAAAGAAAGGCACCGAGTAAATCCTTGTTTGATTTTAGCTCCAGAAGCTCATACCAAGAGTCGGCTGACAGTCAGCTGCAATATGATTCAACTAGTGTCGTTAGTTCTGCAAGTGAAGCCGTTGGTTTTGTAGAAAAAGCCAAGCCAAAGATTAGCACAAAGCGTAAATCTAATTCTATTGAAGCCAAAACAAATAACGCTCGGCAGGGCTGGTATATGTGGCACTGGGGCAGTGATTCTAATTTAATTTATTGGCGCCAAGATAAGAGCCAGCAGATTGTTGGTATTGAGATGGAGCCGATTCGCGTTAAAGCTGACCTTATTAGTCGTCTACCAGATACTTCTTCAAGGCAAGCGAACCAAGATGATTTTCGTTTGCGCCTATTAGATACCGCAGGACATGTGGTTTATCAATGGGGCAATTACAATCAATCGCCGAATGAAACAATGCAGAAAAAAGCTCCACTGAGTTATCCCTTATCCAGTTGGTCGCTTGAATATTATGGTAAAACCTATAATGGCTCTGCCATATCACAATATACATTGCTGATTACGTTGCTAGGTTTTGGCTTACTCATTTCAGGTTTGGCATGGTTTTTATACCGTGAACAAAGCCGTGAAATGCGCCAAGCAGCACAGCGTGTTCAATTTGTTAGTCAGGTATCGCATGAGCTTAAAACCCCGCTAACCAATATTCGTATGTATGCTGAAATGTTGGAAGATCAGATTGATGATCGTGAACAACCCAAACGCTATTTACAAGTGATTACGGATGAAAGCAAACGCCTAACACGGCTAATTTCAAATGTATTAAATTTTTCTCGCGCACCACGTATTCACCTTCGCGAAATTGACCCAAACAATGTTATTCAACAGTCCATTGATCACTTTAAGCCAGGATTTGAAGCAAAACAAATTGCCATTGAAAGTGAATTATTAAGCGAAGATAATATTCAAACTGATCCCGATATTCTCGAACAAATACTCAATAATTTGCTCAGTAATGTTGAAAAATATGCATCTATCGGCAAGCGTGTAACCATTCATAGTGACATTAAAGACAGTCAATTTATGTTGCGTGTTCGAGATTATGGTAAAGGTGTTTCACGAAGCGAACGAAAACGAATTTTCCAAGCTTTTTATCGCATCAATGACAACATTACCGAAGGTGTCAGTGGCACAGGAATTGGATTAACCATTGCACAACAACAAGCACAAAACCTTGGTGGCACACTGGAATATATTGAAGTGAAACAAGGTGCCTGTTTTCAATTGCTTCTGCCAATTAAACCTGAGGTAAATATGTCCAATTATGTAAAAAAGGGGGGGGTGCCATTATCAAAATCTTAATTGCAGAAGATGACCTAAATATACGAGAAGGCTTGCGTGACCTACTCTCGCAAGAAGGCTATGACATTTGTATCGCTGAGAACGGTCGCATCGCGCTGGATTTGTATGAAAGTGAAAAGCCCCAGTTTGTCATTCTCGATATTATGATGCCAGAGATGGATGGCTATACTGTCTGCCGTGAAATCCGCAGTAAAGACAATGATATTCCAATTATATTTCTGAGTGCAAAATCAGAAGAAATAGACCGCGTGATTGGCTTGGAATTAGGTGCTGATGATTATATCAGTAAGCCATTTGGCACCCGAGAAGTTGTCGCTCGCATTCGCGCCATCACCAGACGCTATTTAAAAACACAAGCAAACACCACTGCGATTAACTCATTTAGCTTTGGTCAATATGAAATTTACCCGAACGAACTACGCGCTAAACAAGGTGAACGATCAATCGACCTAAGCCTGCGTGAGATAAAAGTATTGCAAACACTGGCGCAGCACAAAGGTGAGGCCGTCAGCCGCGACCAGCTTTTTAATGCTTGTTGGGGTTATGATCATATGCCAAATAGCAGAACGCTAGACCAGCATATTTCTAAACTGAGAAAGCTAATTGAAGAAGACCCCGCTGAACCGCAACTAATAAAAACAGTGCGGGGAGTTGGCTATCGGTATGAGTAGAAATATCAATGATATGGCACCCCCACCTTATTTGGATAATTGACTACTTGTACTACAAGTCTTCAGCAATTCCTGAGAAGAAGTTGACTGTATTAAACACATAGGGAATAGCGCAGGCTACGTGAGAACCAAAGCTGCAGTCACTTAGGCTGATATTTTCAGCACCGTTATCTTGCATGGTTTGCAAGGCTTTGACAGCATTACTATAAGGAACGACTTCATCATTAGGGCTATGATAAAAGCGTGTAGGTGCGTTTGGTTTCCAGTCGTAAATATCATTTAAAGCCAGCTTATCTTTAAGCACATGACTACCGTCGCCTTGAAAAGTAGATAGCATTTCAGGGTTGAACAGCTCCGCTGTCGTGTGACTTAGCTTTCTATCAATTTCACCACCAGAATGTGTTCCATCAAAATGTGTATTTATAGTTTGCTGAAAAGATGGTTGATAAATTTCAGTAATTTTATTTAAAGAGTAAACCGTATCATAAGATTTTATTAAAAAACTTAAAAACGATGGGTCGTTATTAGTGACTTGATTAGCGAGGGTTTTTGCTGTTTCAGATAGATCAAAAGCACCCGCTCCAGCGGCGGAAGCAGTGGTTATAAATGCTTGTGCAGGATCATCCTGTATTGCTTTTTGTAGTGCAAGTGTAGCGTAACCACCTTCTGAGTAACCTGCTAGGAATAATTGATTATTGATTTGAATATCTTGTTGCCCAAGGAAAACCTTGCTGGCTTTTAGCATGTCTAATGAAGCACTCGCAAGGGAATCTGCATGATGATAAGGGTGAATGGTGTGTGATGATTCGACATAACCAATATAATCTGACGCACTTACGATATAACCCATTCCCGCTAATATGTTGATACCTTGGATTGAACTAGCGCTTCTTGAAGGCGCTTGAACATCTAGGAAAATAGTACCGTGCTGGTAGCTAAGAATAGGACTTTTTTCGCCCACTGCTTTTTCTGGGATACTTAATAAGCCTGATGCAGTTATCGCCTTGTTATTAGCATTAATAGTGTTATAAATTATTTTATAAGCATCAACTTTATAGGGTGATAATAGCGGTCGCGCTGATGAGATCATGTTCGCACTAATCAAAGAGCCACGCTCAACAGGTTCTGGTGTAGGATTTGGGTCTGGCGTTGTGGCTATAGATGAAGACCCGCCACCACAAGCACTGAATATCGACACTACAAAAGAGATGAGCAACAATCGAATTAAGTGGATCATAAAAAAAGTCCTTCACATGGAAGGACTTATTCTATACAGCTCTGATAGTTATTGAAAGACTAGTTCAATACAACTTAGCCAACTTTATTTCTTGAAGCCGTTTTACGCGCACTTTCAGCAAGTACTTTTTTACGAATTCGAATACTCTCAGGAGTGATTTCTACTAGCTCATCATCATCAATAAACTCAAGCGCTTGCTCCAGTGTAAATTTGATCGGTTTAGTTAGAATCAAGTTTTCATCGGTACCCGCAGCACGAATATTATTTAATTGCTTAGCTTTCAGTGGATTTACAACAAGATCATTATCGCGACTATGAATGCCGATAACCTGACCTCCATAAACTGCTTGTGCATGATCAATAAACATCTTGCCGCGCTCTTGCAAGTTGAAGATCGCAAATGCTAATGCTTTACCGGTTGAATTAGAAACCAATACGCCGTTACTACGTTGTCCAATGACTTCTTTCAAAAGTGGTCCGTAATGATCAAACGAGTGATACAACAGACCAGTTCCTGATGTTAGTGTCATAAATTCTGTTTGGAAGCCGATTAATCCACGAGAAGGAATGACATATTCAAGGCGCACACGTCCTTTGCCATCGGCTTCCATGTTTTCTAGCTGACCTTTACGCTCACCCATCTTTTCCATGATGCTGCCTTGATGCGTTTCCTCAACATCAATGGTCAAGTTTTCATAAGGCTCTTCACGGTTATCACCTTCACCACGGATAACCACTTCAGGACGAGATACGGCAACTTCGAAACCTTCACGACGCATATTTTCAATTAAGATACCAAGGTGTAATTCACCACGACCTGAAACTTTGAATTTATCAACATCATCACCTTGCTCAACCCGAAGTGCTACATTATGTAATAACTCTTCATCAAGACGTTCTTGGATATTTCTTGAAGTAACATACTTACCTTCTTTACCCGCGAACGGTGAGTTGTTGACTTGAAAAGTCATGCTTACTGTTGGCTCGTCAACCGTCATAGGCGGTAGTGCTTCAACATGCTCTGGATCACATAAAGTATCAGATATATGAAGTTTATCCATACCTGTGAAAGCGATGATGTCACCCGCTTGGGCTTCATTCACATCAACACGATCAAGACCATGGAAACCCATTGGTTGCAAGATACGTCCATTACGAATCTTACCGTCATCACCGATAACTTTGACAACAGAGTTCTTTTTGATCTTGCCTTGTTTAATACGACCAATACCGATCAGGCCTGTGTAAGAGTTGTAATCTAACTGGCTCACTTGCATCTGAAATGGCGCATCAGGATCAACATCTGGGTGCTTAACGTTATCTACAATTGATTGGAATAATGGTGTCATATCACCTTCACTTACGTCTTCTTCTAAACCAGCGTAACCGTTAATAGCGGATGCGTAAACGACAGGGAAATCAAGTTGCTCATCCGTTGCACCAAGCTTATCAAACAATTCAAATGTTTGATCTAATGCCCAGTCAGGACGTGCGCCAGGACGGTCAATCTTGTTAATAACAACAACAGGTACAAAGCCCATTGCGAATGCTTTTGATGTTACAAAACGTGTTTGAGGCATTGGACCATCAACCGCATCAACCAGTAGTAATACCGAATCAACCATAGAGAGAACACGTTCTACCTCACCACCAAAATCCGCATGACCTGGTGTGTCAACGATATTGATGCGGTAATCATTCCAAGTGATAGCGGTATTCTTAGCTAAAATTGTGATACCACGTTCTTGCTCAATTTCGTTCGAGTCCATCATACGCTCGGTAACATTAACACGATCGCCTAGTGTTCCAGACTGCTCTAGAAGCTTGTCTACCAGCGTAGTTTTACCATGGTCAACGTGGGCAATGATGGCTATATTTCTTAAATTCTCTATCACGGTATTATTCTCGGTGTTTTTTTAGTTTAGTTTTAAGCCCAATTCTTAACGGTTTTGAGCAATTAGAACGCTTTGCGCGCGCGGATTATACAAGGTAGCTCAAATAATTCATACTTTTATTCATCACTATATACAGAAATACTAATGTTGTTGGCCATTTATCGCTCTAATCAGCAGAAAATCTTATATTTTGTGACATATTTCACAGAACTAGTCTATATTTTTAACTATATTCATGCCTCGGAGGTAGTCAATTTTCCTCTGATATAACACTGATCTTTTGCGAGAAGCTAAGTGTTAACACTATAAGTCATAATTCAAACAATAAGAAAATGAATAATAATAATTTTAATGACTTTATATATTGTTTTTAGGCATGTAGACGAGGAGATATAAATGAAAATATTAATAATAGATGATCACATCTTATTTGCAGAAGGAATGAAGTATTTATTAAAAACAATTGATGAAGATGTAGAAACACTTTATGCAGAAAGTACTAAAGACGGCTTAATGCTCATCCAAGAAAATGGAGCACCCGACCTAATATTACTGGATATTAATTTATCTGGAGCCAATGGCTTTTGCCTGATTGAACAATTAAAAGAATTTAATATTTGGACGCCTGTTTTAATTGTTTCGGCTACTAATTCACCGTCTATGGTAGACATTTCAATAGCAAAGGGTGCATCCGGATTTGTATCAAAAGCGAGCGATAGCGCAATATTAATTGAAGCGATTAAAGTGGTTCTTAGTGGTGACACTTACATGCCAATAAAAAAGAACAGAAATAGCCGTTTTTTAGATAATGAAGAAGATTTCAGCAGAGTCACATCACGCCAACATGAGATTTTACATTTACTATCTCAAGGTCTTTTGAATAAGCAGATTGCCAGTGAATTAAGTATTTCGACGAATACTGTTAAGGCGCATTTACATGAAATATTTAGATTGTTAAAAGTTAGTAATCGCACTGCGGCTGTTCAAAGTGCACATCGAAATGGATTGATATAAAATTAGTTAATTGGCTCTCATTAGAATAGAATTGTGAGAGCCTTTTTGATTAAACCGACTAAAATTAATATTAATGAATCCAAAATATTGTCAGTATTTATTCAGAAAACACCTATTTTGAATAAGGCGATGCCTCAAAATTTCGTAATAAGCGGGCTAATTTAAGTTGATTTTGGTGCTCGTTTATTTGTTTGCTGGTTTTAGCATTCAAGCGCAGCATAGTATAAAGCGACCCTGCAAAGTACCCTATTACAACAATACCTGACCACCATAAGTCAGCAAATAATAGAGATAGTCCTATTGCTAGGATAAAACTTATGAAAAAATGAATTCTCCATTTTTTTGCCTTTTGGCTTTGAATGGTATTCCATTCATCCTTGAACGCATTTAACTGCTTCTCAAGCTGTTCAATTTCATTTATATCTGTATCACTGTTCATTACTTGATTCCAATCTAAAGCTCTGTATACTCATCCGTGAAATAAAACCGCCTGTCAGAACACCCGAATAATTTTTAATCTCGTTCAGAGTCTCTTAATGCTTGCAGGCGTAAAATAAGCTCAAAGTAAAAGCAAAAAACTTTGCTACAAAGTTAAACAGCAAAGATTTTAAAAATAAAAATGAGCAGATATTTATACTTATAAATATCGCAGGGGATTTTAGGTAGGACGATAGAATGGGACGGCTAAGTTTCTCAGACACACGGCACCTTGTAGCAAGAACTGCTTTAGGGCAGGAATGGGGTGGCGTTAAATCATTGGAAGGTAAATCCAGGGCAGAGGCTGTCCGAATTTTATTGCAATCAGCACCAATAAAAACACCTCCTTTACCAGCACTCACACCATGGGCGAATGTAAGTCGCATGCAAGAGTTAAGTGGTTTAGGCAAAAAACGTGCGCGTAAAATGATGAAAATCGAAGGCGAGCGTTTAAAAAGATGGTGGATGAAGCACCTTCTTTATACGGACTCTCCAGTCAATGAGCACATGACTGTGTTCTGGGCAAATCATTTCACTTCTTCAATCGAAAAAGTGCAGCAACCAAAATTGATGTACCTACAAAATCAACTTCTACGACGTAGTGCAATGGGAAATTATCGTGCTCTTTTACATGATATTGCTCGCGACCCAGCCATGCTCATCTATCTTGATGGTAATGACAACGTCAAAGGTAGCCCGAATGAAAACTTTGCACGTGAGCTATTGGAATTATTTACTCTGGGTCGTGGTCATTATTCAGAAAATGATGTGAAAGCGGCAGCAAAATCATTTACCGGTTGGGGCACTGATCGCAACCGAGGCACGTATCAGTTCAATGGTATGAAGCATGATACGGGTCGTGTTACTTTTATGGGTAGAACGGGCGCATTTTCTGGGGATCAAATCATTGATATTATTCTAGAAAAGCCAAGAGTTGCTGAACATATAGCAGAGAAATTTTGGAAAGAATTTGTCAGTGATTCTCGACCTGACCCTAGAGTTATAAGAAATTGGGGAGCGGCTTTTCGCAAATCAAATTACAATATTAAAACATTATTAACGGAAGTATTAAATAGCAATGCATTCTGGTCAGAAAAATACAAAGGTACACTCACTAAATCTCCCATTGATTTAACGGTTGGAACCCTTAGAACCTTACCTTTTCCTAAGTTATCTGCAGGGGAATTAGTTCATATTTTACAACTATTAGGGCAGGACTTATTTGACCCTCCTACAGTAAAAGGTTGGATCGGGGGCAATGCATGGATTAACACCCAAACTTTGTTAGTGCGCACTTCTTTAATGAATAAATTAACTCGGCATAGTCGTGCCTCAGCCAAAGTACAATCCTATCTGCCAAGGTCAACAGGTGAAGAAGTGATTAAGTGGCTACTACCCATTGCACCTGCGCTACCACTTCCAACAACTCCGGGTAAAAGACGCATGGTCAGAGCCTTGATGTTAGACCCAGTATTCCAACTCAAATGATAATGACTCAATGTACTTATCTTCTGTTGCATAGTGATGGACTAAAAAGTAAACCAAAATGTAGCGAATTAAAATATCAATTCGTTGCGGTGTTACAAAGAGATAATAATAATGAATAGAAGAGATTTCCTACAATACAGCAGTTTAATCCCACTCGCAGGTATGATGCCCAGTGCATTTGCCGCAGGGCAAAGACCTGATAAAATCGTATTATTAGTTGAGCTAAAAGGCGGTAATGACGGCTTAAGTACGTTAATTCCATTTCGCGATGATAATTACCACCGTGCAAGACCCAAAATTCGTATTCAAAATGGCATTCCGTTAAAAAATAATATGGCAATGAACTCCTACCTAAAGCAGCTCATGCCACTATGGAAAGAAGGCAATATGGCGTGGGTGCAAGGTGTTGGCTATACCAATCCGAGCCGCTCACACTTTCATTCACTGGATGTATGGGAAACAGCATCTACTCGAAATAATGAGAGTCGAGGCTGGCTGACTCGTGTTTTACCCACACAAAAAAATGCGATTAATGGCATTGTTCTTGGTGATAGTAACCTTGGACCTATGGGTGGTGAAAATGGTGCAGCCGTAGCGATGGAAGATCCTAAAACATTTTTACGTCAAACTAAATACCTTAATAAGAAACAGTTCCATGCTTCAAATCCTTCATTAGCGCATATGCTAAATGTACAAAATCAAATTAATACAGCAGCGCAGCAGCTTGGTCGTGTCTATCGTGGTAGACGCTCGCCTGTTCGCTTTCCTCCAAGCAGCTTTGGCCGCAAGCTTGAACTCGTCACACAAATGATAGTCAATGGCATGAACACGCCCGTTTACAAAGTAACATTAGAAGGTTTTGATATCCATGCTTCACAAATTGATAAACATAATAATCTGATGAATCATTTAGGTGGTGGTTTGAAAGCATTCTCAGATGCTATGAAGAAAGCAGGTATGTGGAATAATGTCGTCGTTATGACTTATTCAGAATTTGGTCGTCGCGTAGCAGAAAATAATAGCGCAGGAACAGACCATGGTTCTGCTGCAGCTCATATGGTATTAGGTGGTAGAATTAGAGGTGATATATATGGTAAACAACCTAGCCTCGCACCTGATAAATTGCATGACGGTGATATGATCCATACTGTAGATTTCCGTCAGCTTTATGCAACTCTTGCACAACGTTGGTGGAGAAGACCTAACCCTTGGGGAAATCAGCACCGACCATTACCGTTTGTTTAGTCTAGTTTTAATGTGCCGATAAATAACTGTACAATTATAAAAAAAGATAGGGGTGCCATTCAACAATAAACTTGAAGAACGTAATGGCACCCCCGTCTTTTTTTGATAATTGCCGCTCAGAAATTTCTACTTCCCGTTCGGGATGAATCTTATCCAAAAACTTAAGCTTACTATATATGTGTACTGTCACATGCCTCTAATTGTTTTGTTGGCGTAGCGAGAACTTTATTAGAGAATATTACAGTTTAATAACAGGCTCTTTTAGGAAATAAAAAAACCACTAACCAGTTTTCATACTGATAAGTGGTCTGGTTTCTTAAAAACCTAATATTAGATCTAATTGCACCTTAAGGAGGAGGTGTTCTAAGAGTACCTCTAACACAACGAGCAACAATAGTTTCATTAGTTTTTCTGATGCCAGTAATATCCCCTAAAATATAGGCATCTGCAAACTCTGCAGAACTCTCACTTAGCCAGTAAACACCAAAATCAGTATTGGGTCGATTGGAGGTAGGACGTCTAAATATGTTTGTCCAACTATCCTGTGCTCTCGCCATCGATTCATAATATTCTCTTGTCGGCAATATCCAATCATTAAATCCATATAGCGTTAAACCCTGACAATAATTAATAGCATCAGACCAGCTCATTTGATTGGTAAGCACAGCAGAGTCATCTTGCCATGTCAGCCCGTCACCGTCACCGCCACCGCCAACAAACTCAGGAAAATCAAATACAACTCTAATGGTGTCAGTCTTAGATCCATTAGTTGCCCTGATTATATACTCTTCTTGGATAGTAAAAGACTCTTCAAATTCAAACGTCACAGCATTTTCACCAAATCTATTTGGTGGAGGTAATGAGACAGATAAAACACCATTACTCGATATAGCTGTTCCATCACGTGAGCCAGTGTTTCCTGATCCTGAGTCTGGTGCATTAGCAAGAGTATAAGAGGTAGAAAGTACTTCCCATTGTGTAGCTGTTGTACCAATATTGAAGTTTGATAGATCAAGGTTAATTGAATCGTTCTCATCAATATTAAACCATAAATTTGCAATACCAAGATATCTAGAGCCTTGAATACTAAGACCATCTATTTCTAGTTGATCTACAAATCGATTTGCACCAATTAAGAAGACCGGTGAGCTTGCGGGTGATTCTTTAACAGTATATCGAATTATAAATTCCTTTGTAAAACCTGCAGACGCCCGAGCCTCAACAGTTGGTAGGTAGAGACCATCCCTTGTCGGAGCACCTGATATTAAGCCATCATTACTAAGGCTAACACCCGGCGGTAGACTGCCCGATATGACTCTGTAAGTGTATGTCTCGCTTGAAGGGTTACTTCGGCGTACAGGTATTTCAAGAGGAACACTAACGGCACTTAATAAGTAGTTAAAACCAAAACGATCTTGAGTCGGTTCTGGATCTGGCGGAGGTGTTCCACCGATATTGAAATCAAGGCTATATGTTTGTCCTGGTTCAGCTGAAATACATTGCTCAGGTGTACTAATAAAATTCCCTGACAATATGGTTTCAGCCCAAAAACAAGTTAGTGACGATGACCAACCTGGTATTGGCGTAGTCACTTGATTTTGACTAAAAATAGAAGACAACGAAAGTACAAACTTTCCACCTGCAACTAAAGGAATATTAGTTTCTGTTCTTGCCTTAATTTCAGCATAGCCTGAATCAGAGTTTCCAGTAATGGTGATATGCGCAAATGCTTTTACTACAACTCTAGATCCTGCCGACCACCATGAAAAGTGTGTAACAGTCGCTTGAACACCAAAACCTGTCGGTGAGCTTGCTAATACGACAACTTCACCATTACCTTCATCTTCCCAGATTCCCGTACTCTCATTAAGAGACCAAATAGCGATTGGATCACCCAGTTCTAAGGTAGAACCATCACCTTTAACAAGTGTAAATAATGGAATAGTAATCGTGGCTGTTTTCTCGTTACCAAGATTAACCTCTTCACCCGTCACTGTATTAATATAAATAAATTCTGCCGCACCTAAACTAAACAGTGTTGTTGGTTCTTCTTCTCCCGCGATTAAACCTAAGCGTTCACCCGGTAAACTATCTTGCCCTTCTTGCACAGCCGTATTTAAAGAAGAAATCACTAACTTAATATCATCAGTAACCGTGTTACCTTGCGAATCTACAAAAGAATTAGGCTGGATACTCACCTTAGCACCATAGGTATCATCTGAAAGTTCAATGGCTGTATCTGGTGGGAATGTGACTGAGTCTCCTTCTCTTGAAAGGATGATATTGATAGAGAAATCTATCGTTTCACTTGGCGTCTGATACGGGAAACTCTGAGTCGCATAACCTTCTTTCGCAATAACGAACACATAGCTAGTATTGCCTTCCAAAGATGCTAACGAGAAATCACCAGTCACTATACTGGTGCTTTGCTGAGACTGTAATACTCCCGCTTTAAAGACAGTGATAGATGCATCAGCAATTCCATTTCCTGTTGCTTGGTCTTTGATTTTACCATTAATGCTTATATCACCATTTTCAGGAGGATTGGCAATATCAATCGTTCTTACCACATCAGCTGCAGGATTAAAGCCATCATTACCAGCTTGAGAAGCCGTAATACTACAAGTACCTGCTGAAACGATAGTGACAATATCTATATTCACCGTACAAACTGCTGCTGTTGTAGAGGTAAAGCTAACCACAAGCTCTGATGTGGCTAAAGCACTGATCGCAAAAGGTGCATCACCGACTGTTTTCGTTGCAGGAAGATTAAAGCTGATGGTTTGATCAAGCTTTTCAACTTCAGCTTCTTCAATCAAGATTGTTCTTGTTTCATCTGCTGGGAAAAAGTCGATACTGCCTGACTGAGAAGCCACTATTATACAATCACCTGCCTTCACGATGGTGACGCTGTTGCTATTATCTATGGTACATACATTAGCTGTTGTCGAGCTAAAGCTCACTGGTAGTCCAGATGATGCTGTCGCACTGATTACAAAGGGGGCATCACCAACGGTTTTTGTAGTCGGTGGGTCAAACAGAATGATTTGAACCTGTGAAACCACGTCATCTTCTTCAATGAAGATCGTTTTAGTGACATCAGCTGCAGGATGATATGCATCACTACCTTCTTGTGAGGCTGTAATGCTACAGTCTCCCGCAGAGTGTATATTGACTATATATCCAACAGCATTTAAAAGTGAGACGGTACAAACTGACTGCGTGTTTGAACTGAAACTAACGATCAGTCCTGATGTTGCTGATGCATTAATTTGAAAATTTGAATCATTAACCGTTTTACTCACAGGAGGGTTAAAGCTAATAAATTGGTCTTCCTTAACCACTTCACCTTGTTCAATCACAATCGTTTGTGTAACAGAAGGTGCTGGGTTATAGAGGCTATTACCCGATTGTGATGCGTTAATAATACAGTTACCTGCTGATCCGATTGTTACTGTGTTTACATTAACAGTACAAACCGCTGGCGTCGTTGAGCTAAAGCTAACGGCTAATTCAGATGTCGCACTGGCACTGATCTCAAACGGTGCATCATCCGTTGTTTTTGTTGCGGGAGGATTAAAGCTAATGGTCTGATCTGCTTTTTCATTACCACCCGTTGAGCCATCATTAGAGACGGCGGCGATAGAGGCGCTATCAAGCACACGGTCATATAATCTAACGTCATCTATACGTCCTTTAAAGTGACGACTGCCGCGCATAGAGCCAATGTGGAAACCACTACCTCGGCTATAAGTGATAGAACCTGCGA
>JAZGEM010000003.1:0-173895 GCA_036478745.1 Cocleimonas sp.
ATAATTCCCTACCGTTTGTCGGAAAATCAGGTATATTACAAGCATATAGTGGGTTTTGACTCCAAGAAGTTGATGCCATAAGGGCTATGTATTCTGAGATATACGGAAGCTGTATAATAAACTGTTATGCAAATGAGGAACAAGTGACACATGGTATGGAACTCCAAAACCTTAACCAGTTTAGTTGAAAAAAATTTTACGAATGAAGAAGACTTAGAAGAATTCAAACAACAGTTACAATCTATTCATCGAAAAATTGAAATTGGTAGGTATCATGCATCCAACTCATTAAATGCATTTAAAGATTTTGTTGATGAAGATGCAGAAACACCTAATTTATCTAAAGCAGTGAAATTACTATTTGGTTCTACAGGCGAAAAACGTCAAAATTTTTTAAACGCTAGATTAGTCGCAGAAGCAAACACAATAGCTTTGGCTCATACACTGCATTCAATGTCAGGGATAATTGCCAACGTACTATATTCAGCATTATGTCTTCCGAATAGCACAGATAAAAAGCTAATTGGAATTTCAAAATATATAACAGATAGTGATTTAAAAAAATCTATAGTAGAGCTTGCTGGTTCACAGCAATTTACTTACCTTAATGCTTTTGTAAATAACTCAAAGCATATGAATTTGGCTTCCTCTTCATATTCAGTAAGCTTTGAAAATGATACTTTTGGCATGAAGTTTGTTTCATTTAAGTATAAAAATAGAATATATAAAGAAAAATGGTACAAGGATTTTTGCACTGACGTGAACTTCATTTATGATAAAAATATTTCAATTCTTTGTTTGCTAAATGAGTATCTAAAGGAGAATGAGTAATAGATAATCTATTAATAAATAATGGTGTTTTATCAAGCAATCCAGAAATATCAAGCTTATAACTTTGCACAAAACAACAAAAAAGGCGGGGGGTGTACTTGCATTAATTACATTGTAAGCCATTGAAAATATTATAAATGCATAACAAGCCAATTAAAGACGACCTGCCTAAGCAGGACTTCTTCGGAATCAAAGTCTTATGGTATAGTTCTATTTACTTAATGAGCTTTGTGCCAGTGTCTCGGCAGATCGCTTTATTGGGGCGTTAGGCAACAAAAGAAAGAGTAGTTATGAACGCAAATGAAATAATAAATAGTGTAATGGATTGTGCCCAAAAAATTGTAAATCAACAGGAAATAAAGGACATCCACAATTCCATCTGCTAAACCCAACCGTCCATCTCTCGTTTTAGCCACTTTTTCACGCAATAGCGCATGATCTCACCATGACTATTCCCCGCAAACAACAAATTGATCTTTCTGTTACGCCTTATTATCACTGTGTTAATCGCTGTGTGCGGCGGGCTTTTCTGTGTGGTGAGGATCGGGTTTCGGGGATTAGTTATGAGCACCGGCGGGGTTGGATTGCGGATAAAATTACGTCTTTATCTGAGACCTTTGCGATTGATGTGGCGGCTTATGCGGTGATGAGTAATCATTACCATGTGGTGTTACGGGTTGATGAGGAGGGTGCTAAGGCTTGGAGTTCGCTTGAGGTGATTGAGCGTTGGAATGCTTTTTTTACGCTTCCTGTGTTGGTTTCTCGCTTTTTAAAGGGTGAGTGTACGTCTTCTGCTGAGTTATTGGTGGTGGATGAAATCATTGAGAAGTGGCGTGCTCGTTTGATGGATATTAGTTGGTTTATGCGAATTTTAAATGAGTTTATTGCGCGTGAGTCTAATCGTGAAGATAAGGTGACGGGTCGATTTTGGGAGGGGCGTTTTAAGAGCCAAGCGTTGCTGGATGAGCAGGCTTTGATTGCGTGTATGGCGTATGTTGATCTTAATCCGATTCGCGCGGATATGGCGAAAACGCCTGAGAAATCAGATTATACGTCTATTCAAGAGCGACTTCACAAAGCAATGGCTAAAAAAGACTGTGGTCTTTTGCCTTTTGCAAATACAACGAAAAATAAAGAGAAAGCGATTCCGTTTGAGTTGAATGAGTATTTTGCTTTAGTGGATTGGTCAGGCCGGGCTATTTTGGCGAATAAGCGAGGGGCTATTCCTGCGAATACGCCCCCTATTCTGTTTCGCTTGAATATTGATGAGAATGATTGGTTGAATCATGTGCGTTATTTTGAACGGCAGTTTCCAACCGTGGCGGGGAATATTGATCAACTTAGAGCACTAGCTGAACAGACTTCACGGCGGTGGATTAAGGGGATGGGCTGTGCTTTTAGGACAGCAACCTAAGTTACTGATATTTATAAGATGAACGACACCTTCTAATGGAAAAAGTTTTGCATATCTATTAATTATGTAAAAAAATGGGGGGTGCCATTACATAAGGTATGAACCGTGGAATAATTCAGCTTCTACCAAAATGGTGAATTAAAAAGCAACACTTAAACAAGAGTTACTACAAAATCTACGTTATCACATCTTGCAACTTATACGTATCGACAAGTGATTGCGCCTGTTTTGGCAATCCTTGAATAGATAGTGTCTTATTCTGCTTGGAACTCCAGCGTTTCAACTCTAAAAATAAAGATATACCCGCACTATCTATCCGTGTGATTTCCTCACAGGATAAAATAAGTTTGCTTTCAGATTGAGATCCTAAAACATTCTTGGCTTGTTCCAATAAAGTGGCTACTTGCGAAAAAACAAAGTCTCCAGATAACTGAATACCTTGTTGTGATTTAATTATTTGAGCCAAAATTTTATTTTCCAGTTTTCTCTAATCTTGTGATAAGTGCATTAAGTCCTTTTGCACTGGCTTCACGGGTGAAGTTGGTTCGGAAGTTTGTAATCAAGTTAATCCCTGCTATTTCAACATTGTATGCCTTCCAATCACCTGAGTTCTTTCGCACACTATAATTAGCTGTTATTGAAGCACCTGCTTTTGGTTTCACTACCGTTCGTACCAAAACATAACCTGGTTTTTTATTTGCAACAGATCTACCAGCTACAACGTTTGCTCCTGTGTATTCGAGCATGGTTTTAGCATAGCTTCTTACCAGCATTTCACGATATGCATTAATAAATCTTGTTCGTTGCTGAGGGTTTGCTGTACGCCAATGTTTACCCAAAGTAAGCTTTGCCATTGAATTAAAATCAATAAACGGTAAAACCTCCCTTCTTATCATGGCATTTAATTGTGTAGGACTGTTTCGATATTGCTGTTTATTTTGCTCTAAAAGTCGTGTGATACTGTTAGTGATATTGAGTACACGTTTTTCTGCCGCTAGTACATCTGACGTTTTTGCCATTGCTTCCATCGTAGGAAACAATAGAAATACTGCTAATACCCACAAACTCGCTTTATTACTAAGAATATTTTTCAACTGCTCCATTGCCCTATTTCCTTTTTTTTATTGAGACACCTGTTTTCTTAGTTCAATTTACCCTAGATTAGTTCAATCTTTTGTCGTTATACTCACTAGCACCTTACCAATGATTTCTTCTAACACGATTGCAGATTGGGTAATATCCAAATGGCTCCCTTCAACGAGGTTTGCATCTTCGGCTCCAGGCTCTAAGGAAATATACTGTTCACCTAAAAGCCCTGCAGTATAGATACTTGCTTGAGTATCTTCAGGTAAATAATTAATATCAGAATTAATCTTCATTTCGATGATGGCGCGAAAGGATTTCTTATCGTAGTGAATTTTTGTCACCCTTCCTACATTTACACCTGATAGCGTCACTTTTGCACGCGTACGTAAGCCACCGATATTTTCGAAATTAGCCGTAACTTTATAGCCTGTATCTGAAGTCAAACTGCTGAGGTTACTTACATTTAATGCCAGAGCGATAAAAGCCAATACACCAAAAACAAAAAAAGCACCTACCATAATTTCTATTCTTCTTGAAGAGTTCATAATCCTAAATCCTAAATACTTCTTATATTTTTAAAAACATTAATGCGGTTAAAATAAAATCTAATGCTAAAACAGCAACGGCAGAATATACCACTGAATTGGTCGTCGCTTTACTCACACCTTCCGATGTTGGCATTGCTGAGTAGCCTTGGTATACCGCTATCCAAGTTACTACAAAGCCGAATACAATACTTTTAATAATACCGTTACCAATATCATGTTGAAGATCTACTTTACTTTGCATTTGAGACCAGAAAGAGCCTTCATCAACACCCAACCAAGCGCTTCCTACGATATACCCAGAATAAATTCCAACCATCATAAATATTACGCTTAAGATGGGTAAAGAGATCAATCCTGCTAAAAACCGAGGAGTAATAATACGCCGTATAGGATCAACTGCCATCATCTCCATACTGGCTAATTGTTCGGTGGCTTTCATTAAACCAATTTCTGCCGTTAATGCCGATCCTGCACGACCTGAAAATAATAAAGCACTCAGCACGGGACCAAGTTCACGTATCAGTGACATTGAAACTAATACACCGAGTGTTTCTTCGGCACCGAAATCGACTAATGTCACATAACCTAACAAACTCAAAACCATGCCCACAAAGATGGCAGAAAAAACAATGATCAATAGTGATAAAACACCTACTGAATACAGTTCTCGTATTAATAAACGTGGCCTGAGAATGACATCTTTAATACCTAAAATCACATCAAATAGAAAGATGCTGGCATTGCCTAAGCGCGCTAACGTATTGAGAACAGAGGCACCTATTTTTTGTAAGAAATCAAATATCATAAGTCGATACCCAGTAAATCTTTAGCATACTCATTTGCTGGGTAGTGAAATGGCATAGGTCCATCTGGAATACCATTAACAAATTGTTTTACAAAGTCAGAATCAGAGTTTCTTAATTCATCTGGAGTGCCTGTAGCTGCCACTTTACCTTCTGATAAAATACAAACATAATCGGCGATTGAAAAAGTCTCATGGATATCATGAGAGACCACGATACTGGTCAGCCCTAAAGACTGATTGAGTTCTTTAATTAATGTCACAATGGTTCCTAGTGTGACTGGATCTAACCCTGTAAACGGCTCGTCATACATCATTAGAACAGGATCCATTACTGTTGCTCTAGCTAGCGCTACTCTACGAGCCATTCCACCAGATAGCTCAGATGGCATTAAGTCACGTGCGCCACGTAAGCCGACTAGTTCTAACTTCATTAAAACCAAGTCACGAATCATTGATTCTGAAAAATGATAGTGTTCACGAATTGGAAAAGCAATATTCTCAAAGACACTTAAGTCCGTTAATAAGGCACCTGATTGGAATAGCATCCCCATACTTTTTCGTGCTTGATAAAGCGCTTTACGGTTTAACTGCGGGATTTCCTGCCCTTGGAATTTCACACTGCCAGAATTTGGTTTTAACTGTCCACCAATTAATCGCAAGAGTGTCGTTTTACCTGTACCACTGGGTCCCATGATTGCGGTGATTTTCCCTTTGGGAATGTCTAAGCTCACACCAGAGAATATTTGGCGATCTGCTCTCCATGCAAAGTGTAAATCTTTGATGGATACTAAGCTTTCTGAGATTTTTAACTTATTCATTTTAAACTAATGAAGTCAATGGGAGCATTCGTTATAACTTGCTTACAATTATCTAAAAACAGGGGGGGTGCCATGTGAATATGACCCTGATATAAACTGTTATTTTTTAACATATGGCACCCCCCCCTTTTTTACACAATTACAATACGTTATTTACAACACAATATCTTTTTCAAGAACCTTTAGTACTTTTCTGTGTTCCTGATAGTTAGAATCACAGTCCTCTACTAAAGACCAAAACTTATGAGAATGATTCATTTCTATGGTATGACATAGCTCATGTATCATCACATAATTTACCACCGACTCTGGCATTAACAACAACTTACAATTCAAATTAATATTTTTCTTAGAGGAACAGCTTCCCCAACGCGTTTTTTGAGAACGAATACTCAAGCCCTGATAATGAAAACCATGCAGCTCTGCCAATCCATTTAACATCTCAGGAAAATGCTCTCTTGCCGTGTTTTTAAGCCACTGGTTAATAATTTTTTGGACTAATTCAGGGCTCTCTATATTACCACTTATAAGTATAGATCGGTCTCTGTGCTCTTCATATTCAATGTAAGATCCGCCTTTGTATAGATATTCAATCGACCATTGCTCATCTAACAGTTTCAGATCTATAGATTTAATCGCAACTGGTTTTTCAGCAACGGTAATATTCTGTAAATGCCTTTCTACCCAAGTTGCCTTAGATTCAACAAACTTATGGGCTGCTTTAGGTGAAATGCCTAATGGAACAACAACGCTTAACTCGCCCCTGTTTGAAAGTTTTAATCGAATGTATTTAGCTCTTTTAGAATTAACCAGTTGATAGGGGTGGGAGCTGTCATTCGAAAGACTGAGACTGTGATTATTTTCGTTAGTTACGTTCATTAGAACTACTATCCATTAACAGTTTTTTTATTCACATCTATTTTTGGCCATGAGTTAATTACGGCATGGATTAACGTTGCCAATGGTATTGCAAAAAACACCCCCCAAACACCCCACAAGCCACCGAATAACAAGACCGCCACAATAATCGCAACAGGATGAAGGTTTACCATTTCTGAGAATAATAATGGCACCAATAAATTACCATCTAAAAACTGAATAACACCATAAGCAATTAATAAATAGAGTGATTCTGAAGAATAGCCCCACTGAAAATAAGCAACAATAGCCACAGGAAGCGTCACGATTGCAGCACCAACATAAGGTATTAATACTGAAAGCCCCACAGCAAAAGACAGTAGCAAGGCATAATTAAGATTGAAAAATAAGAATGTAATATAGGTAACAAGCCAAACAATGACAATTTCAACAAACTTTCCTCGTACATAACCTGCTATTTTTCCATTCATCTCCTGCCAAACCTGAGACACTAATTTACGATCATTAGGCAAAAATGCGGAAAACCAGCGAAGAATTTTCTCTTTATCCATAAGAAAGAAAAATATCAATAAAGGAACAACAACCAAGTAAACCATAAAGGTCAATAAGTCCGAAACTGATGACAAAGAGAAGCTTACCACATGCTGGGAAAACTCCATAACCTGCGTTCTTAACTCAGCTAAAATACCCGTAACTTGATCCTGTGATATCACCTTTGGATATTTCTCTGGGAGCTGCATGATTAGTTCTTGTGCTTGGGTAAACATTTTAGGAATTTCAAGTACAAACTGTGTCGCCTGTCTAACGAGTAACGGTGCGAGAATAAAAAGCACAACCAGTAGTAACAGTACAAATAAACTAAACGTAATCACAATCGAAATAAATCGAGGTATCTTCAATTTTTTAAGCATTGCCACCACACCATCAAGTAAGTAAGCAATAATAATAGCGGCTAAAAGTGGCGCCAGAACGTCACCAATAAAATAAAGAATAGTGGCACTAATTAATAAAAATAAAGCAAGAATGGCTACCTGCGGATCATTAAAATGACGATGGTACCAGTTGTTTAAAAGCCTCAACATGGTTACTTGGTTTCCTTTTTGTTATTTTTGGTTTTTTGATATTCCGCACTAAATAATACTTCAAGTTCATCAATCACATCCTCAGCTTTTTTCCCAGAAACCATATGTGATGTCATCAATCCCGCAATCGGATGTAGAATACTTTCTTTATCCACCATCGGATAGTTAGCGGTTAGACGTTTGATGCCTTTAATTACGCTTTCATTTTCAGGACGTGGTATATCCAGTGGTTCAGTGGCTACTTCCTTTTCCTCAGAACTATTCTCTGTGATCCCAGCAGAGCGTTGTTGTAAAAAATCGGCATAAGACAGTAGGCTGTGTTGATTTACAGAATCAAGCGCCTTAAACAATTTAATAAGCTCTCGCTCTTGTTTATTTCCCTGAGGAGGCATGACAGGAAGCATGATTTACCTTTTTGTTAGATTATGACACTGTGTTTGGATAATAGCGTCAGCTACTTTTAACCCAGTAATGTACTAGGTTACAGTAACGGTGTCACACAAAATTTACGTTATTTTTATTCGGATTCAACTTAATTTTAGACAAAAAAAACCGAGGATATACCTCGGTTTTTTAAACTTTTAAGGGAATATTAAGCGCTATGTTCCTTACAATAACCTCTAGCAAAATCTAGAAGCTCTTCCATAGTACGTACGCGGAACTTCTGGCGTTGACGAACAAATGAGAACTCACGGGTTAAGGGTGGGTCAAGTGGTATTGTTTTTAAAGTACCAAGCTCTAACTCTTTTGCCAGTGAAACACTTGATAATATCGAGATACCCATACCTGCTTGTATAGCACCTTTAATCGCCTCAGGGCTTCCCAATTCTAAACACGCTTTTAATGCATGTTTCGCTATGCCTTGTGAGCTTAAGTATTCACTGATAACTTCGCGTGTACCTGAGCCTTCTTCACGACAGATGAATGGGTATTCCAGCAATTTATTAACATCTACACTGCTTGCATTAGCCAATTCATGGTCTTTTGGAACAACAACAACCAAATTGTCTTTACGACAGACTTCAACTAATAGGTTTTTATTCGTAACGGGAGCTTCAACAACACCTAGGTCAATCACATTATTTTCAACCATTGAAACAATGCCTTCGGTATTAGATACACGAAGCCTTAATAAAACCTCTGGATTTTTCGCATTGAAATCACCTAACAATGCTGGCAACATATATTCAGAAATCGTCGTCGATGCACCTAAGGTTAACGAACCACTAATACTTCCAGTCACATCTCTGATTGCATTTTCCATTTCTGAATATTTTTCAAAAATGACCTCTGCATATTCAAAAGCAACATGACCTGCCTCGGTAAGGCTAACCCTGTTATGTGCTCGGTCAAATAAACGTGTATCAAATTGCTCTTCTAACTGACGAATTTGAAACGTAACCGCAGGCTGTGTCATGTGTAACACCTCCGCAGCTTTGGTAAAACTTAAAAGGCGTGCCACTGCGTGAAACACCTGTAATCTCCTATCGGACATTGGTCTATCTCTCCTAATTTAATCGCAACAAAAACCAAAGTGACATTATTATTAGATCTTTGGTAAACTCTCTTATTATTAGTATAAATATAGTATAGCCCAATAGAAATACAATATTTAACTAATCCTGATAATAAATCTAAATTAACATCGCTGCTAACATGTTATTTATACTCATATAATATGCTTATAGATACATGATAACAGTAACAAAGTAGCTGTTACCGTATCAAATTTATTTTTTCATCTGATTATCATTATCTATGTTTCCAGAAGAAGGTTTTTCTGCAGCTTGATTAGCCGGGATTCTAGGGTCATCATCGTCCATTAAAATACGGTGCGCAGGACCATCAAGGTCATCATATTGCCCACTTTTGACGGTTAAAATAAAAGCAACAACGGCAATAAACATGACCAATATACCCAGTAGAATTGTCATTGATAAAGAATCCACAATTAATCACCTTTTGATCCCTATCCTACTCCTAAAAAGTGAATACACCACAGGTGCTTTAATTCCAATTTTCTAAGTGTTGATTTGAGATTATTATTTGCTAAATGTTAACGGTATACTACATTATAAGTAGTATATTCATGCCCATTATAACAAATCATTTTTAAATCGGAGTTTTAAATGTCAAACGTTGTTCACCCTCTCTCAGCAGAATTTGCCGCGCAAGCTAATATCAATGCAGACCAGTACAAAGCCATGTACAAACAATCTATTGAGAATCCCGATGAATTTTGGGCAGAGCAAGCGAATCACTATGTTTCGTGGTTTAAGCCATGGGATAACGTTTCTGATTGGAGTTTTGATAAATCTGATTTGCACATTAAATGGTTTGAAGGTGCGACTTTAAATGTTTCATATAACTGTTTGGATAAGCACCTTGAAACACGTGCTGATCAAACCGCCATTATCTGGGAAGGTGATAACCCAAAAGAAGATAAACATATAAGCTATCAAGACTTGCATGCTGAAGTGTGCCAGTTTGCGAATGTATTAAAGTCTCGTGGGGTGAAAAAAGGAGATCGTGTCTCGCTGTACATGCCGATGATTCCTGAGGCAGCCGTTGCAATGTTAGCCTGTACGCGTATTGGCGCAGTGCATTCCATTGTGTTTGGTGGTTTCTCACCTGATGCCTTAAAAAGCCGTATTCTTGACTCGGATTGCCAAGTTGTTATCACCGCCGACCAATCCATGCGTGGGGGTAAAAAAGTCCCCCTAAAAGACAATGCAGATAAAGCATTAGAAGGTTGCCCAAATGTGCATACCTGCGTTGTAGTAAAACGTGGCGGTGACCCTGTGGCATGGAATG
Source organism: Cocleimonas sp. (assembly GCA_036478745.1). Taxonomy (GTDB): domain Bacteria; phylum Pseudomonadota; class Gammaproteobacteria; order Thiotrichales; family Thiotrichaceae; genus Cocleimonas. The sequence continues at coordinate 10,278 of JAZGEM010000003.1, forward strand.
ATGAACGTGATGTTTGGTATGGTGAGGCTGTCTCTGCTGCCAGCACTGATTGTCCCGCAGAAGAAATGCAAGCCGAAGACCCGTTATTTATACTCTATACATCAGGTTCAACAGGCACTCCAAAAGGAGTGCTACACACCACTGGCGGATACCTCGTCCAAGCTGCTATGTCACATAAATTGGTATTTGACTATAAAGATGGTGAAGTTTACTGGTGTACCGCAGATGTTGGCTGGGTTACCGGTCACACTTATATTGTTTACGGTCCCTTAACCAATGGCGCCACCACATTGATGTTTGAAGGCATTCCGACCTACCCAGATGCTTCGCGGTTTTGGCAGGTAATTGATAAACATAAAGTTGCTAGTTTTTATACAGCACCAACCGCTATTCGCGCTCTTATGGCAGCGGGTAATGCGCCTGTGGAAAAGACTTCACGTAAATCTCTACGCCTACTTGGAACGGTCGGTGAACCAATAAACCCAGAAGCATGGGAGTGGTATCATAATATTGTCGGCAACGGTAATTGCCCGATTGTGGATACTTGGTGGCAAACGGAAACAGGGGCGCATATGATGACTCCCCTACCCGGTGTAAATAGCTTAAAACCAGGTTCTGCGATGGCACCTTTCTTTGGCTGTGAGCCAGTTTTATTAGACACAGATGGCAATGAAATCGAAGGGAATCCAGCTTCAGGAAATCTCGCAATGAAATCACCTTGGCCGTCAATGATGCGCACTCTTTATGGCAATCACGAACGTTTTTATGAGACCTATTTCTCACAGTTTAAAGGCTATTACTTTACAGGCGATGGCGCACGACGTGATGAAGACGGGGACTATTGGATAACAGGGCGTGTCGATGATGTACTGAATGTATCAGGGCATCGTTTAGGCACAGCTGAAATCGAATCTGGACTTGTACTTCACCCTAAAGTTGCCGAAGCGGCAGTTGTAGGCTATCCACACGATATTACAGGTCAAGCAATCTATGCCTATGTAACACTGATGACAGGGGAAACAGGAACAGATGATCTTAAAACTGAGCTTGTCGCCTTAGTCAGAAAAGAAATTGGTCCCATTGCCAACGTTAATATAATTCAATGGGCGCCAGGTTTACCTAAAACACGTTCAGGAAAAATCATGCGTAGAATATTACGCAAAATTGCTGTTAATGAAGTGGATGATCTTGGCGATACATCAACACTGGCTGATCCTTCTGTTGTTGAAGATTTGATTGAAAATCGAGAAAATCGTTAACGTTAATCATATAGACTCAATTATCAAAATAAGGTGGGGGTGCCCTTTCAATTCCACTCGGGATAAACCATTACCCTCACTTATTTTGACTTACACACAGCTTACCCACAGATAAATAATAGCTTTTATGACTATCTCTTAGCGATACATAAATATAGAATGCCTGCATGTCTAATACCCTGTCTAACACTTTGTCTAAAATAAAACACTCGCATGTCTGCTGTTGCTGAAAAAATTGAATATTTAAAAGTCCCTCCTCATTCTATCGAGGCGGAACAATCCGTGCTTGGTGGTCTATTACTTGAAAACAGAGCATGGGATAAAATCGCTGATGTTGTTGAGGAAGAAGACTTCTACCGACACGATCATCGCCTTATTTTTAGATCGATTGCAGTTCTCGCAGAACGCGATAAACCACTGGATATTATCACTCTTTCTGAATGGCTTAAAGACCGCGATGAGTTAGAAAATGCAGGCGGACTTGCCTATTTAGGTACACTTGCTAAAGACACACCTAGTGCGGCGAATATAAAAGCATATGCAGATATCGTGCGTGAGAAGTCCGTCTTAAGACAACTCATTAGCATTGGTACTGAAATCACTGAAGATGCGTTTAATTCAGGTGATAGACTGAGTAAAGATTTACTCGATGATGCAGAACGCAAAGTTTTTGAAATAGCTGAACAGGGAAATCGCCAAAAAGACTTTAAAAATATTAAGAGTCTGCTGAAACAATCCTTAGCAACTATTGATGAGTTAAGTAAATCAGATTCAACAATAACAGGCGCTTCAACAGGCTATACCGACCTTGATGAGATGACCTCAGGCTTACAACCGGGTGATTTGATCATCGTCGCAGGTCGTCCCTCCATGGGTAAAACGACATTCTCAATGAACTTAGCTGAATTTATTGCGATAAATGATAAAAAACCCATCGCTATATTTAGTATGGAAATGCCAGCCGAACAATTGGTTTTGAGAATGTTTGCCTCAATGGGTCGCGTGCCATTGAATCATATTCGTACCGGTAAAATTCGTGAAGAAGATTGGCCACGTATTGGCATGGCGGTTAAAACATTTGGTGAAACCCAGATTTTCATAGATGATACCCCTGCACTATCACCCACAGAAATTCGTGCAAAAGCGCGCCGTTTAGCACGTGAACATGGTCAATTAGGTGTGATTGTGATCGACTATATTCAGTTAATGCAAACAGGCTCAGCCTCAGATAACCGTGCCGCAGAAATCTCAGAAATTTCCCGATCATTAAAAGCCTTAGCCAAGGAATTAAAAGTTCCTGTGATAGCACTTTCACAGCTAAATCGATCTCTAGAACAACGCCCTAACAAACGCCCTATTATGTCTGATTTACGTGAATCAGGAGCCATCGAGCAGGATGCGGACGTGATTATGTTTATCTACCGCGATGAAGTTTATAATGAAGACACGCCCGATAAAGGCATGGCCGAGGTTATTATTGGTAAGCAAAGAAACGGTGCTATCGGTAAAGTACGTCTAACATTCACCGGTAAATACACCCGCTTCGATAACTTCATGCCTGATGTTTATGCGCCTGAACGCTTATAGAAAGCTACCTTTAATGATTTATCCTGAATGGAGTCGAAGGGCACCCCCCCCTTTTTTTGAAGATTGCATTACCTGCATTACTAAAGTGTCGCTCTATTTAAGGAACCTCTGATCAAGTCTAATTATTTTAAGCTAGCTAAAACAGCCGATATTTTCCACAAAGATCGGGCACAATAGAGTGACTATTACGCCTCACTTCATGAAAAATAGCGACAGTTTTTTCTGCGCTTAATTCTAATCGACTTAATCAGAGGTCCCTTAATGAACCGCTCAGCACGCATAAGCATTCACCCACAAGCACTTCAACATAACCTTTTAGTCGCCAAAAAATTAGCGCCACAGTCAAAAGTACTGGCTGTTATTAAAGCAAACGCTTACGGTCACGGTGCAGTGGCAACTGCGGGTATATTATATGATCTTACAGATGCCTTTGCAGTCTCGTGTGTTTCTGAAGCGGTAGAATTACGTGATGCAGGCATTGAAAAACCCATCACCATATTACAAGGACATCAAAACGATAATGACCTACATATTGCTGCACATTATGATCTTAGTTTAGTTGTGCATTGTAAAAAACAACTCAGTGATTTAGACCATTTCACGGGTAAACAACGGTTTAAAATTAACCTAAAAATAGATACAGGCATGCATCGCCTTGGTTTAGCTCCTGCAGATACCCAAAGACTATTTAAGCAACTTAAAAATCATCCCCAAGTAAACCCACAAGAATTGATTTTGATGACCCATTTATGCTGTGCAGATGAATTAGATAATGATGCTAGTTCCAAACAGATTGCAGAATTTAATCATTCCTGTCAGAAAATAAATACCCCAAAAAGTATCGCTAATTCGGCAGGAATTTTAGGTTGGAAAGAAAGTCATGCAGACTGGATCCGCCCCGGAATCATGCTCTACGGCAGCTCTCCTTTTGCACAACAAAATGCGACTGATCTTAACTTACAAGCCACGATGACATTGCAAGCACCTGTCATCGCAACACATGATTTAAACAAAGGAGATAGTATAGGGTATGGCAGTAGTTGGACCTGCCCTAAAGACATGAAAGTCGCTGTTGTCGCCTGTGGTTATGCCGATGGTTATCCTCGTCATGCTGTATCGGGTACGTCAGTTTGGATCAATGGAAAAGGGACACAACTACTAGGCCGTGTTTCTATGGATATGGTCGTTATCGATGCGAGTAATTATTCTGAGTCACCAATCAAAGAAGGTGACTTGACTGAAATGTGGGGACAAAATATTCCTATTGATAATGTCGCAAAATCAGCTGAAACCATCTCTTATGAGTTACTTTGTAACGCGGGTAATCTTTGTGCTGATATGGGTAGTTAGAACTTACTCATGGAACTTATTTAAAAAGCTGTTATCTGAGTGAATGTGACTTACATAAACAGGAGAAGATCCATGAAAACGTCAAAATCAGTCATGATGACTGGGCTTATCACATTATCATTAAGCGCAACTGTATTTTTAAGTGGTTGTGCTGGAGCAAGTAAAGAACAGAATCATACCATCGTTGGATCCGTCCTTGGTGGCGCTGCGGGTCATCAATTTGGTAAAGGCAAAGGCAAAACCGTCATGACAATCTTAGGTGCTGTTGCTGGTGGCATGATTGGTGGTCAAAATGGTCGCAGAATGGATCAAGAAGATCGCAGTAGAGTTTCTCAAACGCTTGAAACTGCGCCAAATTATCGTAAAGTAGCTTGGGAAAACCCAGAAACAAAAACCAACTATGAGTTCACACCTGTCAACACCTACGAAGGAAATGTAAATGGAAACAGAACAACCTGTCGTGACTATGTCATGGATGCTTATATTGATGGGCGCATACAACAGGTAAAAGGTAGAGCTTGCAAGAACACTCAAGGTCAATGGATAAATACGAACTAGTTTGTGGCTTAAAACTATAATAAAAAAAGGAGCTTTTTTGCTCCTTTTTTTATTGCCTACTCACTACCATAAATACTATTTATTTCCAATAAGCAAAGGATTATGAGATGATAATTATAGAATAATAACAATAAATAGAGAGTGAATAGCAATTATCACTTTCATACATCTAAGGGGAATCTCATGAAACTAATATCTATACCTACACTTATTTTTGTAGTTTTTGGTCTAACCGCCTGTGCTAAAGACGATATATTTGAAGCAAAAAAAGTACAAATTCAAGCGGCAAAAGCAGGCTTCGAATGGCGTGATATGGATAAAATGATCAAGAAAGCAGAAAAAAAGTTTTTAGAAGGAGACTCTGATATAGCCTCTGAAATAGCCCTAGCCGTTATCAAGCAAGGAAATATGGCACTGGAGCAAGCTGAAAATGCTAAAAATGCAGGGCCTACTTTTTAGATATTAAGTACAATTGTTTAAAAATGGCGGGGGTGCCTATTCTATCTTGTTCAGAGCTTTCTTAAGTAGTTTACACCACCTAATTGTTTCATCTGTTTTAAAATCCATTGTTGTCGCTGAATGAGTTTAGGTGAAGGGTTATTAACGTCTGAAGTAGCAGGTCGAGGTAAAACAGCAGCTAGCATTGCAGCCTCCTCCTTAGTCAAGTCTTTGGGCTTTTTATCAAAGAGTATTCGACTCGCCTCACTAGCACCAAAAATAGCGTCACCAAACTGCGCAATATTGAGGTACACTTCCAAAATACGTTCTTTGGACCAAGTTATTTCAAGTGCTACACTAAGCCCTGCTTCAAGTATTTTTCTAAAATAACTTCGTCCATTCCATAGAAGTAGATTCTTTGCTGTTTGCTGTGTAATCGTACTCGCACCACGTGTTCTACCTTTTTTTCCTTGATTACTAGCCAATGCTTTTCTTAATTCGATCGTATCAACTCCCCAATGTTTCGGAAAACGCTGATCTTCTGCTGCAATGACTGCCATCGCTAAATCTGGCGAAATATCATCCCATGAAATCCATGAATAAGCAGCCATTTCGTAGGTGTTGGGTTGGGCTCGTGCTAGTGAATTTTGCTGGTAAATAAATGCAGATGTGGGTAATGGAACCCAGCGAAAGACGAGCAATACAGTAAATAATAATAAGATACTCAATAACACAATTTGAGCTACAAACTTTATCCCTTTCGTAAATATCCCAGCAGGCTTTACTTGAGCTCTTAAATTTAAATTTTGTTTATCTTCTATCACCTTTATTTACTTGCCTCTATTAGCGTAGTAGCTATCTAATACAATATAATAAACTAAATGCAAATTAATATTCATAGTGAAATAAAACAAATTCCAGCGAATCAATGGAATAAACTAGTAAGCAATAACAACCCTTTTATGCGCCATGAATTTTTAGCGGCACTAGAAAACCATGGTTGCGTGAGTGATGAGTTTGGGTGGCACCCTTGCCATATCGCAATTACAGAAAATGATACACTAATTGGAGCGATGCCACTTTATAGTAAGATGAACTCCTATGGCGAGTTTGTTTTTGATCATGCTTGGGCTGATGCTTATCAGCGTAACCAACTTAACTATTATCCAAAACTAGTATCTTCTATTCCTTATACCCCTGCTAGTGGACCACGTTTATTATTTGAATCAAGCCGAAAAAATGAAGTGTACCCATTACTGATGCAAACAGTTCAACAGTTTGCGACTGAACAAAACTATAGTAGTTTTCATTGCTTATTCGCGCACACAGAAGAGCAGGATTGGTTGGAGAAAAATAACTTGCTAAGCCGCCATGACTGCCAGTTCCATTGGCACAATCAGAACTACCAAAACTTTGAAGATTTTCTAGAAAAGCTAGAAAAGAAAAAACGCAAGAATATTCGCCAAGAACGCCGACGTGTACAACAACAGAAAATTAATATCCGCGCCTTAAACGGCCATACAGCCAGTGATAAAGATTGGTATAACTTCGCCCTATTTTATCAGCGAACATTTGCTGAAAAATATGGCACAGCCACGTTAAACGAAGGTTTCTTTAAAGAAGTTGCACAAAAATTACCTAATCAAACATTGCTAATTCTAGCTGACTTACCTGATGGGGAATGTATTGCAGGCTCGCTTATGTATGCCAGCGATACAACCCTCTATGGAAGGCATTGGGGCTGCATCGAGCAAGTAGATAAGCTCCATTTTGAAGCCTGCTATTACCAAGGAATAGAGTATTGCATTAAAAACAAGATACAAACCTTTGAACCCGGTGCTCAAGGTGAACATAAAATAGCCCGTGGTTTTATACCAACCCTCACACGTTCAAGTCATTGGTTAAATAATTCGCCTTTTCATGCCTCTATTGAAAACTTTGTTAAACATGAAAAAGAAGCTGTTGCCGAATATATGCAATCATTAAAATCACCGTACAAAGAAACACCTAAATGATGAATTCTAAACCCTATTCTGAATCCTGCGATCAAAATCGTAACCCTATTTTTAAAGTGATTGAACCTCTTTTTTGTGATAAAAAGAGCGTTCTAGAAATTGGTAGTGGAACGGGACAACATGCAGTGTACTTCGCTAAAAAAATGCCTCATCTAATCTGGCATTGTAGTGATCAAATAGAATATCACCACGGTATAAATTTATGGCTAAATGAAGCTTCGTTAAAAAATGCGCCACCTCCTATTCCTTTGAATGTCAGCGAAGATAGTTGGCCAAAGATGGATGTTGATGCGATTTTTTCTGCCAATACCGTGCATATAATGAGCTGGAGAAATGTTATTGATTTTATTGAAAATGCCTATAAGTTATTAAATAAAAATGGCTTATTGGTATTATATGGTCCATTCAACTATAACAATACCTACACTAGCGAAAGCAATGCAAGGTTTGATCATTGGTTAAAAGATCGCGACCCTAAAAGTGGTATTCGTGATTTTGAAGCCTTAGATAATTTAGCCAAAAACTCAGGACTGCAACATATAAGTGATACTCAAATGCCCGCCAATAATCGTATTTTATGTTGGCAGAAGAAGTAAGCTTCAACAGTCGACTGGTACGTGACCTTGCGTGGGTTATTGCGAGTCCTCCTCTAGTCTCTGGTATGTTAAATGATACGCTCTGGTGGAGCCATGAGGGCTGTTACAATGAATATCTTGATTGCCTTCCAGCACTGAAAGAACTTGACCTAGATCCAACTCCTTTAATGAATCATTTAGAACAGTCTAACGCTAAAAGGCTAGGTCATCGCTTTGAATCTCTCGTTGCTTACTGGATAATAATTAGTCCTAACTACAATCTCTTAGCTAAGAATATTCAAGTAATCAAAGATGGTCACACCTATGGAGAGATTGATTTTGTTATCCAAAATTCTGACACTCAAAAAATCATACATCTCGAAGTTGCTGTTAAGTTTTATCTTGGAAGTTCACCCTACCAAGACCCATTTCGTTGGTTTGGTACAAATACTAAAGATCAATTGGGCCGAAAGGTTGAGCACTTAATGCTAAAACAAACTCAACTTGGAAGAACACATTCAAGCTACTTTAAAAAATTAGGGATTCACATTGATGAGCGACAGTGTTTTTTAAAAGGGAGGTTGTTTTACCCTATCGGAACGGATACCCCGCCACATGGAGTGACTTCGAATCATTTACGGGGTAGATGGATACAAAACAACACTAAACCCGTTACAGGTCTATATTATCCAATTAACAAAAAAGACTGGCTAGCAGAAATCAACCACAATGATCTCAAACAAACAGACATACAAAAAGAAATTAAAAAGTACCAGAAATCTACGTGTTTTACTGAGCTAAAGAAAAATTCTTCGGGTACCTACCAAGAAGTAAATAGATTATTTTACTTACCAAAAGAATTTAAGTTTCCGCTTTAACACCTACTAAAGCAATGCTTAGTTAGGAAAGTATCTATTTATTCTTAAGAATTTTTAGTAATTCTTCTAATTCAGTAACTAATTGGCGCGACAATTGATTTGCTTGCGTGCTGTCATCCTCTGCTTCCTCACCTGAAAGCTTTTGACGGGCACCATTGATGGTGTATCCCTGCTCATGCAATAAGCTACGAATTTGACGAATCAGTAAAACATCAGCTCGTTGATAATAGCGACGATTACCGCGTCGTTTCATTGGCTTTAGTTTAGGAAACTCCTGTTCCCAATAACGTAATACATGAGCCTTTACACCACATAAATTACTAACTTCCCCAATGGTGAAATACCGTTTACTTGGTATTGCAGGTAATTCTTTATTATTAGATGCTTCCAGCATACTTTCCTACTCTCTGCTTAAGTTTTTGACCTGGACGAAATGTCACAACACGTCTTGCACTAACGGGAATGGCTTCACCTGATTTAGGGTTACGACCTGGACGAGCGGCTTTATCACGAAGCATAAAATTACCAAACCCTGAAAGTTTGATGTTTTGACCTTGCTCTAATGCTGATCTGATCTCTTCAAAGAACATTTCCACCAGTTCTTTTGCTTCACGCTTATTTAATCCAAGTTCTTCGAACAAATGTTCGACCATACCTGCTTTAGTCAACGTCATTGTTGCTGCTCTCCTTAAGGGGTTTATACAAAGACTAGTAAAAAGTAACGTAAATAAAAAAATAAGCTTGTTACCTTAGTACTGCCCCTGTTTTGTTTTTAAGTGCCTCCATGATCTTCCCAACATGCGCACTTATTTCTTGTTCCTCTAGGGTGCGCGAAAAATCCTGAAAAATCAAGCCTAAAGCGATACTTTTTTGACTTGATTCTATATTTTCTCCTTCATAGACATCAAAAACAAAGAACTCAACAAGTTCATCGATATTGAGACTATCAATAAGAGAATTAATCATATTATAGTCCACATCTTTATTGATCAGCAGTGCAAGGTCTCGACGAGTCGATGGAAAGCTGGACAATTTCTCATAAGAAGGTAGATTTTTCTTTGACATAAGATCAATATCAAGTTCAAAAACATAGACTTGCTGATCTAAATTCAACTTCTTTTGAACAGCTGGATGCAAGGCTCCACAGTAACCCACTTTTTGATCATCACACATTATACAAGCAGATTGTCCAGGATGGAGTGTGTTGTGATCAACCGTCACAAAATCAAACTCTTGGCCAGAAGCTTCTGCTAACAATGCTTCAACATCACCTTTAATATCAAAGAAATCAACCATCTGCGAGTCATTATTCCAAAGTTCTGGATACAATGTTCCCGTTATGACACCGGCAATTTTTTTACGTTGTTCTGGTAGGCCTTTTTCAGAAGTTTGAAAACTTAAACCTGTTTCAAATAAGCGCACTCGCTGTTGCTGACGTTTTACATTTTTATCTAATGCAGGAATCAAACCAGACCACAATGTACTTCGCATAACCGAAAGATCTTCAGATATAGGATTTTCTAGCTTGATTTGCTCACTATCTGGAGCCAGCAAAGATTCAACAGCAGGAGGTACAAAGCTATAGGTAATGGCTTCCCGGTAACCACGAGAAACTAATGTCTGACGCAGTGAATCTTCACTGATTTTCTCCTCTTTATTGAGCGCAATACGTGGCTCCATGGGACGCAATACCGCAGGGATATTGTCATAGCCATAGATACGTGCGACTTCCTCTACTAAGTCTTCTGGTGTTTTAAGGTCGAAGCGAAATATTGGCGCTGTGATATTCCAACCATCCGTATTACTTTCAACCGTACAACCCAATCGACGCATAATATCTTCAACACGTGCATCATCCACTTCAATTCCCAAGTGACGTTTTATACGACGACGTTCAAAATTTATCGGCACTTTAATCAATAATTCATCGCTTACAATGACATCAGTAACAGGGCCGACCTTTCCTCCACAAATATCTACGATGAGCTGTGTCGCACGTTCTATTGCTTTTAATTGCAAGTCTGGAGATACGCCTCGCTCAAAACGATGAGAGGAATCAGTATGCAAGCCATAACTCCTTGCCTTGCCCATTATTTCATTTGGAACAAAGAAGGCACTCTCAAGATAAATATGCTGAGTTAAATCGCTAACAGCAGTTTTTTCCCCGCCCATAATTCCAGCAAGTGCCACTGCTTTGCTTTCATCAGCAATGACCATGGTATCAGCACGTAAGATAGCTTCTTTACCATCGAGCAAAATCAGTTTTTCACCTTGTTTGGCTAACCTTACATTGATTCCACCATCAAGTTTATCAAAGTCAAAACCATGCATTGGTTGACCCAGCTCCAACATCACATAATTTGTGACATCAACAACAGGGCCTAAACTACGGATATCTGAACGATGGAGCTTTTCTATCATCCACTTAGGCGTTTCTGCTTGTGTATTTACATCACGAATAATTCGTCCAGCATAACGCTGACATAACACATCGGCTGTGATTATTACTGGAAAAGACTCATCAATACTTTCTGCAACAGTCTCAAACGTCTGCTCTGTTACAGCTGATTGCATGATTACCCCAAGCTCACGCGCAACACCAGCCACAGACAGTAAATCTGCACGGTTTGGTGTTGTATCAAGATCAAGAATCACATCATCAAGATCAATTACATCACGTAAATCAACACCAATTTGAGCATCTTCAGGTATTTCCAACAGACCTTCGCCCGTATCGCCCATACCTAAGGTTTCAGAGCCACAAAACATACCCTGTGATAACACACCACGTAGTTTACTCTTTTTGATTTTAAAAACTTTCCCATCTGCTTCAGGAAGTTTTGCACCAATCATTGCAACGGGGACTTTTTGCTCCTCTGTCACACTGGCATTGGTTACGATTTGAATATTTTCATCAGCGCCCACATCAACCTGACAAACCTGTAATCTATCTGCATCAGGATGTTGCTCGATACTTTTTATTTGACCGACAACCACATTGGTAAAATCTGAAGCGATAGGATCAACGGCATCAAGCTCAGTTCCTGCCATAATTAATTGATGGGTAATTTCGTCGGTAGTTGCATTTAATTCTACCCATTCACGCAACCAATTTTCACTTATTCTCATAATCCTTCCCCTAGTTTGTACTTCTTACAAGCATTTTGTTGAGCATATGTCTGAAATGTTTCTGAGTGTATTGTTGGACTGAAAGGAATAGCACGGCTATACCTTGAAGGAAACAATGTGCTCAGGCGTATGAGCGACAAAATAGTAGAAAGAATTACAAACTGTTAAATATTTATTCATATTAACTTATAAACCACCCTAAGCAGAAAAGAACAACTAACGGCTTGTGAGACGTGCAAACTCAATTACCCGAACTGCTTTAAGAAACGAACATCGTTATCAAATAATTTGCGTAGATCATCAATACCATAACGAAGCATCGCCAAACGATCTATACCAAAACCAAAGGCAAAACCTGTATAGACTTCAGGATCAATTCCAACATGTTTAAACACTTCTGGATTTACCATGCCGCAACCCATCACTTCTATCCAACCTGTATTGCCACAAACACGGCAACCATCACCACTACAAAGCACACAACGTATATCTGTTTCTGCCGATGGCTCTGTGAAGGGGAAGTAATGTGGACGAAAACGTGTGGGAAGATCATCTACTTCAAAAAATGCCTTGAAAAAAGCTTCCAATATTCCTTTTAAATCAGCGAAAGTCACATCTTTATCTACCATTAAACCTTCGACTTGATGAAACATGGGGCTATGGGTAACATCAGAATCACAACGGTAAACACGACCGGGCGCAATAATACGCAGAGGAGGCTCTTGATTTTCCATGGTGCGAATTTGTACAGGTGATGTATGCGTTCGTAATAAAGTGCCGTCTCCAAAATAGAAAGTATCGTGAGATGCGCGTGATGGGTGGTGATCTGGAATATTTAAAGCTGTAAAGTTATGATAATCATCTTCAATCTCTGGGCCTATTTCAACATTAAAACCCAGTTGCATAAAAATCTCTTCTATGCGCTTAGCAGTACGAGTAACAGGATGCAAACTACCGGTATCCATCTTTCTACCGGGTAAAGTAACATCAAGTCGCTCATTCTCAAGTTGTTCATTTAAAGCGACCTCTTCTAATACAAGCTTTCTTTCATCAATAGCAGAAGACAAAGCTTGTTTCGCTTTATTAATTTCCTGACCAGCTCCACGTCGCTTCTCAGCAGGTAACTTACCTAATTGCTTAAGCTGACCGGTAATTAGACCTTTTTTACCTAAGTAATGAACACGTACATTATCTAATTCAGATAATGAATTTGCATCTTTAAGCTGGCTTTGCGCCTGCTCCATGAGCTCTGTTAGCTGTTCCACAGAAAATCCCCTGATATTTATTTTACACAATAAAAAAGCGAGGGAAGGCAAATGCCTTTCCTCGCTTTGTTTTATCCGTTTTCTCCAAGCTTTGAAGCTTGGTAACAGTTTAACTAGCTAGGGCAGCTTTTGCCTTCTCTGCTAACTGCTCAAAAGCATCTATATCATGTACTGCTAGATCCGCTAGCATTTTACGATCAACTTCAATTTCTGCTTTACTTAAACCATTCATGAAACGACTGTATGACATATCAAACATACGAGCTGCTGCATTGATACGAACAATCCATAAACGACGGAATTGACGTTTCTTTTGGCGACGGTCACGATAAGCATATTGACCTGCTTTAGTAACTGCTTGATTCGCTACACGATAAACTCTGCTTCGCGCACCGTAATAACCTTTTGCTTTCTTTAATACTTTTTTGTGCTTTGCACGGGCTGTAACACCACGTTTTACTCTAGCCATTTTCTATAATCCTCTACTCTATTCTTTTATGAATCAAACAATTAAACGTATGGTAACAATCTACGAACCATTGGTGTATCGACTTTCTCGACAACATCACCAGCGCGTAAATGACGCTTACGTTTACTGCTTTTCTTAGTAAGGATGTGGCGCAGATGTGACTGCTTACACTTGAACGTGCCATTAGCACGCTTGCGGAAACGCTTTGCAGCACCGCGATTGGTTTTCATCTTAGGCATCTTGACTCTCCATATTAATCACTCTATTGAGTGTTGAGTTAAACATTCCCTTGAGAGTGCCTCTCCTCAGGGAACGGTAAAAAAACTGTAATAAATTAAAAGGCTTTCTGAAAAACTAGATCTAACGACCTACTCCTCTTCAGTACCTTCACCTTCTAGCTCTGCATCCTGATCTTTCTTCACAGGAACTGCTACGCCCTTACTTCTTTTAACAGGACCTAACACCATAATCATTTGGCGACCTTCCATTTTAGGAAATTGCTCTACAGCACCAATTTCCTCTAAATCTATTTCTACTCGCTTAAGCATTTCCATGCCTAATTCACGATGCGCCATCTCACGACCTCTAAAACGAATCGTAACTTTGGTCTTATCACCATCTTCAAGAAACTGAGTCAATTTCTTCAATTTGATATTGTAATCACCAATATCTGTACCCGGACGCATTTTTATTTCTTTGACCTGAGTCTTTTTCTGCTTCTTTTTGTTTACACCTTTTTGCTTACTTTTCTCAAACTTAAATTTACCGTAATCCATAATACGACAAACTGGAGGTTTTGCATTAGGTACAATTTCAACTAAATCTAGAGAGTCTACTGATGCTCTATCCATAGCATCATCATATGTCACAACTCCTATGTTTTCGCCATCCTTATCAATGAGCCTAACCTCTGGCAATGTAATTTGATCATTGATCCTATTTTTCTTTGGTTTAGCGATGTTATAAGTCCTCTATATTTATATTATTTACAGTCAATTTTAATGTTCTACATCTACAAAATCACGAGTATCGTTCTCTTGTGAAATTTTCTCAATTAACGCATCAACTGTCATCGTTCCAAGGTCTTCCCCAGAGCGAGTTCTAACAGCAACAGAATCTGCTTCAACTTCACGATCACCAACAACAAGCATATAAGGTAAACGTTGAAGCGTATGTTCGCGAATTTTAAAGCCTATCTTCTCATTTCTCAAGTCCGATACGACACGAATACCACTTTTTTTCAGTCTTTTTTCCACATTTAGCACAAAATCAGACTGTTTATCCGTAATATTCATAATAACAGCCTGATAAGGTGATAACCAGAGCGGAAACTTTCCTTCATGATGTTCAATCAAAATACCGATAAATCGCTCAAAAGATCCCAAAATTGCACGGTGTAACATGACAGGTGTTTTACGTGAACCATCTTCTGCAACATATTCAGCATCAAGACGTTGTGGCATAGAAAAATCAACCTGAACTGTTCCTAACTGCCAGACTCGTCCAATACTATCTTTTAAAGAAAATTCAATCTTAGGACCATAAAAAGCGCCTTCACCTGGCAACTCTTCCCATTCTAATTCTTGTGCATCTAAGGCATCAGCCAACGCTTTTTCTGCTTTATCCCAATCTTCTTCACTACCCACACGATTTTCTGGGCGTGTTGATAAGCGATAGATGACTTCATCAAAGCCAAAATCTTTATAAACTGAGTGTAAGAAATCGATGAAATCAGCCACTTCAGGCTGAATCTGTTCTTCAGTACAAAAGATATGACCATCATCTTGAACAAAACCGCGCACACGCATTAAACCATGCAATGCACCTGACATTTCATTTCGATGACATGCACCAAATTCTGCCAACCTTAAAGGTAAATCACGATAACTTTTTAAGCCTTGATTAAATACCTGAACATGACAGGGACAATTCATCGGTTTTAATGCAAATTGTCGTCCATCTGATTCCAGTGTAAACATATCATCACTGTATTTATCAGCATGACCTGAGCGTTCCCACAAAGAAAAATCAACCAGCTCGGGTGTATTGATTTCTTTATAATCACGCAAACGTTGTTGCTCACGCATATATTGCGAAATCACCTGATAGATTGTCCAGCCTTTCTCATGCCAAAAAATTTGCCCTGGCGCTTCATCTTGAATATGAAATAAATCTAACTTACGACCTATTTTACGATGATCACGCTTTTCTGCTTCTTCAATACGACGAATATACCCTTTTAAAGCTTTTTTATTTTCCCAAGCCGTACCATAGATTCGTTGCAACATTTCATTATTGGAATCACCACGCCAATAAGCACCAGCAAGCTTTGTTAATTTAACCGCAGGAATTTTACCTGTACTAGGTACATGAGGACCACGACACAAATCGATAAAGTCGCCTTGTCTATAAAGTGATAAATCTTCATCACTGGGAATGCTTTCAATAATTTCTGCTTTGTATTTTTCGCCCATCTCACTAAAAAACGTTACCGCTTCATCACGAGGCATCACGCTACGTTCAACAGGTATATCTTGCTTAATCAGATCTTGCATACGCTTTTCTATCGCACTTACATCTTCAGGAGTGAAAGCGCGCTCATAGGCAAAATCATAGAAGAATCCATCTTCAATCACAGGACCAATAGTAACCTGCGCTTCTGGAAACAACTGCTTAACAGCCTGAGCCATTAAATGTGCAGAAGAATGACGAATTATCTCAACACCTTCTGGGCTATTAGTAGTAATAATACTAAGCTCAATATCATTTTCAATTAGATGAGAAGCATCATACTGTTTGCCATCGATAGTACCCGCTAAGGTCGCTCGCGCAAGACCAGCACCAATATCATTGGCAACATCAAGGATTGAAACGGATTGTTCAAAAGAACGCTGACTTCCATCAGGCAAAGTAATTGTTGGCATTGTAGTCCCCTTCAGTGGTGATCCATACTAAAGACCACTTGATTTATACAGCCTGAATAACACATGACTGATCAACTTAAAAAATGTACTTGCAAAGTACAGTTGTAAATCATGGTAGACACGCTCGGACTCGAACCGAGGACTTCCACCATGTCATGGTGGCACTCTAACCAACTGAGTTACGCGTCTGTAATTAAATCTAGATTTAAACAGGGATGCGATTTTATCTTTAATGTAAACTATTCACAAGCTAAATCAAATCCACAGATAGAAAAATGAAACATGAGCCATTCTGATAATAATTCTCCATGGTTTACATATCCTGAATACCATTGGAAAAACAAACACGCCGTTATTATTGGCGCTGGCATTGCTGGCTGCCAAATGGCTTGGCATTTGTGTGAAGAAGATTGGCAGGTAACTTTAGTTGAGCGCCAGCCTCAGATAGCGAGCGAAGCTTCTGGAAATCCGGTTGGTGTTATTTCACCTAAGATGACCGCAAAACCTAGCCTAGGTGAGGAATTTTACACACAGGCTTTTCACTATACTTTATCCTTGCTAGAAACACTTTCAAAAAAAGGGTATAACCTTGATTGGAACCCCTGTGGCGTTCAACAACTAACACATAATGAAAGGGAAATTAATCGTTGGAAGGCTCTAGTAAAAAGGAATTTACCCTCTGATTTCATTCAGTTATTGGATGAAAAACAGACTCAGAAAGTCGCAGGCATTAAATTACATTCTACTCGCGCTTATAAATCCAGTTTCTTTCCAAATGCAGGATGGATCAACCCTGCTAGTTTTTGCAAAGCATTGAGTCAACATCCAAACTGTACGACACTTTGTGAGACCGAAGGATTAGAATTGATCTCAAAAGATAATATTTGGCAGCTGCTTGATCAAAACAAAAAAATAATTACCCATTCAGAAGTTGTAGTCATCACGAGCGGTAAAGACATCAATCACTTTACACAATCACAAAACCTACCTTGCATGCCTGTTGCTGGACAAACAACACTTGCAGAGTCTTCCGCAGTATCTTCAAAACTAAAAACGGTTATTGGGCATAAAGGTTTTGTTACGCCTGCGATCAACCTAGAAAATAATACAACACAGCATTTATTTGGTGCAACATTTGATCGTGACAATAGAAGACTTTCTTGTTCTGATAACGCAAACAACAGTAATTTACAAACACTTAATAAATATCTACCGGATTTCAATCAATCATTGGGAACTATCAAAAGCGCACACTGCGCTGTTCGCATGACGAGTCCTGATCGCCTTCCTTATGTCGGCGCTCTAGCAGACTATAACATTTACAAACAAAACTATCATGACTTGCAGCTTGGAAAACACTGGGAAAACTATCCTAATGCAACATACCAAAATGGATTATTTGTACTCGCAGGTTTAGGATCAAGAGGTTTAACCACCAGTGGTCTCTGCGCAAAGTCACTGAGCCAATTGCTAGAAAATAAACTAAACTTAGCGCAGCAGAAACTCCTTACCCAGTGCCACCCTGCTCGCTTTATCATCAAAAACTTAAAAAGAGGGATCAAATAGTAATGCTTAAAAGTGTATATGGCACCCCCCCCTTTTTTACACAATTGATATTAACCCTACAGATAAACATTTCTAAAAATGACTATAAGAAAATTTGAGAATCACACACCTATAATCCACTCGACTGCCTATATCGATAAGACCGCACTGGTAATCGGTGAAGTTGATATTGGTGAAGATAGTTCCATTTGGCCAATGACGGTAATACGAGGCGATGTGAACTACATTCAAATCGGCAAACGAAGCAATATTCAAGATGCATCGGTTTTACACGTTACTCATGCCAGCGATGAATATACAACGAAGACTGGTTATCCTTTGATTGTCGGAGACGATGTCACAGTTGGTCACAAAGCGTTGCTGCACGCATGCATCATTGGTAATCGTGTTTTGGTAGGAATGGGATCCATTGTAATGGATGGTGTCATCGTTGAAGATGAAACTATTATTGGCGCAGGCAGTTTAGTCCCGCCACAGAAAACACTCGAAAGTGGTTATCTATGGATAGGAAGCCCTGCCAAGAAAATTCGCCCACTAACAGATAAAGAGAAAGTCTATTTAAAATATTCTGCAGAGCACTATGTCCGTTTAAAAGTTCGTACTGAAAATAGTATCGATTAGCTTCTATCCATGATGATTTTACGGCTCTTCCTCTGCGGGTTCTGATAGGGCAAGCTCGATAGCCTCAATCAACTTTTGCGAGTGTGCTTGCGACTGTAATTCACAATGAAAGGTTCCATCCTGATATAAAAACATACTAGGTAAATGAAATACATTAAATTCATTCACCAAAGCGGTTGCTTTATCTGCTTTGACTTCAAAACAATTAAATTCAACAAACGCACTCACAAAGACCTGTTTCTGTGCGATTAACAAATCCCTTAAATGATGACATGACGCACAGTGAGGCCCACTAAAGAATACCAATGCAAGCCCTGAAGTTTCAGGAATAATAGAGTGGAAGTTAAATTCATCCAATTCTTTAATCACTTCTTAACCACTTCTGTTTCCCATAGACTATCAAAACTAACATTCCCACTAGCAAACCCCAAAACGCAGATCCAACGCCCCAAAAAGTCACACCTGAACTGCTTATAAGAAAAGTGATTAACGCAGGTTCTCTGTGCTCTGGGTTACCTAATGCTTGAGCCAAGCTATTGCCTAAGGTGCCCAATAGTGCCAACCCTGCCAAGGGAAGTATCAAGGCTTTTGGACTGATAGAAAACAACGCAACAATCGTTGCCCCAAATATTGCTGCGATCAAATAGAAAAAACCACCACTAACTGCTGCTAAATAACGCGTACTTTTATTTTTATCTGCATCCTCACCCATACATATAGCAGCAGTAATAGCAGCAGTAATAGCAGCAAGATTAAAAGCAAAACCACCAAATGGTGCTAATAATAATGTGGTAACCCCGGTTGTTGTTATGATTGGGGATAGGGGTGGCTTATAACCTGCTGTTTGCATAACAGCAATTCCTGGCATATTTTGTGATGTCATCGTCACAATAAACAATGGAATGCCGATACCGATAATAGAAGCCAATGAAAAACTTGGGGCTGTAAATACAAAATTTGCTAACTCCAAACTGATTTCTTTTGATTCAAAAAGCCCCATTTCCCACGAAGCTAGAGAACCCACGACAAGGACTAAAGGAACAGCATAGAGTGGAAAAAACCTCCTTCCTATTAGATAGCTTACACACATCAGAGCGACTAGCTCAAACTCTTGTTGAATATGAATAAATATCTCTAAACAAAATTGCAATAAAACACCCGCTAACATCGCTGCGGCAATAGAAGGTGAAATAATTTTACTGATCCTTTCAAAGCTACCTGTCATTCCACTGAGTGTTATCAACAAACCACTAAACAAGAAAGCACCCACAGCTTCACTAAATGGAAAGTCCGCTAACGATGTCGCTAGCATCGCAGCACCTGGCGTTGACCAAGCCGTTAAAATGGGCGATTTATAATAAAAAGATAAGACGATACTTGACAACCCCATGCCTAAACCTAACGCAAGTAGCCATGAATTGACAATATCCTGCCCTGCTCCTGTCGCAGATGCCGCCTGAAAAATAATAGCAACAGAACTTGAGTAACCAACAAGTACAGCAATAAAACCAGCGCTGACATGGCTAAACTTAAATTGGAGTTTCGACATCGCCTAACAATACCTTAAAATAGTTCTATACTATCCTAGTACACCAAGCAGTTTAAAATAGAAAATTATTGTTTTTTAATCGGTATAGGTTGCTTGATGTCTATTTTGATAGCACCACGGTAATCTCGTTCAATCGAGGTGGTACTGGGTGTAGGTGGATTTATACTAGGTGAAACTCTATATATTATTATCCATAATACATAACTAAGAATTGATATTGTGACAACACGTATCAGTAATATTTTAAATCTATAGAACACTTTTCATCTCGATCGTTAGTCTTTTTCTTCTATCCAATTCATTTGTATAGACTCTAGTATTTTCTCATTGGATTTTTCAGGGTCATCTTCAAAATTATCTAAAGCACAGACCCAAGCGTGTAAATCGGTAAAGCGAATTTGTTGTGGGTCAACACCTGGATGTGCTTCATCTAACTCAATGGCGAGGTCTAAAGTATCTGTCCACTTATATTTCATTTTTACTTCCTTTGATTAACCACTCTATGAAGTATTCAAAAAATGGGGATGCATGCTATTTAGATAACTTGTCGTATACGTTGAGTACAAGAAGAATAATGCATATTCAGGAGTAGCTAGTGATTTTCTGAAACCATATTAATAGTATACTTTGGTATCTCGATAACCAAATCTTCATCAGCCACTTTTGCCTGACAACTTAAACGCGAATCAGGATCAACTCCCCACGCTTTATCTAAATAGTCTTCTTCAAGATCAGTAGCGTCCTCTAAAGAATCAAAACCTTCACGAACAAATACATGGCAAGTGGTACAAGCACAAGACTTCTCACAGGCATGCTCAATTTCAATATCATTTGCTAAAGCGGCATCACAAAGTGTCATGCCTGATTTCGCTTCAAAAGCAGCCCCTTCGGGACATAAATCTTCATGGGGTAAAAATATTATTTGGGGCATTTTCTTTTCAATCTCTTCTATTTATCGGCATCAGAAAATTCTGATACATTATGTCCCGCCATCGCGGTTTTTACATTATTATCCATACGTCTTGCCACGTAAAATTCTGCTACTTTTTCCATGTTTTTTATAGCATATTTTACATCTTCTGCAAGTTCACTAGAGTCTTTCACTGTTTGTAAGTTCTCGCGAGCAACTAAGAGTGTTTGAATCTCCTTTGCATTTAGCATTGCCTCCGCATCGGTCGCCATTGCTGAATCTAATGCTTCAAGCGTTCTATCCGCTTCTACTCTTTGTTCGCGTAGTTTCCGTGCTTCCATATCTGCTTTAGCATTTTCCATGGAGTCACGAATCATTGTTTCAATCTGATTATCTGTCAGACCATAGGAAGGCTTCACCTCTACACCAGCTTTAACACCCGTAGTTTCTTCTTCCGCATCAACATTTAAAAGGCCATCAGCATCCACTTGAAATGTGACTTTAATACGCGCCGAACCCGCAACCATTGGCGGGATTCCTTTTAAGGCAAACTTTGCTAAGGAGCGATTTTCTTCAACTGTCTCTCGTTCACCTTGTAAGATATGCACGGTCATAGCAGTTTGATTATCTTTAAAGGTTGTAAATTCTTGAGCACGCGTAATGGGAATGGTGGTATTTCGTGAAATAACTTTCTCAACTAAGCCTCCATAAGTTTCTAGACCCAATGAAAGTGGAATGACATCCAATAACAACATTTTTTCATCAGGTTTATTACCCGCTAATACATCCGCCTGTAGCGCAGCACCAATAGCGACAACCTTATCAGGATCAATATTAACTAAGGGTTCTTTCTCAAAAAAGTGACCTACTTTTTCTCGGATTACAGGCATTCTTGTCGAACCACCCACCATCACCACATCATCAACTTGGTCTTTATTGAGATCAGCATCACGTAATGCACGACGACATGCCAGTAACGTTTTCTTCACTAATGGAGCAACTAATTGATTAAAATCACTGCGATTAATTAAGCCTTTCCAGTCAGCGAGTGTGACATCTATATTGTCACTTTCTGTTAATGCTTCTTTAACACGACGCGCTTCTCGCATAGCTTGGCGAGTCATTTGATAATCAAAAGTATCGTCTTCAGACTTTGTAATAGAAGAACCATCTTTAACGGCTTGTTGAAGCATCCATTCAGCGATTGCATGATCAAAATCATCACCACCTAAAGCAGAATCTCCGCCTGTTGCCAGCACTTCGAATACGCCTTTATTAAGCCTTAATATTGAAATATCAAAGGTTCCACCACCAAGATCATAGACAGCAATGATTCGTTCACGATAAGGCTCATCAGCTTGACTCGCCTGCTGATCTAAACCGTAGGCAACTGCCGCTGCGGTAGGTTCATTCAATAAACGAAAAACATTTAAATTAGCTAATCGCGCGGCATCTTTTGTTGCTTGACGTTGAGCATCATCGAAATAAGCAGGAACGGTAATAACAACACCTTTTAACTCACCGCCTAATGAATCTTCTGCACGGAGTTTCAAGGTTTTTAATATCTCAGCAGAAACTTCTATCGCTGTGACATTACCTGCGATGGTTTTAATTTGAGGAACATTATTCCCATCAACGCTTTGAGTATCAACAAAATTGTATGGAAGCTTGCCACCTAACGTCTTTATGTCCGCAACGCCGCGTCCAAGTAATCGCTTTGCAGAAGAAATAGTATTACGACTATCTTCAAGCTCTACAGCATGTGCTTGTTGTCCAACAACGATTTTTCCATCCTCGAGATAACGCACCACAGAAGGTAATAATGACTCGCCCTGCTCATCACTTATTGTTTCTGCAGTGCCACTGCGAAGAGTTGCGACTAACGAGTTAGTTGTACCCAAGTCAATACCTGCTGCAAGACTAAGCACTTGTGGCTCATTAGTCATACCAGGTTCTAATATTTGTATTAATGCCATGAGTGGGACTCTAAATGATTTACGATGAGATTAAAACAGTTCATCTTCAAGCTTTTCGGTCAAATACTTAGACTCTTGACACAAGCGTTCAAAGAATTTCATTTTTAAGACAGCTTCCTTAGCTTCAGAAAAATCTTTCAACTTTAAGCTTTCTGCAAAATGCTCTTTTAATGCATCAGCTTCGCCACTAATTTCCTGAGCAATATCATCAATTCGTGCCAATGGATCATTCGCATTTTGAACATCTTCTAACGCTTCGCGTATTTCCATTTGATGCATTAAAAATGCACCATCGCGCGTGGTATCAATTTCATCATCAAAATCAACACCTTCGAGGCTTAATAAATAGCGAGCCCGTAGACGAGTTGATTTAAGTGTTTCGTTAGCTTCATTAATAAAGCCTGTTGTCTGAACTGCGCTCAGACGTTCTTTATCATCAGCATTTACAAAACGGTCAGGGTGATATTTTGCTTGTAAGTCACGAAATGCAGAGCCAAGTATTGAGAAGTCTATTTCAAATTCCTGAGGTAAGCCAAAAAGTTTAAAATAGCTTTGTTTGAAGTCAAGCATGATTATTTGCTGGTATTAAATAAGAAAAAGTGTAAAAAAGGGGGGGGGTGCCATTGTGACTATGTGAAAGCAGTTTTATACGGTAAAACTCTCTCCACAACCACACTCACCAGACTCATTAGGATTATTGAATTTAAAACCTTCATTCAAACCTTCTTTAACAAAATCCATTTCTGTTCCATCAAGGTAAACCAAGCTCTTAGGGTCGATAATTATTTTAATGCCATGATCTTCAAAGACAACATCTGTTTCGTCAACTTCATCTGCAAACTCAACAACATAGGCCATACCCGAACAGCCATAGGTTTTAGTCGCTAAACGCAAACCTACGCCTTTGCCGCGATTGCTTAAAAATGAATTGACGCGTTCTGCTGCTACGTCTGTAAATGTAATTGCCATCTAAGTATTCACTCTAAATGTTACAAAAAAGGGGGGGGTGCCATTTAGACCCAGAAAGTTAAATTATTGTTTACTTTGGAAGTCTTCAATGGCTGCTTTGATTGCATCTTCCGCTAAAACCGAACAATGCACTTTTACAGGAGGTAACTCTAGCTCTTCTGCAATATCAGTATTCTTTATCGCTTTAACTTCATCAAGTGATTTACCCTTGACCCATTCCGTTAACAAGCTAGAAGAAGCAATAGCTGAACCACAACCATAGGTTTTAAACTTAGCATCTTCAATGATGCCATCAGCACCCACCTTAATCTGTAGTTTCATTACATCACCACAGGCAGGCGCACCAACCATTCCAGTACCAACATCGCTCGCATCTTTATCCATCGCCCCAACGTTACGTGGATTTTCATAATGATCGACTACTTTATCACTGTATGCCATTTTAACTTCCTCTATATATTCTTACGCTAACTATCCAATATGGATGCTAGTTTCCGCGTTTTGTTATTGCTTTCTATAAATAATATTAGTATATACTAATATATATTCATTTAAATTAAAAACAATAGTATTTAAAATAATTTATAAATATACCAAACAATTAGTGCGCTGCCCATTCAACCTGACTTAAATCAATTCCTTCTTTATACATATCCCATAAAGGAGATAAGTCGCGCAACTTCTCAACGGCTGCGCGTGTATTTTCAATCGCATAGTCAACTTCTTCCATTGTTGTAAAACGACCAATCGTAAAACGAAGCGAACTATGCGCTAATTCATCATTACGCCCTAATGCGCGTAACACATAGCTTGGCTCTAAAGATGCACTGGTACAGGCAGAACCTGAAGATACCGCAATTCCTTTTAAAGACATCATTAAGCTTTCACCTTCAACGTAGTTAAAGCTGATATTTAAATTTCCTGCGATGCGTTGTTCAAGATCACCATTTACGTAGACTTCTTCCATATCTTTAAAACCATTGTATAGATGATTACGCATCATCAACAAACGATCATTTTCGGTTGCCATTTCTTCTTTAGCAATACGAAATGCTTCACCCATTCCAACAATTTGATGCGTGGCTAACGTTCCCGAACGCATACCGCGTTCATGACCACCACCGTGCATTTGTGCTTCGATACGAATTCTTGGTCTACGACGTACAAAAAGTGCGCCAATACCTTTGGGACCATATATCTTATGTCCAGAAAAACTCATTAAGTCGACTTTTAATTCTTCCAAGTCAATAGGAACTTTACCTGCACTTTGCGCAGCATCAACATGAAACACGATTTTATTTTCACGACATAGTTCACCGATAGCCGCTATATCTTGAATCACCCCAATCTCGTTATTGACATGCATAATAGAAACAACGGTTGTATCATCGCGAATGGCATCTTTTAAAACATTGATATCAAGCAGACCATTATCTTGTGGGTCTAAATAAGTAACTTCAAAGCCTTCACGCTCTAGCTGACGACAGGTATCAAGCACAGCCTTGTGTTCAGTTTTCATTGTAATAATGTGCTTGCCTTTGCGTACATTAAAATGTGCGGCACCTTTAATGGCAAGGTTATCAGACTCGGTTGCTCCGCTAGTCCAGACAATTTCACGTGAGTCAGCATTGATTAAATCAGCCACCTGCTGACGTGCTAACTTAACCGCATCATCCGCTTCCCAGCCAAATGAATGACTGCTAGATGCCGGATTTCCATAGGCTGTATCTACGGTTAAGTATTTCGCCATTAAATCTGCAACACGCTGATCTGTTGGCGTAGTTGCAGAATAATCCATATAAATGGGGAGTTGTACATTACTCATTGTTAATCCTTATCTAACCTCTGATAAATTAATCAAAGCTTCTTTTTGTTCTGTATTTTGACGTGCGGCAACTTCCAGCACATCACCTTTATCCATTAAATCCTGCAAAGAAATATTATCCAAAAAACTTTGGATTCTGTTGCTTAGATCCATCCATAAATTATGTGTTAAACAGCGTTTATTATCTTCATTACAACCCGCGGATGCATTTCCACAGTTTGTTACATCAAGATTTTCATCAACGGCCATAATAATATTTGAAACCGCAATCTCATTAGGACTTCTACTTAGGCTATAACCTCCGCCAGGTCCACGCATACTTGTTACTAAACCTTTTCGACGTAACTTTGAAAACAATTGTTCAAGGTATGACAATGAGATAGTTTGCCGCTCAGAGATTTCAAGCAATGAAACAGGACCGTTATCATCGTGCAATGACAAATCCAGCATGGCTGTAACTGCGTAGCGTCCTTTTGTAGTTAATTTCATGGATAACTCTTCAATAAAAATATAATGGGGTTCTTAGCAAGTACAGCCATATATGACTTGAACTAGCTATTTTGCAGAATACTAGAATACCTGATAAAGACAGTCAAGTATTACCACATAAAGTAATGTTTAAATATCTAACCAATTTTAAGAATATCCAAGGCTATTCTTTATTACTCACCATAGCACCACATTCCGTTAATTCTGCATCCTCTAATTTTGGTAGTGGCTCAAACTCAACTTCACCACCAAGATGCTGTATTTGAACACACATCTTATCCATGCGTTCATCCATCTTATGAATATGATCAAGCATTCGATTAACGGTATTGGCTACTGGGTCAGGCATATCTTGGGTTGCACCATAGGCATCGAATCCCATTTTTTCCGCCAGTTCATTGCGTTGCTCTTGGGTTGTATCGCGGCGAACCACTTCACGACCTGGCACACCAATAACGGTGGTATCCTCAGGAACGTCTTTAACAACAACGGCATTAGATCCAATTCGGGCACCATCATTAATTATAATGGGTCCGAGGATTTTAGCACCTGCTCCAACAACAACATTATTCCCAAGTGTTGGATGGCGCTTACCTGGATTCCAACTTGTACCGCCTAAGGTAACGCCGTGATAAAGAGAACAGTCGTCCCCTATTTCAGCCGTTTCACCAATAACGATTCCCATCCCATGATCAATAAAAAATCGCCGACCGATAACGGCACCGGGGTGTATTTCAATTCCCGTTACAAACCGTGAAAATGTTGATAGTATTCGCGCCAGCCATTTGAAGCCACGATTCGAAAGTGCATGGCTAAATCGGTGGAATATGATAGCGTGCACTCCCGGATAGGTAGTCAAAATTTCAAACGTATGCCGTGCCGCTGGATCTCGATCATATACACAGGAGATATCTTCTTTTATTCTACTGAACATGTTTCACTCGTTTATTTTAGTACTATTAGTATTCTATAATACTTGATTCAATTTAGTTTGATAACCTTGAACTTATAATGACAAATTTAATTCCACAGTACGATGTAATAATAGTAGGCGCAGGTGCAGCAGGGCTAATGTGTGCCATTGAGGCAGGCAAGCGTGGTCGCAAGGTATTGCTCTTAGATAAAGCTAGTAAAGCAGGTAAGAAAATCCTCATATCTGGAGGTGGTCGCTGTAATTTCACCAATATGTATACGGAACCAGACAATTACCTTTCTGATAATCCACATTTTTGTAAGTCCGCCTTATCCCGATATACACAATGGGATTTCATTGCACTTATGGAAAAGCATCATTTGAGTTGGACAGAAAAAACGCTAGGACAACTTTTCTGTGATCAGAAATCTGCTGCCGTCGTAAAAATATTATTGGATGAGTGTATTAAAGCTGGGGTCAAAATTCATTTAGATTGCCAACTACATAAAATTGAAAAAGAGGAAAGTTTTACATTGCAAACCTCCGCAGGAAATTACCAATGTCAGTCATTGGTGATTGCCACAGGTGGACCCTCTATTCCAAAAATGGGTGCTAGCGATTTTGCACTTCAAGTCGCGGAACAGTTTTCTATTTCCACAGTTCCTTTTACCCCTGCACTTGTTCCTTTTTTATTTGATGATTCGACTCTCAATGCTTTCATTAAGAATCTATCGGGTATTTCGTTACAAGTACAAGTCTCGCTAAACACCTCTGACAATCTTGTAAAAAAGGGGGGGGTGCCATTTAAAGAAGCTATCCTGTTTACCCATAGAGGAATCAGTGGCCCTGCAGCGTTACAAATATCTTCATACTGGCAATCAGGAGATCAGTTTGTGATTAATTTATTCCCTGATTTTGAACTCTTAGATTGGCTCATAGAACAACAACAAAGTCACCCACAGGCTGAGTTAAAAACAATTTTGGCGTATAAACTTCCCAAAAGACTAGCGACTGAGCTTTGTAATCACTTCCTCAACAATAAAGTAATGCGACAGTTAAACTCTCAAGAGCTAGAAGCTATTGTAGATCAGCTCACACATTGGGTTCTTCTACCTAAAACAACCGAAGGCATGCGTACGGCTGAAGTTTCACTTGGGGGAATTAATACAGATGAAATTTCATCAAAAACATTTGAAACTAAAAAAGTGAAAGGGCTGTACTTTGTCGGTGAAGCCATAGATGTCACAGGACATCTTGGCGGCTTTAATTTTCAATGGGCATGGGCATCGGCTTGGTGCGCAGGACAATATATTTAACCAATAGATATAAAAAACAAAATACATGAACATATCACAACAATTAAAAGGCATTCTTATAACCACCCTTGGGGTGATTATTTTAAGCCCTGATGCACTACTAATTCGCCTGCTTCATGCCGATACATGGACAGTCGTATTTTGGCGTGGCTTAGTATTTAGTCTCGGTATTTGTATTCTCATGCTCATAATATATCGTCGAAATACCTTCCAACAATTTAAAAAAATTGGAAAACCTGGAATAGCGATTGGATTAATTTTTGGTTTTAGTTCGATATTTTTTACAACAGCGGTGCAAAACACCAGTATTTCCAATACATTGGTTATCATTAGTACGTCACCTGCTTTTGCTGCTTTATTCAGTTGGATTTACCTAAAAGAGAAAGTCCCATTAAAAACCTGGGTGACCATGTTTATTATTTTTTTCACAATTTCTGCAATACTGTATAACGGTTTTCAAGTAGGGGGAACATTTGGTAACATAAGCGCATTGGGAACTGCCATTTTAATAGCCGTTAGCTTTACTTTTACTCGAAAATACAAAGAGACCAACATGGTTCCAGCAATGGCTATAAGTGGCGTCGTTGCCATTACTGTATCATCTATCGTTGCGGTTTTTTCCCATAGCTCTTTAACACTAGAGACCGATGCAATTCCCTATTTGATTATTGCAGGTTTCGTAGTAACGATAGCTTTTGCTTTAATTACCTTAGGTCCCCGTTATATTACGGCACCTGAAGTGAGTTTAATTATGCCACTTGAAACGGTTCTAGGAACCTATCTTGGTTGGATATTTTTAAATGAAATACCTTCGAACTTAACAATAATGGGTGGCATTGTGGTCATTCTAGCTTTGTCTGTTCATGCATGGCTTTCTTTAAAAGCTAATAAATACCCACCGGGAAATACTCCGTAACAATAATCGCAGCGATACCATTAACACGAATTCGATAGCTTCGTGATAATAATTCACCTGCTAATTTTGACAACAAGGCATCATTTTTATTAATTTCAGAAATGTAGTCAATATCAAAAATATCTCGGTATGTTTCAACACCTTTTTCTCGCAGCAGCTCCCCTATTCCTATCTCTCCTTTTCCCAACGAGTCTCCAATATCTGAGGGCAAATGTTTAATCGATACTGTTGAACGAGCACAGGCAAATTTTTGATGTGTATTTTGTCCAAGTAAGATGACTTCACGTTGGAGAACACGATCTCCTGATTTTACTTCCAAACCTTCAACTGGACCTAATAAAGATTCAAGCTGATTACTGACAACCTCAACGCTAACTGGCTCCCAAAACCAAGCCTCGAGAGACTTGGTAACCGTTCCATCGGTTACCATTAATGTTCTTAGAAAAGAAGGAATTTGAGTCAGATCTATATTATTCCCTGAATCTGTCTTTATAAATTGATTGCTTAGATAACCACTACTACGAAAGTATGAATGTTGAGTCATTTATATTACTACTCTATAGCGCTTTAGAAAGTTAGTAATTAGTATATATAGTGAGAGGTCATTGCACGAGAGTATTTAAATTTAAATTCTTGGAAAGTCTCTAGGACCTCTTATTGCTGATACCAAAGTTCCGACAATGTGATCAACCGCCTACCTGAACTCTTAAATAACTTCACTTCTTTAACGGTTGGCCACGAATCATAATCACCAGAGGAGTTCTGTAACTTGCCTACCCCTTCGTGATTCTCGGCATTTACCCACTTTAAAACCAATTTGACACCTTCTTGGAATAATTGACAATTATAGAAGCACACTGATTTTGAAGGGTCTACAGAGATAGACCTTTGCATAATAATCTCACCACTATCAAAATTCTCTGCCATTCTATGAACGGTTACACCAACCTCACTCTGTTTATCTTGGAGTGCAAAAAAAACAGGATCTACACCTTTATAAGAAGGTAAAAGAGAAGGATGAATATTAATACTTTGTATTTCAGTGCGATCAAGCACAACAGGCTTTATGAGTTGGTTAAAGTGTGCAGCTAATAAATAGTCTGGCTTATGCTTAAGCAAAAAATCTACAGATTCATCACTATTGATATCACGAGTTTCATGAAAAGGAATATCATACTGTTGAACAAGACCATGAACTGTTTTTAGCGGCCATTTTTTTAATTTAAAAAGCGGCTGAAGCCAACGAAATAGATCTGTAATAAAAAAAAGATAAATGGCGTAATGCCAACCAGATGTCCTTATCTGTTTCAGTGCCCCACGAAGGTGGCTATATTCAGGGTGAAGAATACGCGTCGAATTGACTACCGCAACAACATCAACACTGTCATCAGCAATAAGTTGTTCTAAAACTTTAGAGGAATAAATACTTGAGTAAGTGCAAAAAATAATTCTTTTTTTTATACTCATAATTACCCTATCAAAAAATACAATTGTTTTAATTATACTTAACTATAAAATATATTTTAGGTAACAATGACATTATTACCGTATCAACCTACTGCACATTGAGGGCTAACATTATAACTTACGCACCTCTTCAACCAATATTTTTACAGTATGTTCAATTTGCTCTTCAGTATGTGATGAGCAGATAAAAAACCGTAATCTAGCCATGCCTTCTTGTACAGCAGGGTAAAAAATAGGCTGCACATTAAT
This sequence comes from Cocleimonas sp., assembly GCA_036478745.1. Taxonomy (GTDB): domain Bacteria; phylum Pseudomonadota; class Gammaproteobacteria; order Thiotrichales; family Thiotrichaceae; genus Cocleimonas. The sequence goes on from JAZGEM010000003.1 coordinate 41,491, forward strand.
ACCCCGTTCAAAACAAGCGTTAGCCAATCTTCCCGCAGCTGCAGAACTTCCTGTGATGATAGGAATTACAGACAAACCAACACTTGAGCCAACATTTAAACCTTTCGCCTGGGCCAGCGTAAGAAATTGTTTACCTCTTTCTTTAAGCCTTCTTACACGTTCTGGTTCTTCATCAAGAATTTTTAACGCGGCAATTGCGGCGGCGGCGACTGGAGGTGAAATACCGACGCTGTATAAAAACCCTGGAGCAGAAAACTTAAGATGTTCTATCAACGCGCTTTCGCCAGCAATATAACCACCACAACTTGCCAGTGTTTTACTAAGTGTACCCATCCATAGATCAACTTCATGCCCATCGACGCCTTCTTGCTCTTTTATACCGTGACCACGTTCACCTAAAACACCTAAAGAATGTGCTTCATCAACCATCAAAAATGCTTTGTGTCTTAGTTTGATCTCAATGAATCGTTTCAAGTCTGGATAATCACCATCCATACTGTAAATACCTTCAATGACAATCAACACGCGCTCATAATTTTTACGTTGTTGGAACAAAATTTCATCCAGTGCTTGCCAGTCATTATGCGGAAATGGTAAGCGAGTTGCTCCAGATAATTGCCCACCTTGCACGATACTATTATGAATTAACGAATCATGGAGTATCAAGTCTTTTGGACCAAACAAATATCCTATGGTGGTAACATTTGTAGCATGACCACTGACAAAAACAATACTATCATCAACATCATATAATTTTGCTAAAGCGTGTTCTAATTCACGCTGTATTGGGCGTTCCCCTGCGACAGGTCGACTCGCAGATGCTGATGTTCCATATTTATCAATAGCAAGCTTAGCTGCTTCTGAAACATCTGGGTGACCACAAAGATCAAGGTAATTATAGCTAGCAAAATTGATATACTCTTTGCCATTTATATTCGTGGTATTTCGAGCAACCCCTTCATGCACTTTAAAAAAAGGGCTAGAAACACCTAACTGTTTTCCTCCCGTTTCTAATATTTTAATTTGTTGAAAACCAGGAAACTTATCGAAACGACAAAACTCATCAGGAATCTTAGAGTTTGACTGCAATGACTTTCGGGTGCGAATAGCATCAGTAGTACTCATTTGAGCTTCAGTCACTTTCTTCAAACGCTTTTCAAGCATTTTCTGCGCTAACTGATCTTTAACTGAACCACTTAATCCAAACAAATTATTCTTAACAGGTTTATTCATTATTTATTTTGCCTAACTATCTTTTATAGCATCTTCAATGAGCTTTTTAGATAATTCTTCCACTTCTTTTTCAGTCATATGGTCACTTTGACCATGTCGTGATGCTGCTATTGAAATTTCTTGTTGATGTTGATCCTTCTGATCAGTTGTTTCATCTTGCTCTGTATCAGACTCACAAAGTTGTTCAGTAATTCTTTGTGCTATACGATTAATATTTGCACCTTCTGTTAGCGCCATCACGGGTAACTTTACAGCAAAACGTTCTTCAATAGCTAACACCAATTCCATACCCATTAAGGAATCCATACCTAAATCAAATATTGATGTTTCAACATCTAATTTATCGCGCTGAATCCTTAAAATATGCTCAATTTCATCTAATAATAAATCAACGACTAAGTCCTGCACTTCAGAGTAACTTAAATTAGCTATCAGTGATTGAATATCTTCGTACTGATCACTATCTGAGGTATGAACCTCACGTTGAAGCTCAATATACTTATTAGAACTCGCAGCAGGCATCACTTTTTGAATCACACCCCAATCAAGATCAATAATTGCCGCACCTGCTTTATTACTAATAATGACTTTTTCTAACATAGTTAGTGCTTTATCTGAAAGCAAGGCATTTCCACCTAAACGGTTCTGAAGTGCATCTTTGGTCTTCTCATTACGCGCTAAATAACCAACATCTGAAATTGCACCCCAAGCGACATAGTTGGCAACTAATCCAATAGATTTTCTGTAGGTAGCAAGTGACTCCATAAAGCTGTTAGCTGCTACATAATTAGCCTGACCAGGGTTACCTACAAACGTTGTAGCAGAGGAATAAAGTACAAAGAAATCTAAATTCAAATCTTGTGTCACTTCATGGAGATTCCATGCACCTACTGTTTTAGGATTCATAACTTTAAGTAACTGTTGCTGAGTCATATTTTGAATTAAGCTATCATCTAAAACCATTGCAGCATGAATGATTCCTTTCAAAGGTGAAACCTCACTTTGAATTTCAGCAATTAAAGTATTCAGCGCTACCTTGTCGCTTACATCACAAGCTCTTATATAAACACTGACTCCTTTGTCTTGAAGCGCTTTAATGGTTTTTTTAGCTTCATCATCTCTAATTTCAGCACTACGACTGATCAAAATTAATGAACGTGCACCCTTTTCAACGAGCCAGCAAGCCGTTTTCAATCCAAAACCACTTAAACCACCTGTTACAAGATAACTTGCAGTAGCGTCACACTGCAATTCTTTATCCTGTGTGCCTAATTGCTCTATTTCTTCAGCTGAAATTCCATTGCCATTCTCAAAGGATATAACTATTTTACCAATTTGGCGGGACTGCTGCATATAACGAAATGCATCTTGAATTCTAGTCGCAGGAAAACTTCGATAAGGCATTGGACGCAGGCTACCGTTATCAAATAGAGACATCATTTCTTTAAATAAACGATTTGCGAGTTCTGGTCTTTCAATCAATAACTGATCTGCATCTATTCCAAAATAAGAAATATTATTTCTAAATGGACGCAGACCTACTTTACTATTTTCATAAAAATCTCGTTTACCTAACTCAAGAAAACGACCAAATGGCTTAAGTACTGATAAGTTTCTTGTAATAGCTTCACCCGCAAGTGAATTAAGCACGATATCAATACCTTCTCCATTTGTGACTTCCATAATGTCATCAGCAAAAGCTAGTGAACGGGAGTCCATAACATGATCTGCCCCTAATAAACGAACAAAGTCTCGCTTCTCATCACTACCTGCCGTAGCAAATATCTCAGCACCACAGTAACGAGCAAATTGAATCGCAGCAATACCAACACCACCTGCCGCACCATGAATTAGTATTTTTTCCCCAGGTTGAATTTGAGCTAAATGTTTAAGTGCATAATAAACAGTAAAGAATGTTGTTGGGATTGTCGTTGCTTCTTCGAAGCTCCAGCCCATGGGTTTATGTGTAATAGCAGTTGTTTGCGTTATCACTCTTGAGCTAAAACAAGCAGGTGCAAAACCTACAACCGCATCACCGATTTTAAATTCTGAAATGGCACTGCCAACAGCCATCACAGTTCCTGATAACTCCATACCAAGAGTAGGACCTGCAAATCCATTTTCGACGGCTTCATCAGATAATAAACCCATCGCATACATTACATCACGAAAGTTTAAACCAGCCGCATGTGGTTTTATTTCAATCTCATCAGCACGTAAAAAGTAATCTGGTAATTCTTTCCATTTAAGGTTTTTGAGTTGTCCTGCTGTACTAAAGTATAAACCATACGGAATATCTGTCTTATAATTTGAGGCAGATTGATTAGTGAGTAGGCTTGTTCGACCCATACGTAACACATGTCGTACATTTTTACTCAAGATCACTTCATTTTCTTTATCATTGCTATTCTGTAAAAACTCATCAATTAATAATTTACTGGTGACATCAATATCAAAATTACCCTGTAAATCGATTAAGTGGCAGTTTAAATCTGGGTGCTCGTTCATCACAACACGCCCGAGCCCCCAAAGGCTTGCCTGTGATGGATTATTATCAAAAGTAAACGTATGCTCTTCACTAGCAACAACTGCGCCACCTGACGTTACAATGTGAAGACTAGGCATTATTTCAGGTCGTACTTTTTGTAAGCCCTGAATTAGGTCTACAAGACTCGTACAGCGAAGATGCTGTAACTTAGTAATATTAGAGTCGGTTATATCAGAAGTAGCTATATCAGAATGCCAACGCAAACCCATTAAATGAACAACGTGATCACATTGAATATCTAACTTATCGAGTGTTTCAATAACATGATCGAAACACTCTTCTTTCTTACTATCTTGACTCTCTATTGCAATTGAAAATTTCTGTGGGCCAAGGCGTTTATACGTTGTACCAGCTACAACGGTAACGACATTATGACCTGCTTTTTTAAGTTCTAACTCTATGCTGTTTGATACCGTTGACGACAGTTCACTGTTATCTTTCAATATCATCCACGTTTTATTAAATTTCTTTTCAGGCTCGACAACTTCACTTTCTTTACTTAAGGATGCATCTACGTGATTAGCCACCACCATAAATGCACCAACATCACCCGTTGATTGAGGTTCAATAAGCAGTTCCACCTGATCAAAACCTACACCTTTTAACTGTGTTCTCCAAGCATTTGCTGACATCAATAGAGGTGTTGGGCTTAGATTGTCTGTAGTGTGAATCCACCAATCTGCCTGCAAACCAAAAGTCATATCCATAAATCGATCGGTTTGTCTTTCAATTAGCAGCAATACACCTTTTGGCGTCAGTAGTTTTCTAATATTTTTCTGAGCTTTTGCAAAGTCATCAGAGTGATATAAAGTATTTGCGGCAATAACAATATCAAAGCTTGCAAGTTCTATTAAACAGTTATCAGTTGTAATATCCAAACTTAAATCTAACTGTTCAGTTTGTACAAATAGCCACTGTTCAAGATCAAACTCTGCTTTGGAAAGCAAATCAACATCATGATGTATGTAATAATAATCACAAATATCTGTTGGAATTATAGGTAAAATCAACTGACTAAGTTCAGTATCACTTCCCCCTATTTCTAAAATTCTTAATCGTCGATTTGCAGGCCATTCAGAAACAATTTCATTGACTGTATCTCGCAAAGCTAGATTCATGCTTGAGTTACTTGGAGAAGACACACTCCAATGTTGCTGTATGCTACTTTTACTTGAATAGAGAATCGTATCTGGATCAATATTATGCTGTAAAACATCAGCAAGATGTTTTCCACATCGGCCTAATAACATCAATTCAGGTAAATATTCTGGGGAATCACCTAAAACCGACAACCAAATATCTTCAGCTGATGGTAAATCACTATCAGTCGCCAGCATCCATTGCCCATTTTCAAAACTAGCTAAATCATCTTCAACAAGAATTTCTAATAAGCGCGCAAGCAAAGGTAGCTTTACAGACTCTATATGTGCCTGTTCAGCGAGTGACTTAAGCGTAAACTCATCACCTTTTGGATTAAGCTTCTGAATAGCTTGCCAAGCGAACATAGACACCATTACATCAAAAAGTGGTAAAACTTCCTGATAATGTTTATCTCTTTTTAATACTTTTTCATGATCCTCAAGATAGGTTCTGGCATGTAAAACTAAAGCTGCAGGTTCTGAAATTGGAGAACTTTTACCTGCTTTCAAAAAAGGTAATAACCAAGGTTTAAACTCGTAGCTTGTCGGAACTTTTGCCTTGCTTTGAACAAGTTGAACGCCCCTAAAGCGACAGTTCTTTAATTCAGCTAATACCTCACCAGTTGAATCTAACAATAAATAATCTGCAACGACTGATTGAGGGCTTTGCTTTATCACATCGACATGCAAATACGTCAAGTCCTGCATGGTCCTGTAAAAATACAGTTTACCAATTTGTACTGGGATCAAAGCAGCTTGACTGCCCTGTTCGATTTCATCTGCAAAGATATCTACAAGTACTTGAAACCCTGCATCCAGTAAAGCTGGATGTAGTTGATAAGGATTACTATTTTCTTTAATTATTTCAGGGACTTTAATCTTAGCCAAAGCAGCAAGTGATAAAACCCAAACCTCTTCAATTCCTTGAAAGGCTGAGCCGTATTGAAGGCCTACTGATTCTGTCAGATGGTAATGCCCACTTGCAGTAATTGTCTTTTTAGCATTATTTATTAAATTATCTAATATTAATTTTTTTGGCTGCTTTTTATTGGTACCACCTAATAACCTACCTACAACATTCGTTATCCAATGCGTATCACTTAGTCGATCTCTACTACTGATAACAAAACTGCCATCACCTTGAAACAGTTTAAAACGAAGTGTTTTACTATTATCCAATAAAATAGGAGCCCTTATTTCTATATTCTCCACTTCCCATTGTTTTTCTTCAACACTATCGGCATTAAAATAAGCTGAAGATGCCGCCAAGGTCATTTCTACATAAGCAGCAGCTGGAAATACTACTGCTCCATCTACTACATGATCACTCAAGTAGCTAAGGAGCTGAGTATCAATTTGGTTTTCCCAACTGGATTCGTGATTCTTTAAGCGATAACCTAATAAAGGATGTTCGCGAACACGATTTACCAAATTTCCACCTTCAGGCGTCAAGGTATACCAATGTTTCTCTCTTTGCCAAGGGTAATGTGGAAGATTCAAAGCCGTATAATTAGCACCCGAAAACACCTTACTACTATTGATAGGACAACCACTGAGGTAACAATCATATAAAGCATTTAATAAAGCTGTTTTAGACTCACTTTGACGTTTAGCAGTAGCAGTTGTCAGTATTGTTATCTCTTTATCTTTACTGCATTCGTTTAAATAAGTGCGTAATACTGGATGAGGTCCTACCTCTAAGAAAACCTGATAACCATCATCCAATAACTCGTTCATTGCAGAAGCAAAATTTACGGGTTTACGAATATTATCCCACCAGTATGTTGCATCAAGATTGGTCCCAGTTAATTTTGTTCCTGTAACGGAAGAATAAAAATCTCTCTCAGAAGATGTTTTCAATACCAAATCATCCAGTGTCTGCTTTATTTCATTTTCAACAATATCCATAGAAGGACTATGAAATGCATAGTCAAGGTCAAGCAAATAAAAGAAAGTTCCACATTCTTTGAAATGATCAGATATCCGTTGTAATGCAGTTAAAGACCCAGAAAGAGTGACTGAACGCGAACTATTAATACCTGCAACACTTACATCTGTAGATAGGTTCAATGATTCAATTAATTGTGTAATTTCATCAAAGCCCATTGCGGCAGCAGCCATTCTCCCAGACCCGCTCGTTTTACCCTGAGCATGACTGCGGTGATATATTACTTTTACAGCTTGATCTAATGACAATATTCCAGCAGCCCAAGCAGCAGCAACTTCTCCGACACTATGCCCTACAACTGCACTAGCAATTAATCCTTTTGACTCTAAAACTCGAATCATTCCCACTTGTAACGCAAACAATAATGGCTGAGCTACTTCTGTTAAGTGCAAACGTGATTCTTTGGATTTAAATTCATCAATTATGGAAATATCATCATAGACTTTAAAAAGTTCATCTATTTGCGTTACAGTTTCTAAAAACAAAGGTTCCGTAGCCAGAAGTTCACATCCCATTCCCTGCCACTGAGACCCGTTACCAGAAAATACTAAAGCTAACTTCACCTTAGAACTATTGGCAGCGTCAGATAGTTCGACTTTATTACTTAACGTTGCTCCAGTGTGTATTTCACCCTGAGAGTAGGCATGAAGACATTCAATCACGTCATGCAAATTATCCGCATGTACTGATAAACCATGACTAAACTGCTGCCTGTCGTTATATGCAGACCAAGCAACGTCCTGATACGTTATATCTTCTCGATGAAGTAAGTCACGGTACTGACCCGCCATCATCTTAAGTGCAGCATCATTATGAGCTGATAAGAATAAAGGTGGCATCTCGTTATCAAATGCGATTTCTTTCTTTATACTTGTGGTCTTTTCAATACTTTTTTCTACCAGAAATTCTGGCGCTATATACTCTTCAACAATAGCGTGAGCATTCGCACCGCCAAAACCAAATGAATTTACACCCATAATTAATGGATCATCTGTTGGCTCAATAGGGGTGAACTTGGTGACAACGGATAATTTATCACCCTCAAAATCTATATTAGGGTTGGGCTCATCAAAGTGCAAAGAAGGGGGAATTGCTCTATTTTTAAGACTTAATATAACTTTTAATAATCCCGCCATACCTGAGGCTGTTTCAAGATGCCCTAAGTTCGTTTTTGCAGAGCCAATTGGAAGAGGTTTTTTTCTTGTTCTACCTAATACTCTAGCTAACGCCCCTGCTTCTAAAGGATCACCAACCGCAGTACCTGTTCCATGTGCTTCAACATAGGTAAGGTCATCAGAACTAACACCTGATCTCTTATAGATAGATTCAAGTAGGCTTGCTTGACCTTCTGTACTTGGAAGCGTAATACCGTTGGTGCGACCATCACAATTTATTGCTGTATCAACGATGACTGCATGGATTGGATCACCATCAGCTTCGGCATCTTCTAATGGCTTAAGGAAAAGTACCGCTGAACCCTCTGAACGAACATAACCATCACCTGACGCATCAAAAGCACGACAACGTCCCTGTGGAGATAGCATTGAGGCTTTAGAAAATCCAACAAAGCCGAATGGATGTAATAACATATTCACACCACCGGCAATAGCCATTGGAGCATCACCATTCCAAATAGCATTACACGCCTGATGCAGTGCAACCAACGAAGAAGAACATGCTGTATCAACAGATACACTGGGCCCGTGCAGGTCAAAAATATAAGAAATTCTATTTGAAGCAATACTTGCCGTATTACCAGTCATTGAATATGGATCTAAAGAACTTAAGTCATCCATACGACGATGTGCATAATCAGTACTCGCTATACCAACATAGACAGCACACTTAGAACCTGCGATAGACTCTGGTTTCTTTTGAGCATCTTCCAGAGCTTCCCAAGTTAATTCCAACAATAGCCTTTGCTGCGGATCCATTTGAGCAACTTCGCGTGGAGAAATACCAAAGAAGCTAGCATCAAATTCATCCACTTGAGGTAAAACACCCGCTGCAAATGTGTAGCTTTTACCAGGCTCTTTCTTATCAGGATGTTGATAATAATTTGTACCCCAGCGATCAGAACTTATTTCAGTAACAACATCTTTGCCTTTCTTTAAAACATTCCAGTAAGCTTCTGGTGAATTAGCCTCGCCTGGAAATCGGCATGCCATACCTACTATGGCAATTTTCTTTTTTTGTTCTGACAATTGGTTTACCTTGAGAAATTCTCATAGCCCCTTTTATAGTGAGGGATTCTACATGATTTTAGAAGATTATAAAATGACCAGTAGACATATTTGTACTTTCTATGACCTACAGGAAAATTATCCACAAATACTTTGATTGGGTCTCAGCCAAAAGTTCAAACTAAAATTAGATTCATAGTAGCGCCTAACACCAGCACAAAACTGATAGACACTCAATTTACAACATACCTATAGCCTTCATCATACGAAAAACCTCTAGAAGACCTGTCCCATTCGTGCTTGATATATAGACGGGGTTTTTTACTCCATTAAACTTGCTTTTGTGTGAAGCATTACCCTTAAATGGATATAGAAAATTAAGCTTCTCAAACGCATACCAAAAAGCCTTTCTTGTAAAATGATGATGATTAAATTCCAGAGCCATTCCTCGTTGCAAATAAAGCGGTGACATACCTAGAGAGACAAACTCTACGTCTTCTTGTGCAAATACTTCAATAGCTTTCAAAACGATTAAAGCACTGGTACCGTGTGGCGCGTTTTCTCCTAATCGATCGATATTATGATAATAGCCCACTATATTGCCTTTAGAGTACATTGGATCAAATGTTGCAAAAGCAATCAGTTTATTATCTTTAAAGGCCCAGAAATATCGTACATCCGTTTCTTTCTCAAAGCGCAGTGGCCGTACTAAAAAACTAAATTCAGCACCACCTTTTTTTTCCAACCAGATTTGAGATAAGGCTTTTATTTCATCTGCATTTTGACACTGTTCAATTGAAAGCTCTTTAACCTCAACACCTTCACGCTCACACTTATTTCGCCATTGCCTTAACTTTGCCCGTAACTTTCCTTTTAAATTGAATCCATCAATAAGGATTTCAGTTTCAATTCCGAATTGATTGACTTGATAAGCCTTTTCATCCAAAACCTTTGCAAAATCCTTTGAACTTTGCACAAAAATTACATTCGAAAATTGTTCAACAAACCGATCTACAATCTCACTGTAATTCTCAGAAGCACAAACAGGGTCTGCCAAAACGATCTGGCGCTCTTTTCTAGCATACAACCAATGTTTATAGGTAATATAGGCAATATAACCCACACCCTCAAGAAGAAAGTATTTAAATTCAGGCTCAAGGCTCGTATACGCCATAGAATGACGTCCATATTTTCGCAAAAAGGGAAATAATTTAGAATTAGAAACAGGCAATTTTTTTCCGTCTAGATCTACTTTTGAGTTTTATTAACTAGCTTTTTATTCGCTAGCAGAGTCAAAGGAGCCAGTTCCTGTAAAGCACGTTCATAAACACGGCGTTTAAAATAAATAACTTCCTTCGCTGGCAACCAGTAATTCACCCAACGCCAACCATCAAATTCAGGAATTTTACAGGCAGCAAGATTAACAGAGGAATCTTCACATATAAGTCTTAACAAAAACCAGCGCTGTTTCTGACCAATACATACTTTTCCATTCTTACAACGACGAATCATTTTTTTGGGTAATCGATATCGTAACCAATCAGCAGTAGAACCCACGACTTCAACGTGCTCTTCTAGCAACCCTGTCTCTTCCTCTAACTCTCGAAACATTGCTTGCAAAGGCGTTTCACCCTCATCAATTCCACCTTGAGGAAACTGCCAAGAAGTTTGCCCAATACGCTTACCCCAAAAAACTTCACCATCGCAATTTGAAAGAATGATACCCACATTGGCTCTAAAGCCTTCATCATCAATCACGACTTACTCCAATAAATTTCATATTATGCCAATTCTTCCATATTGGGAGACATTCAGCAAATAAATGTATAAATAATTAATCACCCTAGTTATAGTAATGGCACCCCCCTGTATTTAGACAATTAGGTTTTTTAGACTAAATTGCTTGGTACGACTAACCACACAGCCCAAAATGAATGTATGAACCTTTACCGACAAACTTACCATTGCCTAATGCTCAATAACCCAAACGATAAAATTAGCTGTGTTAAAGCGCTCTATGCCCACCAAAAGAACAAACAACTTGAACGGACAGACACAGAACTACTACCTATTGAAAACCCAGGTCGCCCTGAAAAACCTGATCTTATTGACCCAAACACTTTAAAACGTCGCAAGTTAGGATCAGAATTAGGTCGCGCCACTTTAATCCATGCAATTTTACATATTGAGTTTAATGCAATTAATTTAGCCCTTGATGCCGTTTATCGCTTTCGTGATATGCCTGATCAATACTATGAAAATTGGTTGAAAGTAGCCACCGAAGAGGCTCACCACTTTTCGTTATTGGAAGCACGCTTAAGTGAATTAGGCTATCACTATGGCGATTTTCCCGCTCACAATGGCTTATGGGAAATGGTATTAAAAACGGATCATGATGTATTAACTAGAATGGCGTTAGTACCAAGGGTTTTAGAAGCCCGTGGTCTTGATGTTACACCAGGAATGATAACTCGTTTAAAAGAAGTGGGAGACGATCAAACCGTAGAGATACTAGATGTTATTTTACGAGACGAAATTGGACATGTAGCAATAGGTTCTCATTGGTTCAAGTATTGCTGCAAACTAAAAAATATGAACCCTGAAACAACATTCCGCAACTTATTAATGGAATATATGGGCAAAGGCTTAAAAGGACCATTGCACACAGAAGCGCGACTACAGGCTGGCTTTACTCAAAAAGAGATAGATGAGTTACTTAGCTTGACTTAAGGTAGCGATAAATAACCTTAAATATGTTTATATTACATATTGAGACCTCATTTTCTAATTAACAATTGACTTTATATGCTAAATAAATTTTACTTTACCGCCCTTTTTTTATTATTACCGAGTACTAGCTTTTCGGATGAAACCGATATACTTTCACGTATTGAGCAAATAGCATTTACTGGAAAATATAGCAAAAATTCTGACCATATTCCCTCACCAGGAAAGCAAGCACTGAAAATCAACAAAAAAGAAAAACACATTGAAAAGAAAGTAGCCAAAAAAAGAAAAAAGAAAAAAAGATACCAGTGCTTAGGTGGAAGCTATAAAGCTTTTAATAAAAAAGCAAAAAAATACGATAAATCCATTACTAAATATAGCCAAAATTATGACGTCCCAAAATCGCTAATTAAGTCTATCATCATCGCAGAAAGTTGCTTTCAAGAAAAAGCCGTTTCCCCTAAAGGTGCACAAGGGTTAATGCAACTCATGCCTGCCACTGCAAAACGATTCGGTATTTCTGATAGCTTTAATCCAGATTCAAATATCAAAGGTGGAACCCGCTATTTACAGTTCTTATTGAAGCACTTCGATGAAGACTTACTGCGCACCATTGCAGCATACAATGCTGGAGAAGGTGCCGTTGCTAAATACAATGGTATTCCTCCATACAAAGAAACTAAGAACTATGTCTCAAAAGTAACATCACTATACAAGCTATTCTCTCAGGGTGGGGGCACACTGTCGGCATCATCCATTAAAGACAACAAAGCATTGGCTATTTCAATATTTAAACCAAGAGCAATACCTCGCTCAAAATTTAGCCCCTATAAAGGACGTATCCGAAACATTTCACACGGCAACTGTGCGAACCGCACAAGTACTCGACTTAAAAGCTCGACAAGCATTCAAAGTGGTCAAGGTGTTTGGCAACGTATTTACACGGTAAGACGCGGCGACACCCTAAGTAGAATCACACAAAAAACAGGGATCCATAAAAGCAAAATCACTCAAATGAATGGCTTACGTTCTCGCTCAAGACTCAAACAAGGCCAAACATTATTGATTTGGGAATGCAGAAAATCACTACATTAAATGACCACTTAGCTAATCGTTAAAGCAACATCCTTAAAAATAAGCTAGAATAATAATGATTAATCTATTGTAAGTATTGGGCTGCTTACATTTTTAGTTACGTTTTAACTATCATCAGAGAAGAAAAATGAGACCTGAAAGAGTCATTCTGAACGCTAAATCACCTCTAATTAACACACCTGCATGGCTTGATTTACTTGACCACCACAAGCGTGTCAAAAAAGATCACATGGTTGATCTTTTTGATCAAGACCCACAAAGATTTTCTCGATACTCAATTCAATTTAACGATATGCTTCTGGATTATTCTAAGAACCGTATCACCCAAGAAACACTCGATTTACTCTTTAATTTAGCTCGTCAGGCTGGCGTCGAAGAGTGGCGCGATAAAATGTTCTCTGGCGAAAAGATCAATAACACAGAAGGACGTGCCGTCCTCCACACTGCACTTCGTAATCGATCTGGCAAACCTGTCTTTGTTGACGATGAAAACATTATGCCCGCTATTGAAACTGAACTTGAAAAAATGCGAGTTTTTTCAGATAAGATTCGCAGTGGTCAATGGATAGGCTATGCAGGATTACCCATCACAAATGTCGTAAATATTGGCATTGGAGGTTCTGACTTAGGACCAAACATGGTTTGCCGAGCACTTGCACCCTATGCACATAACAATATTCGAGTTCACTTTGTTTCCAACGTTGATGGCTCCCATATTGATCAAATGCTGAATTACCTTCGCCCCGAAACCACATTATTCATCGTTGCATCAAAAACATTTACTACCCAAGAAACCTTAACCAATGCCAACACTGCAAAAAAATGGTTTTTAGATGGAGCTGGACGCGTTACAGAAGATGATATTGCGAAACATTTTGTGGCTGTATCCACCAACGAAGAAGCTGTAGAATCCTTCGGTATTGACCCCGTAAACATGTTCCGCTTTTGGGATTGGGTGGGTGGTCGCTATTCTCTTTGGTCATCTGTTGGCTTAGCTAGCGCAATCTACATTGGCATGGATAACTTTATTGAGCTACTCGAAGGTGCTCATGAAATGGATAATCACTTCCAAAATGAACCATTAGAGAAAAATATACCCGTCATTTTAGCCATGCTTGGGGTGTGGTATGGAAACTTCTTTAATGCAGAATCCAGTGCCATCTTGCCTTATGATCACAATTTACGAATGCTACCTGCTTATTTAGAACAAGCGGATATGGAAAGTAACGGAAAATCAGTAGATCGCCAAGGAAGACAAGCCACCTATTCCACAGGAAAAATCATCTGGGGAGCAGAAGGCATAAATGGACAGCATGCTTTTTATCAACTACTACATCAAGGTACACGTCTAATTCCTACTGACTTTATTGCATCGGTACAATCACATGTCGACTATCAAAATCACAGTGACATACTGGCTTCTAACTTCTTGGCACAAACAGAAGCACTAATGCGGGGTCGTAGCATGGACGAAACCCGAGAGCAATTACACAATGCCAATATAGAGCTACACAAAGCTGAAAAGCGCTTGCCTCATATGATTTTTGGTGGGAATCAGCCAAGTAACTCTATCGTAATTAAAAAACTTACCCCAAGAGCATTAGGCTCATTACTAGCAATGTATGAACATAAAATTTTCGTACAGGGAATCATTTGGAATCTAAATTCGTATGACCAATGGGGGGTTGAACTAGGTAAAATTCTTGCAAAGAATATTCTACAAGATCTAGAATCAGAAGAAGGAGTACATCAGCACGATAGTTCTACAACGGGACTACTTAGCTGGTTTAAAGACAATAAATAAAGATATTATTGATGTTCCACTAATGGGGATTAGTGCTGTAACTAATAGCTATTGCAACTGGAGTTTACTTAAAACACCACCTTTACCAAAGGCATAAATACTGTTCCCAATCACAGCTGGCTCTACAGAGTAACCACTCAAGTCACCCTTAATTCTTGCAACAAACTTACCCGTTGATGTATTCACCCAATGTAAGTTTCCTTGTTTATCGCCAACGACAATATGAGATCCACTAACAAAAACAGGAACGGTAGGCTGGCGACGCTGTAAGTCATCAATACTCCAAACTGGTTCACCTGTTTGTGGATTAAATTTCCACAGATTACCTATATCATCAGCAGAATAGACACCAGTAGTGTTTACATTAACACCAGCAGAAGTCGAAAAGGACTTAGACCAAGCCAGTTTTCCCGTCTCCATATTAATACCACTAGAACTGCCATTTAAAGAGGCTGCAAACAAAGCATTACCTAAAGGTTTAATCTTTCCATCAACATCGACAATACGATCCAAATCCGTCTGTCCACGTGGTATAGCAAGCGTGACTTCCCAAGCAGATCGCCCATCCTGTAAATTATAAGCAGCAACCTTCCCGTTATCAAAACCAGAAATTACTAAAGGAGGAACGATAACAGGGACACTTGCACCAACCGAAGTCAAGGACGGAATATCCTGAGAACGCTGCCAAATTAACTCACCATTTAGTGATGACAAACCGTGAATTTTCCCATCTATGGTTCTAAAAACAACACGATTATCTTTACTCGGTGATACAGACAAAACCTCACTACTTAGTCGCTCTATCCATTGAATTTTTCCACTTTTTGCATCAATAGCAATCGCGTTTCCATTAGTCGTTCCAATGAAAAGTTGTTTTGTGCGATTATTTGAATCTGAACCATTGAGCCCCGCACTAACGGTTTCACCAACGTTGAGCTTCCACAACATTTTCCCATTAGATTTATTCCAAGAACTAGCACTTGTTCCACCAGCAACATAGACAGCAGCATTATCAACATATGGATGAATTAAATTTTCACCCATGGAGCTGCCAGTACTAACTTGCCAAGCCTTATTTACCTTAATACTAGCAGTGATAGTCTTTAAAGCCTCAAGTGGTATCGGTTGTGATGATTTACTCACAAAAAGTTGGCTACCAGGAAAGCTTGAATTACTACAAGAAGTTAGTACAAACGGCAGTCCTGCCAGTAACGCAATATGCTTTACCTGCTTAAAACACCGACTCAAGTTAAAAATCACAGTTATGCTCCACTCTTCAGGTGATCCCCTAAATCATCACGCTTCATTTTTAGTATTTGAATGTTTTGCCCATCAGAACTTAAAATAGCACGATCGTATGCCTCTCGTGCTTTTGAATATTCTTTTTTCGCAAAATGTATATCGCCATTTAATTCAGTAATAATTGACTGATAAGCATTAGGCATTTTTTCAGAAAGAATTTTTTGTGCTTCATCAATTTTTTCGCTTAGAATAAAAACACGTGCAAGGCGTAATTTAGCAACTGAAGCAACACTTTCTTGTGAACTATTTGATGCATTTTGCAGTTGTTCAATACATTGCTCTGTTTTACCAGACTCACAACTTGTTTTCGCAGCAGTTAAGGCAGCCAAAGAAGCATATACGGTGGAACCATATTCATCATTAATTTGCTTTAGCACAATATCTGAATCGACACCAGAAGTACCCAACTGAGAAAATAACTTTGAAGCACCTTCAGATTGAGTCAATTTGTGTTCTTTCCATTGATTCCAGCCAAACAAACCGCCGATTGTTAGCGCTACGCCCGCAACAACAGATGTTCCATTAGCCCGCCACCAAGCTTTCAGTTCTTCTGCTTTTTCATCATCCGATTTAAGTTCTATATCTGCCATTTTTCCAACCTAAAATTACTGATGCGCGACTATAACACGCAACTATGTCTATCCCTATAAGATTTATATGGATTATTTGTTGATAAACTTTCTCATCAAACTGACTAAATCACTTTGAGAAATAGTTTGTTGTTCAAACTCTCGCTGGATTGTCTTGAGCAAGGGCTTAACCGTAATTTTCCCTGATTCAAGTTCACTCTCACCTAAAATTAAAGCAAAAGCAGCTCCTGATTTATCCGCTCGTTTCAATTGTGACTTAAAGCTACCAGCTCCACCATTAACCAGCAAGCGCAGATCAGGAATAGCATCACGTAAATTTTCCGCCAAATCTAAACCTGCAAGTTCAGTCTGATCACCAACCATCACTAAATAAGCTTGTGGATCATTATTCATCAGACAAAGCTGCTGTTCTTCTACTAACAATTGTAAACGGTCAATACCAATCCCAAAACCGCAGGCTTGCGTTTCTCTACCACCTAACTGCTTAACCAACCCATCATAACGACCTCCCGCACAAATCGTACCTTGCGCACCTAAATCATCCGTTATCCACTCAAAAACGGTTCGGTTGTAATAATCAATTCCACGCACTAAGCGAGTATTCACTTGATAAGCAATTCCCATCTGATCCAAACGTTTTTTCAAACCATCAAAGTGTTCTTTTGATTCAGAGTCCAGATAATCCAAAAGGTTCGGTGCTTTAGCAACCAACTCTTTCATTGCAGGGTTTTTAGTATCTAAAATTCTTAAGGGATTTTTGTGTAAACGTCGCTGTGAATCTTCATCTAACAACTCTGGATAAAGATTAAAATACTTTATCAAAACCTCACGATAAGCCTGACGCGCTTCGCTACTACCTAAAGAATTGATTTCTAAACGAACATTCTTAAAACCTAGCTCCTTCCAGAGACGAGCAGCAATAGCAATTACTTCAGCATCGACATCAGGACCTGCGATACCGTATGTTTCTATACCCGCTTGATAAAATCCACGATATCTACCTTTTTGAGGGCGCTCATGACGAAACATAGGTCCAAGATACCAAATTCGCTGTTGTTGGTTATGAAATAAACCATGCTGAATACCCGCTCGTACGCAACCTGCAGTACCTTCAGGTCGCAAAGTAAGGCTGTCACCATTTCGATCCTCAAAGGTATACATTTCTTTTTCAACGATATCGGTAGCATCACCAATTGAGCGTTTAAATAGATCTGTGGACTCGATAATTGGTGTACGCAACTCACCGTAACCATAACAGTTGAATAAGTGTCTACAAGTCGATTCAATGAACTGCCACGAGGTGGAGTCATCAGGCAGAATATCACGCATACCACGTACAGACTGTAATTTCTTAGCCATGCTTATTCCAGTGTAAAATTGGCAATACTACCATTAATATAACTAGAAATATCAATCGCTTTATCATTAACAAAAAGTGACAAACCCTGAGCATTACCCACTCTAAACGTTAGTGGCTTTTCTAACTGTAATGACTTATTTGTACCCGCTTTATTTAACCCTTCAAAAACAGTTTTCTTTTTATTATCTCTGATACGCAACCACACATCTTTATTAAAAACTAGTTTTAGAGCAATCTCACCGACTGATGTTTCGACTAGTTTCTCTGGATTATTACTATCATTTATTTTATCAGCAGTATTTTTTTCTTCATTCTTATCGTCACTGCTTTTAGGGGGCTCGGCATTCTGGGCATTTTCTGTTTGCGTGTTACTACCTGCAGAATTTTGAATACCTTCTGTTAGAGACTTTTCTTCTAGATCACCTTCTTTTTGACTCACCTCTTCAGCAGTTGTTTCATTACTAGAAGTCACTTCCTCATTTTCAATTAAGGGCAGAGGAACTGGCAATGTACCGATTAAATCAGGTTTATCTGCAGAATCAGCGCTAGGCGACAAAAACTGAGACGATAAACTACTCCAACTTTCTTTAAACCATTGATTTACTGCAGGCACCATCGATAGCCCTGCAATACCTAATAACAATGCAGCTAAAAATATCAACTGTACCATTACAGGAGAGGCTCCTTTTTTGTGCGCAGACAAATTTGTACCCAGAGAAGAACCCATATGAAAATCAAACTCACTGGCATCGGCGCCTCTTAAAGACTCATACAATGCGATAATTTCTTTAGGGTCTTGTCCGCCTAGCTTCGCATAATTTCGCAAGTATCCGCGAATATAGGGAGGCTCAGCTAGTTTTTCGAAATTTTCATCTTCAAGGTTTTGCACAACATCCTCAGAAAGACATAGTGCATCAGCCAACTGCGAAATCGAATATCCTGCCTCTTCACGCATTAAAATTAACCGTGACTTTAGCTCTCCAGCTTGGGCAACAGGTATCTCTATTTTATTTTTTTCTCTAGCCATTAAATTTTTAGCCACATATTAGTTTGATTATACTTCTTTAGGACCTAGTTAAAGTTTAACCAGCCCAACGCACGAACCCCAGTGATCACATCAAGGTAACTTATTCAGTTTTTCAGCTTCAGAACTAGCAGGAAATAACCGTAACAGTGCTGACTTACAAGTACCAGCTTTCGCGTGGTAGCCCATTTTTACATTCACACTATGGCATAATAACAATGCATCAGGTGAAGACTTCCCGACCTTTTCGTAGCGCAACATAAAAGCCTGTGCTTTAGGGTAATTGCGACGATCATTAAACAGCTTTGTCATTTCCAATAAAGCAGAGGGAAAGGAAGACTTTTTCTTCAAAGCTTTGCGGAAATAAGTCTCGGCCAACACATCATTATTCACTTTTCTCAGACAAATTCCTGCATTCGTATAAGCAAACTCAGGGGTACTATAAAGCGGGTCTTCAATGGCTACTAAAAACTGTTTGATGGCCGCTTGTGCACGTTGTGTATCACACAAAAAAGTACCATAATTATTACGAATTTCAGGATCTTTTGGCGCGAGGCTAACAGCTTTTGAAAAATAGTGACCCGCTTCTTTCTTCTTCCCTAGATGCTGCTGTAGCAAAGCAAAATAGTGATTAGACTGTGCGGAGTTAGGATTTTGTTGTAATGCTTTTTGAAGTTTTTCATTCGCTAGTTTTAAGCGCCCTCGTTGCAAATAACGGATACCTAAATCAGCATTATAGTTTGAAGCCTTTTCCTTTTTTACGCCAACACCTGTACACGCTAATAACGACACACATACAAAACCTAAAGCAATGTAATGCAAAAGCTTTCGATTTAGTTTTCTACTACTTAAATTTGTATCCATGAATACATCCCCTTACAGTATTTCATTGACCATCTATGCTAACACCCAAGAAACACGCCTATTTTTTATTCTGACTCAATTCGCATAAAATGTTCTTGTCTACGACTACGGTCTTTGACTTGCCCAGCCAATTGACCACATGCTGCATCAATATCTTCACCTCGCGTTTTTCTGGTAATGACAATCATACCTGCTTCTACCAGAATATCCCGAAAGCGATGAATTCTATTATTTGAAGATCGTTTATAACGCGTTTCGGGAAACGGGTTAAATGGTATCAAATTCACCTTTACAGGTACATCTTTTAATAATAAAGCTAACTGCCGAGCGTCCTCATCAGAATCATTCACCTTATCCAGCATCACATACTCAATCGTAATCTTCTCTCTTGCTGCCTTACCTGACATAAAACGCTGACAACTACCCAATAATTCCTTAATCGGGTATTTCCGATTGATCGGTACCAACTGATCGCGCAGTTTATCATTAGCTGCATGTAAAGATACGGCTAAGCTCACTTCAACCTCATCACGCAATCGATCTAATGCCGGTACGACACCCGAAGTACTCAAAGTCACACGACGCTTGCTTAAACCATAAGCATTATCATCGAGCATCAGCTTCATCGCATCCACGACATTATTGAAATTTAATAAAGGCTCACCCATTCCCATCATGACAACATTACTAATGACACGATCTGCACCAGAATCAGGCTGCAATATTTTCTTTGCTAGCCACAGCTGCCCTATTATCTCTCCCACGGTTAGATTTCGACTAAACCCCTGCCTCGCAGTCGAACAGAAAGTACAATCCAATGCGCAGCCCACTTGAGATGAAATACACAACGTGCCACGGTCATCTTCAGGAATATAAACCGTCTCAATACAATTACCATCTTCAAGGCGTAGTAACCACTTGTGTGTACCATCATCAGACTTATTGTCAATTGCAATTTCAGGCAAGCGTATTTCAGCAATAGATTGCAATTCTTCTCGTAAAACCTTACTAACATTCGACATTTCAGCAAAATCATCCACGCCGTGCTGATGTATCCACTTAATAATCTGTGTCGCACGAAAAGGCTTTTCTCCTCTTTCAAGGAAAAAAGCTTTTAATGCCTCTGATGTAAAATCCAGAAGGTTTATTTTTTTAAGTTCTGTCATTATGTATGCTGATATCTATATCATTACCAAATGCGGACTAGCGTGTACGAGGACAAATTTCATCTTCAGTAAAAAAGTAATTCATCTCTATCTTAGCATTTTCTACGCTATCTGATCCATGCACCGCATTTTCATCAATACTTTGAGCAAAATCAGCTCGAATAGTTCCAACATCCGCCTCTGCAGGATTCGTAGCACCCATTAACTCACGGTTTTTAACAACGGCATCTTCACCTTCCAACAGCTGCACCATCACAGGTCCTGACATCATAAATTCAACTAGGTCCCCAAAAAAAGGACGCTCTTTATGAACGGCATAAAAACCTTCTGCATCTGCTTTTGATAAATGCTTCATTTTTGCTGCAATGACTTTTAATCCACCTTTCTCAAAACGTGAATAAATTTCCCCAATCACATCTTTACTAATTGCATCAGGCTTGATAATAGAAATAGTGCGTTCAATCGCCATCTTAAATACTCCAAAAAATTGATCTATAGAGATCTTTACACGAGTCAGTCTCATCACCTGATTCGTGTAAAGATCTCCTATAATATACAATAAATACAGAACAGCGATTGTACGTATCTCAATGTCATTCGTAAAGAAACAAGATTATCCCAGACCCAAACTTAGAGAAAATATTATGCATATCCCCTCAAGTTTCAAAGAAGATAACCCAACTAAACTACTTGAAATCATGCAAGAGAATGCTTTCGCTACTATTATCACAACAGATCCCGACGGTTTACCTGTGGCAACATCACTGCCTTTTTTGATAAAACAAAAAAATGATCAATTTACCCTACAAGCGCATTTTGCCAAGGCTAACCCACAATGGGAGCATTTAGAAAAAAACAAACAAGTACTTGTTACCTTTAATGGTCCTCACTGCTATATCTCTCCAACCTGGTATAGAGCCCAAGGCGTACCCACTTGGAATTATGTTGCTGTGCATGCCTATGGCAGTGCCACCTTATTTGACAATAAAAGAACAGCCGCATTAATAGAAACGCTATCAGACAAATATGAAGCAACGATGGAAACACCCTGGAAAGCTCAGAGTGCAGGTGTAAAGAATTACGCAGAAAATCTACTCGATCACATAATTGGCTTTGAGATAACTGTACATAAATTACAAGGAAAGGTTAAAATCAGCCAAAACAAAACAATAGATGATCTAAAAAGTGTTGTGAAAGCCTTACAACAGTCATCGTCCGAACAAGAGCAAAAAATAGCGCAATTAATCCAAACCCAACTGAAGAAAGCTACTAACAATGAATGATAAGCAGCAACAAGACAAAGAATTTTTCAAAACCGCAGATACCTTTATAGACCTAGCCAACGACCACAGCAACAAACAAGACAGTGCCGCGGTAGGCTCCTCCCTACTCTATGCCACTGCACGCTTTAGCTCATTCGTCGTCGCCTCTCATGCAAAAGACTTGGAAAGCTTTGAATCTGAAATTGACCACGCCATAGAGTTCTTCAATAAAGAATTCGAAAGAATGCTCAAAGAAAACCTAGAGGAATACAAAGGTGTTTTTAGCAAAGAACAAGAGCAACCGAAGTATCAGCATCTAATAAAAAAATCAACTGAATAGCTAACCATAATGGCACCCCACCCTTATTTACAACATTGGCAAGAAGACGACCAATAAACCCGAACCCCCAGATAAAATACAAATGAGAATGCAAGTATCTGGGGATTAGGGCAACTGACGGCATACATAATGTACCTACTTGAAAAATGCACCTGCTTGAAAACCTACCCATAAACTCACAATGGTTAAGCTGGCTAGCAATAGTTTCTGCCCTAACCTTTGTAATCTCACTGGTTATTATCCCTTGGTTAATAACAAAACTACCCAGCGATTACTTCACTCGACAAAAGCGCCCAACATCGGCTTTACATAAACAACACCCTTTTATTTATATTTTCGTCATACTAATAAAAAATGGAATTGCTACGCTACTTATCCTTGCAGGCATTCTAATGTTAGTCCTACGGTCAAGGCATATTAACCATTTTAATCGGGATCAGTTTAAGTGACTTTCCAAAAAAATATCAACTGGAGCGCTGGTTCGCCAAAAAACCTGCGCTATTAAACAGTATGAATTGGCTAAGAAAGAAAGCAAACATTGAACCACTGCAAGCACCAAAAACGTAGATGGGGCACCCCCCTATTAATTAGAAGATTGCTTTAGCAGCCCCACAAGGGCAATAAAGTATATCGTTACAACTCCGAAGGAGATGTCGATGTTGGTTGAAACTTATGCGATCTCAGCAAAGAAAACGATCCTAAGATTTCTATTTTCATAAGCCTAGTCATTGACAAAAAAACCTTGAGACCTCAGCATAACTCAGAGACGAAAGAAAAATGCTTTATAGCCATTTTTACTCGTCACCCGAGTTATGCTGAAGTCTCGCCTATTCATTCTAAATTCAAACTTTTCACAAAGGCTTTATCATCTTTTAGGGTTTGATCTACATACTTAAAAACATTAGGGGTAAGCTTTAACGGCTGCTGCCACTATTTCTTTGTCCTTTGCTAGTGTTATCGGTAAAGCTCTAAGAATATTACCTGTGTCACTAACAGCAATTAATGCAAGTTCTCGATCATTTTTTAATGTGCTACTAGCATGATAATAAGCCTCAGCATTTGCCTTTACCGCAGCAAAAACAAATTCTTTATCTCCCCCTAAGTTTTTCATTAGCAAACTTAAACGCGTAAGCTGTTTGTGTTACCGCAACCATCACCAATTCTTTATCTTTTTTAAAAGATTCTTCAACATCTTCTAAATAGAGTCCGTCTTTAGCAACTAGCGCCAGCATGACTTTTCGATTATCATCATATCTATACGCATTCGCATCATTACTTATTGCTGCAATAACCACGTCTTCATCATCAGTCATAGCACCAAAAAATTTAAGCGAGGTGCCATATTGACTGACTGCCTTAATCACAATTTGTTTGAATTTTATATCTCTTTTTTCATCATTTTTTTCATCCGACACATAATTTTTCAAGGCATAACGAACGAAGGCAATATCACGCTCTAAGTACCTATCCCGATAACTTGTATCATAAGTAGCAAGGGTTAATTCCTTTATGACCGCAAGCAAAACATCTGCATCTTTCTTCAGGTCTTTATCAATAAGAGTCATTAACTTACCATCTTGATGCATAATTGAAATCACATAGTCTTTATCTTTTTTTAGCGATTCATCAGCATATTGAAACGCATCACTCGCAACCCACACCGCATCATAAACAGTGCGTTTATTTTTAGGATCATCAATAACACTTTGAATGGCTTTTTCTCTGGCTTTTTTAAAAGCAGTATCGTTAGCTTTTGCTGAAACAGTGGTTGAGAATAAGCCTAAAGAAAATACAAGAGCAAGGAATAAAAGAAGGAGGTTGTACAAGTTGCGTGAAAAAAATTATTAGTCATAGAAAGCATAGATTGTTCTTACAATTATCAAAAAAGGGGGTGCCATCTGACTCTGTCGAACCTATTCGGGAACTTATATCCCTATCTCAAACGCCATCCAGCTAGTATGCGATAACTTTAAAACATGATTCTCAGCATCAGCATCTTTCCATGCTTTTGCATCAGGGCCAAGCCAGTGATTGCGGGAGGGTGTGAGTTGATCTTTTTTCTTTTTATTCAGATATGCCAACCGACTCCAATACTGTTTTTTAATATAGCTTCTAAGCTTGCGAAATATTTTTTTAGCGCGCTCTTGGTCTCTACATGCACTTTCTGAAGGACCTAGGCGTATTTCAAACTTACCTGTTACCATCACATTATTTTTCATTTCTGATGGCGTCAGTAACAATTCGCAATCTCCAACAACTAATCTACATACGGTTTCGCTGATCTGCGTTGAATCAATATACTTTTCAGCAAATGCTAAAAAATTAGCCTGATCTTTTTCTGTCATAAAGACAATTATTTCAGCATCCATATCCGCACATTTTATGTGATAAATTATTATTAAAAACCATTGCCTTTTTGCAATAGCCTCTCATAAATGAATTCTAACATACTCCCTCAGCCACACACATTACCCTGTTCAACTATTACCACTCTAAGGTGTTGTGGTAGTGTCACTGAGCAGGTGCCTATACGTTAGCACAAATAAAAACTAACGAATCAGTGTCGTATAGATTCCAAATTTTGTAATGGTCTCTTTTAAATACCAATAATCCTTATTTTTACCTGTGCAGATTTCTGTTTTCTCTGCATTGGTATAATTAACCGCAATATTAAATCCCATCCCAGGTTTATGGTTAAGCACAAGCAGTCGACTTTCATTCGGTTTTAATCGTAATACCATGATTTTTTCTTGTAGAGCATTGCCACCATGTTCAATTTCGATGGAAGGGATAACTTCTTCAGTTTCATTGAATAGCTCGATATACATCGGCTGTATTGGATTGTGTAATGAATGCCAAAAACTACTAACGACAAAACCTAGCAGTATAAATAGCAGTGCAGATAAACTAGCGCGTTTAGTGAACATAAATATCTCATTAGAAAAAACCAGTAAGATATTATGATTGATTTACACTTTAAATCATTGATAAATCACAATGACTAACGTAAAAGATTTATTTAATATGTTCTAAAATCCCATCCAACTCATCTAAATTATTATACTCAACCACAATCTTACCCTTGCCTTTATTATTGTATTGAATATTCACTCTAGCGCCAAGTGTTTCGGATAAGGAATCTTCCAGCTTTTGTACTTCCAATGACTTCTTTGCGGGGAGGCTCGTTTTAGCATTATCGTCTGTATTTGTTAACCTTTTTACCAACCTTTCTGTTTCACGTACCGAAAGCTGTTTCTTCGCCACATTTTTTGCTGTATCTATTTGCTCAGATCCCGATAATGCTAACAGCGCGCGGGCATGCCCCATATCTAATTGACCTGAATCTAACAACTCTTTAGTGGCATCTTCCAAGTCCAATAAACGCAATAAATTACTCACCGCAGCACGAGAACGCCCTACGGCTTCTGCTGTTTGTTGATGGGTTAAACCAAAATCTGCAATGAGACGACTCATTGCAATGGCTTCTTCTAGTGGGTTTAAATCTTCGCGTTGAATATTTTCAATCAACGACATTGCCGCAGCGGCTTGATCAGGAATATCCCTAATAATCGCAGGGATGGTGTGTAAGCCTGCCATTTGTGATGCTCGCCAGCGACGTTCACCCGCGATTAATTCATAGACACCGCTATCTAAACGGCGCACCACAACAGGTTGAACTAAACCCTGTGCTTTTATTGATTCAGAAAGTTCCTGCAAGGCATCAGGGTCAATGCTTAAGCGGGGTTGATATTCTCCTTTTACAATTTTTTCAACGGGTAGATTTTTAAGTTCTGTATCATCTTTTGAGTTATTATTTTTTGCTGTAGAACTTAACAGCATATCGAGTCCACGACCTAATCCTGGCTTTTTAACCATTTTACTCTTCCCTTGATTTTTTTATTCGTTTAAACACGACTAAGTACTACTATGCTGCCTTGCGAGCGGCTTCTTTTCTTAACACTTCTGCGGCTAATGACAGATACGCCAAAGCGCCACTGGAACGTCTATCGTATAATAATACAGGTAATCCATGACTGGGCGCTTCGGCAAGTCTAATATTTCGTGGTATTGAGGTATTATAAAGTGTATTTTCAAAATATTGAGAAAGCTGGTTAGAGACATCACGCGCGAGATTATTCCGTGGGTCATACATGGTTCTTAATAAACCAATAATTTCCAGCTTTGGATTAGAATTTTCACGAATCGTATCAATGGTCCCCACTAAAGCAGTCAAACCTTCCAAAGCATAATACTCACACTGCATCGGAATTAACACCCCTGTTGCTGCAACTAAGGCATTAACTGTCAGCATATTCAATGAAGGCGGACAATCTATAATAATGTAATCGTAATTATCTTTAATCTCTGCAAGCGCCTCACGTAATCGATACTCACGCTCATCCATTCTCATCATTTGAAACTCAGCAATGGTCAAATCAGGTCCACCCGCTAAGGCATCAATTGTCGTATCTGGCACAGCTTGAATCGCATCTATCGCCTTAGCATCGCCAAGTAAAACATCACTGAGTAAAACAGGAGAATTATGTTTATCCAAACCGACACCTGTTGTCGCATTACCCTGAGGGTCCATATCAATAATTAAAACTTTACGTTTAACCACCGCTAAAGAAGCTGCCAAATTAACGCTGCTAGTCGTTTTACCAACGCCACCTTTTTGATTAGCCACTGCAATAATCTGAGTCATAATCCTAGAATCCTTGATTGGACAGAATAAGTGAATTTAATAAATAGTGTATTTTTCATATTAGTCATTAGCTTATCACCACGGCAAGCAATCAACTGAGGTCTCTTTAATTAATATATTAGGGTTTTGGAGAAGAGATGAACAGTAGCAAAAACTCGGGCTTGTGGATAGAACTTAAGCAAAACATTCTAGATAAAGACCTCAGCATAACTCAGATAGTTATCATCCAAAATAGACATCTGGGGAAAATACTTCACAAAGAGATTCATATGGCACCCCCCCCTTTTTTACACAATTGCAATAATAATGCTGTAAGACCAATCGACAACAGCACCCACATTGCAGCAATATAGCCAAATAAATCAGGGGCTTTCATCATGGTGCTCATTAAGGAATCTTCATAGTAGAAGAACCATTGATGGTTGTCGGGGAAAATCCAAATATGTAACTGGTTAAAAATCTTCTCTGGTCCCAATAATAAAATCCCTGAACATATCAATAATATCAGCATAGAATTCAACAGCAGTTGTTTAGTACTGGGGGTTTTTAACCGTCTGAAAAATATAAATAAGATCAAAACTAACCAAAGTAAAACCGCACCTATCACCACGGATTTTAAGGTGTCTAATAAATTAGCAACATCTTGTAAGTGAATTATTTCTGCGTTCGTTAGGAGTTGTACTGATTGCTTTTGCTTATTTTGATAAGAAAGCTGCTCTAGCCCTTCCCCTTTATTTTGAATCGCTTCAACAATACCGTGAAATAATTCAACACGTGTTTGTTTATCGCTTATTTCAAAATCAAGCCTATCCATTTGATTTCTTGGCCCATATTTCTTGATGTGTTCATCAATATTGATTACATCGTGTAAGGTCGGATAGAAGAAATCAACTTTTGTCAGCACCCACCAACTCACTGGTAGAGTGACTATAAAACTCAGCAATAAAAATAAAGACCAGTAAAATCGTCTCATTTCTCACTAAAATCTAATGAGGCTGAATTAATACAATAACGCAAACCCGTGGGTTGAGGACCATCAGGAAAGACATGCCCTAAATGTGAATCACACTTTGCACAACGAATTTCCACACGAGTCATTCCACGGCTTTTATCAACGATTTCGATAACAGAACCTTCAGTAACAGGTTGCCAATAACTTGGCCAGCCACTACCCGAATCAAACTTCTCTTGAGAGCTAAAAAGGGGTTCATCACAACACACACAGTTATAAACACCATTGTCCTTGCTTTGATAATATTTACCACTAAAGGCAGGCTCAGTTCCGCCTTCACGAGTCACTTTATAAACCTCTGTACTGAGTTTTTGTTTCCATTTATCTGACATACTTAAGCATCCTCTATTAAGAACTTTTTCCAAGCATCAAAGAGTATTTTATCAGGCGATATTATCACTGACCTCGGTCGCATACTGGCACGAAAAACACTTTCTCCTTCGAGTGTACAAGAATATCCGCCCGCCTCATCCAATATCAATGTACCTGCAGCTAAATCCCAAAGTTTCATCCCACCATGTAAATAAAGGTGTCCTCGATTCGCTGCCATCCAAGCCCATTCTAATACACAACTCCCTAGGTTTCGTTGTGATTTATACGGGGCTTTATTTAATAGTCTTTGTACAAGATCTGGCTTGAGGCGTTTAAAATCAACAATGGCAATCGTTTTATCCAAACTAAACGAACTACTCCGACATTTTAATAGCTCACCATTCAGCCAAGCACCCTGCCCCTTAACAGCGCTAAACATCTCATCACGAATGGGGTCATAGGTAACCGCTATCATCACTTCGCCTTTTACAAACAAGGCCAGTGAGGTCGCAAAAAGTGGAATACCTGCAGCAAAATTACTGGTGCCATCGAGTGGGTCAAGACACCAAAGCTGATCTGAGTTTTTAACTAACTCTTGCTGTTCATCTGCTGTCATTTCTTCGCTAAGAAAAGCAATATCGGGGTGCATTTTTGCCAAGGTTTCACTAATTCGTTTATCCGCACTGATATCCGCTTCAGTTAATAAACTGCCGTCATCTTTAATCTCATAGCCTACTTGATTAAAACGTGGCAGTATTTCTTCTTGCGCAACCTGACGAATTAACGTTTCTAACTGATTTAAATCAGGTAATATAGTCTTTTCAGAATTTTCCATCAGGCTATATTATCAATGGTAGGCACAATAATCATACTCTTTCTCGGATTAATCGCTTGGTTTTGGTTGAATTCCATTCGGGCTAAGGAAATCGCCTTACAAGCATCTGCTATCGCCTGTAAGCAAATTGAAGCACAGTTTCTAGATCAAACAGCTTCATTAACAAAAATACGTTTATTAAGAAACTCCCGGGGTAGATTGAGTATACATCGTACTTTTGGATTTGATTACAGCTTAGATCGTGAAACAAGATCAAAAGGATCCGTCATGATAAACGCACACAAAGTCACAAGAGTGCTACTTGAAGAGAAATCAGGCTCTACTATTTTGTAATATTCCCTACTCCAGATTGAAAAGACGACGATAGTACAAGTCTTTGACAAAATCTAACTATTAGAAGTATTTGATAAATAAAAATTGAATCACAACACCATTTCAATCACTGCTACAATTGGTCTATACACTAACTAAATATGGAGAAGAATATGTCAGTCGCAAAAGTTACAGAAATCACATCAAATTCAAAAAAAAGCTTCGAAGATGCCGTAGAAAACGGCATTGAACGTGCCAGTAAAACACTTAAAAACATCAGTGGTGCATGGGTTGCTGATCAAAGTGTTTCAGTTAAAGATGGTAAAATTACGTCTTATAATGTACGCATGAAAATCACTTTCGTATTAGAGTGATTTCAACTCCAAATCTGCACTTATAAAAACGAATACGAACATTCTATTTCGCTATTATTAAGCGCAGATTTGGCTTAACTACCCACAAGAATCAATCAAAACTATCAAATATCATAGCTTTTATGTTTTTCGTAGACTGAATACCCCTTCCCCCGTATTATTCCTAATACTAAAAATGACTACTAAGGGATTATCATGGGATTTATGTCAGGAAAACGTGTCTTTATTGCCGGTATCGCTAGCAATCGTTCAATCGCCTACGGAATAGCGAAAGCGATGCATCGTGAAGGGGCTGAACTCGCATTTAGCTATCCAAATGATCGCATGAAAGCACGTGTTGAAAAAGTTGCCACAGAATTAGGTTCAGATATTGTTCTACCACTTGATGCAGGCAGTGATGAATCCATTCAAAATTGTTTTGCTGAGTTAGGCAAAACTTGGGATAGATTAGATGTAATGGTTCATTCCATCGGCTTTGCACCTAAAGAAGAATTAGAAGGCAGTATTGTTGATAACACCACACGAGAAGGCTCAAGTGTTGCACATGATATTAGTTCCTACAGCTTTCTTGCGATGGCAAAAGCAGCTAAACCACTCATGAAAGACAGTACCAACCCTTCTATGTTGACCCTTAGTTATCTCGGCGCTGTTTCTGCCATTCCAAATTATAATGTGATGGGAATGGCAAAGGCCAGTCTTGAAGCAGGTGTACGCTTTATGGCTTCTGACCTAGGTCCTGATGGCATTCGTGTTAATTGTATTTCTGCTGGGCCTATCAAAACACTTGCCGCGATGGGTATCAAAGGTTTTCGTAGCATGTTAGAACAGTTTGCTGTCACAGCACCGATGCGCCGTAATGTAACGATTGATGAAGTCGGTAATGCCGCCGCATTTTTATCATCCGATCTAGCAACCGGTATTAGTGCCGAAATTATGTATGTTGATGCAGGTTACAATACGGTTGGCATGACGGGTATTAACCCAGAAGGATAAATCAATGGATACACGTCAGTATCTAGTCAAAGCCGCTGAAATAGAAAGCATGCAGGGTGAGCAAATAACTCACTTTCTAAACCCTAATGCGATTAGATTAAACAAATCACTGGGCGATGCTGTAGGAATGTCTCAGATGGGGGTTCATATGATTTTTATTGAACCTGAGCATGATTCAACTGAATTTCACAAACACCTCTATGAAGAAGAGAGTATTTATATACTCTCAGGTAGCGGAAGACTCACCATTGAAAATGATATCTATCAGGTAGGCAAAGGTGATTTTATTGGTTTTCCTGCCAATAAAGTGGCTCATGCTTTATATAACAATGGTAAAGAAACACTTGTTTGCCTAGTGACAGGACAACGCTTAAAACATGATGTGGCTGATTACCCGAATAAAGCTAAGCGAATTTACCGCCATAATGGTGAAGCGGAAGTCGTGAAGCATCAAGACATCAGTCACCCTAAAATACACACAGCTCGCAAAGATAAATGAGCTATCAGCCGATCAAATGTGAGCTTTATGACTACTTTGAGGTTGCTTGTCTTTATCATTACAAGCTGGAAATTAAGTTACTAAATGGTGAGAAAATCACGGGGATTGCTCAAAACACTCGCATTGAGAATAAACAAGAGTTTTTACTTATAGGCAAAAAAAGCGCCTCACAAGAAATACGTTTGGATAAAATAAAATGTATCACCGCATTAGATAAAAACGCAAAATTTAATAGCATTAAAATTAACTAGAGCCTATACAAAAGACCTCTATAAATATTCTTTACAAAAACGTTCAGCGAAAACTATCTAAAAGGACTAAACCCAGAACCACCAAAAGGTGAACTACCCATTCCACCGAAAGGACTCATTCCTGGCATACCCATACCTCCCATTGACATTGGAGACATTGGTGATCCAAAACCACCTGGCATTCCTCCCATTGACATTGGCGACATTGGTGATCCAAAGCCACCTGGCATTCCACCCATTCCCATTGGTGAACCAAATCCACCCATACTTAATGGTGACGAACCACCAAAACTACTCCATGGAGAGCCGCCACCCATAGATGAAAATGGACTAGAAAAGTTGCTTCCCCCCATACTAGGGAATGATGTCATACCTCTATTTGAAAAAGGCGAACCGCCAAAGCCAGATCTGGAACCATAAGCTCTTTGTCTCGGCATAGCTCCATATGATTGAAAGCGTTGTCTCGGTGCATATTGACCACCACGGTATGGCGCAGGAACATAGCGTGTTGAATGTGCTGGGGACTGATATGGGTTTTGATAAGCGTTTGGAAAGCGTCCCCCATAGGGTTGGGCATAGGGTGATGGAGCATAGGATCGAGGATAACGATCATCATCATTGTTGTTAAAGAACTCTTCCATCCAATACATGGGTGTCCATTCCGGCCAGTCATTATCATCATAACCATTATTATTGCCAAAGAAGCTACTTCCACCCCATGGACTATTATTACCCCCAAACCAACCCTTTGCATCGACCATTGAAGTTGATAGTAAAAGAGCTGACAAACTTAGTGTTCTGATTAGTATATGATTCATAAATTCTCCTAGCGTTTCCCACGTATCAGGTACTTATTGATGAATTATAATATAACTGAGCTTAAGGGACTCTGAATAACCCTTACCTAAGCTTAGCAGTATAAGTAAGGTTGTGCTGTAAAAAGAAGGGTTTACAACTAAATTAACGATGTGAAATCCGACTTATGAAATGAATAATATCTCTAAGAAGAAATCAGTAAATCTACAATTTTATCATTTGCCTTTGGAAAGTCATACTGCCTAAGCTCGTCTCTTTTCACCCAACGAATGGGCTGACCTTCTCGACCTTCAGGTTTACCTAACCAAGCTGTGACTTTGAAAGTTTCCAAAAAGACTTTTCTATCATTTTGATAATTATGTGTAATATCAATAAGATGTTCTGAGGAAGTAATATCTATTCCTAATTCTTCAATGATTTCACGGTGCAATGCTTGCTTCGCGGTCTCACTGTCCTCGACCTTGCCTCCGGGAAATTCCCATTTGTTACCTTGATGTTGATTAGCAGATCGTTTACTAATAAGGATTTGATCTTGTTTATTAATTATTACCGCAACGGCTACATGAATAGTCATCATGTATTAAAAATACTGCAATTCTTAAAAAAGGGGGGGGGTGCCATTATCGCTTTTTTAAGTTTTTCTTAAAATGTAATAGTGGCTTAAAATCAGCCACACAGCGCATTTTAGGGATCCAACGTGCGAGATTATTGGCGGTAAATAAACGACCTTCATGTTCATTTTCATGCACACCGTCATGAAAAAGAACCACACCATCGCGCCCTCTTCCACTGCACATTTGACCTAATACATTATCCAGAATTTTATCACCTTGCTGAAACTTCTCATTCCAATCATAGGCTGTCATTTCCCAAGCGATATGTTCAAAACCTAATTGCTTTAAGGTCTGCATTGCTAGTGGTTTATCTTTACGATTAAACCAACCATCACCATAAGGCAGACGAAATATGGGTGGCTCGGTGGTTAAGTAAGCTTCTAAAATCTGACGTGATTTTGTGAGTGTCTGTTTTAACTCGGCTGCGGCTAATTCGGAATGATGCAGATGCTCATAACCATGCGAGCCGATGTCATGACCTTCACGTTTAATTCGTTGCAGTGTTTTAAAACGTTGCTGACAAAGCGTTAATGACTCTCCACCACGGTACTGAGCGCAATCAACCTTATTGCCCAGCACAAAGAAAGTCGCTTTGATATTTTCACGTTTAAGCACATCTAAAATCTTATCGGTAACACTGCCAACACCATCATCAAAACTTAAATGTAATCTGTGTTTCTTATCAGGGCAAAGATATTTTACTTTAACTGCCGCACAATCATCCGCAATCACTTGAGTAGCAAACAAAGGGCTACACAATAGTAGCGTTGAAAGTAGTAAAAAAGGGGGGGGTGCCATATTCATAATTTTGATGTCAATTAACTTCTATATTCAGCATTGATGGTCACATATTCATGCGAAAGATCTGAGGTCCAAACAGTGGCAGTTTCTTCTCCAGCATTTAACTCAATTCGAATACTGATTTCTTCTTTATTCATTTCCACCTGTCCCTGCTCTTCACTATAGCTTTCAACAGGTTCGCCGTTTTCTATGAGTTGTATTTTACCTAAATATAATGACAGTTTACTCACATCCAAATCTTTGACAGGTGCTTTACCAATCGCCATAAGGAATCGTCCCCAGTTAGGATCACTCGCAAACAATGCTGTTTTAACTAAGGGAGAACGTGCTACCGAATACGCAATTTCTTTTGCATAACTATAATCAGGAGCTGAATCAACTTTAATGGTTACAAACTTTGTTGCACCTTCAGCATCACGAATAATAGCCTGAGCCAGTTCTTGGCAAACCTCACGAATAGCGTCGATGACTAGCGTTTGTTGATCTTTTTCAAGCTCATCAACATTGACCTCAGATTTTCCTGTTGCCATAAGAATAAGAGAATCATTGGTTGAGGTATCACCATCTACAGTAATGCTGTTGAATGAGTTTTTGGCTGCATCATTAAGGATACTTTGTAAACTGTCATTGCTAATTCCAGCATCCGTTGCAACAAAAGCCAACATCGTTGCCATATTCGGTTCTATCATTCCA
Source organism: Cocleimonas sp. (assembly GCA_036478745.1). Lineage (GTDB taxonomy): Bacteria > Pseudomonadota > Gammaproteobacteria > Thiotrichales > Thiotrichaceae > Cocleimonas. The sequence continues at coordinate 76,293 of JAZGEM010000003.1, forward strand.
GCACCTTTTGTCATGCCAGTAATAGTCACCGTTTTATCATTTATTTCTAATGATTTACTAACCGCTTTTAAGCTGGTATCAGTCGTCATTATCGCCTGAGCAGCTTGCAACCAATTATCAGCACCCAGGCTTTCAATTAATGCAGGAACCTGCTCTACAATTTTCCAATAGGGTAACTGTTCACCAATAACTCCCGTGGAAAATGGCAAGACACTATTTAATGCAGAGAGTGTTTCATCAGCAATTTCAGCACAGATCATCTCAGCAGAAGTTAACCCTTCTTCGCCTGTGCCCGCATTTGCATTTCCTGCATTGATAATAAGATAACGAATCCCTTCGCTCTTTTCTAAATGCTCACGACAAACTAAAACAGGTGCCGCACAAAATGCATTTTGGGTAAATATACCCGCAACGTGGCTGCCTTCTGCCAGCTCTATTAACGTTAAATCATCACGGTCTTTATAACGAAGCTTTGCTTCTATTGAACCAAGACGAATGCCTTTAACAGAAGATAAGGAGGTTGGAGCTTTATAATTTACAGCCATATTTTTCATCCACATAAACTAAGACCTATTTTTTTATGCTGAGGTCTCACTTTGTCTTATCTTGTTATTTACTATCTGTGATCTTTTCCTGACTCTTACTAAGGTCTCTATCTATCCCAATGGCTCTGAAAGAGCTGGCGGTTTTTAGAGGTGAGCTGAGTCATTCCTACACAAGTTTCCCGTGACATTGCTTATACTTTTTTCCTGAACCACAGGGGCACGGCTCATTACGCCCTACTTTCTCAACAGTTCGTCTAAATGGCTTCATCGCTTGCGGTTTAAACTCATCAACGGCATCAGCCGATGATGGTTGATCTAAAGAGTTTTGTGCATTAGCGTGAGTAAACTCCATATCACCTTGTTGCTCATGCTGGAGTCTGTGCTCCTCTTCAATTGCTTCAGCTTCTTCAGGAATTGTAATTTCGAGTTTAGCAAGGAAAGTCACCACATCAAACTTAATCTTACCCAATAATTCTTCAAACATTTCAAATGCTTCACGCTTATATTCCTGCTTTGGATTCTTTTGCGCATAGCCACGAAGACCAACGCTTTGACGCAGATAATCCATTGATGCAAGATGCTCTTTCCAATGCGAGTCTAAAACATGCAACATGACATCGCGTTCAAGACGGCGCATGCTTTCATCACCGATCAATGCTTCTTTATCACTAATAAGCTTCGTTACACTCTCGTGAATTTTTTCACGTAACGTCTCTTCATGTAAGGACTCATCACTATCTAGCCAACCTTGGATATCCAAGTCCAGCGTCATCTCTTCCTTGATTGCTTTGCTTAAGCCTTCGATATCCCATTGCTCATCAATACTCTGTGGCGGGATAAAGCGATTAATTGTTGTCTCAGTAACATCTTCGATGAACGACTCAATTGATTCTGCAACATCCGCAGCTTCTAATAAATCAGAGCGCATCTCATAAACAACTTTACGTTGGTCATTGGCAACATCATCATATTCTAATAAGTTTTTCCGAATATCGAAGTTATGCCCCTCAACTTTACGCTGAGCATTTTCAATAGACTTACTTACCATTTTGGCTTCAATCGCCTGACCTTTTTCCATACCAAGGCGTTGCATAATAGCTTTCACACGATCAGATGCAAAAATTCTCATCAAGCTATCTTCAAGCGACAGAAAGAAACGTGAAGAACCTGGGTCACCCTGTCGAGCTGCACGACCACGTAATTGATTGTCAATTCGACGAGATTCATGGCGCTCAGTACCAATAATATGTAAACCGCCCGCTTTAATAACCGCATTGTGACGTTTTTGCCACTCAGCTTTTACACTGGCTTTTTCGGTATCACTAACGTCTTCACTAAGTGTTTTAATTTCAGCATCTAAGGAGCCACCTAATACAATATCTGTACCACGACCTGCCATGTTTGTGGCAATAGTCAAAGCACCCGGGCGACCCGCATTTTCAATAATATGGGCTTCACGCTCATGTTGTTTTGCATTTAATACTTCGTGCTCTACTTTCATGCTAGTGAGTAAATTAGAAAGCACTTCTGAAGTCTCAATGGATGCTGTACCGACTAATACGGGTTGTCCATTTTTCTTGCAGTCCGCTATTTCTTCTGCAATGGCTTGATATTTCTCTTCTTCCGTCATGTAAACCAAGTCATTACCATCAGTTCTATCCAATGGTAAATTGCCAGGAATAACGACAACTTCTAAACCATAAATCTCATGTAACTCGAAGGCTTCCGTATCAGCCGTTCCTGTCATACCAGAAAGCTTGTCATATAAACGGAAATAGTTCTGGAAGGTAATCGATGCCATGGTCTGGTTTTCTGCATGAATTTCCAGACCTTCTTTTGCTTCAATGGCTTGATGCAGACCTTCAGACCAACGTCTACCGGGCATAGTACGACCCGTGAATTCATCAACAATAACAATTTCACCTTCGCCAATAATGTAATCGACATTAATCGTAAATAAATTATGTGCACGTAATGCGGCATTAAAATGATGTAATACTGAAACACTTGAACTATCGTAAAGCCCCTGCCCTTGAGGCAAAATTCCCGCTTCTTGTAATAGATCTTCAGCGGTTTCATGACCTAAATCAGTAAGGAAAATCTGTTTACCTTTTTCATCTACAGTGAAATCACCTTCAACTTCGACTTCTTCACCATCTTCACCAATTTGCTTTTTAAGTTTAGGTACAATTTTATTAATCGAGGCATACATTTCAGATGAATCTTCTGCAGCACCTGAAATAATTAAAGGTGTTCTTGCTTCGTCAATAAGAATTGAATCAACTTCATCGACAATCGCAAAATTTAATTTACGTTGAACACGCTCTTCCTTTTGAAAAGCCATATTGTCACGAAGATAATCGAAACCGAATTCATTATTGGTTCCATAGGTAATGTCCGCATTGTAAGCAGCAACGCGTTGCTCGTGATCCATTCCATTGACAATAATGCCCGTGGTCATTCCAAGAAAACTATAAATCTGAGACATCCACTCGGCATCACGTTTTGCCAAATAATCATTGACCGTAATAACATGAACGCCTTCGCCCGGAAGTGCATTCAAATAAGCGGATAGTGTTGCCACTAAGGTTTTACCTTCACCGGTACGCATCTCTGCGATTTTACCTTCGTTTAAAACCATGCCACCGATCATTTGCACATCGTAGTGACGCATACCCATGGTACGTTTTCCGGCTTCACGAACCGTTGCAAAGGCTTCAGGAAGAATATCTTCCAATGATTCATCTTGCTTTAAACGATCTCGAAATTCGTCTGTCTTAGCTTGGATTTCTTCATCTGACATTGCAGAGAATTTTTCATCTAAATCAGTGATTTTTGTTGTTGTGGTTGAGTAAGCTTTGACCAGTCTATCATTGCGACTACCAAACAGTTTTTTGGCAACTTTTCTGAACATTATTTTATATTCCCCTTGATCATCAATGTTGTTTATTTATGAGCCCTTAATACGAAGATGACAAAAAAATGGTTTAGATTTTCTTTCATTATATTCTTCGCCAAGATTTCATCTTATTTATTTTTAACACCGAATCAAATTAGTCTGTGAATGTATCTTTCAAAATTAGAATAGAGCAACTATGTGGTCATTCCAACAGAATGCAAGTGATATTCTAAAATCAAGCGCAAGTATATTACAACTTGGCTTTTGAGTGCATCTTTAATAGATCAATAGTTGTTTATTTTTTTATGACTAACATCAACCATGCTATGATTCTTCTTGCCCATGAAAAACTTTAACAAGCTAATTAGCTCACAACTTACCCGAAATATTGAAAGCTACGATAAGTTATCTTCATTTGTGTATAAATTGCTTCATTTAAATAAAGAAAAACACAATATCTGGGTAGTCGTAAAACAGCAACAGTTAACCTTACTAACAGACAACCCCTATCTAGGCACACAGCTACAATACGAACAAAAGAATATTTGTACTGCAATTAATCGTTATTTTTTATTAGAATTAAAAAAAACCAAGGTAAAAATAGTTCCGCCCTCAACTAGCATCACCCAAAAACACGACAAACTTTATCAAATAGGTAGTACCGCGAGTAAAAGTTTAGCCAGTATTGCTGATCTGATTGAAGATCCGGAATTAAGAGAGTCGTTAAATAGAATAGCTAAAAAGAACAGCTAGTTAGAATATATTTTTCACAATACCAGTTGATGTACTATGCTAGTTGACAATTATCTCCAAGATAATATTTTGCCGCCTCAACTTTTTCTTCTAAGGTGACAATTTCCCAAGCATCTTCTTGTTTAAGTAGCTCAAGTAATAACAAATTATTAATCGCATGCCCAGACTTGTGACCATGATAGGCGCCAATAATACCGTAGCCAAGCACGTATAAATCACCAATTGCATCCAGCATTTTGTGCTTTACAAATTCATCGTTATAGCGAAGACCGTCTTTATTTAAGACACGATAGTCATCTAAAACAACAGCATTACCAAAACTGCCCCCTAAACCTAAGTTTTTAGAACGAAGCATTTCTACATCACGCATAAAACCAAATGTTCTGGCACGACTGATGACTTTATTATAAGACTCAATCGACAAATCATGTTCCAATACCTGCTTAGAATCTTTAAAGGCAGGATGATCAAAGTCTATTTCGAAGCCAACCTTAAAACCCTCATAAGGTGATAGTTCAGCCCAACCAAAATCATTTTCAAAGCGCACCGCTTTCTTTATTTTAATCAGTTTTTTAGGGGCATTTTGAATTTCAATGCCCGCTGATTGAATCAAGAATACAAATGGAGCCGCACTGCCATCCATAATCGGCACTTCTGCAGCATCTAAATCAACATAGGCATTATCAATACCGAGACCCGCAAAAGCCGACATTAAATGTTCAATCGTTGAAACTTTTACGCCTTCTTTTACAAGAGAAGTACTCAAAACAGTTTCGCCAACCGCTTTGGGGGTGGCTTTGATTTCAACAGGGGAATCCAAGTCTATGCGAGTAAATACTATTCCCGTATCAATAGGTGCAGGTCGCAGCGTAAGATTAACGCGCTTACCTGAATGTACGCCAATACCCATCGTACTTACAATACTCTCAAGTGTTCTTTGCTGTAACACAGCATCCCCTGTTTTATCATTCAAATACCATCAGAAAAGTCATGGTGAAATTGAATATTTTCTTAACGAAAGTAAACTATAGCACAATTTAAAACTTTATAGAATAAATCTATAATATACTCATAGAGAACTGTTTTAATTAATATTTTTTAACTGATTCTTTGTTAGCAAAAACACACCATCACCACCGCGCTCAAAATCTAACCATTGAAATGCCAGCTCTGGAAATTCATCTTGCAAGGCATATTGGCTATTACCAACTTCTACCACTAATACACCCTTTTCACTTAAATGACTTGCTGCCTGACGAATAATTTGACGCGTACACTCTAAACCATCATCACCTGAGCTTAATCCTATCTCAGGCTCATGATGATATTCCTTTGCCATATCGCCAATATCTTCAGCATCCACATAAGGTGGATTACTTACAATGATGTCATATTGGGTATTTTTCAAGTTAGCAAACAAATCAGACTGAATCACCGAAACGCGTGAACCTGCCTGATGTTGCGCTACATTGATCTCTGCTACCTTTAAAGCATCTTCACTAATATCAGATAAATCGATGTTTGCTAAAGGAAAAGCATAAGCACAGGCAATCCCAATACAACCACTGCCCGTACACAAATCAAGCACTGAGGTAACCTCCTCAGCATTAACCCAAGGCGAAAATTGGCTCTCCACAAGCTCTGCAATGGGAGAACGAGGGACTAAAACACGTTCATCAATATAAAATTGTAAACCTGCGAACCACCCTTCTTGGGTAATATAAGCTGCTGGGATTTTCTCTTCTATACGACGACTAATCACTGTCTTAAGGCGATTGATTTCATCCTCAGTTAAATGAGATTGCCAGTAAACCTCAGGAGTATCCACAGGCAGATTCAGTGTTCGTAAGACTAAATAGGCAGACTCATCTAAAGGTGATGACATACCGTGACCATAGGTCAGTTTTGCCTCCACAAACTGACTAGCTCCCCAGCGCATAAAATCTGTAATGGTTTGTAAATCTTTTGTATTTTGCATTCGTTCTCAGTTCTATTCTATTGACTTAGTTATGAAGTAAGAAGCGCTAAGGCACCCCCCCCTTTTTTTGATAATTTCAATCTTGTACTAGCAAATACTCCGTTCACTCATATTTTTATACGCTTTTTAAGGTAAATTAAAGTATTATCCTCACCCACTTAATAACGAACAGTAACAACTACATGTCTGCATCAATTATAGATTACATTAAATCAGGTTCACTTTACTTTCTACCGCATCATGTCGTTTCACGTGTGATCTATAAATTGACCCGCATTGAATCACGTTTTGTACCTAAAACCATACAAATTTTTAGTAATGCATTCAAAGTTAATCTTGATGAAGCTGTTAACCCAGACCCCAAAAGCTACAAATCATTCAACCAATTCTTTACCCGTGAGCTAAAACCCGGATTAAGACCACTTGCAGACAACGCTTTAGTTAGCCCGGTTGACGGCACAGTGAGCCAATACGGAAAAGTTACAAATGGGTTACTGCTGCAAGCCAAAGGCATGAGTTATAGCTTAAACAAATTACTTGGTGGTAATCAACAACTGAGTGATAAATATGCTGATGGTCAATTCATAACCATCTATTTATCGCCCAAAGACTATCACCGCATCCACATGCCCTGTGCTGGTAAATTAACAGAGCAAATCCATATCCCGGGAAGGTTATTCAGTGTTGCACCACATACGGTGAAAACAGTATCCAGTATTTTTGCCAGAAATGAACGAGTTGTTGCACAGTTTGACACCGAATATGGTCCAATGGCAATGGTGCTTGTGGGTGCGATTAATGTCGCAGCTATTGAAACCGTCTGGGATGGTTTAATTACACCACCAAAAGGAAAAACCATTTCTAGCAAACTTTACAATGATCAATCAGTCTCATTACTAAAAGGTGAAGAAATGGGACGCTTTAATATGGGCTCGACCGTAATTCTTGTCTTTGCAGATAAAAGCCCGCAACTTCTCAAAAGTTTAGCACTAGCAACGCCTATCAAATTAGGTGAGCCACTCTCGAATTAAAACGCATCGATAGCCCAAAATATAATTTTTTCTTAATCCATTAAACGCATATAAATTATTAAAAACTATTTACAAACCAAGTAGTCTGTATTACCCTTAATGAGACCAACTAGTTTGTCTTGTATCTTGACTAGCAATGACTTAATAGTATTAAGAAAATAATTCAAAAACGAATAGAGGAAAAACTCAGATGACTACTCAACACACAACAAAACGATTTATTGCTGTTTTATTCTCCACTGCCATTTTGTTGACAACGGCTAACACAGAAGCCGAATGCTGGACCGCAGGAGCTTTTGATGGCAGTTGCCTCGCTAAAACAGATTTTGAATTCAAAAAAACAACACGATATGGACAAAGTTGCTGGACGGCTGGAGTCATGAATAATATGTGCTATGAAAGGTCAACATCGACAAAAGAAGCACAAGAAAAACCACCTGAGAAAAGCTGTTGGACAGCTGGTGTTTTAAATGGCATGTGCTATTAAACCCAATTACCTATAACACGTTAAAAGATAGCCCTCCCCAGCCAACCTTGTTTGGTGAGGGCTTATTGCTCTCTACTAAATTACTTCCAAAGCTCTTTAAACGGCTGAGGCTCCCAGTTTTCTCTAAACATAATCAATAAGCTACTGGTTAATTTTTTATCCACAGGTATGCGTACATCTTGACTAACAATACTCATGTATTCATCCACCACACGATGAATTTTACGGTTAAGCTCGTCCACCGACTCCTTACTTAGCATACCCCAGTTAAAGTGAAAGTGATTCCCAGCACTTTGAATACCTGTTTGTAAATACGAATCTAAAACAGACTCAACAAAGAAGCGTTGAATGGGGCCTCTTAGCTTCCAACTGAATCGTCGCGAAACTTTTAAACGATAACGATTACCTACCAGCAACTCAATAAATTCCATCTTATCCAATTGAGTGAACAACCCCGTTAGCTGCGCCTGATTAAATTGGTATTTAGCCAAAATTTCATCAAATGACCAATAGTTAATGATACAAACCGCTACAACGAGTAAACCCGTATCACTTACTAAGGTATTCTCTTGCTCGACTGAAAGTTCCGTTAATTGTTGCTGGCGAGATTCAGCAATGTCTAATAACTCGGCTAGATCTGTTTGTGCTAATTCACACATTTTCTCAAGACGAATCAACGAACAGTTTTTATCCGAAAAAATCCGTTTAATACTCACCTCCGATAATTCTAAAAAATTAGACACATCTCGGTAGGTAATTCCCTTTTCTCTTAAAACAGATTTCAAAGCATCCAGTAAACTTGTCGTTAAAGCCATAACAAACCCTCAATAGTATACTTATATGATACAGGTAGATTCACATACTTCAACTACATCCATACAAATGACATATATCGATACCTTTGACATACTTCATATCACATTTAACAAGGTATATAGATTATGAATAAGACAACACGAAACCTAATAGCCGTTATAGCCACACTCTTCCCATCAATAGCTTTAGCCTGTGGGCCAATGATTCCAGTTTGGTTTATTATTTCCGCCATAATATTGTTCTTTTCACCTGTACTCATCGGCTTAATGGTAGTAAGAGAAGGAAAGCGTTTATGGTTTTTCCTCGTCAGTGTGCTTTATTACTTTGCATTGTATTTAATATCTGGAGGATTTAATTTATTACAATCTGGCATGGGTATGACCGTTGTATATTTTGCGCCCTTTATTTTGATAATTATTGCTTTGATAAAACGATTTGATAAATTTGCTTTAGCAGCCCACCAAGGGCAATAAAGTATATCGTTACAACCGCGCAGAGGTTGTCGATGATGGTTGAGACCCATAAACTCTAAACAAAGAATACTTAATTCAGATTTTACAAAGGAGGTGTCGAAGTGAGGTCCTTATTTTTATCTACACACAAATTTATACTCAGCATTTTATCACCAACATCAATCTTCTAAATTGTAGGGGGGTGCCATTACACTGGAATGAATAATATAGCTGTTCTTATAATAAAATGACCATCAATTAGTGGGCTAGATTTCAGGCTATAAATTGACATTATCAATTTGCGTTGCAAACATAAAATCACGCTCTGAAATCCCCCCAGCTTCATGAGTTGTAAGATCAATCACGACTTTGTTATACACATTAAACCACTCGGGGTGATGATTATTACGTTCTGCAATTAATGCGACCTTACTCATAAAACCAAATGCTTCTACAAAGTTTTTAAAACTGAATTCTTTATGGAGTTTATCGTTTTTAAGTGACCAGCTTTCATTGAGGCTGAGGAATGCTTCAGTTTGCTGATCGGTTACGGGTGATATTGACATAACATATTCCTGTGCATTTTAATGGTGTAAAGAGTGTAAACTATTTTTGATACCTTACTACCCTAACCCCCAGATAGAAACTTAATGCACGTGTAAGTATCTGGTTTAATTATTTTAGTTGACACAAGACTATTCAAAAACATCTATTCACCCGCCAGCAAATTGGACACTTTTAGAATATTATGTAAAATCAATTGCTTGTAGAATATATATAATTCTAAGAGCGTATTTAGATTTAAAATTGGCTATGACAATACTTGTCATTAAAATAAATCATCATCAATGACGTTTCATCAACTATAAAGACTGTATGAAAACAAAAATACAAAACCTTGGTCACGGTATCACACTAGTCGATGCCGAATATGGGCAATCTGGTGTAGCTGCTATTTACATAATGGAAGAAAAGGGTGAAGTTGCCATTATCGAAACGGGTACAAATAACAGTGTGCCTTACGTCGAAGAAGCACTCCAATCACTGCAGTTATCTTTTGATAATGTTGTCTACATTATTCCAACCCATGTGCATCTTGATCATGCCGGGGGTGCGGGTGAACTCATGCATCGGTGTAAAAATGCGAAACTCATTATTCACCCCTTTGGAGCAAAGCATATGGCTGACCCCAGCAGGCTTGAAGCTGGAACTATTGCCGTTTATGGCAAAAAGAAATTTCGTAAATTGTATGGGAAAATTCGCCCTATTGATGCATCACGCATTATCGAAGCACCTGGATTTACCAAACTAAAACTAAATGGTCGTAAATTACAATTCTTAGATACACCTGGTCATGCACGCCATCATTTTTGTATTTTCGATAAAAAAAGCAATGGAATATTTAGTGGTGATACCTTTGGTGTTTCTTATCCGCAACTGACAACAAAACAAGGACCCTTTATTTTTGCAACCACAACACCTGTGCAATTTGATCCGGGTTCTTTATTGCAAAGTATTGAATGTCTCGCTTCCAGAAAATCCGATCATATGTATTTAACCCACTTTGGTCCTATTGTTCCAACTGAGGAAGTTGTTAATCAACTAAAAAGCAGTGTCAGAAAGTTTGCCAATATGGCACTGGATTTACAGGCTCAACCAGAAAATCGGGTAGCCGTTTTACAGCAACAACTAAAAGCATATTTATTAACTGTTCTTACTGAAATGGGCTGTGAACAGAGCCGAGAATTTCAAGAAAAAGTCATTGAAGGTGATGTTTTATTAAATGCTCAGGGACTTGATTTTTGGTTAGATCGTCAAGGCTAATCATCTCACATTGATTGACATAATCCTTACAATTATCAAATAAAGGGGGGGGTGCCATTACAAATCCGATAAAATGCACCTTATCTATATCACTGTATTTAAACGGATTTTCAATAAATAAATAAAAACTTTCATTTAATTCGCATCCATAAAAATTTATTGCACGTTTCATTTAACAAGACGCAACAACAAGTCTTTCTTATAACAAAACAATTAAAATGAAGGTGAATAAAATGAACAACAAATCTACAGCTTTACTAGCAACAACTCTTTTAACCATCCTATCAGTAAGTCAACCAGTACTGGCAGGTCAAGCACCAACAGATGAGTATTCTGCTCCCAATGTTTACACAGTGGCAGACTCACAAGAGCGCGTAAACTTTTCAATGCAAGTGACACCAATTGATGAAAAAATTAGTGCGGAAATCTTCACTGATAACGAGCACTAAAGATAAACAGCGTCCCTATTTGGGGCGCTTTTAAGTATCGTTTAAATATTCTATTTTGTTACCAATTGTATAAACAAATTCTTAATAATTAACTATTTAACTGTTTATAATTTCTAAGCTTCTCCTCTCCTTTACTTTTCTGCTCAACTGAAATTTCACGTGATATTTCAATTAAAACATCCGTCGATAATTTATACCCATTATTCAACGCAACCTTAAGCCAAAACCACGATTCTGCAAGGTTCTTATCAGCACCATATCCTTTTTGATACATTACTCCAATCATGAATTGACTGGTTGCAACACCCTTTTTTGCATCCTCCATCCACATTTTAAATGCCTTGCTATAGTCCTGTTTCCAGCCTTTCTCTGCACCAAGAACCGTTCCACCATAGTAATATTTCAATGCCAATAGATTACGTGCTGGCTGATAACCTGCCTCAGCAGCCTTATTCCACCAAAAAGCCACCTCTTCACTCTTGCCAGATTGGTCATATATTTCACCTAGCATGGTTTGGGATGCACTATCGCCACTTTCTGCAGCTTGGGTGCAAATAGAAATAGCCTGTGTGTAAGAGCCTTCGTCAAACAGCACTTTACATTTACCTTTTAAGGTATCAGCTTGTACAGCGAATGAATAGATTATGATGAAACCGATAACTAACAACTTATACTTTGTATTCATTTATTTTTTGATTCCCTGAGTGAGTTATCTTACTTTGATCCCTTTTCATTCTAACATTCAAGATATCACCTCTTGATTAACATAAAGCAAGAATCAAACAAAATCACTCGTCCTAACGAATCTTTTATCAAGCTTATGAATATGGACTTATCGCTTTCTCCCTTTCTCTATTTCACGTTATACTCTCGACCCTAATTTAAAACCATATTTAACGCGGATTAGTACTTACTCATGGAAAAAACATACACACCTAAAGACATTGAACAGCACTGGTATAAAAAATGGGAGGAAGCGGGTTATTTTGAGCCTTCAAATGACAGCAATGCTGACCCTTACTGCATTATGATTCCACCACCAAATGTCACCGGTACGTTACACATGGGGCATGCTTTTCAAGATACGATTATGGATGCTTTGATTCGATACCACCGTATGAAAGGTGATAATACGTTATGGCAACCGGGTATGGATCACGCAGGTATTGCGACTCAAATGGTAGTTGAACGCCAGCTCGATGCCGAGGGTTTGACCCGACACGATTTAGGCAGAGAGAAATTTGTTGAACGTATTTGGGATTGGAAGGAAGAATCTGGCGGGCAGATTGTAAAACAATTACGTCGTCTAGGCGCATCACCAGACTGGTCTCGTGAACGCTTCACTATGGATGAGGGCTTATCCGACTCAGTTAAAGATGTGTTTGTACAGCTTCATGACGAAGGTTTAATTTACCGTGGTAACCGCCTCGTTAACTGGGATCCTGTATTACACACCGCTTTATCTGATATTGAAGTACTTAACGATAAAGAAGAAGACGGCTTCATGCACCATGTGAAATACCCTTTTGTTGATGGTGATGGTTTTATGGAAATTGCAACCACGCGACCAGAAACTATTCTTGCCGATGGCGCATTAGCCGTCAGCCCAGGAGATGAGCGCTACAAAGACTTTATTGGTAAAGAAGTTTGGGTACCAATGACAGATCGTAAAATTCCGATTCTTGAAGACGAATATGTCGATCCAGAGTTTGGGACAGGTTGTGTGAAAATCACGCCCGCACATGATTTTAATGACTGGGAAGTGGGTCAACGCCATGATATGGAAGTGATTAACTTATTTACCCCTTCTGCAGTGATGAATGAAAACGCACCAGAAGCCTATCGTGGCATGGATCGATTTGATGCGCGTAAGAAAATTTTAGAAGATTTAGAAGCAGAAGGTCTGCTGGTTAAAATCGAACCGCATAAACTCAAACCCCCACGCAGTGAACGTACTGGCGTGATAGTTGAACCTTACCTTACAGAACAATGGTATGTGAAAGTTGCTCCACTAGCGAAACCAGCCATCGAAGCCGTCGAGAGTGGACGTATTAAATTCGTTCCTGACAACTACAAAAATATGTATTTCAGTTGGATGAATGATATTCAAGACTGGTGTATTTCGCGTCAACTTTGGTGGGGACACCGTATACCCGCTTGGTATGACGATGCATCAGGTGAAGTTTATGTCGGCAAATCAGAAGCAGATGTGCGTGAGAAGCATCATCTTGGAAGTGAGATAGAATTACGCCAAGATGAAGATGTGCTTGATACTTGGTTCTCATCGGCATTGTGGCCATTTTCAACATTGGGTTGGCCTGAGCAAACCGATGCACTAAAAACGTGGTATCCCACTAATGTATTGGTCACAGGTTTCGACATTATCTTCTTTTGGGTGGCGCGCATGATTATGTTCGGGCTTAAATTTATGGATGGTGAAGTTCCCTTCAAAGAAGTCTATATGCATGGTCTAGTTCGGGACGGTGAGGGACAAAAAATGTCCAAATCTAAAGGGAATGTGATTGATCCTTTAGATGTTATTGATGGGATTACGTTGGATGCATTATTAGAAAAACGCAGCAGTAATATGATGCAACCGCATCTTGCAGATAAAATTCGTAAAGCCACTAAAAAGCAATTCCCTGATGGTATTCCTGCCTACGGTACCGATGCTTTACGTTTCACTTTTGCATCACAAGCTTCTAATGGTCGCGATATTCGTTTTGATTTACAGCGCATTGAAGGCAATCGCAACTTCTGTAATAAAATTTGGAATGCAACACGCTATGTGCAAATGCAAACAGAAGATAAAGATGTAGGCTGCTCTTTACTTGCTGATGGCTCTGAGATGCCCGTTGAACTATCTCTAGCTGATCGTTGGATTAGATCACAATTACAAACGCTTGAAACTGAAGTTGCTGAACACTTTGATAAATACCGCTTTGATCTCGCAGCAAAAACGTTATACGAATTCACATGGGGTGAATATTGCGATTGGTATTTAGAGCTATCCAAACCTGTTTTATTCTCTGATGAGCAATCAGAAGAAGCTAAACGTGGCACCCGCAGAACCTTAGTACGTGTATTAGAAACGTTATTGCGTTTACTCCACCCTATTATGCCTTATATCACGGAAGAAATTTGGCAGACGATTAAGCCACTCACAGGACAAACAGCAGATACCATTATGCTACAACCCTACCCTGTAGCAAATGAAGATCTCATTGATGCTCAAGCTGAACAAGATTTAAAGTGGGTAAAAGATTTTATCGTCGGTATTCGTAAAATCCGCTCTGAAATGGATATACCACCGAGTAAACCTTTACCGATTTTATTACAAAATTGGACTGAGTCAGATAGAAGCCATTTTGAAGAAAATGCTATTTTCATAAATTCGCTAGCAAAAATAGAATCAGCAGAATGGTTAGAGAAAGGCGCCGATGCACCAGATTCTGCTACCGCTTTATGTGGTGAAATGCAGATTTTAATCCCACTAGCAGGATTAATTGATAAAGAGGCTGAAACAGCACGTTTAAATAAAGAAATTGAAAAAATCCAGAAAGGTTTAGCAGGTGTAGAAGGTCGTCTGAGTAATCCTAGCTTTACGGATAAAGCACCTGCGAACGTAGTTGAACAAGTGAGAAAACAAGCAGAAGAGCAAAAAACTGCCCTCGCTCAACTAGAGCAGCAATTACAAAAAATTAAGTCAATGTAGTCTATTTTTGCTTTCTAGCTAGCCTGTTACCTTATCATAAGCAATTTCAGGTTGCGGAACATGAACAGAACCTTCTTCAATATTGCTTAAGGTATGTTGAGCAATTGAAGCAGCGCCTTCTAAATAGTACTCGTTAGCAAATGAGTTGAATTTAAAGTCACCCATGAGCTTGTGAATTTTTTGTTTAACAGTATTTCGACCTATAAACTGAGACAGTCTCCATTTAAGCGGGATTTTCTGTCCTGTGCTTTTTACATAGGCCAGCTCATCAGTGTCTACCTCATAAGGGTGCATATAAAATACCGCGCTTTTAGAATCTAACTGTGAGGTGAGTTTCTTTGTCATAGAGTACGGCATTAAGCGGAAGTAACCCCCACCAAAAAATGGTAACTTCTGTTCACCGAATTTCATATAACTCAAATAGTGCTCATTAATGCCATGCTTATCAAATATATCAAGTGAATAGCGTTTCTCAATACCATACTTAAAGACTTTCATTGGAAACAATGAAGAATCATATCTCAAACCATTAGCTGCGAGTGCTTCACAATACCATTCAAATAAAGACTCACGAATTGAAAAATCAGGCGCGCGATAACCTAGGACTTTTTGTCCTGAAGTATCTTCTAGTAATTTAACGGAAGTTGAAACATCTTCAAAGATTTGTTCTTTAGAAAGTGTAAAAATTGAATCATGGTGAAAACCATGTGACGCGATCTCATGACCTGCCTCAGCAATACGTCGAATAAGCTTAGGGTGTTTCTTAGCAACGTTTCCTAATGTAAAGAACGTAGCTTTATGCCCATACTCATCTAGCATATCCAAAACACGTAAAGTATTATGCAGAACACGATCTGTTACTGGGTTTTTATTATTTAAAACCGATTGAGTCCAGTCTTCAACATCTATTGTGAAAATCATATTGGCTATCGCCTAATTGTTATTAGGCTTCCAATATTAGCAATAGAGTGTGGTAGTTAAGAAATTTATCCGATAAAGGGTCTAAATTATGACGTTAAAGTAATAAATTAATTATTTTTATCAAGAACTTATATAGTTTTCATTAAAGAAGTTTCTGCCAGTATCCAACATCAACCCACTGGCTTTTTTTAAACCCAACTTCATGGAAATGAGCAACTTTCTTAAACCCCATTTTCTCATGCAAACCTACACTAACTTGATTTGGCAAGGCAATCACTGCCATTAGAGAATGAATTTCATTATTTCCTAGCCTATTGAAAAGTGCTTGGTAGAGTTGAGTTCCTACTCCCTTTTCTTTAAGGTCATGAGCTGCATAAATGGTACTTTCAAGGGTAAAACGATACGCACTTCGAGACTTCCATAAAGTAACATAGGCATAAGCCACGACCTCCCCATCAATCTCATAAACTAACCAAGGGTGCTTAGAGGAATATTCTGTGATTCTTTGTTGCATCCCATTGACTGAGACAGTTTCCTCTTCAAATGAAATCGCAGAGTACTCTATGTAGTAGTTATAGATAGAACAGATACTTACCGCATCATTTTTAGTTACAGAACGTATTTTATTCAATGGCACCCCCCCTGTTTTTACAAGATTGGACTTAGTAAAAACCAAGTTGAACCTACAAGATCATCACATTTTTCCTATCATTTTAAAAATGCACTCACTAGAATTATACCACTGTAGGGTCAGCTGAACAAAATTAGTCCTAATACCGCACAACGCTACACTACCCTCTTTTTCTTCTCTTATAAGAAAAACCTCCATACATCAATAACATCATTGCCAGTAACACAATCATCCATTCTGACAAAGTAGGTATGGGTTCATTAGGACCAATTGGAAGGTTCTGAGGTCTACTATTAGAATCCAATGGATCAGTACCTGCAGCAGTTTCAGCAGCATCACTAAAGCCATCATTGTCATCGTCTGAGTCGGCGTTATTGCCTATACCGTCGTTGTCGGTATCAACTGTTTCAAATGGGTTATTGGGGAAGGCATCATTATTATCGGGGATTCCGTCATTGTCAGAATCTGCTAGAACTGCAGCAGTTACTATAGAAATCCACTCACCTGGCTCATGAGAGTTTTGCAGTGGATCTGAGAAAATTAATGAACCAAACCCTGATACTGTTGCAAATTCTTGATTTGGGCCACCCGGATCAATCACAACATGATCCCCTTCACTAAACCATTCATCCTCGCCTGCAACGACAAGCATTTCAGCATCTGAGCGAATCTCAAGTGTATTTGTACCTGCTTCACTCTCTGTTGTGATTAATGTTTGAGGTGCCATTTTAATCGTTGGGGATTGATTTTTGTATGGCTCCCAGCCATTCTCTTCAGTCCACTTTTCAATAATACTTTCATCCGTGAGTCGTAGGGTTGGAGCATCTGCATCACGAGTCATTTCAACAGTACAGCCGCTATCTTCACGAGCTGCTACTTGTTTTCCTATACTCTTTAGAGCTTTTGAACCTGGGCAATTTGAATCATTTATAAATGTTGTATTTGGTGAAATATTAATTCTTTGATATTCAATAGGTGAAATATCAACAGGGGTAGCTTCTTCAGAACGAATGACTGCATGCAGACCAGAAAAAAACCATTTACTACGCTCAATATTTTTAGGGTCTATCCAGCTTTTTCCTGTGTTAAAACGTGTCGACATCTGAGTACCATTAGGTAAATAAGCAATCATTGCTTCAGAATCTGGATTGAGGCTGCCAAATTCATGGAAATAATCATTACGACCTTTGTCATTCGTCCAAGTCATTGATTCAGGGTGCTGTATATCTAAATCAGGAAGCTCTTTATAGAGTGCAAGTCTTTGTGCTTCATTTAAGGGGCTTCCATCAGGGTTAAGAAACGCCATAGGATCCATATCACCCGTTACAAATTGTTTTGTGCCATCAGGTTTTATAATTTTTGGCCTATAAATAATACCACCATCTGCCGCAATAATGGTTTCAACTTCAAAGTTCAGATTCTTTAGTGGGGAAGATTTATCAGTAAAATCTCCCCAGTCCACATTTTCCCTGAAGTCAACACCAGTCTGGCTATTTGGATAAGGGACACCATCTTTTGAAAAACCATTCCACCTTGCAAATTCCTCATCAAACTCTTTTGTCCTTTTGGTATGACGTGCTCTCACTTCTTGAATGAATTCATTGGATTGTCCATCTGCTTTAAGTGCTGCCTCCACATCATTCCATTTAGGTGGTTTTCTTATAGCAACTTCATCAACCAAATCAGTTACCCCATCAGGTACTCCATTAGGAGCGCCAGATGTTTTAAAACCTAACCAATCTCTATCGATATGTGAAACATTTTTAGCTTTTATTGCTTGTGGTTTTGGTGAATATCGACCACTTTTGAGTCGCTGAATAGCACCTTTACCCCTACTCCTGAATACCGCTACGATCTTCCATTTTTGGGTAAACTCTATGAGTTTATTATGAGTAGCAATATCAACTCCAAATAGACTACGTGCATGTCGAAAGCGTAACAAAGCACCATTCGGCATCGTTTTAAGCGTTGCTGAGGTTAATTCAGCAATGGCTCTGGCACCAGTAGCACCTTTTCTTATTGCACTTACAGCTCTTGGTGATATTTTTACAGCAGCTTCTTTTCCAGCTTTGAATGCAACTGCCTTACAAATCGATAACCTTCCAGCAGCTTTAGCGAGTAATGTTTCAGGACCAGCAACAACACTTGCTACATTACCAGATAGTCCTCCATACCAATTAGCTACTGCTAATGAATCACCCTTAGCGTGAGCCACCTGTAATGGTGACCACACATCTTCTATCGCTTTATTAAATGCGACACTAGCATCTACTGCTTTCCATCCTGCTTTTGTTAGTGAATCTATCACGCCTAATCGTAAAGCTTCCCTTCCTGCATCACCCAAATTCACATAAGTATCATTGAGCAGTGCAGCGGTTTTATCTGCTGCTGCAGAATAATAATCAGGGTATTTCCAAGGCTTCGCCCCAGCTTTGATTGCATCAGTAGAAAGGTCAATAAGAACGGGGAGTAAATAAATTACTTCAGCAAATACATTCAGGCCTGATTTTGCAAAACCTCCAACCCATTCTCCATAAGACACTTCTTCATCGAATGGCTCATCTCGAATTTCAACCAAAGTACTATGAAATGTTTCATGGGTACCTGGTTTTACTACTGCAGCTCCTTCTTGTACTAGCACTTGCTTGTCATTATCGAGCTTAACAAGAATATTTTCCCTTTCAGGTACACTCCCACCATTATCTATTTCAGATATCTCATGTGACCATGCGGTTAATAAATAACCAACCTCACCTTTGGGTGCTCCATCAGGTGATGAAAACACTTCTGCAATAAATGTTTCCCTTTCTCCTGGCTCTAATGTTCGCCTAACCCCTATTGGACAGGTAACGTCGGGCGCATCAAACCCTAATGGCACAGGAACAGCATACGATGAATTACCTCTGGTCACTGGCAATAAATCCACATCGAGAGTTTTCTCTGCACTACGATTTTCAAGGCGGATGGTGACTTTCCACTTATCTCCGCCATTTATCATAAAAACTTTATTGCCTTGAGGTGTTGTAATCGTGTTACTTAGTGAAACCTCATCTTCATTGTAAAGTAAAATATCAGATGATACATTTACAATAGCAGTGCCTAAGCCAAAGGACTCTGCCCCATCAGATTCACCTGTTACCTTAAATTTTAGTTTAACTTTTCCATCATCTTGCGCCTGTCCTTGAAATTCAACTTCAACACTTTCCCCAGCTGCCAAATTATGTAGTAATGTCACTGCCTCTGGTGCTCCATTAATCTTCGTAGGAGGTTCTTCACCCTGCTGTTCTTCAGTATATGTAAACGGAATATCTGCAGTGACATCACGTTCTACCAAGGTAACAATAGAAGGCTTACTGGGTGTTAATACAATATTTGTTAAATCTAAATCTGTCGGATTGGTGATTTTAACTGTTACCAATACAGGTTTTGCTATTGGACCATCTTCATTTTCTTCCAATTCTATGGGATCGGTGTCGGGATCAACGACTACTTCAACGTCAAGCAAACCTACCGAGCCCTCCTGAGCATCAAAATCTTCGACATCAGCACCCGAACTACTTTTTCCTTTTACACGACTTGATATCCGAAACTTTCCACCATTATCAGGTTTTACGATCCAGTTAAATGTGCGTTCTTTACCCGAGGCTAAATTAAAACTATCAGGGACTTCCGGCTCTTCGATAATCTCTAAATTAGGTGCAAGAGCAAAGTTAGTAACAAGATTCAGGCCTGTAAATCCAGCAGAGTTATCGGGCGCTTTAACATCAACCGATATGCCCACTTCTTCATCCAGCGATATTCGACCATCAGCACGATTATCAGTAAATCTGACATCAACAATAGGTTGTACTTCCAGCGTAATTTGCAGAGTTTTCTGAGAGCTTTGCCCAGGTGGAGGTTCGCGAGCAATTAAAGTAACATTATAAGTACCACTTTCCTGGTAGGTATGTTCTGGGTTTTTTAGTTCTGATTTTTCACTACCATCGCCAAAGTCCCATTCATATTCCAATCCATCACAGATTGTATGAATAGAATGATTGTCGAACTGAACAGTCAGCCCATTCGTTTCATGCAAGAATAGCGCCTCAGGATGTCCTTCACGATCTTTGTATTTAACTCTTCCTACCCCAGCTGCTACGGTCTCAGCGACTACCGCAGAAAACCTGTCATCTGATGTTATATTACCGCCGGTAGAATGAAGAAAAACACCAATAGTTCCTCCATCTGTTTGTTCGTGTAATACCCCAAAACCGGGGTCTATATGCGGAGGATTTCTTGTATCAATACTAAAGCGCCTACCAACTAATGACGGTCTAGTAGGTTTATATTGAATAATCTCTAATTCATAACGAGCCTCCCCTACATACGGTGGAAACTCAAACCAAAAACCATATGACACCGTCGTGTGAGTCGACAGTTCAGTTACTGTTCTTTTGCGATTAAATCTATTTCCTGAAACTTATCTACCAGCGTACCTTCACAATTCATGGGTTCGTCTTCATGAGTGGCTAATGTTATCGTGGGATAAACCAAAACAGCCATTATCATAGCTATCCAAAATAGATAAACAGCTCTTAAAAAACTAGCACTAAAAACCTCTCGCATCTCTCTTCTCCTCGCAACTTTTTTATTCCATACTTATAAAGAAATTGTAAGTAACTGATTTATAATATTAAATTATTTTTAGGATTAAGAGTTTTAATAGTCATTGAATTTATGACGTCATAGAAACCTATAGTTCACCATACTAAGAATTGCAAATTTTAGGAGTAAATTAAGTAATAAAAGAGAAAATTAGGAGCAGAATAAAAGAAGGTAATTTAAGTTGATTGATTCAGGTTATATGGCACCCCCGCCTTTTTTTCACTTTTGCTCTTGTTGAAAAGAAGCCAGCATTCCACGCAGAATATTTAATTCAGTTTTATCGGGTTGCGCCCGTGTAAACAATGTTCGTAGTTTCTGCATGACTTCACCGGGGTGTTTCTTAAAGATAAAGCCTGAATCAACTAGCGTCTGCTCCATATGTGTATAGAACAACTCTAACGATTCTGAGTTTGGTAATTCACGAGTTATTTCGAGTTCATCAGGTTCTGAGTTAAGTGTGTGTTGCTTAATTAATTCATAACTTAAAGTCTGCACTGCAGCTGCTAAATTAAGCGAACTATAGTCTGGATTAGTCGGTATGGTGACACGGTATTTAGCAAACTGTAAATCTTCATTGCTTAGTCCCATTCGCTCTGGACCAAATAATAGTGCCACTTTTTGCTTACTCTTTTTAGCAGCGAAATAAAGCATTTCTGCACTTTGCTCTGGTGATAAAACAGGCAAGTCGTAACCACGAGAGCGGGCTGTGCTAGCTATTACAACGGTGCAGTCTTTTACAGCATCATAGATACTATCAAATTGCTGGGAATTATTAACAACATCATCTGCGCTGACTGCCATTTTAGTGGCTTCATTTGAAGGGAAGTCAACAGGGTTGACTAAGCATAGGTCTGATAAACCCATGGTTTTCATTGCTCTTGCGGTTGAACCGATATTTCCTGGGTGAAAGGTACGAACCAGTACAACGCGAATATTATCTAGAGGGTTTTGATCAGGCAAAATGACTGACGACATATTTTTCAACGATTTGCTGAAACTCTTGGGCAATATTATCACCTTTTAAAGTGACCGTTTTTTTACCATCCTCGTAAACAGGTGCGACGGGTTTTTCACCACTACCGGGTAAGCTAATACCAATATTCGCCTGTTTACTTTCACCCGGTCCATTCACAACGCAACCCATTACCGCGACGGACATATCTTCAACACCATCATATTTCCCTTTCCACAAGGGCATTTGCTCTCCAAGATAGTTCTGAATATCTTGGGCTAAGTGTTGGAAGTAATCGCTTGAGGTGCGACCACAACCAGGACAGGCTATGACTTGCGGTGTAAAAGAACGAAAGCCCATGGTCTGTAAAATTTGTTGCGCGACGATCACTTCTTTTTCACGGGCTTCACCGGGTTTAGGTGTTAGTGAGATACGAATAGTATTGCCTATTCCCTGCTGTAATAACACGGATAGTGCTGCCGTAGAAGCCACAATACCTTTGCTTCCCATACCCGCTTCAGTCAATCCTAGATGTAAAGGATAATCACACAAACTCGATAGTTCTTTATAGGCTTTAACTAAATCTTGAACGCCGCTTAATTTACAGGAAATAATAATTTTATTGTGAGGCAAGCCAATCTCTTCTGCTTTTTTTGCACTACTTAAAGCTGACTCAATCAGGGCATTATGTTGAACTTCGCCTAGCTCTTTAGGTGTATCCAGCTGATTGTTTTCATCCAACATAGTCGCCAATAGCTTTTGATCTAATGACCCCCAGTTCACACCGATTCGTACGGCTTTATCATATTTAATTGCAAATTCGATCATCTGAGCAAACTGCTCATCACCGCGTTTACCTTTACCCACATTACCGGGATTAATACGGTATTTAGCCAATGCTTTAGCACATTCAGGAACAGCGCTTAATAACTTATGACCATTAAAGTGAAAGTCCCCTACCAAAGGAACGTCACAACCCATTTTATCCAAACGTTGACGAATTTCTGCAACCGCTTCAGCGGCTTCCATGGTATTGACAGTAATACGCACCAGTTCTGAACCTGCTTTTGCCAGTTCTGCGACCTGTTTGACAGTGCGCACAACATCTGCAGTGTCGGTATTCGTCATTGATTGCACAACAATCGGTGCATCACCACCAACCACAATATGACCGACTTTCGCCTGTACTGTTTTTTTACTTTTATTCATAGATTTTAATAAGGCTTATATGTTTGGAAAATTCTTAACTTCGCTTAATGTACTTTTATCTAATCCAGATGTTTTCACTATCTGAGTAATACTTTTATTCTCTAAGGGGTGAATAAAGTCAGCTGCAATTTCTGCTAACGGAAATAAGACAAAGGGAAATTTAAGGATCTCTGCCCTAGGAACATCTATTTTAGGTTGTAATACGTGATCACCAAATAATAGAACATCCACATCCAGTGTCCGCGCAATAAACTTTTGATTATCGCGTTTACGCGCATGTCTATCTTCAAGTTTGGTTAAATAAGATTTTAATTCACTATAGTCTAAATTCGTTTGTAAATGTGCCGAAAGGTTGATAAATGGATCACCTTCAAAGCCAAAGGCTTCACTTTCATAGGCTTTAGAAAACACGATATTAGGATAATCCGCGCGCAACTGATCTACACAGGATTGTATATTCTTTTTACGATCTATATTGCTACCGATATCTAAAAAAACCTGAGTCATAATTCTAGAATTCTTGGTTGAAAAGAAAAAGTATATAATTTAATAAAGGTCATATAGTTACTACTTGCTAAAAGCGATCAACTGAGAATTCTAGGATAATGTTTTTCTAGTCCTTTCAATAATTACCCCAACCTGCTGAGAACCTGTCACTGCCATCGGTTTACCTAACGAAACTTTTATCCATGGAATCTTCATTTTCTCAAGTAATAGTGCGGCGATATGTTCTGCTAGCGACTCAACTAATTCAAATTCACTTTTATCAACTAACTCTTTGACCAAGTTTGCAGCTGCTTTGTAATTAAGCGTGTCTTTAATATTATCAGATTTTGCGGCGGTTCTATTATCCCAACCCATTTCTAAATCAACGCTGATTTGTTGTTGTATACGTTTTTCCCAATCATAAATACCAATGACAGCATCAATTCTTAGATCACGAATGTAAACAATATCCATAGAGTATTTCCAAATACAAAGCGATAAGTACAGCATAATACATTATGCTGTAGCAGGAAGCTCAGGAAATGTTACATACAACACTTTCCTATGAGGAATTCAGATATTGAGAACTCAGCATAGTTTTTAATGAAATGTTTTTGTATTCCAAAAATATTTCATTAAATTGCATCTAATTCTTATTCATTTAACGTATAAGGCTACACAAGTTAATTGAATATCAATTGTTTGTGAATTTTTTTAGCTGACTGTGGTCAGTAATAATGAACGAAGTTTTTTGTTCTAACAACAAAGTTTAATAATCTTAGGAGTTTTAAAATGAGTGATAAAAATCTTATCAAAGCTGCACTTACTGGTGTAATGGCTGTAGGTCTTGTAACTGTTTCAACTGCAGCACTAGCTGGCAAGCCTGGCATGGAAAAGTGTATGGGTATTGCAAAAGCAGGTAAGAATGACTGTGGTACGAGTCAACACGCATGTGGTGGAATGGCTAAAACTGACGGTATGGCTGAAGAGTGGGTATATGTTCCAGAAGGTACATGTGGCAAACTTGTCGGCGGAACAGTTAAGCCTGCTAAGAAAAGTAGCTAAATTTTAACTAATTTAGTGCGATAAAATTGCTCCCAATTGGGGGCAATTTTTTTGTGTTATTATCCCTGATTCAAAAGGGCACATACATGAAAAATCAAGATATTCAACATTATAATAATAAAATTCAAGGCTGTGGTATCGGCTTACGCCAAGAACACTATAATCAAATTAAAGAACAACAACCCAATATTCCTTGGTTTGAAGTATTAAGTGACAACTACTTAATAGAAGGAACCGTTCAACGCGATTATCTCTATAAATTCAGAGAAAAATACCCTGTAACTTTTCATGGTGTTGGACTATCAATCGGTTCAACAGATCCACTTAATATGGATTATCTTAAACGTCTTAAAAAACTTAAAGATGAAGTACAGCCTGGATGGATTTCTGATCATCTTTGTTGGACATCAGCACATGGTGTGGTGACTCATGACTTGATCCCACTCCCCTATACCAAAAATGTAGTTAAACATATTGTTGATCGCATATCGCAGGTGCAAGATTATCTTGGACAACAGATCGTAATAGAAAATGTATCCAGCTATTTACAATTTAAACGTACAGATATGACTGAATGGGACTTTATTAATGAAGTAACACGTCTTAGTGACTGCAAATTATTACTCGATGTTAATAATATTTATGTCAGTTCAAGAAATCATAATTTTGAAGCAGAAGAATACCTATTCGCCATGCCCATAGATCGTGTCGCTGAAATACACCTAGCAGGTTATGAAGACCGAGGCACACACCTACTGGATACGCACAGTCGCCCTGTTACAGAACCTGTTTGGAATTTATTCGAAAAGGCAGTAGAACATGTTGGTAATGTACCTGTTTTAATCGAGTGGGATAATGATATTCCTTCACTTGAACGTGTCACCGAAGAGTCTCTTAAAGCACAGAGAATCCAACAGAAAGTTCTAGCGAGTGAAAGCAAGGAAGCCGTCTGATGAGCGACAAAAATATTGAAGGCATTCAACAAGATTTCATTGATGCCATTTTTGGTGGTGACAAGGAACCTGCTGCCAGCCATGTAGTAGGCGATGAAAAACTAACAGCAGAACAGCGCCTTGGTATTTACAAAGGCAGTGTTCATGGAATATTGACCCAATCATTAGGAATCACATTTAGTGTCTGTAAGGCACTCGTTGGTGACGATTTTTTTGATAAAATGTCCACCCTTTTTGTTAATAAATACCCACCCATGACCACCTATTTCGTCGAATATGGTGATAAATTTCCAGAGTTTATAGAAAACTTTGAACACACCAAATCGCTACCCTATTTACGCGACCTAACTCAACTTGAGTGGGCAAGACAATATGTTTGGCATCAACAACAAGCTGAGCCATTCGATTTTTCCGCTTTAGCAGAGTTGACAGAAGAACAACAAATAAAACTAACCTTTAATTTAAAGAAAACAATACATCTAATTCAATCAGATTATCGTATAGACGATATCTGGTTTGCTCATCAGGAAGGAAGCGATATTAGTTTTGAAGATATCAAACTTGATGAAGCAGTCAAACTGATCCTCTGGAAATCAGATAATGAGATAAAAATCACCCTGATGAATCAAAATGAAGAAGATAGTTTACAGTGGGATTTTTTGCAGTCTTTATCCCAAGACGCTACAATCTCCGATCTGGCTATAAAATATACAGATCGTTTACCCGAATTACTAAGTATTAGTATTCAAAGTGGATGGATAGAATCATTTAAAGAGATCTCAGCATAACTCAGTGGCGAAAGAAAAATGTGATAAAAACTTTCTGGTTGAGGCGTGAATTACAGCTAATAGCAAGGCTATTGGCAAGACTCACAACGAAAAGCAGGAAGATTTTAGCCATTTTTACTCGTCACCTGAGTGATGCTGAGGCCTCTTAAAATCAATTAATATTAAAAAGGATAATCAAGGAGAAGAGTATGAGAAAATTTTTAGCAGGTTTTTTAGTTGGGGACTGCGCCCCTTTAAATTTAGCATTACAGCCATTATTGTTATTTGGTTTTAGATTTTATGTCGCTTATGTATTTTTTAAGTCGGGCTTAACAAAAGTAGACGATAATTTTAAAATTACTAGCTCAACAATAGACTTATTTAAGTATGACTTCAAAGTGCCTGTTTTACCTCCAGAGATAGCGGCGTATCTTGCTACCTATGCTGAGCTAATCTTACCTGTTCTATTAGTCCTTGGTTTCCTTTCTCGTCCTGCAGCACTCGGTTTATTTATCCTTAATGCTGTCGCAGCCTTTTCACTTGCTCAAACAGACTTCGCATCAGCAGCTGGTCATTGGCAACATGTGGTCTGGGGAGTCATGCTTGCAGTAGTATTTGCATTTGGCCCTGGTCGAGTCTCAATAGACAGATGGATTAGCGATAAACTTTCAGATGAAGACAATAACTTCTTCGTGACAGTAATTATGATCGCTATTCTTGGTGCTATTGGTTACTTCTTGGCAACTAAGTATCTATAAACGTTTACACTAAGTAAGTAAAAAGGCGACCAAATGGTCGCCTTTTTTTATGGCTGTTTATTACAATTATGTAAAAAAGGGGGGGGTGCCATTAAAGATATAACTAACAACCCGCTCCCACCGCATAGCCTTTCACCCTGATTGCTACCACGCATTCTATTTTAGTACACAGTAATCCATCTTTACGGTACAAACCGTATTCAAAGGTTGGCGTGCTACGTCCTCGCTCTGCCAACTCTAGTCGAATTTCCTCTTCTTTCTCAGGTGGAAAGTCAAATCGTAATTCAAGGTCTGTATCTCCCGGTCTTTGAAAATCAACTGATAGCTTGCGAGTCCAAACGTGATAATCTGTAAAAATTTTAGCACAAGCTAATGGCGCAATGGGGTCTGCTAGTGAGGCTTGAAAACCACCAAACATTCCTCCTCCCATATTTCTGGAAACCCATGTAAGGGGTAATTTAATGCGTACTTCACGCCAATCACGTGCTAATGACGTTACTTTAATTCGCATTAACCACCAGGCTGGCCACCACTCAAGGCGTTTTTCTTCTGATAGAAAACCAAGGAATTTATTGGCAAAAGTGATACTACTAATTTTTGATTTTTTTGACACAAGTGTTTCCTAGTTTCAATCTATTATAACGGCTAAATTCTAATCTAAAAGGATATATTCAGAGAAGTAATTTATACGAAATATTTTCACATCAAAAAAAGCTTCATTTATTCACACTTTTTTCACCTCACAGCTTGACAACAAAGCCTGTTTCAAGTGTAATCGCGCGGTTCCACACACCCAAACTCGTATAATCGAAGGAAGAATAATATGTACGCAGTAATTAAGACAGGTGGTAAGCAGTATCGCGTTACTCCTGGAGATGTTTTTAAAGTAGAAACACTTGATGCCAAAGTTGGTGAAACTATCGACTTAGATCAAGTATTAATGATCGCAGATGGCGACAAAATCACCGTTGGCACACCTTTCATAGCCAGTGCAAAAGTTGCGGCAGAAGTTATAGCCCACGGTCGTGCTAAGAAAATTGAAATTGTTAAATTCAAACGACGTAAACATCACCAAAAACGTACGGGGCATCGCCAGAACTTCACCCAAATTCAAATTCAGAATATTAATGGCGAAGGCGCTCCTGCTAAGAAAGCAAAAGCAGCACCTAAGAAAGATGATTCTGAAACTAGCAAGAAAGCTAAGAAAGAGACTGCAAAAAAAGCAGCTCCTAAGAAAGCTGAAGCTAAAAAAGCGGCCCCAAAAAAGGACGCTGCAAAGGCAGCACCTAAGAAGGATACTGCTAAATCAACGGCAGAGAAAAAACCAGCTGCTAAAAAAGCAGCACCAAAGAAGGCTGCTCCGAAAAAAGCAGCAGCAAAAAAATCCGCTGCTGATGATCTTACTAAGATCGAAGGTATCGGGCCTAAAGCTGCTGAAGCAATTGTTGCAGCAGGAATCGCAACATTCGCAGACCTAGGTAAAGCAAAAGTTGCCGCTATTCAAACTATCCTTGATGAAGCAGATGGTAAGTTTGGCGCAATGAATCCTGGCTCTTGGCCAAAGCAGTCAAAACTTGCTGCTGCTGGTAAATGGGATGAGCTTAAAAAATGGCAAGATGAAATGGATGGCGGCATCGATAAGAGCTAATACCTTAGTTTTCATTATGCATCTAAAAAAGCAGTTCATCTTGAACTGCTTTTTTTTTGTCTTTTTCTGATACAATCTTGTTACCCGAAAATAGAATTAATCAATGGCAATAGATACGCTCTACCACGTCAACACCCCAGAGGGTATTAGCTTAAGACTTTCTCCGGCTGGACCTGTTCCACGCATGTTGGCTTGGCTAATCGATATTCTAATTCGTTTAGCTATGTATATAGTCATTTATGTCAGCTTAGCCTACTTTGGAAATACGGGAAAAGGAATTGCTGGCATTCTCACTTTTCTTTTAGAATGGTTTTACCCTGTCTATTTTGAATTATATAAAAATGGTCAAACTCCCGGCAAAAAATCATTTGACCTCTATGTAGCAATGGAAAATGCCAGCCCGATAACACCAGGTGCATCCATTATAAGAAACCTTTTACGTTTCGTTGATTTTCTACCGCTATTTTATGGCTTTGGTTTTATTAGTATGTTGCTAACTAATCGCTTTCAACGACTCGGTGATCTTGTTGCAGGTACTGTTGTACTACATAAAGACTTAGTTTATCCTCCTGTTGATGAAATAGACATTGCCGCTATCGCTCCTCCTATTCCTTTGCAATTACAAGAACAACAGGCATTAGTACGCTTTTATCAACGTACGCCTTATTTAACCAATGAACGCGCAAATGAACTCTCACTGCTAACGGGAAAATTAGTGGAAGATCAAAAACAACCCACTCAAAATTTACTCGGAATTGCTAACTGGCTGATGGGTAATCGAGGTGAAAGCAAATGAGTGCGGTTAAACAAAACCAGTTTATAAAAAAACATGAAGCGCAATGGCAACATTTTGAGAATTGGCTTAACTATCAACAGCTTTCAAAGTCGCAAAAAAACAATAAAAAGAACCCGATAAAAGCACCAGATGACCTTGATCTCCCACATGTTTATCGCCAGATTTGTCACCACTTTGCACTAGCGAATTCGCGCATGTATAGTCCAATTTTAGTAGAGCGTTTAAATAAACTAGTCGTTCGTGGACACCAAAGCTTATACAACACCCGTACCCATATTTGGCGAGATATTTTTGCCTATTTCTCAGGTGGGTTTCCTACCTTAGTTAGAAAAGAATGGCGACTGGTAGCAACTGCAGGAGCACTTTTTTATGTGCCTTTCTTTGCAATGATCATAGCCATTCAATTCAATCCAGATTTAATATATAGCCTGATGGGTTCAGCAGATCTTGCCAATATAGAAGATATGTATAACCCCGAAACCCATGACCGCATCGGTAGAGAACGTGGCTCCGATTCTGACCTGCTTATGTTTGGTCATTATATTAAAAACAATACTGGCATAGGTTTTAAGGAGTTTGCAGGAGGCTTAACCTTCGGTATCGGTACCTTAGTTTTCACCCTATTTAATGGCATTTTTATTGGTGCAGTTTTTGGTCATCTCACTCATATTGGCTATACAGATACACTCTACGGCTTTGTCGTAGGACACGGCTCCTTTGAGCTTAACGCCATTGTCTTGTCTGCCGCTGCTGGCTTCATGTTAACCCGCGCCTTAGTGATGCCCGGTCGAAAATCACGCAAGCGCGCACTGATTGATGATGGCAAAAGTGCGGTTACCTTAATGTATGGTGTTGCTGCCATGTTTATCATCGCCGCATTTATTGAAGCATTTTGGTCATCGATGGTATTGCCCGTTGCAATAAAATATGCAGTTGGTGCAGTACTGTGGACACTGGTTGCTTTCTACTTTATTTTTGTAGGAAGAAATAACACAAAATGAATCTAAATCAAGTCACTGCTAATATTCGATTACGCAGCGCGTGGGAAGCTGTCGACCTTGGGTTTGTTATGGTACAACAATGGTGGAAAGCGATTTATCTGCCATTGATTATTGTGACATTCAGTATTGCAGTTCCAATATTTTATTTATTACCTTTTGAACAATATTGGCTATCTTTATTAATATTTTGGTGGCTAAAACCACTTTATGACAGACTCGTTTTACACATTATTAGCCATAAACTTTTCAATGAAGAACTAAGCAGTTTACAAGCCTTAAAAGCGATACCTTCCCTTATATGGAATACGGGATTTTTCCAAACAATGACCTTTCGACGTTTCTCGTTTTCGCGAGGTTTTAACTTACCCATTTGGCAACTAGAGAAACTTCGTGGCAGAGCGCGTTCACAGCGCCAAGATGTATTGCATATGATTGCACACTCAACTGCAGTATGGCTTACCATCGGCTTAAGGCTCGTTGAAGTGATTCTTATGTTTTCGCTATTCGCCCTTGTTTTAGTATTTATGCCTGAGGATATG
Organism: Cocleimonas sp.; assembly: GCA_036478745.1. Classification (GTDB taxonomy): domain Bacteria; phylum Pseudomonadota; class Gammaproteobacteria; order Thiotrichales; family Thiotrichaceae; genus Cocleimonas. The sequence continues at coordinate 107,612 of JAZGEM010000003.1, forward strand.
TCAGGTGAAATCCTAGAGAATTTATTTACTAACAACCTTCAATATGAGTCATGGATCGCAATAGTTCTTTTTGTGTTTTATGTCTTGGTGGTTACCCTACTCCACCCTTTTTATGTCGCAGGAAGTTTTGCACTTTATATAAATCGACGCACTCAATTAGAGGCTTGGGATATTGAGTTAGATTTTAGAAAAATGAATCAACGCTTTGAAGAACTTGATGATAACTTAGGCAATGTAAATAAGAATAAATCCATAGCGTCATCCGCCTTTCTATTCATTATTGCCTTTATCTTTTTTAATGCTGCCAGTACCTCCCCTGTGTTAGCCGAAGAAGACGTACCAGAAATTCTTTCCAGTGAACGACAAACAGTCGATCAATCTAAACAAATGATTGATGAAGTGATGCTCACTAAGAATCTCAACGACAAAAGAAAAGTAAAGAAATGGGTGGCGAAAAAAACGGACAAAAAAAAGAAAAAGAAGAAGTCTAAAATGGATTTAAGTTGGATGGAGTCTTTATCAGAAATCATCGCGACTGTTTTCGAAGCTGTGTTATGGATCGCACTCGCCATAGGGATTTTCCTTCTCTATTTCTATCGCGAGCGTTGGCTGCATTTATTTAATACTAAAAAGAACACAGATGATGAATATGTTGCGCCTGAAGTCATGTTTGGCATGGATGTGCGTCCTGAGTCATTGCCTGATGATGTCATCGCTGAATCTCGTTCATTGTGGCAAAAAGGAAAACATCGTCAATCACTGAGTCTGCTTTATCGAGGCGCTTTAATTCGTTTGATTAATCAGGAAAGGATAAAGCTACAAGACAGCCATACCGAAGGCGACATTATCAAACAAGCTGCAAGAACACTTACTCAGAATGATCACGGTAAATCCAAACAGACCTATTTACAATTACTTACACGACAATGGCAAAGCATTGCCTATGCACACCGCGTACCTGAAGATGAGATTATGCAGACTCTGTTTAATACATGGGAAAGTGACTTTGCGATATCACCTGTAAACTCTGTTATCCATAATGATGCGATACAAGGTCATGGTGAATAATGGATAAGAAAACAGGTCTATTAATTACTCTCTTACTTGGACTTATCGTTGCCTATACTGCCTACTCTTTTTACTCCTCTCATGAGTATAAAGAAGTAACAGAACGTAGCGGCTTACTCAGCGAAGCACGTAGAAACCCACTCTATGCAAGTCGCCTCTTTTTAAAAAGAATGGGAATTCCAGCGGTTAGTAAGAATACGGTACAGGATATGGGAGGTTTCCCTGATACTGATACCGTTATGGTGATCGTTTCAAGTCGCTCCTCATTTTCTGAGAATCATACCGATGAGTTGCTTGATTGGGTTGAGGAAGGCGGACATCTGATTGCGCGCTCAGTAGAGGACTGGAACTATGCCAGAAAAGAAAAATCAGATGATATAAATAATGATGATAATAAGCGCTACTCTGGAAAAAAGAATAAGGGAGCCCGTGACCCACTGCAACGCCTATTAGGCATTAGCACCGAGAAAGCAATTACTTTTGAGTATAACCCAGACAAAGACTCCGATGAGGTAACAGAAGATGAAGATAGTGAAGGTGATAATTCTGGTTATGATGAGTCCATTTTTGGCAAAATTTTAACTTTTTTAAGTACCTCAGCTGATGATAGAGCTTCGCACATTATCACACTAGATGGGGTTAATAAACCACTTGAAGTTCAAACCAATGGCTTTAAACCTTTAAAGGTAAACCGTGCACATCAAGACCAATCTGAACTCGTTAAAATAAAGAATGATACATTTATGGTTCGCCAAAAAGTAGGCGAAGGTATGGTAACTCTGGTAACTGATTTTAGGTTTATTAAAAATTACCATCTTGAAAAATCAGATCATGCGGAGCTATTTTGGCATTTAGTTCATGGACAAAATCAGTCACTGGATAAGCCCTCTAAGGTTTGGCTAATCCATAATGATGAAATGCCATCTCTTTGGGCATTATTATGGCGGCATGCTTGGACTTTAATCCTAACTCTGGGCTTAATGTTTCTGACATGGATGTTGATGGTTAGCCGTCGTTTTGGTCCGCTTATTCCAAAACAGGAAGATGATCGTCGTAGCCTAAAAGAGCACATCAGCAGTAGCGGACATTACTATTGGAAACATCATAAAAAACAAAAGCTGATTGATAGCGCCCGACATGCCCTAATGCAACGCCTAACACAGGTCCACCCAGGCTGGGCTCAACGAGGCAAAGATGAACAGATACAGCTACTTGCCACTCAAGCCAAATTAACACCAAAAGCAGTTGAAAAGCTACTTTATGCTCAAGACATTGAGCAGGCAGATGAATTTACCTCGCTAGTCAGACAACTAGAAAACATCAGAAAATCGATATGAGGTCTCAATTTAATAGGATAAACTTATGACAAATTTAACACTACAACAGGCTAGCGAATTAGCGCAGCAATTAAAACAAGAAATCGCCAAGGCAGTCATCGGTCAGAAACGAGTCATCGATGAAACACTGATTGCCCTCATCGCTGGTGGCAATGTACTTATCGAAGGTGTTCCAGGTCTGGGTAAAACACTGCTGGTAAGAGCACTCGCTGCAACTTTCTCAGGTCAATTTAATCGCATCCAGTTTACGCCTGATCTAATGCCTGCTGATATTACCGGACATACACTTTATGATTTGGATAGTAAGTCATTCAGTATTCGCAAAGGACCTGTTTTCACCAATCTATTATTGGCAGATGAAATCAATCGTGCACCCGCTAAAACACAGTCTGCTTTACTTGAAGTAATGCAAGAAAAACAAGTCACCATTGAAGGAGAAGCACATTCAGTGCCCCTGCCTTTTATGACACTTGCTACTCAAAATCCACTAGAGCAAGAAGGTACTTATCCATTACCTGAAGCCCAATTAGATCGCTTTTTAATGAAAATTTTCATTGAATATCCGAGTGATCAGGAAGAAAGCACCATGGTTGCGGCAGTGACAAATCATCAAACAGGCAATCAGCTTAATATTTCCAATGTTAGCGCCATCGCTTCACCAGAAACCATTCTAGCCATGCAAGCACTTGCATCAGACATTGCGGCAGATAAAAGTGTCATTGATTACGCTGTGCGTATAGTACGCGCCACCCGTGATTGGCAGGGTTTAACCATAGGTGCTGGACCTCGTGGTAGTATCTCGTTAATCAGCGCAGCACGCGCCCAAGCGATGCTACAAGCGCGTGACTATATAACACCTGATGATATTAAAGAAATTGCACTACCCGTTTTACGCCACCGTGTCGGTCTAGCACCTGAAATGGAATTAGAAGGCTTTTCAACGGATCAAATACTAGTCTCTATTCTTGATAAAATAGAAGCCCCTAGGCAGTAACAACAGAGCAGTCTCTATGCTACATATGCTACCCATTCCTGCCAAAAATACCTTATACCTACTCACTGGGCTTGCCCTGTTGAGCCTGTTCGCTAGCTTTTGGCCAAGTTTAATTCCTCTCTGGAAAATAGCTTTATCACTCATCGCTATCGTTTTGTTAATTGATCTCATTCTCGTCTATATCTCACAACCCATTGAAGTGAATCGAGACCTACCCGGCTCATTACCTTTAGGCGTGAGTCGGCATGTTGGTTTACGCGTTCATAATCAGGGTAAAACACCCCATGTGTTGAGCATCTATGACCATTTCCCGCTACAAGTACACAGTGAAGGTTTACCCATAAACATTAGTATTCCTGCGCAGCAACATGCTGATTTACAATACAAGATTATTGCCAATATTCGAGGTAAGTTGGTTTTCCCTCAGGTACAGTTAAAGCTTCAATCAAGCTTAAAATTCTGGCACCGTAATATTATTTTACCCGTCAGTAATACCACCAATGTCTATCCAAACTTTGCAGCTATTTCACACTATGCGCTATTAGCAACAGACAATAATCTCAGCCAAATGGGGATTATCAAAAAACGCCGCAGAGGAGAAGGTCAGGACTTTCATCAATTACGCGAATATCGTGAAGGCGATGCGCTACGTCAAATTGATTGGAAAGCAACCTCACGCCTGCAAAAACTAATTTCCCGAGAATACCAAGACGAGCGTGACCAAGAGATTATCTTTATGCTCGACTGTGGTCACCGCATGTTGACAAAAGATGACGAGCTATCACACTTTGACCATACCCTTAACGCATTGCTATTATTATCTTATGTCGCACTGAAACAAGGCGATGCTGTCGGCTTAAGCACCTTTGCCAGCACCGACCAACGCTGGCTCTCACCTCGCAAAGGTCAACACACGGTGCAAACTATTCTTAATACGGTATATGATTTACAGCCAAGTACCGATGCCCCTGATTACAGTAAAGCGGCTACTGACCTATTAATTCGCCATAAAAAACGTGCACTGGTTATTATCCTCACAAACCTACGTGATGAAGATACCGACGACCTACTTCCTGCTATTAATCTTTTAAGGAGTCGTCATCTTGTTTTACTTGCCAGTCTACGTGAATCCAGTATTGATGAAATCTTAGAGAAACCCATTGATGATTTACAAGATGCCATTGAAAGCACCGCAACACAGCAATATCTACAGCACCGTAATAAAACTTTTGAAAAATTGGTCTCAAGTGGCATTACCACGATGGATGTTCAGCCGGATAAAATGACGGTGGAACTGATTAATGCGTATTTGGGAATTAAGAGTAGCGGTAAGCTCTGATTGCTGCGCTTTTATAGTTATAAGCCTCCCGCGGATTACAATTATCTAAAAAAGGGGGGGGTGCCATATACAGTTAACTGCACTATTAACTGCACTATTTTTTAGCTTTCTCTCCAATCAAAACACGTTTACGCAATGCCACATAAAAAAAGTAAGTCCCCACTGCCGCAATCACATGCTTAATCGCATGCCCACTCATTACTTGCAAGAAATCTAAAATCTGTTGATCAAAATGTTCTGTTAATTTAGCTAAGACATAAGCTGCAATCACATAGACGATATATCGCTGCCCTTTAAAAGGCGACGGATACAGCCATAAAATTAATGGAATCAATATAATAGGAAGGAATTGCACTAGCGCATATAAACGCAAATCCCCTTCTCCATTACTTTCCGTGTACGTCCAATAAAAAACAGAAAAAATACCGATTAATATCAATGGGTAAAATAGTCTTCGGGCCAAAGATAATGAAATATTTTCACCCACAATAATCACAAAAAATGCCATAAATGAAATCGTCATTGGTAATCTATCCCATAACAAAGTGGCATTATCTGGAAACCAATGATAATAAGCAGAGCCGATCGCAGTTAGAAAAACACCAATAAAAAAAGTGAAATAAGCTCTTTTTAATTCAAGTAATACCCCTGAGAATTTTTCAATGTTACGCAAGCCCATAAGCCCTAATATGCCAACGAATAGAAATGGCAAATTAGACACTACATTCCAAAAATGAGGGATTGAATAATAACTATTCCGATCAGCGAACTGATGATAAGCAAGGTCTTGCGGGATCGGGCTTACAAAGAACATGGCTAAAACAGAAAGCAAAGATAGTGCGATTAGCAAAAACTGTCGCTTTGACTGGAGAGTGAAAGTCATTTCTTTATTCATTTGTTATTATCTATCTAATTATGCTATTCAATGGAGCACTCTTAGATAATCGTTTCACCCAAAATGCCGTACCACCCGCAACACCAACAGGCATCACAAAGAAATTCACAATAGGTATCATCATCAAAATGGTGAGAACACCACCAAAACCAAGTGCTACCGATCTGTTTTTGCGTAATAGAGGTAACTCATCTTTTATAAATAATTGATGATTACCCATCGCGAAGTCGGTGTATTGTAAAGACAACATCCATGCACCAAAAAAACCCCACGCAAAAGGAGAGATGATATTTACCACAGGAATAAAGCTGATAATTAATAACAAAGGCAGCCATTTCAACAAGTAGATAATTTTACTCACTTCACTAGAAAGTGTTTTGCTAATATTATCTAGCATTGCCTTATATCCCTTAAATTCAGGTACAGGAATACCATTGAGTTTTTGCTCTACTCTTTCAGCTAATAAAGAGTTAAAAGGTGCGGAAATCAGATTAGCCACAATCGTAAAACTGTAATACACACCAATAAAAATCAATGCGGCGAACAACGGCCAAATCAACCATTGCAACCAAGATAACCAGCTTGGAAGCCAGCCGAGCAAACTCCCCATAACACTACCAAATTGAGACCACGATAGCCAAATAGCTAAGGAGAAGACCACGATATTGATTAAGAGTGGAATGACCACAAAAGGTCTTATACCTTTTTTACCAATCAGTGAAAAACCACTAAGTGCTAATCGAACTCCTTCAAAAAAACCTTTAAACATTTTTTATTTAGCCTTGTTTGATAATATGAGACCTCAGCATAACTCAGTGGCGAAAGAAAAATGCGATAAAATCTTCTGATTGAGGCGTGAATTGCCGCTAATAGCGGGCTATTGGCAAGATTCACAACGAAAAGCAGGAGGATTTTAGCCATTTTTACTCGTCACCTGAGTTATGCTGAGGTCTCAGTATACAAATCAACTTTAAAAAGTGGCGTTACCTTCTAATATTCCTTTCAATAAATCAACTGGAATGACACTTTATCTGATAAATTTGAAATAGTGACCGCTCTTATGTAAATTACCGTCAAAAATAATAACAATAACACCCTAAATCTAATGACCCCCATGAACATTATTAATAAAATCTGTTATCCAGCTTTGTGCATGTTTTTGCTGAGCCTATCGGTAAACGTACAGGCAAAAAGTAGCCAATTTTCTAACTATGATATCCAACAAGCCTATAAAAAGTATGTCGTTTCTAAACACGTTCCGCGTCAATCAGGACAACAGAGAAAACTGATTCGTTCACAGAATAACCATGTCCAAAATCAAATTTTAAAAACAGCTAAACAGCAATTACATAAAAGATATCGCTGGGGTGGCTCAACACCTAGAAGAGGTTTTGATTGTAGTGGTTTAGTTCAATATGCATACAAATCTGCCAATATAAAACTACCACGTACCGCAGCACAACAATACCGATCGACAAAACGCATTCCTATGTCACGCTTAAAAACGGGAGATTTAATCTTTTTCAAAACAAGAAGAACGCGCGCTCAGATTAATCATGTGGGAATTTATCTGGGAGGTGGCAACTTTATTCACGCACCTAGCCGAGGTAAGCGTGTATCCGTTAGTAAACTAGATAAGTATTGGCGACGAAAAGTGATTGGTGCGGGTCGTATTTAGGATTGTTCTAAACAACTCAATGCAACATTTTGCTATACACTTCCTTCAGATTCAATAACAAGAATTCTCGCTTCACCTAACGGGTGAGCTACGTGCTCAGTACCAATGCCTGCATAAAAAATATCACCCACTTCAAGCTTAGCAATATTCACCTTATTATTTTTTTTAAAATGCATATCAACCATACCATCGAGCACAACAAAAACTTCCTCGCCCTCGTTAGTATGCCAACTATATGGCTCATCTGTCCAATGTAAGCGTGTCGTTATACCTTGCATATTAGCAATATCAAGTGCTCCCCATGCTTTATCAGCAGTGAAGCTTTTACTGTGAATTATCTTATTCATCATCGTTCTCTACTTAGCTGGTTTTTCCAAAACATAGATCGATTCTTTTAACTCTTCCATACGATCATCCAACATATCAAGAGAGTCACGTATACCACGGTTATAAAAGTATCCACCCACCTCTGCTGAAAAGAAATCGAGTAAGAATTCTGCATCAAAATTTCCTACTTCAACATCTAATTCTTCGCTCAGGTACATTTTAATTTTCGGAATTAATCGCTCTTTTTCTTCTTGGGTAAATTTAATTTCAGACATTTAATACATAACCCTGCCACCGTGAATCATAGCTTGCACCTAATTGCTTATAAAATTCTTGAGCATTGATATTATCATTCAACACATCCCATTTCATACGACCACAACCTTTTTCTTTCGCTTCTTCTATGGTTGCTAGCATAATCTTTTGCCCGACTTTCTGACCCCGCGATGAAGCATTAATATATAACTCTTTAATAAACAGAGTCGGTTTTAAGTCATAAGTAAACGGGATAAAATAATACACCACATAGCCCAGTAGTTGATTCTCTTGCTCTGCTACAATTGTATAAAAAGTGGGGGGGTGCCTATTATCACTTGGAAAGCCATGCTCAATAAGATCATCTTCAGTGACACGAAAGTCATTTAAATAATCCTCAAATTCAGCTAATTTTTTCATCAGCACTAATAACTGCTTACAATCGCTTTTTAATGCAGGACGAATCACTAGTTCACTACTTAACAAGCTGAAAACCCTCATCAATCCAACCTGTTACTCCGCCAATCATCTTTTTTACAGGCCGACCTAACTTAGCTAAATGAACACCTGCTTTATCTGCCCCATTACAATGAGGACCTGCACAATAAACCACAAATAAAGTATCTAGCGGATATTCTTCTAGTGCAGGCGCTTTGACTTTCCAATTAGGTAGATTAACTGAATTAGGTAAATGTCCTTCTTCAAAAGACTCTTCGCCACGTACATCTAATAAAACAAAATCTTGGCGATTATTAGTAATAGCATGATTTACATCCCAACAATCTGTTTCATTCGCGAGTAAATTTTCGAAGTAAGCAAGTGCCTCTGATGAAGCAGAAGCAGGTATTCGAGATACAGCTGATGACATAATTAACTCCTTACCGGTTTATAAATGACTTGGGTACTTGCAGGATCTTTTATCAAACACTTCGCAGGTCTTATAGGGCGATTTACAAAATAACCACTACAATTTGGACAAATACAGTTTAGTACATTCACTACACAGTCTCTGCAAAATGTGCATTCATAAGTGCAAATCATTGCCTCTTTGGATTCAGGTGGTAGCTCTTTTTTACAGTTTTCACAACTTGGTCTTAAATCTAACATACTTATCTCTATTCACCCCTGCCTGTTATTTTCAACTATTTTACTTCAATATTTACCTATGCCACAATTGGCTTAAAAGACATTGTTCGTTAACTATAAGACAAACACTGAAATACTATGAAAAAACGTGTCGCTATCCTCAGCTATCCCAACCTATGTACCTTTGAATTTGCCTGCGCTGTTGAACTATTTGCCCTGCCCCGACCAGAAATAAAGCACTGGTATCAAACTGATATTGTCTCCTTACAAACAGAAGCCGTCTCTGCAATCGGCGGCTTTCAAGTCCAAAGTGATATCGTATTCTCAAAAGAAAAAGGCTTTAGTGACTACGACATGTTAGTTATAGCAGGTTGGAGTGGTCTTGATATTGATCTTTCGGATGAGCTACTATCAGCCATAAAAGACTTTTATAAAAATGGTGGCAGATTAGTATCCTTTTGCTCTGGCGCCTTTGCATTAGCCGCGACAGGATTACTCGACAATCAAAAAGCCACCACTCACTGGCGTTATGAAGAGCAATTCAAACAGAAATTCCCACGGGTACAATTTCAAGAAAATGTACTTTATACAGAAAACAACAATCTTTACACCTCCGCAGGAAGCGCCTCAGGATTGGATTTAGGTTTACATATTATCCGTCAAGATTTTGGCGCTGGAATTGCTAATAAAATCGCAAAACGATTAGTCATCTCCCCCCAACGCGAAGGCGGACAAGCACAATACGCCAATAAAGAAATGCCTCAAAAAACTAACCACCTAAGTAAAAGCCTAGAATGGGCAAATAAAAACCTGCACAGAAATATCCATATTAACCAAATGGCAGAACATGCCTTCTTAACAAGACGCAGCTTTGACAGACATTTTCGTAGCACCCTAGGGCTTAGCCCCAAAGAATGGATAACCCGCCAACGTATCTCTCTAGCACGAGAATATTTAGAAAATTCCAAAGCAAGCATTGAAGAAATAGCAGAGAAAAGTGGATTTGGAACAGCAATGAATTTACGTCATCATTTTAGTCATGTTCTGGGAGTATCTCCTAGTCATTATCGGAGACAGTTTTTGCTTTAACTGAGCACCTTCTAGCTAAGTTAACTTTCCACAATAGCGGCCGTTTTTCCTACGTTAAATTCTAAATCGACTTAGTGAGAGAATACTTATATTTAATAATGGCAATCTTGTAAAAACACGGGGGTGCCATATAACAAACTGTAAGGCTTAGAGTGGCACCCCCGCCTTTTTTGCAAGATTGTATTGGCTTTATACTTAATATTGCTTCTTTTTCGTTAAACCCTTTGATGGACAACTTTTTCTTCCCTTACAGATACAGGCGCTAATTAATTATTCATATTGAGAGAGTGCTTTTTTAACCATGAACAGAGTATCTTTTTCACATAATTGATTAAGCTTTGTGTCACTGAAGTCAGACTTTGTAAAATTAATGATAAAAATTTAAATAATTAACTTGTTTAATAATGAATCTATTCTACATTTAAAAATAACACTTAAAGAGAATGGAGGAGATCTAATATGAATAGACAAGAGCAAATCGCGGCATTAGAAAAAGATTGGCAAACAAACCCACGCTGGAAGGATGTCAAACGCACCTATAGTGCCGAAGATGTTGTACGTCTTCGGGGTTCAATCCAGCCTGAGTATACCTATGCTAGACGCGGTGCTGAAAAGTTATGGGAATTGGTAAACGGCTCCTCTAAAAAAGGATATGTAAACTCAATGGGGGCGATTACCGCAGGTCAGGCAATGCAACAAGCTAAAGCGGGTCTGGAAGCCATCTACCTTTCTGGCTGGCAAGTAGCCGCTGATGGAAATACTTCGGAGACTATGTACCCTGACCAATCATTATACGCTTATGATTCTGTGCCCACCATGGTGCGCCGCATTAATAATACCTTTAAACGCGCTGATGAAATTCAATGGGCAAAAGGCATTGATCCTGACAGCGATGACTATATTGATTATTTCTTACCTATCATTGCTGATGCCGAGGCTGGTTTTGGCGGTGTTTTAAATGCCTTTGAATTAATGAAAAATATGATTGCTAATGGCGCTGCAGCAGTTCACTTTGAAGACCAACTAGCTGCGGTGAAAAAATGTGGTCATATGGGAGGTAAGGTTCTTGTGCCGACACAGGAGGCGATACAAAAACTAACTTCCGCACGATTAGCTGCAGATGTGATGGGTGTTCCCACTATTATACTGGCGCGTACAGACGCAGAAGCCGCCAATTTATTAACGTCGGATGTGGATGAAAACGATGCTCCCTTTATTACGGGTGAGCGTACCGCGGAAGGATTCTATAAAGTTAAAAATGGTTTAGAGCAGGCTATTTCACGTGGCGTTGCCTATGCTCCATATGCGGATTTAGTGTGGTGTGAAACAGGAAAACCTGACCTGGGTTTTGCGCGTGAATTTGCTGATGCTGTTCTTGCCAAGAGTCCTAATCAGTTACTCGCTTATAATTGCTCACCTTCTTTTAACTGGAAAAAGAATCTCAGTGACAGCCAAATTGCAGGGTTTCAAGAAAATATTGCAGCCATGGGTTATAAGTACCAATTTATCACTTTGGCTGGTATTCATAATATGTGGTATAACATGTTTGACCTCGCCTATGAATATGCACAGGGCGAAGGCATGAGACACTATGTTGAAAAAGTACAAGAACCTGAATTTGCAGCTGCGGATAAAGGCTATAGCTTTGTATCCCATCAACAAGAAGTTGGCGCTGGTTATTTTGATGATGTCACTACTGTCATTCAAGGTGGTGAATCATCTGTCACAGCCCTAACAGGGTCTACCGAGGAAGAGCAATTCTAAGAGGACTTTTATGCTATTCAAAACAGCCGATCTTTGTGATGAGTTTTGCGGTGATAACTGTGAAGATATTCAAGTAGCAGGAGCAAGCTTCAAAAGCTACGGAGGAAGAAGTAGTTTCTCTGGAGAAATAGTCACCGTTAAAATATTTGAAGATAATCAACTTATTCGAGATCAAGTCACTTCAGATGGCAAAGGTAAAGTCCTAGTTGTTGATGGTGGCGCCTCTATGAGACGCGCACTTTTAGGTGATATGTTAGCGGCAAAAGCTGTCGAGAATGGTTGGAACGGAATCATCATCAATGGTTGTATTCGAGATTCTGAAGATATGGCCTATATGAAATTGGGGGTCATGGCCCTTGGCACCCATCCCTTAAAAACAATTAAAGCGGGCGTTGGTCAAACGAATGTATCCATCAAATTTGCTGGCTTAAACTTCGAACCTGCTGATTTCATCTATGTTGATATTGATGGCATCGTGATTTCTGAAAAACCATTGTTATAAACCCAAATTGCCATTGAAAACCAGCTTAAAGAACAATCGGCCGTGGACGTGGATACCCTCCCTTTACTTCACGGAAGGTCTACCCTATTTTGCCATCGTAGTGCTTTCCACTTTCATGTATAAAAGTTTCGGCTTGAGCAACTCAGAAATAGCTTTTTATACCGCTTGGTTCTACCTTCCTTGGGTTATTAAACCACTGTGGAGCCCTTTCGTTGATATCTATCGAAGTAAACGTTTTTGGATAATCGCAATGCAACTGCTACTCGGTGCAGGTTTAGCTGGCATAGCGATGATTTTACCCACGGAGAATTATCTTCGTTATTCATTGGTGTTCTTCTGGCTACTCGCATTTAGCTCAGCAACCCATGATATCGCTGCCGATGGTTACTATCTGCAAGTTTTAAACAAAGGACAACAGTCTTTTTTCGTTGGCATTCGCTCTACCTTTTACCGTATTGCGATGATTACTGGACAGGGTTTAATCGTGATTTTGGCGGGTAAACTTGAAAATACCTATGATGTGAGAACAGCTTGGCAATTAACGATGCTATTACTCAGTATCATTCTCATAGTTGTCGCCATTTACCATGCCTTTATACTACCTAAAGAAGCTAGCAAAAAATCATCATTAATCTCTAAGTCACTCTTGAAAGGCTATTCACAGGTTTTTAAAAGCTTCTTCCAACGAAAATACATCGGTATTTTTATCGCCTTTATTTTGTTATACCGACTCGGTGAAGCACAACTCACAAAAATTGCCAGTCTATTTATGCTGGATGACCGTAGCGCAGGTGGGTTAGGTTTAAGTACAGAAGCAGTTGGTTTTATTTATGGAACAGTAGGTGTTTCAGCTCTCGTTATTGGCGGTATTCTCGGCGGTATTCTGGTATCACGCAAAGGATTAAAATATTGGATTTGGTGGATGGCTCTTGCTATTAATCTACCAGACCTCGCTTATATCTATATGGCATGGCAACAACCCGAAGCTGGCTGGTTAGTTTATCTATTAGTAGCTATCGAACAATTCGGCTACGGTTTTGGCTTTACCGCTTTTATGATGTATCTGATCTATATCGCCGAAGGTCAGTTTAAAACCGCGCATTATGCGATCGCAACTGGTTTTATGGCGGCAGGAATGATGATTCCCGGGATGATTAGTGGCTGGATTCAGGAGAGCTTGGGTTATCCCTTGTTCTTTGTCTGGGTAGTGGCTGCGACCTTACCAGCATTTTACGTGATATCTAAAATACCATTGGACAAGGAATTTGGGCGATTGAAGCAGTGATGATTGTTTAGAAAGAATCTAAAATTGTATGGCACCCCCCCTTTTTTTGATAATTGTTAAAAAAAGGGGGGGGTGCCATTGTCTTTTAAAATTTTGTTTTCTCTTACTCTGGATACTTTGCAGTTGAAAATTCAACGGCTTTCTCCATCCTGTCCAAGGTACGCTCTTTACCCACTAAATCCAGTGTAATATCTAGTGAAGGTGACATTGCAGTTCCTGTTACAGCAACACGCAAAGCAGGTCCAACTTTTCCCATTCCCAGATCGAGTGCTTCACAAGTATCTTTAATCACAGTATTGATAGCTTCAACATTCCAGTTATCCACCAGCCTAAAGTTATCTAACAAATTCTGAAGTATATTGGGTGTCGCTGTTTTAAAGTGTTTCTTAACTGCTTGCTCGTCATATTCACTAAAATCTTCGTAGTAATAACGAATGCTTGTCGCTAGTTCCTTAAGTGTTTTAGCTCGGTCTCGATGTGCATCAATAACATCATTGAGTGCTGGGCCATTACTGGTATCTAAAGACTGATTTTCTATATGCCATTGCAGGTGTTTACTAATTTCATCAACGGGCAATGTTTTAATATACTGTTCGTTAACCCACAATAGCTTCTTGCCATTGAAAGTTGATGGAGCAACATTGACATTTTCAAGCTTAAATAGCTTGATCATTTCTTCTCGATTAAAAATTTCCTGATCTTCATATGACCAGCCTAAGCGCAATAGGTAATTTAATAAGGCTTGTGGAAAAAAGCCATCATCACGATATTGCATGACACCAACCGCGCCGTGACGCTTTGACAAACGCTTAGCATCATCACCTAAGATCATGGGGACATGTGCAAATTTTGGCAACTCTGCCCCTAATGCTAAAAATAAATTAATCTGACGCGGAGTATTATTGATATGATCATCACCACGAATCACATGGGTCATTTGCATATCGATATCATCGACAACTACAGTTAGATTATAAGTAGGTGTTCCATCTGAACGGGCTATGATCAAATCATCCAGCTCTCTATTATTAATGACAATATCGCCTTTAATGAGATCGTGAATAATCACATCGCCTTCTAATGGATTACAAAAACGAATAACGGATTCTTTGCCTTCAGGTACATCTTTTCGATCACGACATTTACCATTGTATTTAGGTTTTTCTTTATTAGCACGTTGCTGCTCACGAACATCATCTAACTCTTCTCGTGTACAATAACAATGATAAGCATCACCTTGATCTAATAGCTGTTGTGTTACCTCAGCATAACGCTCAAAACGATCTGTTTGAAAAATCGGACCTTCATCATAATCAAGACCTAACCATTCCATTCCATCCAAAATAGCGTCTACAGATTCTTGAGTAGAACGATCTAGGTCAGTATCTTCAATACGTAAGATAAATTTGCCATTATTTTGGCGTGCATATAACCAAGAATAAAGCGCTGTTCTAGCGCCTCCAATATGTAAATAACCTGTAGGGCTAGGTGGGAAACGAGTAATTGTCATACGATTGATTCAGTTGAAATTAAAAACAGAAGGTTATCATTAACACCTAGTTATCGCGATGAAAATTGACGAGTTTATATTTATTCGCAGATTTAAAAGTGCTCTTGGTGGGCTTCTAAAGCAACTTTTTAACGCTTGTGGCGCTTAGAAAAGCAATCTTCAAATAAAGGCGGGGGTGCCATATCAATGAGCAATAAAACTATTGCTTATAAAGGTGTGGTGCTAATCGACGATTATATTGCCAACCATGTCTTCCGGGTTTTTTACCTATGCTAGGTGGATGATAAACAGCTTTAACACGAGTCTTCTTCTTAGACGGTTTAGGCGAAAGAATAGCGTAGGTTTTTAATACGTTTTTGACGTATCGTTTGGTCTCTTTAAAAGGAGGAATACCATTATATCTATCGACTCTCCCCTCACCTGCATTATAAGCTGCAATAACTTTTTTTAAGTTACCTTTGTAACGATCCAATAAAAATCGAAGGTATTTAACGCCACCGCGAATATTCTGCTCTGGATTATAGCTATTTTTAACACCAAAACGCTCAGCAGTAGCAGGAATCAACTGCATTAATCCTCTTGCATTAGCTTTAGATAACGCTTTTACTTTAAAACATGACTCCGCCGCAATGACAGCTTTGATCAAATTACTATCAACTTTGTAAAGGCGTGAATATTTCAAAATTGGTTTCGAAAACCGTTTAGCCTTTTGTTTCAGTTGCTGACTATTCCATTGCATACAATTGCTTGGCAGTGTTTTATTAGATTTCTTTGAAACTGACTTAAGCTTAGGTTTGACCTTTATCGCATTCAACATAGCAAGTGTGATATTGCTATCAATGCCATTAGATTTTGCAGGCGCGGCATTTACAGCGAAGCTTTGTATCAATAATACAAACAATAAAAGTGTCATTTTTCTAAAATGTTTAAACATCAGCGTGTTATTAGAGTTTCTTAATAAGAGGATTCTAATATTATAGAGCAATTACCTATTAAAAAGTTCTATTATCAGATAAATAGGTGAAATAGTTATTATTCAAAATGGCTTTAAAGCATACAGCAGAACAGTTATTCCGATCGTAATTGCGTTAAAAAGATAGTCTCTCTAGCTAGAAAAACACTGATCTATATAGCCATTTTCACCTCGTCTTTTTACAAAATCAGTATAGATATCATTAAAACTCTTTGGAATAGAATCGACGACTGAGTTCATGTCTAGTAATTTTTTTGACCAAGAAGATATCAGCGGGAAGTCTTCTTCCTTATATAAATCAACTACTTCATTAAGTTTTCTCATGCGCATGAAAAGAGGCGCGTAAGTAGAATCTACCAAAGAAAACTTATCACCTGTAAACAGGGGTCCCCGTCCCTCTAGTTGCTGTTCAAGTCTTAAGAGATTAGTTAAAAATTCATCTCTAGCTGATATAAATTCATCCGCTTCTTGGAGTGCAAGCATTCCTGTAACCTGCCCTAATAAAGTTGAGGCAAACTCAGTCCAGCTTCTACACAGGCTGCGTTCTACGGGATCTGAGGGTAGCATTTGTGAGCTTGATATTTGCCCAATCAACTCATTAATCACGGATGACTCAAAAACAGTCGTTTTTCCATCAACACGAAGTATCGGAACTTTACCAAAAGGTGATATTTCTGCAAACCAGTCAGGAAGGTTATCAGGATCTAGATAAGTTAATTTATGCTCAATATTATTCTCATTTAAAGAGATAACAGCACGTTGCGCATAAGGGCAAAAATCAAATAGAATCAACTCTAAATCAAGGCTTTTTACGGTATCAAAGGGCCATGCTTTAATTCCGCCTTCGATAAAACTCGCTTTAATATCTTTTTGGCGTAAAAGTAAGGTTGCTGCTGCCGCGCGGACACCTGCAGCACATAGAATCAGATAATCTTTACTTTTTTCAAGTTCAGGTATGTGTAATCTTAATTCAGGTAAAGGCATTAACACAGAACCAGGGATAAAGCTTTCTTGATATTCTTCTTCAAAACGAACATCAATGATTTGTGCTCCATCTTTCATCATCACTTTTGCAACCTCAGCCGTTACAGAGCGAATAGCAGGTGCAGAGACCAATTCTTCAAAGTCTTCTTTAGCTAACTTTAATAAACGCCCATCTGACTTCATTTGTACCGTTGCATTACGTGCGCCACCCATCACTAGTGCTTCTTCACCAAAACTATCGCCTGATCCAAGAATAGCAACGAGCTGTGGCTCATCGTCTTCAAGTTCTTCGCGCCAAACCTCTGCTTCACCCTCTAATATGATATAAAAATTATCTGCTTTCATATCTTGTCGAATCACTTCTTGTTTTGATTCAACATCGATTTCACTACAACGTTTAGCCGCTTCTTCCACAACATTAATTGGCAATAACCGAAACACCGCTGTTGATTTTAAAAACATCAGCTTTTGTAAAAAACTATCTTGATCAACTACTTCAGCTGTATTGGATATTTCCTGTAATGAAATAAAATCATTCAGCAGTGCGCTATCGGCATGACAGACAGTGGTACGCACATCCGTAGAAATACTGATAGGTGACTGTTTTAAAGAAAATGTCAGAGCTTGTTTTTCGGAAGAGGCAATAGAAAACACTCCACCTTTATCAAGTTGGATATTGGCAGAACCTTGGGTAACAAATAAAGCATCTTCATCACTCGTTGCCTGTATTGTTAAGGACTCACCTGCTCTCACTTCAAAGATTCGTAAACTATTTCCAACTTTGTTTAGCATATCATCGCTAAAATAAGTAAAAGGGTGATAGTTGTTGCGTAAAAGTTCTAATGTCCGACGTTTATTACTCATCACTGAATCTCATATGGATTATGAACATAAATTATGAAAAAAGTACCCTTTCTTTACCATAGTACAAATATACTATAGACATGTGAAATTACTGGGTTTTTTATCGCTAACTATGTGTAGATAACCACTGCGGCAGTTGTTCGATCTTATCAATAAAGCCGACAGGGTCATGTTTTAGTAGTCGGATCAAACTATGCACACCATAGCTAACGGCAAAGCCATCAACGTTGGCATTATTTGCTAATTGTAGGTCATATTCACTATCACCAATCATTAAGGTATTTTTGGCATCGGCATTATGGTCTACAAGAATTTCTTCTAACATTTGAGGGTGAGGTTTTGAACGTGTTTCATCAGCACAGCGGGTGATAGGAAAATATTGATTCAAACCCGTCTCATCTAAACCTTTATCCAATCCACGTCGTGATTTACCCGTTGCAATCGCAAGATCAAAACCTGAGTCTCTCAAGTTTATTAATACCTTTTCAACACCATCAAAAAGCGGACTAGGCGTTTTATCTTTAAATAAATAATGGTCACGATAGGTTTGTGCAACCAACTTTACGTACCCAGAATTTATTTTGGGATAGAGTGATAATATTGCCTCATCTAGACCTAAACCAATAATGTTACTTATTTGAGTTGCTGTGCGAGCCTCAAGATCTAGTTCCTTAATCGTGGCTTGCATACAATTTACAATTTGCGCCTTGGAGTCCATTAAGGTTCCATCCCAGTCAAACACCAGCAGGGTATATTTGCTCACATCAATCACTCACATCATAAAAAAAATACGATGGTACAGTAGATAATATCAATGTCTATAGTCGGAAATTTAAATCCTTATCTAACTTGCTTGAAAGTTATTCATATAAGCTTATCTATTCTTCGCTGCATCAAGAATATCTTTATCATTTTGCAGGCTCACATCAGCAAAGATTATCGCAAGACTACCCACTTGTTTAACAGCAGCTAATACCACGTCCTTATCTTTCCTTAACTCAATACTTGCATGCGCTAAAGCCACTCCATTTTGCCTTACAGCAGTCAATATAATGTTCTTATTGTTCTTTTGTTTTTCAGTTGCTTTATCGATCGCTGTTCCATCGTTTTCAACCACCGCCAAAAAGAACTCATCATCAGCAAGGACCTCTTTAGTTGCAATTGAAAAAGCACGAGGATTCTGCTTTGCAACAGCTAACATAAATGACTTGTCACTTCGCAAACTTATATCTAAATCTCTAAGGTTGTATGGTTCATTTGATTTAAGAGAGACAAGCACGACTTCTTTGTCTTTTCTTATTGATTCATCCGCATACTTAAATGCATAACCTTGATTTTTCACCGCAGCCATGACAATTTCTTTATCACTTTTTAAAGCATCATCAGCAAATCGCAACGCTGAGCCCATTTGTGTCACCGCAGCCAAAACGATCTCCCTATCATTTCTATATTTAGGGTCAAGAATCTCAAGCGCATTGCCACTCATTTTGACCATTTTTAATGACCTGTCCCGATTACCACCTGTCATACTAAAAGTATTCGCGATTATTTTCGCTGTATCAACTGAATTATCCGTTACAGCTGCCTGAGGCGTAGTTTTATTTGGTTCGGTTATTTTTTTAGACTCTGTACCGCCGCAAGCTACAAAACTTGATGAGAGTAAGAGTATCAGTACAATTCTTTGTTTCATCTTCATAAGATATAATCTCTTAGTGTTCATAAGGGTTATGGGTTATGGGTTATGGGTTATGACTTATCTAATTAAATCGATTAAAATTAAAATATTTATCAGAGACCATCCAACTGATCCGCATATTTTTGATACAAAGCAAAATTATGCTTAACCGCATCATTAATGTCCTTTTGGATATTGGCAATTCGCAGCTGATCTTTAACCCATTGGTGTTCTGCCCAATTTCCACCACCCGTTTTAACCACTTCCATTTCAGCATTCGCGGTGCTCATTACAGAGTTTAGACCTGATGTTAGTTTTCCTATGTCGGAGAAACTAAAATCTTTTTTATCTTTCAGTTGTGAATCTAAGTTTTTAAGTTTTTCTTCTTGAGACTTTTTATAATCAGCCGTTTTTTGTAAGTTTAAAATTAATGTAGCAATCTGATTATTTGTTACCTTGCCATCGGATGGTGGCATAAACTTATCATTTTCAGCATGCTCAATCATGTTTGCCTGTCTTTCTATACCACCAAATAAACCCGAACTAAGACTTCCTGTATCAGTTTGACTATTATTATTCATCACCCCAGATTTATAAGCACCAACACCAAAGATTAAATTAATAATAAGAACAGAAATGAATGTGGCAATCAACGAAACAACAAAATGAACGACTCTTTTATCTTCAGGAATTTTCAAATACAACGGAATAATTTGATAGAGAAAAACAAGGCTAACAATTCCCAGACCGATACTAATCAACCAGCCAATAAAAGGTAATCCCCCAAAAGCACCGCCAATATAAGCAGGTATTGCAGCCAACGATAATGCTGCAAAGCCTTTGTTAAAATCGTACTCTCCTTTAAAAAAACTAGCCAAATAGCTAAAAATAAAAGATGCGATAAAAATACTAATGACAGCGGCAATCAAACTCAACAATAAAAACCCAATACCACCTTGCGCGCCAAATAGCCAAGTTAAAAGAGCCGAGATAATGACAGAAACTAGAATCAACGGCCCTGTCAGAGCCATAAATGTCTCTTTCCAGTCACTATTATTTTCTAAATAAGACTCCCAAGTTGCAACAGAATCTAACAGCCCATTTTGGATCAATGACTTTGTCTTATTGATATCTAACATCGATTACTCCTGAATGATTGTAATGTTGTAAAAAAGGGGGGGGTGCCATCTAAAGTTTTCAACACGCTATTTCAGCTTCCATAAATTGCCTCCATTCCCTTTACTTTTCTTGTGGGTACCAATAAAACTACCCCCAGACTTACGAATATCAACGGAACTCCCCAAAGCGAGTAAAGTTTACTTAAACGGACATGAGATAAATCTTTCGGGTCATAATAGATCTCTAATTCCTTACCAAGTTTAAAATTATATGTTGAGTAAATCGTCGCAACACGGTGCTCTATACCTCTGTTGTCTAAAAATAAAATGGTTGGTATATAGGTCATAGAACCGTCAGAACCCGTACGTCTTAACTCTATATTCGTCACTCTTCCAGTTGTTAATTGTGAACCACTTATTGCATGGAATGTTTCAGCAGCAATAACCAGTCCAACAACAATTAAAAGGATCGCTATATTTACTTTTATAAGGTTACTTATATACATATTATTGCCTAAAAATTCTTTTCAACTAATTCTAATGTTCCTCCGGCTACACCTGAAGTATCACTAAATTTACCGAGAACATCATACCCAGAAACCGTATCTAACCAAATAGTAGACACTAGATCCAATGTATTACTTGTTTCCTCTAGATTGACTCTAAAGGTATTAAATGTACCAGCAGCCGTTGTTTTAGAAACGTTAACTGCCTCAATCGTATACGTTTGAGTACGACTATTTGACGATCCATCATCTTCATTTTCTGTAAATGCTGTTGTCCATGTTTGACCTTCACAAACTTGATCAACTGGAACACGTTGAAAAGGTGTATAAGTCGTCACAGTTTCTAGATTAAAACCTAGGGTATTTTGTGAGATTGTTTCTTTAGTAATATCTCTAAAGTTATTGGCTATCGTATATTCTTCAGTGTTTGTTGAATTAAGAGCGATACCAAAACCTGTACCTGTTATTTTTTGTGTAATCGAAGTATTTGAAATAGCCATGATTTCAGTACTTTTTGTGATTGAAATATCCCCATCAGAATCTTTCAATTCCCTTTTAACAATCTGACCAACTTGAGGTCTAGGGAAAGTAACACATCCACCAGAACCTGCATCCATACCGTCACCATTATCTATGACTGCATCGTCAACAGCACCTGTTACTTCCTCTTCTACAACATCTTCCACAAGAGTGTCAATAACATCACTTACGGTATTAGACCCACCTCCACAAGCACTTAAACCTAGTGCGAATTGACTTAAGAATATGATTTGAATAGTGTGTTGATAATTGAATCGCATTGTCTTTCTCCATTTATTTATATTCACTTCGATAAATACTTTCATATAGGGCACCCCCCTTTTTTTAACAATTAGAGTCTGGTGGAGTTATTGCCTCATATATTTAAAGTATGGCAAAAGAGTGTAATGAATCGTGAAAGTGAATTGATTTATGACTATGACATTTGAAATAGTTAGAGAATAACTGAATGAGTTCGAGATTTAGAACTAAGTTTATTTAAGAATATAGCCTTCACCATAGACACTAGAAATGCAGTTATGAGGAAGTTTTTTTCGCAATTGACTCACTTGGTTTTTAACTGAGTCGATCGAAACTTCTCGTTCAAAGGCATCTTCCCATAGTTTTGTTTTTATTTTTTCGTAGCTAATGGACTTACCTTTGCAAAAGATAAAGAGTTTCAAAAGACGATGCTCTTTTTCACTAAGCTTCACTGTCTTATTATTCAATAAAAGGCATTCCTGCTCTTTATCCCACACATAACACTCATTCAAATTTATATATCTTGATGGGTTTTTAGTTAACTCTAAGGCAAGTAATTCCAACATTTCTTTAAATGCTTTTGGGGGAACTGGTTTTATTAAATATTTAGTTAGTTTGAGTGCGGTGGCTTTTAGCAGTTTCTCTTTTTCAGTAAATGCAGTGAGCATCACAATTTTTACATCTTTATCTTTCTTTCGAATTTCTTCAGCTACGCTTAGACCATCGCGCTTAGGAAGGTTGATATCAAGCAACAACACATCAGGATGATGTTTTTTATATTGCTCTAATGCCATTTCTCCATTATCTGCTAGAGAAACACTTGAGAAGTAATTCTGCAAATATTCAGCGATATTAGCCTGTATTTCTGGCTCATCCTCGACGTATAAAATAGTGTGTTTCTTTAAAATTGAAAGCATTTTTTCTTTAATTACTTTTGATTAATATCATTTCTTTAAAATTATAGTAAAGTTTGCGCCTTTTGCAGTGTTTTTAACCGTTAGTTTGCCATCCATTTTTTGTTCAATTATTATTTTTGCTATATACAAACCAAGACCAGTTCCACCTGTTTGCTCCTTAGTCGTAAAATAAGGATCGAATAGTGTCGCTATATTTTCAGGTTCAATTCCACCAGCATTATCTTCAAAACTGATTCGTAATTCATTGTCTACTTCTTGAATAAAAATATGAATTTTTTTATTTTTAGTTTTTTCTTTATTTAAAGCATCAACTGCATTGCTAAGTATTATTATAACGACTTGTATAAGCTCACTTTTATAGCTAATTATTTTTATTTCAGAAGTTACATAGAAACTAATTTCTATATCTTTTAAACCATTCTTCATTAACTGTAATACATCATTAATAGCATTATCAACAGAGAATTCAGTTTGCTCTAACTCTGTTTTGAAAAGTCCCCGAAAATCTTCAATAGTTTGCGACATATGGCTTGTTAACAAAGTAACTTCTTCAATTTTACTGCCCAGATAAACTTTATCATTGTCTTTTTTCTCCAAGGAGTAATCCATATTCATCAAAATTGAATTAATATGCATTAATGGTTGACGCCATTGATGAGCAATTGAGTCCAACATTTCCCCCATATTAGCCATACGACATTGGCGCAGTAGCATTTGCTCTTGTTCTTCTCGTTGTTCTCTTTCTTGTATGACATTACCTTTAAGTTGCTCATTTAGTTCTTCCAAATTAGTCAAAGCATCGGTTAATTGAGAAGTCGCTAATTTTACTTTTTGTTGCAGTTCCTCATGCGATTCTTCTACTTCATTGGCTAGCTGATTAATGCCTAAGACCAGATCACTCATTTCACCTCGTGCTACCACTTTAATCCTTGCTGATAAATCACCTGATTTAAGCTTTTTAACCGTCGTTGTGATTTTTTCTAATGGGAGTGTAATACTATGGGCAACACTAAGTGTTAACAAAGCCAACAAACTAAATATTAATACGCCAATAGCAAAACCTACCCATAAGATTGACTGTTGTTTTTCTTTTAAACGCGTTTTGTCAGCAATAATTTGAACCCAACCTAAAAATTTAATCGGATCATTTTTATCTGTACTTGATGTAAAGTCATCCACCTCTATTTCAGAGTTATATACGGGAATTTGTACAATTAATTGGAAGTTATTTTCCTCCTTATATAAACCATTACCGAGATTAACTTTATATGGATTTTCTATTTCCCCTAAATTAAGTATCTCTTGTTTTAGGGAGTCATAGAAGGTGACTGATAAAATATTTTGGTTCGTTACCGTTGCAGAAGCTAATTTAGTTAAAGTGAACTTTTCACCACTAAATAAAGGCAACTCTGATGCCTTTGAAAGGTAGTTTGCTGAATTTATCACTTCTTTAAGTAAATTATCTTGAGCATCTACCTGTCGACTAACCGTCAAATAAGAGGTTAAGCCAATAGTGATTAGCAACGAAGGCAAGAATGTTAATAATAAGATAAAGTGTTTTATACCAATATTCGATTTCTCTTTAATCCATTCATTCATCATGGCAATACACGATTTAGACGTTGCAGTAGCTCAGTTTTTTCAGGTAGGTTTATCTCTAAAGCTTGATTCACGGATTGATTTATTCTGATATCGAAGTACTTAGGTGTCAGCAAGAGCTTGGGTTTAAAACCATGTTGAAGATAAGAAAATGCCATTTCTGTAGTTTGTTTGGCTATTTGTGTGGGAGAACTGTATAGCGATATTAATGCGCCAGCATCTGCATATTTCTTAGAATAAGAAATCACTGGTACTTGATATTTATAACTCAAAGATATCACCCAGCGAGCAAGGCTACGATTGAATTCTGCCTTATCAGGGAACACAACAACCAATTGGTTATTCTGAAAAAGGGTTCTCAATTTTTTTACAGGGTTATCCTTGTAAGCAATATTAACGATATTTACCTTTGCGCCTATTTGTTTTAATTCCTTATCGATGCTTTCTTTTTTAAATCTTGAAATAGGTCCAAGTGCAACACCGATGGATGTTATTTTAGGTTTAATTAGCTTGGCTAGTTTCGCGTATCTTCGTGAAGGTTGATCCAATGAAACACCACCTACAAAACTTCTGTTAGAAGAAAGGTTAGTTTTGGTCTTACTCGTAATCGCAGTAAGTGCACTTTTTGTTGTGAGACTTATAATAAAAGGTGAGTTAAAATTTGAACTCAAATAAAAGTCAATCGCTTTTGTACCAATAGAAATGACAAGCTTCTTATCATTTAGATGCTTACGCGGGTTTTTCCTTAAAAAGGACAGATCAAACACCCTACTATTTAAGTTTTTCTGGCTGCTTAGATCTCTTTGAATACTATTAATAATAGATAGGTAAGGTTCTTTCTTATGCGGCACGATAATAATAATGTCATCTTGCTTGGATACTGCATGAGCAGGAATAATAGTCACTAGGAATAACAGTACGAATAAACAAAGAGACTTTTTGACAGAAATAAAGCCCCTTTGAAATACTATTAATGTGTGCTTATTGTTCATTTTTTTAAGTAGAGTAGACTTTTAAAAATCTAATCCGAGCTTTATAAAAGCACGTGTTTCAAAATTATTTCTTTCTGAAAAATCATTATATTTATCAAACGCATTTTGTATAACAAGATCAAGTTTGCCTTTAGATTTCTTATATATAAATTTCTTTCCTAAACGTAAATCAACCCGTTTAATTGCAACATCCCTATTTTGATAGTCTGATTGGTATTGAAACACTGTACTAAAATCATAATTATTCGCCAGTTTTTTAGATAGCATCAATGTCCCCGAATGTTTAGGAGTAGCAGTGGCTTCACGAATCCTATTATCTCTTGTATCCAATAAAAAATACCCATCAGTATCAAAATGTGCATAGCTTAGTCTTGCATTTAAACCTGGAACAAAATGCTTAAACCTATGATTTATTTGCAACTCTAAACCTTGACTAGTCGCATTTAAAAGATTATCTAAGACACGAAATTCATTATCTACATCATCGAAAGGACGTATTTGAAATTCAAGTAAATCATTAAATTTTTCCTTAAAAGCCCTGACTTCAAACTGCGTATTAATTGATGATATATTAGCCATATAGGCTATTTCGTACGCCGTTACAGTTTCTGTTTTTAAGTTTTTATCGGTGACAAATGAGTCAGCATCAATAATTGTACCATCGGTAAATTTTAGACTTGCCGCAAGATTTTGCGCTGCAATAAAAGGTGTTCGTTTACCTCTTGTTGCACTCACGCGAATGGTATGATTTTTCTTGAGGTGGTAGTTTAAGGCAACTCTTGGAGAGTACTTAATACCATTCAGTTTAGTATGTTCAGCAAAAACTCCGAGATTAGTATTCAGTTTTTCATGGATCTTCCAATCTAAATTTGCAAATAACCTAAGCCGATTTTCTGACTTAACACCTTCTCCAAAATAAGTGTGGCTTTTAACACGGTCTTTTCTTGCGCCAATACCCCAAACATATTTAGCTTGTGATATTTTACCTTTCTGTTCATATTCAATATCAAATCGTTGTGAAAAACTTCCTCGAAGTGTTGGAGAATACTCTCCATCTTGTTGATCAGGAAAGAGCACAGGAATGAGGCTGGGGCTAACATTAAATAGATCCGACAATAAACCATAATTAAGATCATCGGTTAAACCTAGGTAGGTATGAAAAATTTTTAAAGAATACTCGTTTGCACCTTTTTTATTTACCCAGTTCAACATTTGAAAATTAGTGAGATGCTCTTCTACTCTAAAACTACGCGCATCTGAAGAGTCTGGTATTTCTATATCCGTTCGCCCTATTCCGACTTCAAATCTTAATTCATTTTCTAGGTCAGGAACATATACCCCTTGAATGTTTATATTTAACGAATCTCGATCATCATTTGCTAAATCTCTAAGTTTTTTTATAATATCTAAAGCTGGAAATCCCGTATTACTTTTGTGAACAATCGAAACGGCATAATCAACATCTTTATTGTTTCCACTATGATTTAGCGTTAACTCTTTTCGTCCAATGTTACCAATCCTAGTTCGTATTGATGATTTTGGTCGTGATAGCGGATCTTTGGTTACAATATTGATTGCACCTAAAAATGCGTTTGATCCATAAGTTGTCGCACTTGATCCTCTAATGACTTCGATATGATCAATATCGTCAACATCAATACCCAATGCAGCCCAAATAACCCGAGTATAAAAAGTTTCATAAACGGAACGACCATTTACTTGTACTTCAAGACGAATTCCAGCTTCTTTTGGTTGAAAATGACTCGTTACAGCATATTGACCTCCCCAAGCAGAGTAAGAAAAATAACCTGGAACAAGGCGCATTAGCTCATGAACTTCTGTCGCTCCAGAAGCCTCAATCATATCTTGGTCAATAATAGTTACAGAAACTGGCGCATCAGTAATTTTTTGTTTTAAGCGAGTAGCACTGGTAACCGTTTGAATATCATTAAATATGTCTGCTTCATCTATGAATTCTTCATTGGCGAAAACAGAATTTAGATAGGTAACCATTAAAAGTGGTATCAAGTATTTGTTCTGGTTAGCTTTTAAGCTTTTCTTAAAATATGCAATCAACTTAACACCTCTATTTAGAGTTGGTTAATAAATTAACAAGCCCTTGTAATCCTTTATATAACTATTCAAAAAGAACAATTATGCCAAAAGAGTGTAATCAATCGTGAAAATTAGATGAGACTATCTGCTTTTTTTATAGTTATGGTGAATTTTGCACCATCCTTTGTATTTGATGCGAGCAACTTTCCATCCATTATTTGTTGAACAATGATTCTCGCTATATACAGACCTAGCCCCGTACCTCCTGTTTGTTCTTTTGTAGTAAAGTAAGGATCAAAAAGTAACGACGTAAGGATAAAGTTGCTTTTTTTTCTTAATAGATAAATTGCCACCGCACTGCTAATAACGTAAAACAATGTGGCTTTTTCAAAAATATCACCATAAGAACATTTAAGAACCCAAAACGAAATCGTTGCAAGTTCTCATCATCAGTAAACTGATGACCGCTGCTCAAAAATTATTAAGTATTTCAATCATTGATTACTTTCAATAAACATAAAAAAGCAATGAAAACAAACTTAGGTCTTACAGAGTTTAAACCACGTTATTCAGTACTACCTTTAGATCTTCTGCTAGCGGTATGTCTATTTTATAATACTTACCACTAGATTGTAGTACGAAATCAAGGTGATAGGCGTGCAAAAATAAGCGTTTAAGTTTTAATGATTTTTTAGCTTCACGATTTTCAGAAAAATTTCCATATTTAGAATCCCCCAAAACAGGGTGATTCAATTCAGCTAATTGGGTACGAATTTGATGCATTCGACCAGTAAGCAATTCAACTTTAAGTAAGGAATAGTTTTTATAGCGTTGTATAGGTGTAAAAATACTTTCAGCATGTTTCCCCACCGCATTTGAATCCTCAAGAACACGTACTTTTTTTTGTTGTCCACGCTTTATTTGTAATTTATTTTCTATACGTTTTACATCACCTTGCCATTTTCCAAGCACCAGTGTTTGATAGTACTTGTTGATACCGGATCCTTTTAGCATTTCATGTAAATCTAATAAAGCTTTACGATTTTTAGCTAGCATAACGATACCGCTAGTTTCTTTATCAAGCCGATGAACCAACTCAACAAACGTTAAATCTGGACGCAATTGTCTAAAACTTTCAATTAAGCCAAACTTTAATCCAGAGCCACCATGAACAGCCAAACCTGAAGGTTTATTGATGAAGATAAGATCATCATCTTCACTAACAATAGCTTCTTCCAATAGTTTTAGTAAAGACTGTGGGGCCTTTGGAGGTTCGTTCTTATCAGGGAGAAAGACAGGGGGAATTCTAACCATGTCATGCAATTTAAGCTTATAAACAGGTTTAGTGCGTTTTTTATTAACCCGTACTTCGCCTTTTCGAATGATTCGATAAATATACGAACGAGGCGTATTTTTTAACTCACGCATAAGAAAATTATCAATACGTTGACCTTCTGAAGAACTGTCAATTGTAACGAAGCGTACTGATTGCCTCTTTGTAGTATTCGATGTCATTATATAAAGTTTACACTGATAACAAATATATATTGAAGAAAATCAACCTATTCTGTATAATTATTTGTCGTTATGTTAGTTTTAAACTACATACCACAACGATTACTTATTCAAGTTACTTTTTTAACTTGAATATATAGCAGTGTTATCTGGTCGAAATGACAAACAGATATCACATTTAAGAATATAAACAAGGACACAGCTCCTTGCCAAATAGGAATATGATGAATTTAATGACCAGTAAACTGGCTTAAATCCATCTTTAGTTATTAACATAACTAACTGTATATAGTACAAACTGGGCTTAAACAAAAAATTTACAAAACAGATTAAATCTTTGATTGCCAGAGGCTTAAAAGCTTTCTGCACCATATAAAAATAACCAAAAAATCATAGACTTAACAATCCCATGTATTAATTATGCGATTATACTTAGGTATTTTATTTACCTTAGTACACTAGCCTATTGGCAAAGCGTGAGCTGTATTACTGGAAATTCCAGTAGCTAAAAACAGGAAACGTATACCAATGAAAAGAATTCTAATAAATGCAACTCAACCCGAAGAAATCAGAGTGGCTATGGTCGATGGTCAATATCTCTATGACCTTGATATCGAACACCCTTACCGAGCTCAGAAAAAAGCCAATATTTACAAAGGTGTTATCACCCGAGTAGAACCTAGTCTTGAGGCTGCTTTCGTTAACTATGGCGCAGATCGCCATGGTTTCTTACCTTTTAAAGAAATTTCACGCGAGTTTTGGGATCCAGCTAAAAAGAAAAAACATGATAAGAAAAAAGGCGGTCGCCCTTCCATTTCTGATGTTGTTAAAGAAGGCCAGGAAGTCTTAATTCAGGTCGATAAAGAAGAGCGCGGCAACAAAGGCGCAGCACTTACAACTCAAATTAGCCTTGCGGGTCGCTATTTAGTATTAATGCCAAACAACCCACGAGCTGGTGGTGTTTCACGTCGTATCGAAGGTGAAGACCGTAATAAAATCCGCGAAATTCTTGATCAGCTTGACCTTGATGAGGGCATGGGCGCTATTGTTCGTACCGCTGGCGTTGGTCGTGAGTTAGAAGAATTAACGTGGGATATGGACTACCTTAAAACCCTTTGGAATGCTATTAAAGATGCACACGAGCAAACCAAAGCACCTGCATTACTCTATCAAGAAAGCAATGTCATTATTCGTACATTACGTGATTACTTCCGTCAAGATGTAGGTGAAATTATCATTGATAGTGATCGTGTCTACCAACAAGCACATGATTTTATCAATGCGGTTATGCCTCATAACCTCAAAAAATTAAATCATTATACCGATACAATACCGCTATTCAGTCGCTATCAAGTAGAACACCAAATCGAATCAGCGTTTCAACGTGAAGTTACCCTACCTTCTGGTGGAGCAATCGTAATTGATCATACTGAGGCTTTAACCTCAATTGATGTGAACTCTGCACGCGCTACAAAAGGTCGTAGCATTGAAGAAACTGCACTTAATAATAACTTAGAAGCAGCAGATGAAGTTGCAAGACAGCTACGTTTACGTGATCTTGGTGGGTTAGTTGTAATCGATTTTATCGACATGCAACCGAATAAGAACCAAAGAGCGGTTGAGCGTCAATTGCGCGATGCATTAAAAGTCGATCGTGCACGCGTACAAATTTCACGAATATCACGTTTTGGTCTTCTAGAAATGTCTCGCCAGAGACTACGCCCTTCACTCGGTGAGTCTAGTCAGATTATCTGTCCTCGCTGTAGTGGTGAAGGTACTATTCGTGGTATTGAATCAATGGCACTTTCATTACTTCGTTTAATGGAAGAAGAAGCCATGAAGGACGGCACTATTGAAGTTGTCACTCAGGTTCCCGTAAAAGTTGCCACGTTCCTACTAAATGAAAAACGTCAGTCTTTGTCTGAAATTCAAGCTCGTCATAATCTACAGTTAACGGTTCTTCCAAATCCTGAAATGGATACACCACACTACGAATTAGTGCGACGCAAAAAAGAAGATGAAGAAGACAGTGCAGTAACAAGTTACAAACAAGTAACAACGCCTGAAGCTCAACCAGAGAGTACCAAGGAAATAGGCTCACAGACTGTTGATGTTGCTGTTGTTAGCAATGTGACTCCGACAACTCCTGCCCCTGCACCACAGGCACTTATAGAAACTAAAAATCCTGGTATTGTCACTCGAATTTTTGGTGCTTTATTTGGAAATAAGAAAGTAGAAGAACCTGAGGAAAAACCGAAACCAAGAGCACGTCCAAATAACAATAGAAACCAGAATAACCAAAACAATCGTTCAAGAAATAACAATACGAGAAACAATAATAACAGACGTGGTTCGCAGAATAAAAATCAAAATCAAAATCAAAATCGAAATAAAAACACGCGTAATCAAAACAACCGTAATAAAAGTACGCAGCCTAAGAATCAAAACCCTAACAAAAATCAACAGCAATCAAATACTGATAAGCAACAATCTAATAATCAAAATGACAATAAGCAAATGTCACAGAAAAAGCCTGAACATAATAAAAAGCCACAAGCTCCTAAGGGTCAAAATAAACCAAGAACCAATAATAATAGGAATAGAACCAACGATACAAATAGATCAAATAACAAAAAACATAGTGCACCAAAACAAGAAGTAGAAACAGCCGTAAAGGATATGACACCTATCGAAGTTAAAATTCCAGCTTCGCCCAAGAGCAGTCAAAAACCTGCAACGACAAAAACGACTAGCGCAAAGACAACAAAAAGCGAGAAAACTGCCACATCTAAACAATCAGATAGTAAATCTCAATCACCATCAAAAACAAAGTCAGATGTAGCCAATGATACCAAAAGTAAAACTACTGCATCTAAGGGCACAACAACCAAGACCGAAAGTAAAACAAAATCAAACGATACCCAGTCTGTTAACCCAGTTAAAAAACAAGCTCCAGCACAAGAAAAGAGCAGTGCTACTACGAAAGAGAGTGCGAAGACTACAACTACGACGACCACTACAACAAGCAAAATTTCAACTACTGATAAAAGTAAAGTAGATAAAAAGACATCTACACCTGTCAAAAAAGAAACAAAATCTCCAGAAAAAACTAAAGCAAAGGCCAGTATTCCAGCATCGTCACCTCCGAAAACTTCCGTGCCTTCAACTAAACCTAAACCCGCAACAACAACGACACGAAGAAAAAGTACCGCTAAGGCAGAGCCCACTAAAGCGAAAACTACTAAAGCAGTTACTGCAAAGAAAGGTGCGAAACCAGCTGAAAACAATAAAGAGTCGAGTGCTTCTACTAAAACGACAAAAGAAACAAAGTCAGTTTCTTCTGCTACTAAAGAGAAAAAAGAGCCCGTAAAAACCAAAACTACAACACCTAGCAAAACAACTGAAAAAAAGCCAGCGGCTAAGAAGACTCAGGCTAAAGAAGATAAACCTAAAAAAACGACAACAGCCAGTAAAAGCGTTGCCACAAAAGAAAAAATAGCAAGCACAACTAAAGCTGATACTGTTGAAAAGAAGGATGGTAGTACTAAAGAGTAATTATTCTCTGCAACCCATATAGAAGTATATAAGTACAGATAACTAACAGATTAGGTTTGTTATCTGTACTTTCAATAACCCGTGTTACTAAACATCTAAATCATTACTCATAATATGTGCAAGCAACCCTTCAGAAGCCGCTTGCACCATATCAAACACACGCTCAAACCCATCACCTTCACCATAGTACGGATCTGGTACTTCTGGGTTATCCCAGTCGCTAGCAAATTCCATAAACAAGTGTAACTTTGCAGTTTGTTCGGCACTGCAAATCTGCTTCAAATTCTCATAATTTGAACGATCCATTGCAATCACATATTCAAATTTATCAAAGTCTTCACTTAATGCTTTACGGGCACGTTGATTGGATAAATCAACACCATGATTCCTAGCCGTTGACTGTGAGCGTGAATCGGGTTGCTCGCCGATATGATAAGCATGAGTGCCAGCGGAGTCTATTGATATCTGATCACTCATATTTTGCTCATTCACGACATGGCGAAAAACACCCTCAGCCGTTGGTGAACGACAAATATTGCCCATGCAAACAAATAAAACTGATACTTTTCTTTTATTATTCATAAAGTTACAAGAATTTCAAGTGATTTAAATACAGTCCAAATAGTAGCACTTTGTGGTCAATAAAAACAAACGCTTACGCTTGTTTTTACAGAAGAATGGCACCCCCATCTTTTTGCAACATTGTACGCATCAACGACTCTGCAAAATACAGCAAGCAAGCAGCTAACTATTTCGTACCGCCTTCCTATTATTCAACCATTTCCAAAATAAACTATTAGAGACTTCCTTACCATACAAAACATTTTTCAATATCTGAATATTCGTCAACACGCGGTTCATTTGATGCTGCGCCTGTCGTGTTCCGCACATTAGGATTCTGTCACCAGCACGTATGGGTCGGTCATTCTCAGGTAGCAGTACATTACTCTTACCTCTTTTGAGGAATAGCGGCAAGGCGGAAAGGGGTTTATCTCTTTGATTTGAGCCGTACTGCGTAATGCCTTGGAATATATCGCCTACGAGTACCTTTTGTTTTTGTATCATTTCATAAAGCGCTGGGCTTTGTTCTGATGTTACAGAGAATTCCCATAGTTTTGGCTCATCGTCTTCGACCACAGCAATCAGTTTACTGACTAATTCATTAGCTCGATCTTTGTTAAAACGAGACACGATGCGTAAAAAGTCACCTAACATTGGGGTGCGAATAAAGGCAAATATAGTATTGGATATTATGCTGCCACGGTGCATTAACATTTCGTGGTGAGAATTTTCAAATAAATGTTCATTTTTATCACTGCTTTGCCTAATAACGCGATAAATATCTGGGTTAAGTTCAGATGCCGTTAAAATAATGGATAGATTATTTGCATCATTATCACTGCCTGCAATAATGCCTACTGCTTCTTCAATTCCTGCTTTTTTTAACGTCGGAGCTTCTGTTGCCCTTCCGATGATAGAGCCTGACGGTATATCTCTTTGGCTTCGATCTGCTTCGATAATTTTGAGCCTTACACCCTCGTCATCTAAATGATCATAGAGCGAACGTCCAAATCTGCCAAAACCACAGATAATCCATAAACCCTCATCAGCTAAACATGGCGGCTCTTTCATTAGGGTGCCAGATTCGCCTGTCATCCAATCATAAAGACAATATAAACTTGGGGATTTAAACGCTAATGCTAAACGTGAGGAGAAAGTTTCAAAAGGGTTAATTACCTCATTCGCACCAAAAGATAAGATATTGGATTCTGCCTCTGGTGTTTCAGCGCGAGCAATCAATCGTAAATCAGGATTAAGAATTTGTGCGACAATCGCTACCGTTAAATTGACATTATCATCATTCGCTATGGTAATTATTCCCTTACACCAGGTATGCTCGATACCCGCCATTTGCAACACTTCTGACTGTGAAGCATCTGCACAAAGGCTAAGTGGTCTAACTAGAAAATCTTCATCTTCTAGCTCATTAATACGCTCTGCATCGGGATCTACGATGACCGATAAAATCCCTTCTTTAGATAAAAGCCGTGAAAGCTGTGAACCTGTATCACCATAACCACAAATAATATAAAAAGGTTCACGGATGTTTTTAATACGCCTTCTCAAGGTATTTTTCTTAAGCTGATTTAAAAACAGTGGATCTTGAAAAACACTCAGCATCACACCAATGCCATATAACCACGATATAACCGTTGCATACATGGTTACTAATGCCCAGAAGCGTTGTGCATCGGTAAAGGCATAGGGTATTTCACCAAAGCCAATGGTTGTTCCCATAAAGCTTACGAAATAAAATGCATGGAAAAAGGACATATCCCAATGTTGTCCTTTATCATCAATCCCCGGGATTAGAACAAAACCTATAATCGAAACTGCATAGACTAAAATCAGTACAATTAAAGGAGAACGTAGCCTCCTAAATAATGTGTATATCGGATTACGCACGTGTGAATATTACTTTCGAACTGTAATGGTATCAGAGACAAGTAAAACCACAGAGATAAGATTTGCCAACAATGCTCCACCTGATAATGAAACAACGGTTGATAACGCAGCACCTTCTAAGGTACCACTAAATACACTAGTCGTCATACCCCAAACAACAGCCGCTGCTACAAGCTGTAAATCTGCAACAAGAGAGGTTGCCAGAAAAACAGCCCCTAAATGAGAACGATCACCTACTTTTAAAACGGTAGAAATTAGACTCACTACGATGGCCGCAAAAAGCTCAAAAACATGGTGTTGATCTGGATCTGTCATTTCGCCAATAAAAAAACCAAAGTTTAAGGTCAATGCCAATACGATAAAAAATGCAAAGGTTACTTTTTCTGAATTCATTTTGTTTATTCTCTTACGTTTTTGGTAGCGTTACGCCACGTTGCCCTTGGTACTTTCCACCGCGATCTTTATAGGAAGTTTCACAGGGATCATCTGACTCAAAAAATAACATCTGAGCAACACCTTCATTGGCATATATTTTAGCAGGTAATGGGGATGTGTTTGAAAACTCCAAAGTCACATGTCCTTCCCATTCAGGTTCTAACGGCGTTACATTCACTATGATGCCACAACGTGCATAGGTTGATTTACCTAAACAAATGGTCAGTACACTTCGCGGAATTTTAAAATATTCAACCGTTCTGGCTAAAGCAAATGAGTTTGGTGGAATAATACAAACATCCGATTGCACATCAACGAAACTATTTTCATCAAAGGCTTTCGGGTCAACAATAGCAGAGTTGATATTGGTAAATATTTTAAACTCATCTGCACAACGAACATCATAGCCATAACTTGAAGTACCATAAGAAACGATGCGTTGCTGTTCGCCATTGACTTCACGATGTCGCATTTGACCCGCTTCAAAAGGTTCGATCATGCCTTCTTGTTCCGCCATTTTACGGATCCATTTATCTGACTTTATACTCATATTTTATTATCTTAGAATGCTTATTTGAAGGTTAGGCTGTTACTAGAATAGGACCAAAGAGCACTAAATTATCTTAAATTAGCACTACCACTGCGATTAAATGGGATATTAAACCAAGGTAGGTGCACGGAACCACCGACATCATAATTCAATTTTCTACTGCGTAAAAGGTCAGGCAACATTTGAACCATATTCGTGAAACTAAAAGAAAGTGGCACAGCCATTTTATAAGATTGTCCTCCACGAATTGTCACTTTATGTTCTTTAACACCTTTGGCTACCTCAACCCCATTCAGTTTTAAACCGTAGTTAAAACCATTCAAAGGAATTGAAAAATTATTCGGGTTAGTGATATCTAAAATAAAGGTCGCATTACCACCACTTAGATTGAAGCTACCCATCTCTACTTTGTGAACTTGTATTTTAGGAGGTTCTACAATGCCTTTGATACCACTTGAAGAACAAGAAGTTAAGGATAGTAGTAATAAAAATGCGCTAATGAAGAGAAAACTAGAACCAAGCCTAGTACGCAGAAGCGCTGCTTTAGTCGTTGTTACAATTGTTGAAAAAAGGGGGGGGTGCCATTGTATATTTTGCAAACTAAAAAGTGTGTTCATTTAATTATCCCTTGTGAAAAAGCCCGAGGTAATATTTTAGATGATATGGCTCGGAATATATACAAAGAATTAATTGACCAAGCTATAGAAAGAGGTCATTAGTTTCAAAACAGCACTTACAATTAGTCAAAAAAAGTAAAACCTAAGTCACGTTATTACAAAATAATATAAATAACGTGACTTAGCTAATGAATTTCCTAAGTATTTTGAATAACAATATTAGGGAATTTAGTGCTGTAATCCTTGCCCTGTTGTGCAAGCTTCGCAGCCATTTTACGTGAGATATCTTTATATAACTCCGTATTTCTGCTATCTGGCTCAGCCACAACAGTAGGTTTACCTTCATCGGCTTGCTGACAGATCGTTAAATCTAATGGTAATGCACCAAGATAGCTAACATCTGACTCATCTGCCATTCGCTTACCACCACCTTCACCAAAAATATGCTCAGCATGACCACATTCACTACAGATATGAATACTCATATTTTCAACAACGCCGAGTACAGGAACCTCAACTTTCTCAAACATCTTCAATCCTTTGCGTGCATCTAATAATGCAATATCTTGAGGTGTCGTAACAATAACTGCGCCACTAACGGGAATTTTTTGAGAAAGGGTTAACTGGGTATCGCCTGTTCCTGGCGGTAAATCAACGATCAAGTAGTCAAGATCACCCCAGTTTGTATCATTCAGTAACTGCTCTAATGCCTGAGTCACCATTGGGCCACGCCAGATCATTGGCGTATCTTCTTCAACTAAGAAGCCAATCGACATCGCTTTAATGCCGTAATTCGTCATCGGTTCTAATGTTTTGCCGTCTTCTGATTCTGGGCTACCACTAATGCCTAACATGCGTGGCTGACTTGGACCGTAAATATCCGCATCTAACATACCCACTGTCGCGCCATCTGCTACTAACGCAAGCGCTAAGTTGACAGAAGTGGTTGATTTACCTACACCGCCTTTACCTGATGCCACTGCAATAATATTTTTAATACCATCAATGCGTTTTAAACTTTTTTGTACCGTATGCGCAGTCACCTTTTGTTCAACAGTAACTTCAGCTTTTTGAACCGCTGAATCTGCCTCTAATTTAGCTTTTACTTCGGCGGCTAATTCTTCACGATAAGAACCCGATGGATAGTTTTGTTCAATACGAACAAATACCGTATCGCCTTTGATATTAACATCTTTAATAAAATTTGCAGAAACGATATCTTTTTCAAGATACTTATCGTCAATACTTTTTAAAATACTATCAATTTGATCGCGTGTGACTTCAGACATGTGCTTTCTCCTAAAACATGCTTATACTTATTTGGCAGGGATTCTACACTATACTGATTAAGTGATCTCTTAAACTGAGTATCACTGTGGATATATTTTTAACTCACAGCTCCTGACTAGACGTACAATATAAGGTGCTTTTTTATTATTACAATAGAATTTAAGAGATAGAAGCGAGATGAAAGAGGGATAATGCTGAATGAAGATTCGAGTTGTTAGCTACAATATCCATCGCGCCATTGGAATAGATAGACGTTTTGCTCCCGAGCGAATCATTGAAATCTTGCGTAGCCATGATGCAGATATTGTTCTGCTCCAGGAAGTGGATGAAGGCGTACCCCGTTCACGCGAGCTAAAACTGGCAAAAGAATTAGCCGATGCGCTTGATTATCCCTTCTACGCTATGGGGCATAACGTGACCTTGCGAAAAGGACATTATGGCAATGCAACACTGAGTCGATTTCCAATTATACGAGAGCGCAATATTGACTTAACCGTTGGTAAACGCAAACGTCGCGGATGCCAACACACCAGTATTGACGTCAATAATGGCGAGCACCTACTAGAAGTTTTTAACTTACATCTAGGCTTATCCGCAAAAGAACGTCAAAAACAGGCTGGTATTTTATTTCGCTGTAAAGAATATGAAGCCTTAGACAAACAAACTTCCTGCATGATTGGCGGTGACTTTAATGACTGGCGATCACTGCTCCGCGCTCTATTTATCGAAGGCTTTGGCTTTCAATGTGCAACCAATCTAAAAAATTCAAAAGGTATTAGCAAAAGCCTTCAAACCTTTCCATCTTTTGCACCCCAAGGAAGACTGGATCGCATCTATTACCGGGGTGGCTTAAAACTCATATCAGCTAAACGCTGCCGTTTTAAGTTATCTAGAATTGCGAGTGATCATTTACCGATTATTGTTGATTTTGAATTAAAGTGACACACGCCACGGCTACAATGGCACCCCCACCCTTTTTAAACAATTCGAATAACAAGTATGAGTAACAGTATCTCCTATAGAGCTGTCCTATAATAAAACCTATGAGCCATTATATTCTAGCGATTGATCAAGGTACTTCCTCCACACGTTCTATCATTTTCGATGAAAATTATGCCATTTGTGGCATTGCCCAACAGGAAATTGAACAAATATACCCAAAGCCTGCATGGGTTGAGCACAATCCAGAAGAAATATTAAATAGCTGTATTGAAACAGCTCGCCTTGCAATTAAAGCGGCAGGATTAACGAGTAAAGATATCACCGCCATCGGTATTACCAATCAACGTGAGACCACTGTTTTGTGGGATAAAAACACAGGCAAGCCTATCTATAACGCCATAGTTTGGCAGGATAGGCGCACCAGTGACTATTGCCAGAGCCTCAAACAAGCTGGGCATGAAAAGCGCATTTCAGAATCAACCGGCTTATTGCTAGACCCTTATTTTTCAGGCACTAAAATTAACTGGCTACTGGATAATATTGAAGGGGCACGCTCTAAAGCCGCAGCGGGAGATTTACTTTTTGGTACAATTGATTGCTGGCTCTTATGGAATCTTACTAAAGGCAAAGTCCATGCAACGGATGCGACTAATGCATCACGCACATTACTCTTTAATCTCAAAACACAGCAATGGGATCAAAAGCTGTTAGACATTTTAAACGTACCTGCCAACATTCTCCCAGACGTTCTTGATTGCGCAGCAGATTTCGGCGTAGCTGATGCAAGCTGCTTTGGATCAGAAATTCCTATCTACGGTATCGCAGGAGATCAACACGCCGCCACCATCGGGCAAGCGTGTTTTAAACCTGGCATGGTGAAATCAACCTATGGTACGGGTTGTTTTATCATGCTAAATACAGGCAAACAGTTTGTACCCTCATCGAACCGTTTATTAACCACCCTAGCCTATCGTTTAAACGGAAAAACCACCTACGCATTAGAAGGCTCCATTTTTATGGCAGGCGCAGCAGTGCAATGGTTACGCGATGGTCTTGGAATTATCCAAAAAGCCAGCCAATGCGATGACATGGCAAAAGCCTCAGACCCTGAACAAGAAGTCTATCTAGTCCCCGCCTTTACAGGGTTAGGCGCGCCTCATTGGGATGCAGAAGCTAAAGCGCTCATCTGTGGACTAACACGATCATCTGGGCCTAATGAAATAGCCCGCGCCACTTTGGAGTCCGTCTGTTATCAAACAGCTGACCTATTAAAAGCAATGCAAGATGACTGGCAAAAAGTAGAAGTAACTCATAAGCAAAAGACCTT
This sequence comes from Cocleimonas sp., assembly GCA_036478745.1. GTDB lineage: Bacteria > Pseudomonadota > Gammaproteobacteria > Thiotrichales > Thiotrichaceae > Cocleimonas. Next base: position 147,901 of record JAZGEM010000003.1, read on the forward strand.
GCTACGTGTCGATGGTGGCATGACAGTCAGTGATTGGACGATGCAATATCTAGCTAATATATTGGATGCAAAGATTGATAGACCCAAGGTCTTAGAAACCACCGCACTCGGAGCAGCTTGGTTAGCGGGAAGCTATGCAGGCGTTTGGAAAGATGCAAATGGCTTTTCACAGGACTGGAAAATGGATAAGCAGTTTCAACCCAAAATGGATTCAAAAACACGACAGAAAAAACAACAGGGTTGGCAGGATGCGGTTAAACGTACCCTTTCATTTTGATATGGCACCCCCGCCTTTTTTTGAAGATTGGGGCGTGCTTTAATTATCCACGGTTAGCTAATCAACAAAGGTCGCCACCAGTCTTCATTATCCAGATACCAATCGATGGTTTTTAAAATACCCGTCTCAAAGGTTTCTTGTGGTTCATAGCCCAACTCTTTTTTAAATTTGCTAGCATCTATTGCATAGCGCCAATCGTGCCCTGCTCTGTCTTCTACGAAGGTGATGAGGTCGGCTGATTTTTTACCATTGGCTGGGGCGGCTTCTGGATATTGTTTGGCGAGTTCTGGGTTTTCAGCAAAACGTCTGTCCATGTCTTCACAAAGGAGATGGATAATATCCAGATTATTCCACTCATTATTGCCACCGATATTGTATATCTCGCCAACTTTGCCTTTATCTAAAATCAGATCGATGCCACGCGCATGGTCATCGACATATAACCAATCACGTACGTTTTTGCCAGTGCCGTAAACCGGTAAGGGTTTATTGCGTAGGATATTACTTAAAAACAGTGGAATCAGTTTCTCAGGATATTGAAATGGGCCATAGTTATTGGAGCAGTTGGTGGTTGTTACGTTTAGTCCAAAGGTGTGATGATAGGCGCGCACGATATGATCTGATGATGCCTTGCTGGCTGAATAGGGCGAGTTTGGTGCATACACATGATCTTCTGTAAATCCTGGTGAGTCATCATCTAGCTCGCCATAAACTTCATCCGTTGAGACATGATGAAAGCGATGGTTTGGCTTTGCTGTTTCTTTGTTTTCAATCCAGACACTACGCGCAGCTTTTAAAATATTGTGGGTGCCAATAATATTGGTTTCGAGAAAAATATCAGGACCAGAAATTGAACGATCTACATGACTTTCTGCGGCGAAGTTGACAATCGTATCGAGGTCTTCATCAACCAATAGTTTTTCTACTAAAGCTTGATCAGCAATGCTTCCTTTAACAAATTTAAAGTTTGGCTTGTCTTTAAGTGCATCGAGGCTGGGCTCATTACCCGCATAGGTTAGCGCATCGAGAACCACCATATGATCTTCTGGGTGAGTTCGCATCCAGTAATACACAAAATTTGCACCGATAAAACCCGCTCCGCCTGTTACTAAAAGTCTTCTCATATATATAACACTCATTGTCTTTGGCACCCCCACCTTTTTTACATAATTGGCTTTTCTCAATCTTGTAAAAAAGGCGGGGGTGCCATTTAAATTATTTTAAAACTAGATCTCAAGGGATTAAACCAGTTCCTTCATCATTTGTCTTAAAGCCACGCGCCAATGTTCACTTTTCATTCCCAATGCTTTCCATGTGGTGGTTTTATCCATGACACTATAACAAGGTCGGCTGGCTGGTGTCGGATAATCAGCTGTAGTAATAGCATTGATAGTGATTGCTTTATCCAAAATCCCCAGTGCCACGCCCTCTTCCATAATCGCATAGGCAAAGTCATACCAACTAGCAACACCGGCATCACTCCAATGGTGAATGCCTTTGACATTATTTTCAATCGCTTGCCAAACAGCTTGAGCCAATGAATTCGCCCAAGTCGGCGTGCCAATTTGATCCGCAATAATACCCAATTCATCGCGCTCCTTCATAAAACGCAACATGGTTTTTACAAAGTTATTGCCATGGGCTGAATATAACCATGAGGTGCGGATGATAAAGGTATCATCACCGAGTATTTTTTGTACTAAAACATCACCCTCTTGTTTGGTTTTGCCATACATGCCATCGGGTAATGCCTCAGCATCGACAGGATATGGCGTATGTGCTTTACCATCAAACACAAAGTCAGTGGATATTTGCATAAACTGAATCTGACTATCTTTACACGTTTGTGCTAAATTTGCGGCGCCTGTGGTGTTAATGGCAGTGGCAAGTGCTGCTTCTTCTTCGGCTTTATCGACAGCAGTGTAAGCAGCTGCATTGATAATTACATCAGGTTTTAGCTTAGCTACAAAGTCATTCACAGCACCGCTATCGGTAATATCTAACGCGTCTACATCTGTAGAAACACAGCTGTAACCTTGTAGCACAGTGCGTTGTAATTCATGCCCTAGTTGACCGTTTCCACCTGTAATTAGCACCTGCTTCATGCAAATTTCTCCGCAGCTGCAAAGGTCGCAGCATCTTTGTCTTTTTCAGAAAGAATCGGATCTTTGTCATCAACTAACTGCCAATCAATGGCAAGCTCTGCATCATTCCAAAGCAAGCTGCGTTCATGTTCTGGTGCATAGTAATCTGTGCATTTATAAACGAACTCTGCCGATTCACTCTTTACATAAAAACCATGTGCGAATCCTGGCGGTACCCACAGCATATTTTTATTTTCAGCCGATAGCTCATAGCCAACCCACTGTCCAAAAGTAGCTGAGCTTTCGCGCATATCAACAGCAACATCGAATACGGCACCTTCAACCACACGCACTAATTTACCTTGAGTTTGTTCAACTTGATAATGCAAACCACGTAAAATACCTTGTGATGATTTACTGTGATTATCTTGTACAAATTCAACATCAATACCATTTTCAGCAAAGTTCTTGCTCTGCCATGTTTCCATAAAAAAACCACGATGATCACCAAAAACGGCTGGCTCAATGAGGATAACTTCAGGGATTTTACTGGGAATAAATTTCATTAATTTTTAGTGCTTATCGGATAACCAAGGAAATTAGGTTTATACTTGATATACGCTTTTTTGCAACTATCTTCTTCATGATGTTGTCATAAATTGCGGAGAAACTAGGAATTAACAACGATATGTTTAATTTAAAAACAGCTAACAGTACCCCTTTCTATAAATTTTTATTCATAATTGGCTTCAGTGCATTGACCCTATTCGGTGCAAAAATACTGTTAGCTGATTCTGGTGAAAATATAAATATTGCTAACCGAGCTGACCTCACACCAGAAGAAAAAGGCACCATCTCGATTTTCCGACACAATAATCCATCCGTGGTTTATATCTCCACGGTTAAACGTGTGGTTAATATGTGGACTCGCGATGTTCGAGAAATTCCCAGCGGTACAGGCACAGGTTTCCTTTGGGATAAGCAGGGGCATATTATTACCAATGCCCATGTTATTGGAAATCATAAAACCGCTAAAGTGCGTTTGGATAATAAAAAAACCTATACCGCGCGTGTTATTGGCAAAAGTAAACGACATGATATCGCGGTACTAAAATTAGTGGGGATTAAAAACCTACCGAGACCTATTCAACCGGGCTCTAGTAAAAATCTAATCGTAGGTCAAAAAGTCTTCGCTATCGGCAATCCTTTTGGACTAGATCACACCTTGACCACAGGAATAATTTCAGCGTTAGGTCGTACCATTAAAAATAAAACACTGGATATGGATGATCTAATTCAAACCGATGCGGCGATTAATCCCGGTAACTCAGGTGGTCCATTACTGGATAGTGCAGGACGTTTAATCGGCATGAATGTCGCTATTTACAGCCCTTCAGGGGCTTCTGCGGGTATCGGGTTTTCAATTCCAGTGGACAAGGTTAACCGTGTTGTACCCAATCTCATTAAACATGGGCGCTATGTGCGACCCCATATTGGCATTTCAGCAAATGACACAGCTAACAAACTTTTGAATAAAGAGCTGGGTATTAAAGGCTTATTAATTTTAGAAGTAGAAAATCGCTCACCTGCCAGTAAAGCAGGCTTACAAGGGTCTAAGATGATTGAGGGCGATTTGGTGTTAGGCGATATTATTCAAACTATTGACGGTAAGCTCGTTGAAGATGTGAATGACTTTTTAGATATCATCGAAACGCATAAGGCAAATGATACATTAATGCTCGGACTATTAAGAAAAGGAAGGCACAAATTGAAAGTGCCAATGACGTTGTTTTAGCCATTGAAACTAAACAGCCCAATGGCACCCACGCCTTTTTTTGAAGATTATCGTTTTGATTCTAGTATTACCCTGATAATCCTTTCGTGAACTCTTCCTTAAATGTATCACTAAATCCAGGAAATGTAGATATCATATAAACAACCCAAACAACGAGTACTATTGTAATTAGAAGCATAATATAGTTTAAACCTAATCCAATAATAGCCATCGTACCGCCTTCATTTTCTTCTGGATTTTTCTTAATCCTTGAAAGTGCCATATGCCCTGTAATAACACCAGGAATTGCGGTAAAAAACCAAAATATCAAAGACAATATACCAAGGATTAGTGTCGTAATGGCTAAGCCATTATTTTTAACAGGCGCAAACTGAACCTGTTGCCCAGTTTCAGAATTTGGCGCCACGCCATAGGGATTTTCATTTGCTTTCATTATTGTTAATGCCCTTAATTTAAGTTGTTACTACAGGTATGTCTTGTAAACGAGATTCAACTTTTTTTGCAGAATCTATAAAACTATCTATTTCATCAAAGTTCAAGTATCGATAGATGTCCTCAGAAAGTGTATCTAATTCACTCGCATATTTCATGTATTCTTCGACTGTTGGTAGTTTCCCCGTTAAAGCAGCAACAGCAGCTAACTCTGCTGAGCTTAAATAAACATTAGCACCATCACCTAGACGATTAGGAAAGTTTCTGGTTGATGTAGAAACCACAGTAGAGCCAGCAACCACCCGAGCCTGATTACCCATACATAAAGAACAGCCGGGCATTTCTGTGCGTGCACCCGCTTTCCCAAAGATACTGTAATAGCCTTCTTCCATAAGCTGGCGTTCATCCATTTTTGTTGGAGGCACTATCCACATGCGCGTTGGAATGGTCGTATCTGCTTTTTCAAGCAATTTACCTGCGGCTCTAAAGTGACCGATATTAGTCATACAAGAGCCGATAAAGACTTCATCCACTTTTACACCCGCAACTTCAGATAATGGTTTTACATCATCAGGATCATTAGGACAGGCAAGTAATGGCTCTTTGATGTCATCCATATTGATTTCGATAATTTCAGCATATTCTGCATCACTATCGGCGCTCATTAGTTCAGGGTTAGCAATCCAATCCTGCATAGATTTTATTCGTCTGGCAATAGTGCGTTCATCGCCATAACCTTCTGAAATCATCCATTTCAACATGACAATATTTGAGTTCAGATATTCAATGATCGGCTCTTTATTGAGTTTAATCGAACAGGCAGCAGCTGATCGCTCAGCCGCAGAATCTGACAATTCAAATGCCTGCTCTACTTTAAGATCAGGTAAACCTTCAATTTCCAACACACGTCCACTGTAAGCATTAATTTTTCCTGATTTTTCAACGGTTAATAAGCCTTGTTGAATCGCCGCGTAAGGTATCGCATTCACTAAGTCACGTAAGGTAATGCCTGGCTGCATCGTGCCACTAAAACGCACCAGAATAGACTCTGGCATATCTAAAGGCATAACACCGGTCGCCGCGGCAAAAGCAACTAAACCAGAACCTGCTGGAAATGATATTCCGATTGGAAATCGAGTATGAGAGTCGCCACCTGTTCCAACGGTATCGGGTAATAGCATGCGATTTAACCAAGAATGTATAATCCCATCCCCTGCTTTAAGTGAAACACCACCGCGATTCATAATAAAATCTGGCAATGTGTGTTGGGTATCAATATCGATAGGACGCGGATAAGCAGCAGTATGACAAAATGACTGCATGGTTAAATCTGCTGAGAAACCTAAACAGGCAAGGTCTTTTAACTCATCGCGTGTCATTGGTCCCGTGGTATCTTGTGAACCCACTGTGGTCATTTTTGGTTCACAATATTGTCCTGGTCTAACACCTTCCAGACCACAGGCTTTGCCTACCATCTTTTGCGCAAGTGTATAGCCTTTATCACTTGTTTCAGGTTCAATAGGCTTAGCAAATAAATCACTTGCACCAAGACCTAATACCTCTCTGGCTCGCTCTGATAAACCGCGACCTATAATTAAAGGAATTCTTCCGCCTGCTTGAACTTCATCCACTAACACAGGCGTATTTAATTCAAAACGTGCAATGATTTCATCCGTATCATGTCTTTTAGCCACACCTTTAAAAGGATAAACATCAATAACATCACCCATTTCCATTTTAGAAACATCCATTTCTATCGGCAATGCACCTGCATCTTCCATGGTGTTAAAGAAGATAGGTGCAATTTTATTTCCAAAACAATAACCGCCATCACGCTTATTTGGAATAAATGGAATATCATTTCCCATATGCCATAATACCGAATTTGTGCCTGACTTACGTGATGAGCCTGTTCCAACTACATCCCCAACATAAGCCACAGGAAAACCTTTTTCTTTGAGCTTTTCTAAATCTTGTAACGGTGTTTCAGTAAAATCAGGACGCGGCATTTTCAACATAGCCAATGCGTGCAAAGGAATATCTGGGCGAGACCAAGCATCAGGTGCAGGGGATAAATCATCCGTATTGGTTTCTCCTGGCACTTTAAAAACCGTTACGGTAATTTTATCCGCTAATTTAGGACGTGATGTAAACCACTCTGCATCCGCCCATGATTGGATGACGCTTGATGCATGTTCATTGCCAGACTCGGCTAAATCTTTAACATCATGAAAGGCATCAAACATCAGTAACGTTTTTGATAAAGCTTCGACCGCAACAGAGGCAAGTGCATCATCTTTTAATGCAGTAATTAAAGCTTCAATATTGTAACCACCGAGCATCGTACCCAGTAGTTTTATCGCTTCCTCAGGAGTAATCAAAGGAGACTTTGCCTCTCCATTGGTAAGTGCTGTTAAAAAGCCTGCTTTCACATAAGCAGCATCGTCAACACCCGCAGGAACACGATTTGTAATTAGATCGAGTAACTCTTCTTCTGTCCCTTGTGCAGGAGCTTTTAATAGCTCCACGAGTTGTGCTGTTTGTGTTGCACTTAAAGGTTCAGGTGGTATCCCTTGTTTCGCACGTTCTTCTACGTGAGTGTGGTAAGTTTTTAGCACAGTATTAATTCCTATTGTTTTGTAATGTCACTTTGTATGATTTTTATACGTAATACTTGAAATAACGAATATAAATATCATTATCTATTGTTGTTATTGATTCAAGTAGTGTTTTTAAATTATTGGTATAGTTTGTTGTTATGCTTATGGATATTATCAATAAATATGAGTCGTGGATATTAAATATATGAAATCTTTAATTAGGGTTTTCCCCAGACAAGCGATAGTCATTAACTTATTATTAATGCTAGCGTTAGCATCACTGATCATAGGTGTCACAGCCCCATTAATCACTTTGGAGAAAATGTACTTCTTTGAAAATACAGTTTCTCTTGTTTCTACGATAGGTGGACTATTCGAGCAAAAAGAATGGTTTTTATTCTTTATTATTGGTATTTTCAGTTTATGTATACCTGCCATTAAAATAGCCAGTTTACTGTTAATTTTAAATCTGGATTATGCAAAAAACTCCTTTCTTGATAAGGCGCTTCATGTCATTGAAACCATTGGAAAGTGGTCAATGCTGGATGTTTTTGTCGTTGCACTTTTATTGGTCTCTGTAAAATTGGGGGTACTAGCCAAAGTTGAAGTCCATTATGGACTCTATGTGTTTGCTACTTCCGTCTTGTTGACAATGGGTTTGAGTTTCTGGATTTATCATCTTTCTAGTAGACGCTCTTAAAGGCATCTCTATATTTATATCTATATCTATACTGCCATTTATCTACAAAATTTCTCTGTTGATCTGAATAGGATATATTACAAATATCATTGCAAGATATAAGGTATAAGACGTTTGCTAGTACCTTACCCCTGTATTAAATTGAAATTTAACAAAAGCACAAACGATATAGTTTAATTAGAATTATTCACAGAAAATATAGTCTTAATAGTTTAGACATGAATCCATTTGGATTTATATTCTATCTGAGATACTTAAGAAAATTGTACTAGCATAATAAGATAAATAGGAATATGTATTCATGAAGAAGAGTTCGCTCAAAACTTCAATAGCACTCACCCTCATCGCTTCAGGTCTATGGGGCTATGGCAGTTGGTATTATTACAGTTGTAAAATCAAGAATACTTGTGATACTAAGCAACAAGATATTGCTTCTATCAATACGCCAGTAACCAAGACACCCATAACAACAATTAATAAATCTCAACAAATTGATACAGATGGTGATGGACTCAGTGACTTTGAAGAAGCTAGATTAGGGACAGATCCTCTCTTAACTGATACCGATAATGATAAAACTCCAGATAGCGAAGAAATTGGTGTCAATCTTGACTCACCTCTTGATACGGATAAAGATGGAATCATCGATGCATTAGATCTTGATGATGATAATGATGGAATTCCTACTTTAATCGAATCTCAAATAGGCACTAGCCCTCTATACGCAGACACTGATGAAGATGGAATACTTGATGCAGATGAAATAGGAGCGGATACAAACAATCCTATCGATACTGACTCGGATGGCATTATTAACGCACTTGATACTGATGATGACGATGACGGTATTGAAACTATAGCTGAAATTGCATTGGGTACTAATCAATTACTCGCAGATAGTGACAGTGATGGTTTAACCGATGCTCAAGAAATTGGTGAACAACTCGATCAACCATTAGATTCTGATAATGATGGCATCATCGATGCTTTAGATACCGAAGAAGTGCTAGATCAAGATGAAGATGGACTTACTGATACTTTAGAGGCTCAACTTAAGCTGAATCCAAATAATAAAGATTCTGATGGTGATGGAATCAGTGATGCTAAAGAAGTGGGGGAAAATACTAATACGCCTCTTGATACTGACCATGATGGAATCATCGATGCTTTAGATATTGTTGACGATAGTGACGATGATAATGATAGCTTGACTAACGCTCAAGAAATTAAGCTTGCTAGCAATCCAAAGAATAATGACTCTGATGGTGATGGCATTAACGATAATGAAGAGGTCGGTTCAAATATATCTGATCCTTTAGATACCGATGCTGATGGAATTCTGAATCTAAATGATCCTGATGACGATAACGATAGTCTTGAAACAAAGTTTGAAATAAAAATAGGCACTAACCCACTTTCAACAGATTCTGATGGTGATGGTATAGCTGATAACTTAGAGATAGGATCTAACAAAGAACAACTTCAAGACACTGATAAAGATGGTCAAATCAATGCTGTAGATACTGATGACGATAATGATAAACTCCCAACAAGTATCGAGTTAACGCTAGGAACAAACCCACTAAAAGCAGATACCGATGGAGATGGTATTAGTGATGTCATTGAAGTTGGTAAGAATACCGATAAACCAATTGACTCTGATGGTGATGGTAAAATCGATGCTCTTGATGCCTCTAATAAAAATGAAGTCGAAGGCACTGGTATAAAAGTAGCAGTGAAAGATGATGAAACTTCCAAACCTGTAGATACTGATATAACTACGCCTACTGCTGATGATTCAAAAAATAATAGCATAAGCATTGTAACGATCACTCCTGCTAAAGATGGCTCAATATCAACGACACATATCTATCTCCCTCTTTTATCATCAACTGTAACGTCAACAGAAGAGTCGACAAAATACTTTAAGCATGTTGCAGAATGGATGAATTCAAACACTAAAAACAAAATCAACATTATCGGACATACCGATAATACAGGTTCTAAACAAAGTAATTTAGCACTTGGTATTTCTCATGTCATGGTGATTCGAGAGATACTGATTAAGACGGGGGCACCCATGTCTCAGATAGACATTATGTCACGCGGTGAGTCTCAACCTATTGCTGACAATAGCACTAAAGAAGGTCGACTTAAGAATAGAAGGGTTGAGATTACAACCGTTCCTGTAAAACCATAACCAGAATTTGTTAGTAAAAGTACAAGCTAGAGACATCAAGGAAAAAAACTATGTTCAATAATAAAGTAACACATACTTATACACAGCAGGATGCCACATTTGAGATCATTCTCATGTTGCTAGGTGCATTCCTACTTGGTTTTATTCTAAATTGGTTACTCAACAAATTACGCAATTCTCAAGATAATTCAAATGAAAATGTCTCACAACGTAACCATCAAGGTGACGCCTCTACTTCACAGTCTAATCGCAGTTCAAAGGCTAAAGTCATCAGTACTCAGTCTAACTCGTCATATACCACTCCCCATATGGATGACCTAACTAAAATTAGTGGCATCAATACTGAAGTTCAGGATGCACTAAAAGAAGAAGGCATCAAATCGTATACTGACCTAAGAGACGCCAAAAGACATACATTAGAACAGGTTTTGAAAAGCTCACCATCAAAAAGCTTTAACAAAAAAGAAGTGGAAACATGGCCGCATCAATCAAGTTTAGCGGCAAAAAGTGAATGGAAAAAACTATCAGAATATCAAGCATTTATTAAACGTTCTCAAGACGTATCAAAAGATGCTGACCGTTCTAGTCCCGAGGCAAGCGATGATTTGATTCTAATTGAAGGTATCGGCCCAAAAATTAAAGAAGTACTCAATAAAAAGGATATTCATACGTTTAAAGATGTCCGAAAAACCGATAGCCTTACGTTAAAAAAACACATTGTTGATGCAGACAATCGTTTTGCAAATCATGAAACTGAATCTTGGCCGCATCAAGCAGGGATGGCAGAGCAGAATCAATGGGAAGAGTTAAGAATATATCAGGAGTTTATGGTTGCTGATAATATTGAATCTGATGCTATTAGTGATGCGACACTAGAAAGTTCTTCAAAAAAAGTTGAAGATACTAACTACCTTAAAGACCATGATGACTTAAAAAATATTGAAGGAATAGGTCCAAAAATAGAAGAAGTTCTCAATGCAGGTGGTATCTATACATACTCTCAGCTATATAATTCGAGTCGAGATCGTATTAAAACCTTACTGGACAATGCAGGCACACAATTCAGTATGCATGAGCCACATTCATGGCCACATCAGGCAGGGATGGCTCATCGTGGCGAATGGAATGAGTTAAAAGTCTATCAAAACTTCATGGATGGCGGGCGTGAAATACCCTCTGCTCAAGCATCAGAAGACCTTGACTCTACACTCACTAACAATGACGTTAAAAACGACCTAAAGAAAATCGAAGGTATAGGACCAAAAATAGAAGAACTCCTAAATAAGTCAGGCATCTCAAGTTTTAAAAACTTAAGAGATAGTTCTGTAACTGTCATTCAAAAAATACTTAATGATGCCGGTCCGCAGTATCGCCTGCATGAACCTGAATCATGGCCAAAACAAGCAGGAATGGCTTTTGAAGGGGAGTGGGAAAAGCTAGATCAGTATCAAGAACAACTCGTCAATGATCGCCAGTAGCTATTTCGCTTTTTACAAATATAAGTAAAATAGACAACCGTTTATCTAGGTTAAATACCCGAATAGTGATTTAATCAAGCTAGTGCCACTGTGGGGACAATCGAATATAGTGTTTAAATTCATTGAGTAATATAGTTACCATACTACTCAATTATAAATATAATTCTAATGACAGCTTTCATATATACGCACACTTTATTTTCAACTAAAGAGTATAAAATAGACTCTGAAAATAATTTAATCATTAACGCTCTTTCATCCTCTGATTCAAGTCATGAAAAGATACAGCTATTTGATATAAGCGCCTCACCAAAGCACCTTAACCATCATAACAAACTTTGGTTACTGTTAGCCTTATTGACTGCTATTGCAGCACCTTTACTGCTTTTAACTCTAGGTAATATATTTCTCCCCATAAGCACCTTATTAGTTATCTGCAGTATTTTATCTACTGTTGCATATTCTAAAAATCATACGGTTGAATATCGTTACATTGACTCAAGAAGTGGTAAGCAAAGATTTAGCATCAAAGCTACAAACTCTAAAGACAAAAGTACCCTAAATGACTTTATTAAGATCTTGAACAATAAGATTAAAGAATTACAAAATTCAACAACTCGTGTCAAAAAGCACAAAACGATTGAATTCAAAAAACATTTAGAGCATCTTCAAGAATTATCCAATATTGGGATAATAAACGAAGTTTTGTATCAGAATATTCATACAAGGATAGAGGAAATGGTTTATGGCGCAGACGATAGATCAGATCAATCTAATGTAATTCAGTTACCAGTAAACGGACAAAAGCTTGCTTAAAATACCTCTTAACTCATATCTTCATTTATTTGCTTAATGACAGATAATGGATCTTCAGCTTTTGTAATGGGTCTTCCAACAACAATATAACTAACCCCTGCTCTGGCAGCCTCTTTAGGTGTCATCACCCTACTTTGATCACCTGTATCAGAACCTACTGGTCGAATTCCTGGAGTTACTAACAGAAAGTTCTTTCCCATTAGCTTCCTTAACATTTGTGCTTCTTTTGCAGAGCAAACTACACCATCTAAACCAGATTGATTTGTTAATGCCGCTAAATGCTTTACTTGTTCTTCAGCCGTGTTTTCAATATTGATTGCAGATAACTGTTTTTCATCCATAGAAGTTAAAACAGTAACAGCTATTAACTTAGTCTTTGAATTACAGTCAATCAGCGCCTGTTTTGCTGTTCGCATCATGACATCACTACCCGTTGCATGAACGTTCAACATCCATACACCAAGATTAGAGGCTGCCACACAAGCTGATGCAACTGTATTGGGTATATCATGAAATTTCAAATCCAGAAACACATCAAAACCCTGATCAACCAAACCCTTAACGAAATCAGGACCTGTTGCAACAAACAACTCAAAACCCACTTTTAGTTTACACATCTGAGGGTTAAGGGGTTTCACGAATTCCAAAGCTTGCTTAACCGTTGGAAAATCAAGGGCAACAATTAACTTACTAGACATAGATATTCCTGTTTAATAAAAAGAGAGGTCAGAGCAAGGCAGAAAAACTAGGCGTGATCTATTGAATCCCAATGGTGACATGCTGGACAACGCCATAAATAGTTATGCATCCTATACCCGCAGTGCTCGCAACGAAACGCTGGCACACCTTGCAGATAGTTTTCTAATGATTTATTTACAAGCCTAAGACCATTCTCACAATCAATCCCACTACTATCGGTTTGAATATATTCTGTTACTTTATAAATTGATTCAATATTAAGTTTCTTTGATGATAATTCAGTATTAATCAGCTCATCGAGCTCACTTGATGAACCATACTTCTTCGCCATACTAACAATTATTTCAAAAACAGTACGATCTCGATTTTTTTCATACAGGGTAAATAGTTCTTTTTGTAATTTTTTGATCTCACCAGCAGAACTTGAAGACTCCTCAAGCTTTTCAAATAACATACTAAGTAAACGTGAGTCATGTTTAACCGCATTCAAATAATGCTGTAATGCTTGCTTATAATGTTTTTGATGAAAGGCCATATCACCCAATAATGTCATTAGCCGTGTTGAGTTTTTATATGATTTTTTTGCAGCTCCGATATAACCATCAACGTCATGTAGTTTGCCTTGATGTAATGCCTCATCCGCTAATTCACAATAATAATGAGATATTAATGCCTGACTGTTTATTTGTGTATTTTCTTCATCCTTTTTCTGATTCTTCTTAACACAAGAGGTTGCTTCAATTGCTTTTTCCCACTCTTGAGTTTGCTCATAAATAGTTCTTAGAGAAGAACAAATTGAAGCTTTAGATACCCATTTGTTTGACTTATTTTCTAATAGCTCTTGAAAAACACTTTCAGCTCTATCTAACATTCCAGCAGCAAAGAAGTCTTTACCTAGAGCATACATTGCCTTTTGTGTTTGCTGTGCATTTAAATTTGAACGTGCTATGACGTTCTGATGCACTCTTAAAGCTCGGTCAACTTCGCCACGATCACGAAACAAATTACCAAGTAACTGAAAAGTTTCAGCGGTGTATTCATCAATATCAGGATAATTTAGAAAAACCTCAAGTGCTTTATCAGGTTCTTCACTTAGGAGAAAGTTTACACCTTTAACAAAACTATCAGAGAGTTGTGCTTTTTTTTTTGTTTATTTAATATACTCTTACGAGCAGCTCTCCAGCCTGAATAAAAGGCAAGTGGGAGCAATAAAAATAGAATTTCAACCATTAATTAAATCCAGACTATTTTCAGGTAATATGATTTAGCTGACTATTATTCTTGAATAGCATATTGATCTTTAGACTCATTGACGCGTTCACGCATTTCTTTACCCGGCTTAAAATGAGGAACATGCTTAGGAGATAATTGTACTTGCTCACCTGTTTTAGGATTTCTCCCTTTTCTAGCCGCACGATGATGCAATGAAAAACTACCAAAGCCGCGAATTTCAATTCTTTCACCTTCGGAAAGCGAATCACTAACTTGATCCAGTAATATTTTAACTGACAACTCAATATCCTTACTACTTAAGTGGCTTTGCTTACGTGCAAGTATATTAATAATTTCTGATTTGGTCATTAAAGCTCTCCCTAGCTTCTCGTTAGTAAATAACTCTTTGGAAATTTTATTACTACGTATTTTCAGGAAGTGTTGATAAACAGGTATCAGTTCATCATCATAAAATTGTAAGACGAAATCAAAACTTCCTTAAGTAACAATAATAGTATAGAAAATTGAATAAGCAACTGAATTTACATAAAAAAAGCCGATTATTCGAAAATAATCGGCTTTTTTTTGTAATAACCATTATTTGGCTATTAGATGACTAAATACACTTATTTATCAAGCTGTTCCTTGAAGATATCTCCAAGTGTACCAGAGCTTGCAGCTCCGCCACTGTACTCTTTCATAACTTCAGCTTCATCAGCATAGTCTTTCGCTTTGATAGACAAGTTAATCGCACGCGTTTTACGGTCAACACCCATAAACTTCGCTTCGATTTCATCACCAACTTTAATTACAGTTGATGCGTCTTCAACACGATCACGTGAAATCTCAGAAGCGCGTAAGATACCTTCAATGTTATCTGCAAGATCAATTTTAACCATCTTAGCAGTCACTTCAGTAACGGTACCTTTGACTATGCTACCTTTTTCATGTGCAGCAACAAACAACGAGAACGGATCTTGATCCAATTGCTTAATACCCAATGAAATACGCTCACGTTCTGGATCAATAGCAAGAATAGTTGCATCAACCTCATCGCCTTTCTTGTATTCACGAACAGCTTCTTCACCTGGAATATTCCAAGAGATATCAGAAAGGTGAACAAGACCATCAATTCCACCTTCAAGACCAATAAAGATACCAAAATCAGTAATTGATTTAATAACGCCTTTAACTTGATCGCCTTTCGTTGCTGTTTTCGCAAACTCATCCCAAGGATTCGCTTTACATTGTTTCATACCTAACGATATACGACGACGGTCAGCATCAATCTCAAGGATCATTATTTCAACTTCATCACCAAGTGTTACAACTTTAGCAGGGTTAACATTCTTGTTTGTCCAATCCATTTCAGATACATGAACAAGTCCTTCAACACCGTCTTCGATTTCAACGAAACAACCGTAATCAGTAAGATTACTAACCTTACCTGTAAGACGTGTGTTAACAGGGTAACGACGTACCAAATCTTGCCATGGATCTTCACCCAATTGCTTAAGACCGAGAGATACACGGCTCTTTTCTTTATCAAACTTAAGAACCATACAATCGATTTCAGACCCAATTTCAAGTACTTCTGATGGATGCTTAACACGCTTCCAAGCCATATCTGTGATATGCAGCAAACCGTCAATTCCACCTAAGTCGATGAACGCGCCGTAATCAGTAAGGTTCTTAACAACACCTTTGATTTGCTTACCTTCTTCAATACTCTCAAGAAGTGCTTCACGCTCAACACTGTACTCATCTTCAACAACAGCACGACGAGATACAACCACGTTGTTACGCTTTTGATCTAACTTGATTAGTTTGAATTCTAAATCTTTTCCTTCAAGGTAAGCGGTGTCACGTACTGGACGCACATCAACTAAAGAACCTGGTAGGAAGGCACGAATATCGCCAAGTTCAACGGTGAATCCACCTTTAACCTTGCCTGTAATCACACCTGTGATAATTTCATCATTATCAAGTGCTTCCTGAAGAATTTCCCACGCACGTAGACGGCGAGCTTTTTCACGAGATAGTTTGGTTTCACCAAATCCATCCTCAACACTTTCTAAAGCAACTTCTACAACATCACCCACTTTCGCTGTGACTTCACCTGCTTCATTTTTAAATTGTTCGGCTGGAATAACGCCTTCAGACTTAAGGCCAGCACTTACTGTCACGAAATCTGGAGTTACATCAACAATAGTTGCACTAACAAGAGAACCAGGGGTCATCTCGATGTACGTTAGACTTTCTTCAAATAACTCCGCAAAACTTTCACTCATGGTATAAAACCTATAATAAACAACGCCAACAAACCCATGTCAGACGGTCAAATTAAACTTTATTAGGGGCTAACATTTCTAGATAGCAAAATACATAATAAAGTATTCATTAAACAGATCAATTTAGTAACGATCATTTTGTTAATGTCTTGCACTTCTTTTATTTAGTGCAATAAACATAATCGTTGGGTCTTAAAAAAATCTATTCACATTTTTGATTCTTTATATTATAAAAATATAAAAAATCTAAGAACGAGTATTCACCTTTTTCATCACTTCTGAAACCACCTCATCAATACTTAGTTTCCCCGTATCAATAATGATGGCATCATCCGCTGGAATTAATGGCGCATCCTTGCGATTTGTATCGCGTGCATCACGTTCTTCGATATCACGAATCAAGCCGCGCAGGTTAGCATCAATCCCTCTTTCTTTCAACTGATTCTGCCTGCGTTGTGCACGAATTTCAGCACTTGCTGTAAGGAAAACTTTAACATCAGCCTGCGGGAAAACAACGGTTCCCATATCACGACCATCTGCAACTAAACCAGGCGCACTTAAAAACCGACGTTGCCTATCTAATAACGCACTTCTTACTCCTTTTTTTGCCGCAACCTTTGATGCTGAACAACCACATTCTTCACTACGAATAGCGTGAGTTACATCATCTTTTTCGAGTAAAACTTCAATCCCACCACCGACACAAGGCTTAAAAACAACATCGAGTTGCTGAGCGACTTCAGACAAATTACTCTCAGACATATCATCTTCTAATTCAATACCCTTACGCTGAGCGGCCAGTGCAACTAATCGATATAAAGCGCCACTATCTAATATATTCCAACCCAGCTCATCGGCGACACGTTGTGAAATTGTTCCTTTTCCTGAGCCAGCTGGCCCATCAATTGTTATTACCGGTGTTTTCTTTGTATCTTGATTCATTCTTATTTTGTCCAAATACTGATTTTTTTGTTCGTCTTAAGCTCTGATTATGACCTGTTTCTTGACAAATCTCATAAATAATTGCATCTATATTAGCAAATGCTCATATTCTGTACTATAGTATGGGGCATCTACAATTAACCCGCAGGAGATAAACATGAAAAAGTTAATGATCGCTTTAACCCTCGTTATGGCATCCGTATCCGTAAGCACCACAGCCAGTGCATCCGATTTTTTCGGTGGAGATTTTTTTGGAGGCAATAACGGCGAATGGAAAATGGGACCAAATGGACCTTACTGGGACGAAAGTGACTGGCCTGAGTGGACACCAATGTACTGGATGGAAGAATTCATGGACTCATGGGATAACAATGGTAATAACGGGGGCGGAAACAACTTCGGCTTCGGAAATAATAATGGAGGCGGATATGGTATGAGCCCTTACGGTTACAGCCAGCCACCTACCTATGGTTACAGCGTACCCTATGGTAATTATGCATACCCACAAATGCCAGCCGTTCCTGTTGCCCCAAGATAATATTTTTAATATAGGGCTGCTCTAGTAGCAGTTCTATATTTTATAATTCAAAATCCCCTTTAAAGCCCAGATCCACACTTAAAAAGAAAAAACAGGATGCAGTATTGTATTCATGTTTCTAAGTGCGGATTGGGTTAAACATCAACAATAACAAGTGAGACCTATGAAAAAATTAATTCTATCTATTGCTCTAATGAGTATTCCTTTTGTATCGACAGCTGCACCCTCTGTTAATAATAATTCAAGTAACTTCAACACCCCTAACTTTAATTGGGGAAATAGCAACAATAATAACAACGGCTCAAGCTGGAATATGCCCAATATGAACTGGGGTAATAATAATGGCAATAGCAACAACTGGAGTATGCCGAGTTTTAACTCAGGAAATGGCTACGGTAATAGTTGGAGCATGCCAAATATGAACATGGGAACTAATCGTAGCTTTAGCAACGGCTTTGGTAACAACCAAGGAAACAACTGGAATATGCCCAATATGAATTGGGGCAACAATAATGGCAGTGGCAGTAACTGGAACATGCCTAACTTTAATTGGAATAATAATAACACGCCATCATGGAACTCAGGAAACTGGGGAAACAACGTCCCAAGCTACTCCCATATGCCAAGAGCACCACAGCAAAATTTACAAGCACAGGCTAAAACACAAACTAAGATGCCAACTATACCAAAGCCACCTCAGTTTATACCGCGTTTAGACAAAGCCAAAGAAATAGCCGCTAAACCAGCAACTGCTAAGCTTACAAAGCCCTCAGCTCAAAACAGCATTCCCTCTACGACACAAACAATGATGAATGCAATCCCTAAACCGAGTGATGTAAAAGGCGTAATTGTTGCTCCCGAAAATAAAATGGAAATGCCTAAAGCAGGAGAAGTTAGATTCCCTAAAGCTGAAGAAATCAAATAGGTTTAGAGCTTATCTATATATAGCTTAGCCCACTCTCCCGAGCGGAGAGTGGTTGCTTTTAAGACTCACCAAAAAGTATATCGTTACAACGCCGAAGAAAATATCGATATTACTTGGGTCTTGCTCTATCTGCGCAAACAAACAACTCTAAAAAAACACTTGATAAAGAGAAGGCACCCCCGCCTTTTTTTGAAGATTGCTTATCATTTTATTCAAATATGCGGCATGTTACTAAAGAGCAAATATCGATGTCTTATGATCTGTCATCAAATCAACACCAATAATACTTTCTCATTTTTTATTGTCCTGAGTTCAGAAAATATTAGTGACCCATCATCTTTTGTTTGCGCTGTTGTTTAAGTTGTCTAAATTGGGCAAACTTGGCACGTTGTTCAGCATTCAATACTGATTCGATTTTCATGCGCATTTCCCCTTTCTCAATGACCATACGGCGAACTAGGTTTGCTTTTTCATTCGCCAACGAAAAAATCTGTGACTTGTAGTTTGAGCTAGTAGTGTCTAGCTGTCGAATGGTTCGGCTAATGTGATGTAGTTGTTTTTTTACAGGCTTTATTTTAGTTTGCTTTTCTTGTATTAAACCTTGAATTTGTTGTTGCTGCTGAGGAGAAAGACTGAGCTTCTGCATCATTCTTTGCATACCTTTGTTATGTCTTCCCCCTGCTATACCTTTTCCATGCATTCCTTGTTTCATCATTTCGTTCATTCTCTGATGCATACCCTGCATACCTTTTCCAGACATACCTTGGCCATGCATTTTCCCCATACCCATTTTACCGTGCTCTTCTTTTACATGTTGCTCAAAACCTTCGGGCTTTTCAATATCACCAGAGTAAATATAAGCAGCAATTTTTTCTGCATCTTCTCTTGGAATAGAGATAGGCGGCATTATTTTAAATTTTTGAATAGCACCACGCATCATGCTTTTGCTCTCATCTTGCTTTTCAACCCAGTTTGAGACAGCTTCCACAAAAGAATCTTCATCGGAATAAGTACTAATATAATGCATTCTTACAGCCGCAATCGGTGGTGCGATGCGTTTAGTCATATCCATACCACCCGTATTTCCATGACATACCGCACAGTTTGTTTGGTAAAGTTTTTCTCCTGCTTCATGTTTATCATCATCCGCAAAAGCATGTTGGGTTAAAAGAATGGTTGTTGCGAAAAGTATGGGTTTAATAAATGTCATGATTTTTCCCTCTGATTATTAACAATGCACTTTAAAGGTTACAATATTAACCTTAAATGTAGCTGAAAATTCTAAAGTAAGTTAATAATTTGATATTATTGTCCACATCTTTCTTCACCTTGCTCGATACTTCAAACAAAAGGTAATACCATCCATGTTATGGCTGAAGATAAAGGAACTCTAATGGCACCCGTACATTTTAGAAGATTACTCCAACTCAAGAATACCGTTGCTGCAAATAAGCAAACACCTTTAACAAGCCCATAGCCTCACCCCCTTTAGGTCGACCAGGTCGCTCTCTTGTATTCCAAGCCATCACATCAATATGCGCCCAATCAATCGCCTCATCTACAAAGTCATTTAAATAAAGCGCTGCCGTTATTGCACCACCATAACCTTCCGTTGAGCTATTTACGATATCAGCAACGCTGCTATTTAATTGATAACGATAGTCGTGATGTAAGGGTAATGGCCAAAGAATTTCGCCAACATCAGTTTTAACATTCTGAATATCACAAAGAAGTGTATCGGAATTACTAAATAACGCAGGAATTTCAGTTCCCACCGCTACACGTGCCGCACCCGTCAGTGTTGCAAAATCGATAATAATATCTGGCGAGCCTTCGCAGGCTAGGGTTAATGCATCACCTAACACCACGCGACCTTCAGCATCGGTATTATCAATCTCGACTGTTTTATGTGCACGTGTATCAATAATGTCTCCGGGTCGATAGGCATCGCCTGAAATAGCGTTATCTACTGCGGGAATTAACACTTGCAAGCGCACAGGCAAATTTAAACTCATAATTAAATGTGCCAAACCTAAAACATGCGCCGCTCCGCCCATGTCTTTTTTCATATTTCGCATAAACCGAGAAGGCTTTAGATCCAAACCACCCGTATCAAAACAAACGCCCTTACCGACTAAACTGATTCTAGGGTTTTTATCATCGCCCCAGTTAAGCTCTACTAATCGTGGTTCATGATCGCTGGCTCTTCCAACAGCATGAATTGCGGGAAAGTTATTTTCTAATAGTTGATCGCCAACGGTTTCTTTAAACTGAGCACCATGTTGCTGAGCCAGCTCTTTAGTTAAGTCAGATAAATCCTGTGGCATCATATGGTTAGCAGGTGTATTGACTAAATCCCTGACCAAAGTAAAGGCATCAACAAAGGCATTGATATTCTCTAGCTCACTCTGCTCTACTTTCAAACTTGGCTTTGTTTCGGGTTCTAGAAAATCTGCTTTAAAAAAGTCAAAGCTATAAGCACCTAAACCCCAACCAATAGCCGCTTGCAATTTATCCTCTTTGCTCCAATCACAATCCAACACATAATTTTGCAGAGGAAGTTTTTTAGCTAAAGCAGCAATCGTCCATATCTTAGCGCTTTCTGCCCTATTCGCTTGCTCGTCAACACCAAATAAAACCATCGCCATTTCATTTGAATCCGTAGGCACAATGCAAAACTCGTTTTCTTTTGCCTTAAAATTGGAACTAAGCACCCATTTAGAAACGGATTCTGCTTGAGTGGATAAATAGCTTTCTAAGCCACTTTTAGTAACAGGCACTAAGGGAATCGCATTAACTTCTTCTGTTGTATAACTCATTTAATTCTCATCATTTTTATAAATTGGCAATAGCATAAAGTCGTAACCTGATTTCTTCATAATCACGATGCGATTCATTTATCACTCCATGGCGAAGTAACAAGTCAATATTAACCAAATTACAATTATTTTTAAATTCAACTGAAGTCTCTGTAATATGTGCCATTTCTTCTAATGGCATTAAAATAAATTCATCAACCTCACCATCGGTATTTTCTGGTGCAAAATCTTCGGGCAGCCAAAGATCATAATTATACAGTGTATCAATATTCATACCGCGAATACCTTCACCACAATAATGAAGCGTACTAACAAACTCAGCCTCACTTGCCAGAGACTTAGGGATAGCCGCTTCCTCTTCAGACTCCTTAATCATATTCTCCATTAAACCAATCCCCACAGGCTGACCACCTGCGACCATTTGATCTAACTTACCCGGCCAGAAAGGCTTATCTTTAGTTCGCCTTGCCACCCAAATATAAACACCCTCTTTCTTTTTCACCAAACCATTTAAATGAACCCCATAACCACGAACCCCAAAAAAACTCACAGCAGCGCGTTCCATAACAAATCGAGGGGTTTCATCAAATGCTTGATTAACCGCATAAAGCTCATCGACCCATGAATCAATCACACCCGTTTGATGTAACTCCCATAACACAGGCGCTATTGCCTCACTGCGTTGTTGCGGAGTTTTAAAGTCAGAGTTAAAGCGCATATTATTGTCATCCAGCAAGAATACAGAAGGGTATGCTTTTAGGTTTTCAGCAAACGTTTTTAACGTCCAACCTAGCTGCTCATCATTCACATAAAAAGGAATGAAATGATCCGCTTCGTAGTGGTTGCAGTTTTTGATATGATCTAAGTAACTCATAAGCGGGAACTATACTGATAATGTCACCAATCTACCAGAATGATCACATCCGAATTGAAATAGAAAAATCTGAAATTCCATGGCTTAAAATCTTCACCCAAAAAACCTGTAAAGAAATGACAGAGTGCGATGCAGAAACCAAACAACAAATTTGGAGTTTACTGGATTTAATTGAGAAAGAAATGCTCGAATACTTCCAACCCGAAAAAATCAAT
This sequence comes from Cocleimonas sp., assembly GCA_036478745.1. Lineage (GTDB taxonomy): Bacteria > Pseudomonadota > Gammaproteobacteria > Thiotrichales > Thiotrichaceae > Cocleimonas. The sequence goes on from JAZGEM010000003.1 coordinate 170,798, forward strand.
ATCGCCTCATTTGCCAATTATGTTCCGCAGGTACACTGGCATATTATGGCGCGTTATAAAGAAGATAGTTTTTATCCAGAACCGATGTGGGGCGAAAAACAGCGTGAGGCAACTCTTGATTTACCTTCCATGGATGGCTTTATAAGCAGACTTTTAGATAAGATCGGTTAGTACCAATCAAAATACTCGTGAATATTAATGATATGGCACCCCCACCTTTTTTGAACAATTGTAACTACTGATTCTGCTCAAGGTACACTTTGTAACCTTCTATAAACACAAAGTTTTCAGCCGCTTGTTTTACATCATGCCCTTCGCCATCCAACTTATTTAAGAGTGCTTCACCCTCGGCTAAAAGATAAGTCACTTGGTCTTTATCAAAGAGCTGAGTAGCTAAGGCTAAGTCATCTTTTTCAGCGGATAAAAGCGTCGGTATCAAATCCTCATCGGTAATCGGCGAATCTGGATCAAGTATATCCGCAACCAGTTTAGATTCTAAAAAGGTAAAGTTAGCCTCACGCGCAGTATCTTCTTGCTCCAACTCTTGCAAAGCCTGTGCATCATCCCCTGCGCCTTTACGCACAGATTGCATCACAACAGCCAATAACTTTTTAATCGAATCTTGCACCCGAGATTGATCATCAGCGATGCTTACAGAGCCAGCATAAGCCTTATCCAACTTATCTTTAATCTCCAAAATAACCTCGCTATCTTCATTCGGTTTCAGCGCAATTGCCAAGGTCATTACCTCTCTAAAATCAAGCATAAATTTTTGCAATATATCATGATCTATTTTCTGGTTTTCTTGCAGACTATCGCTGCTGACTTCCGTTTGGCGGCTACCGAATAAGATATTATCGTTACGCCGAATTAAGTGACGCTCAAACGCACCCGGATTAACACTTGGGTGAAATATCCCTTCTATTTTCTCGTCCATTTTGTCGCTCATTTCTACTGTATATCTCTGTTCAAATTAAACCGCTAATGCTAGCACGTCATAGGTGAGTTCGTGACTATTTTTCTGATAGGGGTTTTAGACGAAAATTGTAATGGCACCCCCGCCTTTTTTTGAAGGTTGCAGCAGCCCACCAAGGACCAAAAAGTTGCTTTAGCAGCCCCCCAAGGGCAATAAAGTATATCGTTACAACTCAGAAAGAGTTGTCGATGATCTATAAAACTCATACATACTTAAATAAAAACCTTAAAAAGTTGATATATCACAAAGGAGGTGTCGATGTTGGTCGAGACTTGCCTGATCTCTACAAAGAAAACAATCTTATGATACAACCTATCTGGATACTTGAATGGCACCCCCGTATTATTTGGGAGATTGCTCTTTATTCGTTTATCGGTATTTTTATAGCAGAATTTAATGGATGTCCTTTTTCTATTTCTCATCATCTGAGTTATGCTGAGGTCTCGCTATATGGCATCCCCCCCTTTTTTAGACAATTGTTCAAAAAAGGGGGGGATGCCATTGACTTATTATTGAGTTAGAGATCCGCAGGCGATTTAACCGTAACCCCAGGTTTATTCAATACATGGGTATAAATCATCGTCGTTGATACATCCGTATGTCCTAGCAACTCTTGAACGGTACGAATATCATAGCCAGCTTCCAATAAATGGGTAGCAAAAGAATGGCGAAAGACATGTGAATGAATCCGCTTATTGACACCTGACTTCTTACCAGCATTTCTTATAGCCTTTTGCAGCGATGTTTCATGCAGATGATGGCGACGTGTTTTACCTGAACGCTGATCAGTAGCTATTCGTGTTGATGGGAAAAGGAATTGCCATTTTAGCTCTTTACCGACATTGGGATATTTGCGTTCTAAAGCATAAGGGAGATAAACAGGATCAACCTCCAGTACCAAATCAGATTGATGAATTGCCTGTACCTCTTTAATTTGCTGATGCAACGCTTCAATAAAACGGATCGGCAAAGGCACAATTCGATCCTTAAACCCTTTACCATTTCGAACCATAATGTGCTGATAGTCAAAATCAATATCTTGAACGCGCAGCCTAACGCACTCCATTAATCGCAACCCTGAGCCATAAAGCAACCCCGTCATTAATAAATGCTTAGGATTATCTAATTGAGCAAGAACCTGTCTTACTTCCTGTTTAGATAGGACAACGGGCAAGCGTTTCGTAGCCTTTGCCTTTACAAAATCACCAATATTACCCAGCTCTCGTTCTAAGCCATATTTAAATAAAAATGCCAAAGCGTTGAGTGCTTGTTTTTGGGTATTTGGTGAGACTCTTCTCTCAATAGCTAAATACTCTAGGTATTCTCTTACGTGCTGGTCAGATATTCTCTTTACAGATTCTCCTTTTAAAAACCACAAAAATCGTACACACCAAGTTAAATAAGAAAGCTCAGTATTTTTTGAATAATTACGAACCCGTAAAGTGCGTACAATCCGAATTAACAGATCTCCGTAATTTTTACGTAATTCTGGATCATACCTCGCTACTTTTTGTTCAATTAACTCTGGTATATCCAAGTCTTCAATTTGCATATTAAGTACTGGCTTGCGTTCATAAACTATATCTTTTTTATACAAATCCCAGTCAATTTTCTGAGTATATTTTTTATCTAAAATATCGATAAGAAAGATTCGGATTGCATCAATATTTTGGTTAACTTGCCAATCTTCAAATTTTTTATCATTCGCTACTCTTGTTAAAAAAGTAGTCACCCTCTGTAAAGATAGTTCTTCAACAGGCGTATTCTTAGCCATTCTTAAAAAATACTTCACATTATTTCTATAGTAAGGAATTGCCTTGGACTTTATGTTCTTATTTTTAAGCGTTTTTGAATAGTCATACCAAAGTGACTTATCATCCAATAAATCATGAAGCAAACGCTTATTCATACAATCACCAAAAAGGAAACAAAAAGAGAACTTAATACTAGAATGATTTTGTCTTGGCTTCAATATCTGAATTATACAGACGCTGTATAATTCCCTACCGTTTGTCGGAAAATCAGGTATATTACAAGCATATAGTGGGTTTTGACTCCAAGAAGTTGATGCCATAAGGGCTATGTATTCTGAGTTATACGGAAGCTGTATAATAAACTGTTA
>JAZGEM010000004.1:0-2931 GCA_036478745.1 Cocleimonas sp.
GCATTAATAAGGTATTGCTAGGAGGCTCTATGAATGAATTTTATTCTGCCTTAAGAAAATATTATTTTTTCACTTGAAAACCTGTCAAGTCTTTTTCTTGTTTTTAGGTGGTGGGTGGGTAGTTACATAAAATCAAACAAATTCAGGTGAACAATACTGTGATGGATACAGAGAAAATGGCTTTTTGGATTGATCATGCAAACACCAATAACGGCTTAATGGTATTCACATTCCATAGCATAGGTGCAAATGATACATGGTTTGATCAAATTTCAGAATCATTTTTTAATAGCTTATTGGATGTTGTTGTTTCAAAAAAAGATACCACTTGGGTCACGACCTTTTCAAAAGCAATAAAGTATCATAAGGAAGCCCATTCAGCGACACTTTCTACCCTATCCAACACTTCATCAAAATGGGTTTTAAAACTATCTGACTCATTAGATGATGCCATCTATAATCAAGCATTGACGTTGCGATTAAAGGTACAAACAGGAGAGGTTATTTCCAGTATTACTCAAGCTGAAAATAATATTCCTTTTACTGTTGAAGGAAATGAAGTGGTGTTTAATGCTGTTCCTGATGCTGGTCAGCTGATTTTAAATAAAACAGCTATAAAAATACTACTCCCCCTATTTGTGAGACAGGCGTTGATCCTCAAATAATAAGACGAGGTGAAGGAACGGCTCTTTGGTGGTGGTCGGATGCGGTTACAACTGCAAGCATTAATCAGGGAATTGGTGAGGTTAATGTTCCCTCGGATTATAAATGGCTGTTTCCTACAGAAACCACTACTTATACTATGACGGCAAAAGGATCAAGCGGAGCAGCAACGACTTGCAAAACAACAGTTGTTGTTGAGGGACAAATAGAACAGAATCCTCCCGTTTGCGAATTGGGAGCAGACCCACAAAGCATTAGATTGGGTGAGGGCTCAGCGCTTTGGTGGTGGTCTGATAATCTTTCCTCAGCGAAGATAGATAATGGTATCGGTTCAGTCACTACGCCATCCGATTACACTTGGTTTTTTCCGACTCAAACTACGACTTATACAATGAAAGGTGTTAGTGCGACTGGGGTGGAAACAAATTGTAAAATAACTATCGAGGTTAACTAAAGTTATTTAACGTGTCTCTGAGCTCCTTGACACTCAATAAAAGTGTCAAGGAGTCTGATCTCCAATTCGATTAACAGAGGTAATGTTTATTTGTTTTCCATTGAATTAATAAAAGTATTCGCTTCATCTATAGACTGCTCCATGGAAACGATGAGTGAAGAAACATCGGACTTAATATCATTCAACTGATTTTTAAGAGAAGAAATTGCTCGTGCATTTAAGTTATGCTTTAAATACAAAACTTGATCTTTAAAAACTGTAAGTACAGGTTCTAGTTTAGATTCAGCCTTATCCATCGCATTAATCAATTGCTTATACTGACGTTTCGTTTCAGATAATTGCTGCATACTGCTTCGTTTTAATGAAGGGTTGCTATATTGTTCTGTTTCTTCTTCCCATTCTTCAAACAATTCGCCTGATACGTGTTTAATCTTATCAATTCGTTTACGCACATTTTTTGACTGTTCTACACTGTCCTCATATTCACCATTCAATTTGTTATAAACTGTTTCAAGATCACCGCCTGAAAAATTAGTTGTGACTGTAAATTGTTCTAGTGCAGATTTAAATTGTTCTTTAGTCTCTTCCTGTGCCTGTTGAGCCTTTTTGACATAATGAATCATAATGTCTCTTTTAGGCATGCCTATTGACTCCATGCCACTATATATCATGCTTGAACACGCAGTTAATGTAAAAAATAATACAGCCAATAAAGAGCGAGCTAATAATTTCATATTTAATCCTGTTAGATAATGGTACAAAGTTAAAAATTAAATCAGTTATAATTTGCGACCATTATACCTATATAACGCTACTAACAGAATGTCAGAATTACTTACAGAAATGCGCCGACGTCGTACTTTCGCCATTATTTCGCATCCCGATGCAGGAAAAACGACAATAACAGAAAAATTATTACTTTTTGGTGGCGCTATTCAGTTGGCTGGCTCTGTAAAAGGGCGAAAGGCAGCAAGGCATGCGACATCAGACTGGATGGAAATGGAAAAAGAGCGGGGCATTTCTGTGACTACTTCTGTCATGCAATTTGAACATAATGATTGTGTTCTTAATCTATTGGATACGCCAGGGCATGAGGATTTTTCAGAAGATACCTACAGAACATTAACCGCAGTTGACTCTGCATTGATGGTTATTGATGTGGCAAAAGGGGTTGAGAATAGAACGATTAAATTGATGGAAGTATGTCGATTAAGAACAACGCCAATTTTAACCTTTATCAATAAATTAGACAGGGAAGGGAAAGACCCTATTGAATTACTGGATGAAGTTGAAACGGTATTAAACATAAAATGTGCTCCTATGACTTGGCCTATAGGTATGGGAAAGCGGTTTAAAGGTGTTTATCACCTTTATAAAGATGAGGTTCTTTTATTTAGCGCTCAACATGGTGGAAAAATTGTTGAGGCAGATGTTATTAAGGGGATGGATAACCCCAAACTGGATGAATTATTAGGTGAGCAAGCAGATGAGCTAAGAGAGGAGATTGAATTAGTCCAAGGTGCCAGTCACCAATTTGATTTGGATGATTATTTATCGGGTGAATTAACCCCTGTTTTTTTCGGTTCTGCAATTAATAATTTTGGCATTATTGAGTTATTGGATGCGTTTGCAAAATATGCACCTTCACCGAAACCAAGAATGGCTGAACAAAGAGAAGTTTCTCCAGACGAAGAAGATTTTTCGGGCTTTATTTTTAAAGTCCAAGCCAATATGGATCCTGCTCATAGAGATAGAATCGCTTTTTTACGTGTTTGCTCAGGTGTGTTTGATAAAGGGATGAAGCTTAATCATGT
>JAZGEM010000005.1:0-4013 GCA_036478745.1 Cocleimonas sp.
GTGTTAAAGCTGCAGAGGTGATTAAGCAGTTAATGAAACTAGGTATCATGACGACTATTAATCAGGTCATAGATCAAGAAACGGCCGTTATTTTAGTTGAAGAAATGGGGCATAAACCCGTCATGCAAAGTGATGATGACCTGGAAAAAGAAATGCTTGCAGATGTCTCAGATAATGGAGAGGTTGATGAGCGAAAACTTTCTTCAAGAGCACCTATTGTTACCATTATGGGACATGTTGATCATGGTAAAACTTCGTTGCTGGATTATATTCGTGAAACTAGGGTGGCATCAAGTGAGGCAGGGGGTATTACCCAACATATTGGTGCATATCAGGTTAAAACAGATCATGGAAATGTTACTTTTCTTGATACGCCAGGACATGCTGCTTTTACAGCAATGCGTGCGCGAGGGGCAGAAGTAACAGATGTGGTTATTGTTGTTGTTGCGGCAGATGATGGTGTTATGCCTCAGACCAAAGAGGCTATAGAACATGCTAGAGCAGCTAAAGTACCATTAATCGTTGCGATTAATAAAATGGATAAGCCGGAAGCTAATCCAGAAAAAGTTATGCAGGAAATGGCGACCCTTGAAGTGGTTCCCGAGGAATGGGGAGGTGATGTTCAATTCTTAAAAGTATCAGCAAAAACGGGTGAGGGGATTGATGCGCTTATTGAATCTCTAATTTTACAGTCTGAAATATTGGAATTACAGGCGCCTGATGAAGGTGCCGCTTCTGGATTTGTGATTGAATCAAGATTAGATAAGGGACGTGGTGCGGTTGCAACGATATTGGTACAGAAAGGGACACTAGAGAAAGGACAAATAGTACTATGTGGACATGAATATGGACGGATTCGTGCTATGTTTGATGAGGATGGTAATTCAATCGACGTTGCAGGACCTTCTACACCAGTAGAAATTTTAGGTTTATCTGGTACGCCGGAAGCTGGTGATGAATTTTTGTTTGCACAAAATGAAAAAGCAGCTAAAGAGTTGGCAGAGCATAGAGAAGATAGGAAAAAATCTACCAAACATGCTGCACAACAGGCATCTAAACTGGATGAAGTGTTTTCTAAAATGGAAGCAGGTGATACCTCTACTTTGAACTTGGTGATTAAAACCGATGTACAAGGTAGTTTAGAAGCCTTACGAGAATCATTGATTAAATTATCGAATGATGAAGTTGCTGTGAAATGTGTCTATGGTGGTGTGGGTGGTATTAATGAAGGTGATGCTAACCTTGCTTTAGCTTCAGGTGCAATTTTAATTGGTTTTAATGTTCGTGCGGATGCAGCGGCGCGAAAACTAATACAAGAAAAAGAAATTGATCTGCATTATTACAGCATTATCTACGAAGCGATTGATGAGGTTAAGCGTGCAATCAATGGTATGTTGGCTCCTGAAATTCAAGAGAATATAGTAGGGCTTGCAGAAGTGCGTGATGTCTTCCGTTCACCAAAATTTGGTTCTATCGCGGGATGTATGGTGATTGATGGTTTTGTTAAGAGAAACCTTCCTATTAGAGTGTTGCGTGATAATGTGGTTATTTACGAAGGCCAACTTGAATCATTACGACGATTTAAAGATGATGTCAACGATGTCAAAATGGGCATGGAATGTGGTATTGGTGTAAAGAATTACAATGATGTTAAAAATGGCGACCAAATCGAGGTGTTCGAACGTGTTGAAGTAAGGCGAGAAATTTAACACTATGGGTAAAGAGTATGGGCGTAGTGAGCGAGTTTCATCTCAAATGCAGAAGGAACTTGCACTTGTATTACAACGGGATATAGATGACTCTCGATTAGGTTTCATTACGGTAAACGAAGTGGTTGTTTCAAAAGACCTTGCAATTGCTAAAATTTTTATCACAGTTTTAAATGCGGATGAAGAAGCTAAGGTCGAAAACATTAACGTCCTTAATGAACTGGCTCCTAACATTCGTTATCAAGTGGCAAAGAAAATGCGTTTAAGACATATTTCGGAATTTAGGTTCTATTATGATGATTCTTTTGATACAGGGATGCGTGTCGCAGAGTTATTGAAAGAAAAAGACAGCCAAGATTAATTTATCCGTTTGAGTAAGCGAAAATCTGGGCGCAATGTCCATGGAATTTTATTATTAAATAAGCGATTGGGTGTTTCGTCAAATCGAGCATTACAGGAGGTTAAGCGATTATTTAATGCTAACAAAGCAGGACATACTGGAAGTCTGGATCCAATGGCAACAGGGTTATTGCCCTTATGTTTTGGTGAAGCGACTAAAGTGTCCGCATTGATGCTGGATGATGATAAGCGTTATCAGGTTGTTGTTAAACTTGGTGTTATGACCGATACAGGTGACTCTGAAGGTGCGATCGTAAAAGAAAAACCTGTGCCAGAATTAACGGGTGATCAAATCGAATTGTGTTTGCAAAGTTTTACTGGGAAAATAGATCAAATCCCTCCTATGTATTCAGCGCTGAAACATCAAGGTAGAAAGCTTTACGAATTAGCTAGAGAAGGGAAAACAGTAGAGCGTAAGGCGCGTAGAATTACTATTTACGAAATAAAATTATTAAATTCTACTAGCGATACGATTGAGCTTGATGTGTACTGCTCCAAAGGGACTTATATTCGTTCTTTAGCCGAAGATATAAGTGATAAATTGGGAACTGTTGGAACAGTGATTGCTCTCCATAGGTCACAGGCAGGACAGTTTAAAATAGAAGATGCTTATAGCATTGAAAATTTGCAGGAAATGGACTTGAGTGGTTTAACTGAATGTTTAGTTGAAGTCGATAAGCCATTGGATAGACTGCCCGTAATTGAGCTGTCGGAAATACAAGCAGGCTTGATTAGAAATGGGCAACAAATAGAGACAAAAAAAAGAGAAAATATTCAAGGTATGGTTCGCATGTACAATCAGCAGGTCTTTTTAGGTTTGGGAGAAATGCTATTGAATGGTAAACTAATACCGAAAAGAATTTTTAATTTAGGTGCGTGTAGGGAATAGTTTCCTTAACGTAGTTGTAAGTACCCCAAGTGAAATTATTAAAATAATTATATTTAGGTACTTACAAGACTTACTTTAAAAACATAGTTTCTACGCCCTATTGTGGAAGCTGTGTCCATATACCATCATTATGATGGATTGATTTTAATTTAAACAACATAATCTATAGGGATTAAAAAATGCCATTTACAGTAGAACAAAAACAAGCAGTCATTGAAGAGTATCGTTTGTCAGAAACTGATACAGGTTCACCAGAAGTACAGGTTGCTTTGTTAACAGCACATATCGCTCATTTAACACCCCATTTTGCAGCACATAAAAAAGACAATCACTCTCGAAGAGGTTTGTTGCGCATGGTCAATCAGCGTCGTAAATTACTGGACTATTTAAAAAAGAAAGACGTGACACGCTATCGTACGTTGATTGAACGTTTGGGTCTGCGTAAGTAAATAGTAATAAAACTAATTTAAAAACTGAAGATTTTTCTTAAATCTTCTATTAATAAACCTTATTAAGGATCTTAATAGTGACTCCTATCAGGAAAGAATTTAAATACGGCAATCAACTTGTAACTCTTGAAACTGGTGAAATTGCGCGTCAAGCTAGTGGTACTGTACTGATTGATGTTGAAGGTACCTCTCTACTTGTTGCTGTTGTTGGAAAAAAAGAACCTCAAGGGGGGGATTTTTTTCCGTTAACGGTCAATTATCAAGAAAAAGCGTATGCAGCAGGCAAAATACCAGGTGGGTTTTTTAAGCGGGAAGGAAGGCCGACTGAAAAAGAAACACTGATTTGTCGGTTAATAGATAGACCCATTCGCCCTTTATTTCCTGACGGTTATACAAATGAAGTGCAAATTATAGCTACGGTTGTCTCGTTAAACCCTGAGGTTGATACGGAAATCCCTGCTTTATTAGGTGCTTCCGCTGCATTAGCTGTTTCTGGATTGCCTTTTAATGGTCCAATTGCGGCTGCTTGTGTTGGATATAAAGATGATGGATCTTATTTACTTAACC
>JAZGEM010000006.1:0-3269 GCA_036478745.1 Cocleimonas sp.
GCACAACCTTAGATTTCAGTGTAACAGTTGATTCCTTACAGCCACTCAATACCGTTTGGGCAATTGTTCAACGTCCGGATGATATCAGCATAGACACAAATCAACCCCTAAATTTTGAAAAAATAGACTTAAAATGTGACAAAGAAAACCAATGCAAAGGACAGTACACTCGTTTTGATCTAAAAGGCGATTACCGATTAAGTGTTTATGCACTTGATACGCAAGGTGATGTTAGCTTCCCAGAAACGTTAGCTGTCACTCAGCCGCAAGGTAATGAGGTTTACCCAGTGCAATATGATGAATCCTTAGAGACTGTTTACTTACGAGATGTAGAGTACCAAGGACAACATTACCAAGTTGCTTTGGAATATAAAGGGGATCGGTTTGTTGTTGTAGCAGCAAGCCCTGCCCTTCAAATATTCAATCCTGCGGCACAGTTTGTAGATGACTTATTAATAATTCCACATGCACTGGCTTTTGGCAAACCTTACAAAGCGCGATTTAAACATGTAGGGAATTTTGAATTTAAGTTAGAGTCTGCTACAGCCAAATAAAGAAAGAATATTCATTATACCTTGAATACAGAGCAATGTTATTGGGCACCTTTGTATGAGTGGTGAGTGGCACTAGGTAGGAGAGGCTTTCAGCCGCGACCGAATCAGGAAAAATCGCGGCTAAAAGCCCCTCCTACCAGAAAACTCAAAACCTGTGAGCTAAACCATAGCTCATCATACAAAATCAGAAGAATGATTAGAGTCTGCTACACCCAAATAATGAATAAAATATTAATAATAACGGGAGAAAAAGATGTATAGGTTTGGCAAATATCATTTATGGTTTGGCTATTTTTTATCTTTGAGTTTATTAAATATTTGCTTGGCTTTAGCAAATATATCCATGGCTTTTGCCGAAGAAAACATCGAATACCGCTTTGAGCGCTTATGGCCTCGGCTGGAACAACCGTGGTATTTTCAGAACCCCTCTGATCTAGCTATCGCTCTTGATGGTAGTGTTTATGTTGTTGATTCTGGGAATAATCGTATTCAGCAATTCAGTGCTCAGGGTGAATTTATTCTAAGTTGGGGAAATGAAGGCACCGGTGATGGACAATTCAATCAACCTCAAGGTATATCCATCGCTCCAGATGGTAATGTTTATGTCTCTGACACAAAAAACAATCGTATTCAGAAATTTGATCCTCAAGGTAAGTTTCTTCAAACTTGGGGAAACAAAGGTAGCATTAATAGCCTATTCGAGTCCCCGGTTGGTATTGCTGTGGCCTCAGATGGCAGTGTTTATGTTGCTGACAGTGGAAATAATCGTATCCAGCAATTTAATGCGCAAGGGGACTTTATTCGAGCATGGGGGAATAAAGGTTCAGCAGAGAGTCAATTCAACTCTCCTACTGGTATAGCTATCGCCTCAGATGGCAGTATTTATGTTACTGACGGTGGAAATGATCGAATCCAGCAATTTAATACCCAAGGTGCTTTTGTTCGTGCATGGGGGGGCAAAGGCTCTGCCGAGGGTCAATTCAAATCCCCAAAAGGAATCTCACTAGCTTCTGATGGAAGTGTTTACGTTACTGACACATTGAATCATCGTATCCAGCAATTCAGTACCCAGGGTAATTTTATTCGAACATGGGGAAGTTTAGGTTCTGGCGATGGACAATTCAAATTTCCTACTGGCATTGCCATAGCCTCAGATAACAGCGTGTATGTCTCTGATGTAACTATTGACAGTCAAATAAAACAATTTGGCTCTCAAGGTGATTTCATTCAAGTATGGAGAAGCAAAGGTTTAGCTGATGGGCAGTTCCATCGTCCACATGATATAGCGATAACCTTAGAGGGTAGTGTTTATGTTACTGATAAATGGAATCATCGTGTCCAGCAATTCAGTGCCCAAGGTGCATTTATTCGAACATGGGGAAGTGGTCGGTCTTGGGGAAGTGATGGCATATTAGACGATGGACTGCTCTTTTATCCAGCAGAGATCGCTGCTGCTCCAGATGGCAGTGTGTACGTTGCTGATTCAGGGAGTCATCGTATCCAGCAATTCAATGCCGAAGGTCAGTTTATTCGAACGTGGGGGAAGAAAGGATCAGCAGAGGGACAGTTTGACTCTCCAGTGGGTATTGCCATCGCTTTAGATGGCAGTGTTTACGTTGCTGACAGATATAATTATCGGATCCAGCAATTCAGTGCTCAGGGTGCCTTTATTCGAACGTGGGGAACGAGAGGTTCTAATGATGGACAGTTCGAATCTCCAGAAGGAATAGCGATAGCCTCAGATGGGAGTGTTTATGTTGCAGATAAATGGAATCACCGTATCCAACAATTCAGTGCTCAAGGTAAATTTATTCAAACTTGGGGGACTAAAGGTTCTGGCGATGGGCAGTTCGAACATCCTACAGGCATTGCCATAGCCTCAGATGACAGCGTTCTTGTTACTGATACTAATCATATACAACGATTTAATGCTCAAGGTACTTTCATTCACGCTTGGGGAAGTATGGGGTCAGGCGAAGGACAGTTCAATTTTTCAAAAGGCGTTGGAGTCGGTATATCTTCAGATAACAAAATTTATATTGCTGATACTACAAACAACCGTATCCAGAAATTTGTTCCAAAAATGAAATCTACCACTTCACCACCGTACAAAGCTATCATTCTAGCAGGAGGTGGCGAAAAATTTGCTAATGGACGCACTAATTCAATCTGGAATGGCACTTGGCGTATTGCCCAAAAAGCATATGAAGCACTCACCAATCAAGCGTTTAAAATTCATCAAGAGATTAAATTCTTAACCGCTGGTAACACACAAATTGATTTAGACCAAAATAATAAATTTGACGATTTGGAAGTCGCCACTAAAGACAGTCTACGTTTAGCCATCACTGAGTGGGCAAGTGATGTAACTGATGTGGTGATTTACATTTCTAATCATGGAGGGCCAGGTAAATTTAAAGTAAACGGCACAGAAATACTCACTAGCGAAGAACTTAATGATTGGGTTTCTCAGTTAGAAGAAAAAATTCCAGGAAAAGTTACATTAATCATTGAAGCCTGCAATTCAGCTAGTTTTTTCAACCATTTATCAAAGCCGGGGCGTATTCTAATTGCCAGTGCTAAAGCAGATCAAAATGCGGTGATTTCTAATGATGGGCTAACCTCTTTTTCCTACACCTTCTGGTCAGAAGTTGCCACGGGTGCAACTGTTAAAACAGCATTTAATGATGCTCGTCAAGCAATGAGTAAAATCAC
>JAZGEM010000007.1:0-3416 GCA_036478745.1 Cocleimonas sp.
CCTTTCACCACTCGCTGTTATGATCTCTGCCCCATCTGCTCCATGGGTAAGCACTAAACCTTGAAGGTTATGATCAGCAAGAAATGATGCCCCATCTGTAGAAGAATGAAGTAACTCCAACTCCTCAGTATTTAATTTGACCCAATCTGCACTAGACACCATAGCCAGTACCTGCTTCTTTTTCCACCAAGGGGGGCGAAGATTAACATCCACAAAAACAATCTCTGGCTTGTTTACCATAAATTGTTTAGCAGTTTCTCGAGATACTGGCTCTCTTAATGCCAGACTACCATGATAAAAAAGTCTACATTGCTGATCTAAATTGACTGACTCTATTGCATCATAAGCGCAGGGATTAACAATATCGTAAGACGGTTCATCATCGGTGATACTGACACTCACACGACCGGTAGATAATGTAGAATCCATTTGTAAGAAATCGGTTCGCATTCCCCACATTGTCATGGCTTCTCTTATTGACCTTCCTTCTGCATCATCCCCCACTCGACTAATAAATCGTGGGGCTTGACCAAACGCTTGTAAATGCCAGGCAACATTAAAAGGCGCCCCTCCCAATACGGTTGATCCATCAGGAAAATGATCGAATAACACCTCACCAAAAATACACAAATCACCTTGCTTCATGAAGGGTCTCCTTTTCCTTTCTCAAATCCCATCCAATCAATTACGTCTGAATGATAATATGCAATACCTTCTAATATGCCACTAGCATAATGACCGTTCAACCCCATAAATTCGCCTTCGGCAACATAGAGCTGATTTGTATTACCATTTTTACTTGCCAATTCCCGTGCAAGGGTTTGAATTTCTGGTTGGCTATTCGCTACTAACACTCCTGGAATAGAACTCACCAACACTTCAATATCATTTCCACTATCTCCACTAAAAACGGTATTATTGAGCCCAAAACCCGTTTGTTTCATCAGTGCTTCAACTGCATGAAATTTAGTTGCCCGTTCAGGTAGCACATCCAACAATCCCACCTCAGCTTCTTCGTCAATACTCCACACCAAACTGGCACGCACACCAGCATCTGACAATCGCTTTCTAATAGCCTCTAGCATTTCCTCTTGCTCTATTTGCAGAGACGTATAATAACTAAGCTTATAATTATTTTGTTTTGTTTGTTCCTGAAGCCGCAATTGTTGAAAGTCATCCAGTAACGCCATCAAATCAGCATGACTTTTTCCTCCCCAGTCTTTCGCAATTTCTTGCTCCCAAGACGCTTGCAACTCCCACGCTTGCTCTGAACCTACTTTATAAATAGTTGTCCCCACATCCCCCACTACAAAATCTGGTAAAGGAAGTTGATACTCTACAATAGCTTGTTCTACCAAGAGACGATGCCGTCCGCTTACATAGGCCAGCGTAATTTCTGGGCGTGCAACTAAGTTACTAAAATAAGACCGCACATTTGCAGATTCAGGTTGTGAACCATTAGGTAACAAAGTTCGGTCAAGGTCAGTACATATTAAAAGTTGCTCAGTCATTGATCCTCCGGTACTTTACAAGAATTTAAAAAATCATAGTATTCAACTGCTTCAAGAATACCACCCGCATGAGATTGATCGGCAAAATAAATACGCTCATGATCTTCCAGCTCTGATAAATCTTCTTGATGTCGATTACCTACAATAACAGCCAAAGTATTACCACGCATCATGTCTTCATCGGCACCTGAGCCACCTGCGGCAAGCACATTCCCCAATGGTATATCGAGCCGTTGAGCCACATACCTTAATGCCTGTCCTTTGGAAGCACGTGAAGGAATGATATCAACTAATTTCCCAGCCGTAAAAAACACATTGGTTGTCAATTCTTTTTGTCGAATAAGAGCAATAATTTTATCAATAGTCCATTCATTATCTGGGTCGGAGCATGCAATTTTGGAATCATAAAAGTATGAAATTTTGAAATGGCTGAGTTCCTTCATGGGTTGAAGTTTCAATCCCGGTATATCAGCCAATACGCGCCTTACTCGTTGAGGATTCCAGTCATGATCAATGTGATCTGCCCAATAAGCATCCTCAGTTAAAGTTTTACCATAATGGATTCGGGTCCCTAAACTACTAACCAATACATCTGGCATGGGAATTTTGTACTTTTTCATAATCGCCAGTGCAGAATCCATCCGTCGCCCAGTCGCTATACCGAAAGTCACATCTTTATGATTTTTTCGAATCAGCTCAGAAAAATGATCTAACGATTCTTGATTCCCCAATAAAATCTCATCCAAAACGGTAAAAATAGCACGATCGCGATAACGGACGGCTTTAGGCGCAGGTTTATCACTCAATGGGGGATGATATTTGCCTTGCAATTGTTTCACTCTAGCCATATAAGTTTCAGCATGCGACTCCCATGTATAATGCCTCCGCACACCTTCAATACCATTTTTAGATGCCATCGTCCAAACAGTTTTATCTTGAAGCAGTTTAAGCAAAGCGTCTGTAATCGCTGTCTTGTCTAATGGATTGACTAATTCACCATTTTGGCAGTTAGCAATAATATCCACAGGCCCTCCATTTTCTGTAGCCACAACAGGCAAACCACTTGCAGCTGCTTCTAAAATGGTAAGACCGAAAGGCTCAGTTAAGGCAGGATTGATAAAAATTCCCTTACTTGCTGATGCTAAACGATAAATACCAGACACCTCATCCGGTCGATGATGCTTAGGTATTGCTACTTTACCGTATAAATTATAACTATCAATCAACAATAAAATATTGGTTAAAACAGATTGAGCACCCACATCCATGTCGCGAATGTCATCACGATTACCAGCAATAATTAATAGGTTAGCGGTTTGTTGTAAGTCTTTAGATTCACCAAAGGCTTCAACCAAGGTATAAAAGTTTTTCCGTTCATCCGGTCGAGATAAAGCCAGAATTAAAGGCTTCTCCGGCTCGCTGAGAAATGGTTTTAGCTGATCGGAAAAGGCTATTACCTCACCTTCTGTTGGAGGATAAAACTGCTGTAGATTTGTTCCTGGCGGGATGACCTGCATTCGACTAGGGTCATAATAATTATACAGCTCATATTGTTCTTCAATTTCATTTTTGGTGCTAGTGATAATCAAATCTGCATTTGCTAATACATCTTCTTCTGCATCAATCCGTCGTTCTATATTGTAAGTGTTCTCAATTTCTTCCCGAGATAACCCTTTGGCAAGCAATTGTTTACGCTTATCTCGACCCAGCGAATGTCCGGTATGAATAAGTGGCACACCTAACTGATTTGCCAAGCGAACGCCAACATAGCCAGCATCGGCATAATGGCTGTGGATTAAATCTGGCATCCGAGGCTGATCGTTCAGCCAATTGACTAGATTATCCATAAAGCTATCCAAATGATCCCACAACTGCTCTTTTGCAATATATTCCTCAGGTCCTGCA
>JAZGEM010000008.1:0-16493 GCA_036478745.1 Cocleimonas sp.
TAGTTCTTGCTTAGCTAGTTCTTGCTTAGCTAGTTCTTGCTTAGCTAGTTCTTGCTTAGCTAGTTCTTGCTTAGCTAGTTCTTGCTTAGCTAGTTCTTGCTTAGCTAGTTCTTGCTTAGCTAGTGCTTGCTTAGCTAGTTCTTGCTTAGCTAGTGCTTGCTTAGCTAGTGCTTGCTTAGCTAGTGCTTGCTTAGCTAGTGCTTGCTTAGCTAGTTCTTGCTTAGCTAGTGCTTGCTTAGCTAGTGCTTGCTTAGCTAGTTCTTGCTTGGCTAGTTCCTGCTTGGCTAGTTCTTGCTTGGCTAGTTCTTGCTTTGCTAGTGCTTGCTTAGCTAGTGCTTGCTTAGCTAGTGCTTGCTTTGCTAGTGCTTGCTTGGCTAGTTCTTGCTTAGCTAGTTCTTGCTTTGCTAGTGCTTGCTTAGCTAGTGCTTGCTTAGCTAGTGCTTGCTTAGCTAGTTCTTGCTTGGCTAGTTCTTGCTTGGCTAGTTCCTGCTTAGCTAGTTCCTGCTTGGCTAGTTCCTGCTTGGCTAGTTCCTGCTTGGCTAGTTCTTGCTTTGCTAGTGCTTGCTTGGCTAATGCTTGCTTTGCTAGTGCTTGCTTGGCTAGTTCCTCTGCTGCCAGAATTCGTCTGACATCTGTCGGGCTTTTTTGAGTAGTTTCTGGTGAAATATATGAATTTTTAGTTAAAGAACTTGCTGAATTAGGAATTAAATTATAAACAATTATGGCAAGAATACTAAAGTAAACAAAATATCTAAAACGGGGTTTATTTTGAAAACCGCTAATTAATCGTCTAAAGAGAAGTTTGGAATTATTTTTATGGAAAATATCATGCGCATTTTGCTGACGATTATTACTTGAACCTGAATAGGGTTCTTCGAGTTCGACTGTATTTTCAATCTTCAAATCATTAAGTTGCAAATCTAAGTCAAGTTCATCAGACGAAGATTTAACACCATCAATATCAACTAAATCAAGCTCTAAATCCATCGATTCTATATCTTGCGAAACCTCGGGTTTACTCCCCGTTGACAAGGCATTATCATCTTCAAAATTTTTATGATCAGTCATTGTTTTAGGGTTATCTCAAGTATCTAACATATAAATTGAAATTTAAAATGACAAGCTATTTATTCACCATCCAGAGATAGGTCATTCTGGAATCTATTTTCTGGATACTAACAAATTAACTGAAGACTAACACTTTTATTAAAAATTGGCATCAGATTGTAAATAATTTAATCACTAAGAGAAAATCTACCTATTTCGGCTAAAACACTGGTGGCATACGTCCCTGCGGGTAAAGAAAATGTAAGTTGCAACAGATCAAAGTGCAATATTTCAAACCCAAAATTTCTAACAGGTAAACGCAGCGATCTTCGCTCTTGTTTTAAACCCTGTCTCTCCAGACCATCACTAAGTACTAAAAACTGTTTCCTTAGTTCATTTTCTAATTCAAAAATACTTCCTTGGCTCGCTAACCGCCCCCTACCCCATAAAGCACCTGTTGGGTGAATATCTTGCCGTAATATGCGCTGTTTTATTATCTCACCAACCGTTTCAATGAAGCATGATTTCGTCCCATCAAGCATAAACACATCTCCCTCAACAGCTTGATTCCAACTTCCCTCTTTAATTCGTTCAGATAAAATATGATTGAAGATCCATGAGCGCGCTGCTGATAGATAAATACTACGTTTATTGCGATCCTTAATCCGATAACCCTCGGTAAACCATTGCTCAGCCTTAGAAATATTTGATGCCTTATAGCCAAAACGCTGTTCACCAAAGTAATTAGGTACACCTTCAGATTGAATACGCTCTATTGTATCCCTTAGCTCCGTTTCCTCACCATTAAAGTCTCTAATCAACAATTTAAATTGATTACCAACTAAAGCACCTCGACGTAGTTTTCTATCATGTCGTTTTTCAGCCAAAACCTGAACACTATCCGGTAACTTCTTTTGCCAGTCAGGCGCGTCACGCCCTGGCATTTGCACACTAAACCATTGCGTAGTAACGGCATTTCGATCTTTCATCCCCGCATAACTAACATCCCGCCGAGGAACATCCGCAACCTTAGCTAATTCTCTCGCCACCCAATCCGTATTTTCACCTGTTTTTTTAATATGAAGCCAGACATGCTCACCAATCCCTGAGGCTTTAAACTGTTGAATTTCATCTACTTGAAAATCTTCAGGCTGTGTTCGAATCAAGCCACTGAGTTGACTATTCGCATTTACTTTTAGAAATTGTTCCATGGAGGCATATTCATCTAATCTACTTGTATCAAATCATATGGCACCCCTCCCTTTTTTACTATTTTTAATTCGCCCTAGGGCATAACAAGCCAAAAATTAATTTCCATACTTTAGTACCAGCCAAACTTTCTACCTTACTTTGCATTCCTCTCCAGCCCTGCAACCCACCACTGTGAACTATTGTTATAGACATACCTGAGTCGAAATCTCCTGCTTCGATCTGTTGCATCAAACGCATACACATTTTCCCTGTATAAATAGGATCGAGCAAAATACCTGTTTCCTCATACCAAGTCAGAATAAAATCTAATAAACTCTTATCCAGCTTTGCATATCCACCAAAATCAGCTTCTATGATCCCATAATTATTATTATCACATCCCTCTAGTGCTAAAAACTGCTCTACTCTCGCCGCTAAACTTTTATCTTTTAAAACAGCGTAAGCGGTCACTTTTTGATTTGCTGTAGCGCCACAAACTAATCCTGATAAGGTAGCCCCTGTACCTGAAGCAACAGTGACAATATCACTCTGCTGAAGCAGATTAATGTCTTTAGCCAACTCAGCACAACCTGCAAGTGCCATTTGACTACTCCCACCTTCAGGAATAATAAAACTATTAGGAAACTGCTTCTGTAAGTTTTCTAAATAAGAAGCATTATTACGTTGTTTATAAACCTCTCGGCTAACAAATTCTAACTGCATACCTGCATTTTTAGCATCTTGTAAGGTCGGGTTGTTAGCATATTCCTTTTCACCACGGATAATACCTACACTACGTAAACCGTACTGCTCGGTGATTAAAGCTAAAGCATGAATATGATTAGAAAAAGCACCACCAAAACTCAGCAGCTGATTGATATTGTTATTTTTAGCAAAGTCTAAAATAGGTTTCAGTTTATAAATTTTATTGCCACTAGCAAGAGGATGTACTTCATCCGCTCGCGCCATGAACAAGCGGACACCTGCATTGACTGCAATAGGATGAGAAACGGGAATGACTTGTAAGGGCTTTTTGTTTAACATTTTAGGAATAGTATCGAAAGCATATTAAAAATAAAACTACCAAAAAAGAGAAACCGATTGGATAATAAACCTACTCTAAAGAAACACAGACTGGAAGTATGTCAATTTAGTGTGAGACTCGTACACAGTAAGTGAGAAAACCGATGAATAATACCCACAACATACTACACTCCATTCTGCACTCATAAACTATTAATCTATGCCTAACTCCCCACAAACTCAAAAACTCAAAGTCATGCTCGCAGGACTTTTCAGCCTGATTCTTACCATGGGTGTTGCGAGATTTTCCTATACACCTTTACTCCCTGTCATGTTAGATGAAACTTTCTTGAATGATGCCTCAGGCGGTTGGTTGGCAACGATTAACTATCTTGGTTATATGTGCGGTGCAATTATTGCCGCTTCAATCAGTGATTTAAAACTTAAAGATAAACTCTACCGAATTGGCTTGGTAGTTGCGATACTTTCTACTGTTGGAATGGGTTTGGCTGAGAATTATATTCTCTGGTCAGTTATGCGCTTTATAGCAGGTTTGAGCAGTGCAGCTGGATTATTGATTGGGTCAGGTTTAGTTTTAAACTGGATGTTGCGTCACGGTCACCAGCCAGAGCTAGGACTGCACTTTAGTGGTCTTGGGATGGGAATTGCTTTAAGTGCTGCCTTTGCGATCTTTATGACAGGCGATTATAACTGGGCACAACAGTGGTATATTTTTACAGTTGCGGGAGTGTTACTCGCAATTCCTGCATGGTTGTGGCTACCTAAACCCGATGCTATTACAACTCAACAATCAGCAAATAACCTCGTTGATAAATCTCCCAATAAAAGCTGGATGTTAATTCTTTATGGCGCTTATTTTTGTGCCGGTTTTGGTTATGTTATTAGTGCTACATTCTTAGTAACCATTGTAGATCAACAACAGGCATTACAAGGAAAAGGCAATTTAGTCTGGTTAGTCACAGGCATAGCCGCCTCCCCTGCTTGCATTATTTGGGATCGAATTGCTCGCAAAATAGGCGAACTGCATGCCTTGATGATTGCCTTTGGACTTAATATTATTGGCATTCTAATTCCAGCAATCCCAGGCTTTGGCGAAAGTCTCGCAGGCGTGCTTACTAGTGGTCTATTTTTCGGTGCCACCTTTATTGGCATTGTTAGTTTAATGCTAACAATGGTAGGGAAATTCTACCCGACAAAACCTGCGAAACCGATGGGAAAGCTCACTCTTAGTTATGGTGCAGCTCAGATTTTAGCCCCAGCACTTTCTGGAACAATCGCTGAGTCTACGGGTAACTATAATATGCCATTGATTCTTGCTTCTCTTATTATGAGTTTTGGGATTGTGTTACTGGTGGTATTAAAGTTTAGACAGAAGTATTAAAGAACTGTCTTTAAAAAGTTGTTATGGCACCCCCCCCTTTTTACACAATTGTCTATTTACTGCTTCTTAGCTTCAATAATTTTTATTGTTTTTTCAGTAGCTTGAAGTATCTTCTGCTCCCCTTTTCTAGCTCGCATTATATACCCACCTAATGCACCTCCAGCCGTACTCATGGTCAATAAACCCAAAGTTAATAGTTCAGTTAAAAGCATCAACGCCCCTGCCCCTATTGCCCCTGCAAATGCCATCCCAACTTTAAAGTTTGCTTTGCTATGGGTGATTTTCGCTTCCCTTGAGATTTGTTGCTGGGTTTTTTTCATCATCCGCGTTTTAGCACGCTCTGCATTGAGTTGGATTTTTTCACGCTCACGAGCATGCTCTGCTTTAACGTGTGACATTGCATCTTTACTTTTATGTTTTGCCATTGAAGCAAACCAAAAAGCGGTGAAAACACTCACAACGATAAGAGGAATTATCAAACGTAACCAAGCGATTCCGTGCAGATCATCAGGTGCTATCATGACTAATGCCACAGTAGCTATTTGGACGATGATGATACCGAAAAAGAATTTAAGCATTAATGAATCCAAATTATATATAATAGCGTAATTATTTCGTTAATCGACTGGTATTTTTAACATGCAAGCTACTGCAAAAGATATTAAAGCCTCCACAAAAGACATTAAACCGTTAGATGTAGATAAACAACAGAATGTTGATGCCAGTGAAATTAAAAAGTTTGAAGATGTTGCACATCGCTGGTGGGATAGGGAAAGCGAGTTCAAAGCTCTGCATGATATTAATCCCTTACGCCTTGATTATATTGATTCGAATTCAGGTGGGCTAGCGGGTAAAAAAATTATCGATGTTGGCTGTGGGGGCGGTATATTATCAGAAAGCATGGCGCTTCGCGGTGCAGACACTTTAGGCATCGACATGGGAAAAGAACCTTTATCCGTTGCTGAATTACATGCTTTAGATAAGGGTATCGAGAATATTGAGTACAAACTAATCACTGTCGAAGAGATTGCGATTGAACAAAAGGAACAATTTGATGTCGTTACCTGCATGGAAATGTTGGAGCACGTGCCTGACCCAAGCTCTATCATTAAGTCGTGTGCAGCATTAGTGAGGCCAGGTGGTAGTATCTTCTTTTCAACACTTAACCGTAATCCTAAGTCCTATGCGTTAGCAATCGTAGCTGCAGAGTACTTATTAAGGATGTTACCCAAAGGTACCCATGATTTTAGTAAATTTATTCGCCCCTCTGAATTAGAAACTTGGGCACGACAAGCGGGCTTACACCTTGAAAATATATCAGGTATGACGTATAACCCAATTTTTAAAAATTATGCCTTAGGTAATGATGTGTCTGTTAATTACTTAATGTATTTTACAAAACCTAATACAAACCACTGAGTTAACAATATTATGAATTTGCCGAGCCTTAACGACCTGCCTGTGCTAACTAAAGCTATGCTGGTAGTCCCGACATTAATTATCACCCTATTCTTATCATCATGCAGTAGCCCTTTCAGCCACGACATTCGATTTGATAATGTTGACTATGATGTAAACAATAGAAGAACCGTTGTGTCTGCAATTGATTCACTTGATGCATTTAAGATCAAGGAACTCAGATCAGCCATTATGGAATTAGGGTCAGAAATTGATATAAACGAAGCAAATTTCGTCGCGCGTGAAGCGGTTCTTTTCCCCATGGTACTTGCGAATCAGTATCGCCTTGTATCACCACCGAATACCCAAAACGTATTAGTCAATACTGGAAAAAGAGAAAGAGGACTTTGTCATCATTGGGCAAAGGATATGACGGACCATATTGTAAAAGGAAGAGTGTTTCGTACCCTAACATTACAGCGTGCTGTGGCTAATCAAGGAAATAATTTCGAGCATAATGTGTTAACAGTTGCCGCTAAAGGCAAGGGTATTGAAGATGCCTATATTCTTGATGCATGGCGTCACTCTGCAAAACTTTACTGGTTAAAAACCACTGAAGATCCAGATTATGACTGGGTGAAATATTACCCAAGAGTTAGAAAAGTAAGTCCCATTGCTACAATCAGTAAACAGATACAATAGGACGATAATATGAAAAGCCTTTTTAAGCAGTTTTTAAGATATACGCACTTAAGTTTTGTACTAAGTCTATTGCTATTTTTGAATGCCTGTACGGCGATTCATTATGATAATGTCGGCTTAGATAAAAAAGGCAATACGGTTATCTCTGCGATTGATATGGGAGACAATCAAAAAATTGAAAACCTCTATCAAGCGATACTGTCATTAGGGCCTAATATCGTGGAAAGTGAAGCTCGCTTTGTTGCACGTGAAGCCGTTCTTTACCCCAAAATATTAGCGAATCGCTATCAGCTCATGAGCCCGCCACTTTACCAAAATGTATTAGTAAACTATGGAAAGCGACCCCGCGGTCTTTGCTATCAATGGACGCATGACATGGGCAAACAAATCAATAAACCCATGCACTCCTTACAGTTCTTTCACGGCGTAGCATTTCGCCGCAACTATTGGAAAGAGCACAGTACCTTAGTCGTAACAGCTAAAGGTAAAGGAGTTCCTGATGGGATCATCTTAGACCCATGGAGAAACTCAGGAAACCTATTTTGGAGCCGGGTAAAAGATGATGAAAAATATCCTTGGGTAGAATTTACTAACTAATTAAACAAACTACATCGAGTAGAAGAAATGAGAATATCCAAGGCTTCACCAGAATTTCTACTCCTATTAATCGCAGCAGGCTCATCTATGGGCTTTGCTATATGGTTAAACTTACTCAATAACTTCGCCATCGACCGCGCTACATTTACCGGCAAAGAAATTGGTATTTTACAAAGCTTGCGTGAGATTCCAGGGTTTCTCGCCTTTAGCATTATCTATGTATTGATGTTCATTCGTGAACAACGCATGGCATATCTGTCTTTATTTATCCTTGGAATAGGCACACTTCTAACAGGCTTCTTCCCTTCTGCAATAGGCTTTTATCTCACGACGATTATCATGTCGATTGGTTTTCATTATCTAGAAACCGTGCAAAACTCACTCTCACTACAATGGTTAGACAAAAAAGATGCCCCAGCTTTTCTTGGAAAAATGATAGCAGCAAAATCCGCAGCCGCTATTTTTGCATTCTCATTAGTCTGGTTTCTATTTGAATGGTTAAAGTTTGATTATCAATGGATATATTTTATTGGTGGCAGTATTTCAATAATCATTGCGATCTATAGTTGGTTACGTTTTGAAAACTTCCCTGAAAAAGTCTATCAAAGTAAAAAAATCATCTTGAAAAAACGTTACTGGTTATTCTACGCCTTACAATTTATGGGCGGAGCACGTCGACAAATTTTCGTCGTATTTGCAGGGTTTTTAATGGTCGAAAAATTCGGCTTTAGTGTTGGTGAAATTTCAATACTGTTTCTTATTAATGCCACAATCAATATTTTTCTAGCACCTAAAATTGGTAGATTAGTCGGCCTAATTGGTGAGCGGCGTACCCTCGTTTTTGAATACATTGGTCTAATAGGAATCTTTATTGGCTATGCACTGGTAGAAAATTCAAATATCGCTATTGTCCTGTACGTACTCGACCACCTATTCTTCGCCATGGCAATCGCACAAAAAACCTACTTCCAAAAAATAGCAAATCCCGCTGATATTGCCTCCACCGCTGGCGTATCTTTTACCATTAATCATATCGCTGCGGTTGTTATCCCCGTGCTATTTGGCGTGATCTGGCTAACATCACCTTCATTGGTTTTTTATATTGGTGCTTTCTTTGCTGGCATTTCTTTATTGCTAGCGATGAATGTACCAGAGAAGCCAGAACGTGGAAATGAAGCTATTTTAGGGCAGTTTCAAAGAAATTATTCATAAGGATATCTGACGCTGCAATGTTGTAAATAATGGGGGGGTGCCATATGTTATTTTCCCATAGACGAAGAAACAATATCAGCAAACTAAACAATATGAGGTGGTCACTCAATATAATTCATATGGCACCCCCGTATATTTTGGAAGATTGTCTTGTTCCACTTTACTAGTTCTTCGTCACTCTTTAACATTTTCATCGCTAACTAACTTAAATTTATATTTTGCTTAAGGAGAGCCTGATTAAGTCGATTAAATTTAAGCGTAGGAAAAATTGTCGCTATTTTTCGCGAAGTGAGTCGTAATAGTCACTCTATTGCGCCGATCTTCGTGGGAAATATCGGCAGTTTTAATAAGCTTAAAATAATTAGGCTTAATCAGGATCTCCTTAGCACATCCCTGCTTCTACCATCACTGTGCCTCGCTTTGCTAGGCACTGCGTACTTTTGGGCTCCTAGGGAGCCTTAAAAAGCAAATTTCGGTTCTTAGCATCCTTATAAATCCAAGGTATCTACAAAAATCAATAGTAACAATTAAAACATCATTGTTGACAATTAATCCTTTTTTTACTAATTATACTAAGAAACAACAACCTAATAGAATATATTGTCAACAATGATTAGTAAAAACGTAAGCCCCATATCAGGACAGCAAACACTTTCAGAACAGGTTTTTAATACCTTAAAGGAAGACATTGTGTCTGGTAAGTTATCTCAGGGAAGCAAAATCACAGAGGACGATCTTGCTAACAAATATGGTATTAGCCGAGGTCCATTGCGTGAGGCTATTCGCCGATTAGAGGGCTTACGGCTATTGGTTCGCATTCCCCATGCTGGTACACGTGTCGTTACCCTAACCACGACGATGATGCAGGAAATCTATGTGGTTCGTGAGGCACTTGAAGGGATGTCGGCACGTCTTGCGGCAATCAATATGAGTGATATTGAGATAGAAGAGCTACGCGGTCTTCTGGAAATTCACAAAAACAATATTGAGAGCTCTAAAGGAAAGGAATATTTCCAACGTGAAGGTGATTTAGATTTTCATTTTTGTATTGCTAGAGCGAGTAATAACCAATGGCTGATTGATCTTCTAAGTAGCGAGCTTTACCAACTATTACGGATGTGTCGCCAACGTTCCAGTAAAACACCCGAGCGCCCTATTCGCGCTTTAAATGAGCATAAACAAATCGTTGAAGCAATTGCTCAGCGTGATCCTGAACTTGCTGAGCTATTAATGCGTCGACATATCAGTGGAGCTTGGAAAGTCGTCCAAGACATTATGCTTAAAGAACAAGAGAGTAAGGATACAGCATGAGCCAAGGTAAACTGTTAAGAGAAGCCGTTGCACAAAACAATCCATTACAAGTGGTTGGCACCGTTGATGCTTACTGCGCGATTATGGCGGAAAAAGTGGGCCATAAAGCACTCTATTTATCTGGCGGTGGTGTTGCTGCATGTTCTTTTGGCACACCCGATTTAGGTATTACGACGCTCAAAGATGTATTAGAAGATGCCTATCGAATTACGGATGCTAGCTCCCTGCCCCTGTTAGTGGATGTTGATACAGGCTGGGGTGGCTCTTTTAATATTGCGCGTTGTACTCGTGAAATGATTCGTGCTGGCGTGGCTGGTTTTCATATTGAAGATCAGGTAATGCAAAAACGCTGTGGGCATCGCCCCAATAAAGCCATTATTTCAAAACAAGAAATGAGTGACAGAATTAAATCAGCAGTTGATGCACGTACCGATGAAGATTTCGTGATTATGGCACGTACCGATGCGCTTGCTGTTGAAGGCATTAAGTCGGCGATTGAGCGTGGTATTGCCTGTGTTGAAGCTGGTGCTGATATGATTTTTCCAGAAGCGATGACTGAGCTTTCTCAGTATAAGGAATTTGTAGATGCGGTGGGGGTGCCTGTTTTAGCTAATATCACTGAATTTGGTTCCACCCCTCTTTTTACAACCACAGAGTTGGCAAGCGTTGGGGTACAACTTTCTCTTTATCCATTAAGTGCATTTCGTGCCATGAGCAAAGCGGCTTTAAATGTGTATCAACATTTACTCGACGATGGCACCCAACAAAATGTTGTCGATAGTATGCAAACGCGCATGGAGCTTTATGATTTTCTTGGTTATCACGATTATGAGCAAAAGCTAGACAAACTTTTTAAGAAGGAGAAGTGATATGAGCAGCCCAAATGCAACATTTAAACCCAAAAAGTCCGTTGCTCTTTCTGGAACAACCGCAGGCAATACGGCTGTTTGTACAGTAGGTAATACAGGCAATGATCTACATTATCGTGGTTATGATATTGTAGATTTTGCTGAGCATGCCGAGTTTGAAGAGATTGCCCATTTAATTGTTCATGGCAGCTTACCAAATCAAACAGAACTAGATTTTTATAAGGATAGATTAAAGCAGTTAAGAAAGCTTCCTGATGCCGTAAAAATAGTATTAGAGCAGCTTCCTAAAACAACGCACCCGATGGATGTAATGCGTACTGGCTGCTCTACCCTTGGATGCCTAGAGACTGAAAAACAATCACACCCTGTAGAGGGTACACGGAATATTATAGATCATTTAATGGCATGTTTTGGCTCCATACTGGTTTATTGGTATCACTTTTCGCACAACCATAAACGGATTGATTTAGAAACTGATGATGACTCCATTGGGGGGCACTTTCTGCATCTTTTACATGGAGAGAAACCTAAGGAATCATGGGTCAAAGCGATGCATGTATCACTCATTCTTTATGCCGAACATGAGTTTAACGCCTCTACTTTTACAGCACGTGTAATAGCGGGCTCAGAATCAGATATACATTCTTGTATTACAGGGGCAATTGGCGCACTTCGTGGTCCTAAACATGGTGGCGCGAATGAAGCCGCTTTTAGGATCCAGCAACGTTACCAATCCGCTGATATGGCAGAAGCTGATATAAAAGAAAGAGTGACTAACAAAGAAATTATTATCGGATTTGGACATCCTGTTTACACTGTCAGTGATCCACGTAATAAAATCATCAAACGCATTGCCAGATCACTCTCTGAAGAAAGTGGCAATAGCCTAATGTTTGACGTAGCCTCGCGTATTGAAGAAACAATGTGGAGTAGTAAAAGGATGTTTTCCAATCTTGACTGGTTCTCAGCAGTATCCTATAACCAGATGAATGTACCCACCGATATGTTCACTCCACTATTTGTAATAGCAAGAACGACTGGATGGGGGGCTCATGTAATTGAACAGCGTGAGGACGGTAAAATCATCCGCCCTTCAGCCAATTATATTGGACCTGAGAATTTAGACTTTATACCACTGAAAGACAGATAAAAATATGTCTTTCGTGGCAAAAAATGAGATTAACAAAATGAGTGAAGCAGCAACACCCCAGTCTAATAATGACACTACCCGTCCAGACTTCGACAACATTATTCAAGACATAGTCGATTACGTTTTAGACTACGATGTCACCACCTCAGATGAGGCTATGGAAACAGCCCGTTACGATTGGATGGATACAATAGGCTGTGGACTTCTGGCATTAAACTACCCTGCCTGTAGCAAAATGTTAGGACCCATTGTTCCTGAAGCTACTATGCAAGGTGCTGGCTCTCGCGTTCCTGGAACATCTTATGAACTCGACCCTGTACGTGCTGCTTGGAATATTGGCACAATGATTCGTTGGCTGGATTATAACGACACATGGTTGGCTGCAGAATGGGGACATCCTTCTGATAACCTTGGTGCAATTATGGCACTAGCAGATTATTTATCGCGCCAAAACATGGCTCAAGGAAAAGACTCACTGACAATGAAAGATGTGATGATTGCGATGATCAAAGCACATGAAATTCAAGGTGTGATTGCATTGGAAAACTGCTTTAACCGTGCAGGTTTGGATCACGTTATTCTAGTACGCATTGCATCCACTGCGGTTAGTGCTCAAATGCTCGGTTGTAACCGTGTTGAATGCCTCAATGCAGTGTCTCATGCATGGTTAGATGGCAGTGCGCTACGTACTTATCGACATGCACCGAATACGGGTTCACGCAAATCATGGGCAGCGGGTGATGCTTCTTCTCGTGGTTTGTTTTTAGCATTCATGGCGCAACGAGGTGAGATGGGTTACCCATCAGCAATAACGGCAAAAGGTTGGGGATTTCAGGATGTTTCTTTTCGAGAAAAAGCGTTGATTTTTAATCAGCCTTACGCCACATATACGATGGAAAATATTCTATTTAAGATTTCTTTTCCTGCAGAATTTCATGCTCAAACAGCAGTTGAGGCAGCGATTATATTGCACCCTGAAGTGAAAGAGCGTTTGGATGAGATTGAAAGAATTGAAATTAAAACACAAGAATCTGGTGACAGAATTATCAATAAAGTAGGACCACTGGATAACCCCGCCGACCGAGACCATTGCTTACAATATATGGTTGCCATCGGGCTTTTAAAAGGTAATTTGACTGCTGAAGATTATGAAGACAATGTCGCCAATGACCCTTGTGTTGATGCACTGCGCGATATAATGGAGGTTGCCGAAGATAAGCGTTTTAGCAAGGAATATTTGGAAGTGGATAAACGTGCCATTGGCAATTCAATCCAGATCTTTTTTAAAGATGGGAGTTCTAGCGAAAATATCGTGGTGGATTATCCCGTTGGGCACCGCCGTCGTCGTGATGAAGGCATCCCACTCCTTAAAGAAAAATTTGAGCGTAACCTTCGAGGTCGAATAAATCAGAAAAAATCAGAGCAAATTCTTGAAATTTGTGGAGATCAGAGTAGTTTTGAAAATACCTCAGTCAACATAATAATGGAACTATTAATGATATGAATGTCTCAGAAGCCTTACAACTAAGAAAATCTGTCCGTGCCTACCAAGATAAAGCTGTTGAAGCTGAAAAAATAAACGCTATCCTTAATGCTGCACGTCATGCACCCTCTGGTGTTAATACTCAGCCATGGCAAGTTGCGGTGGTAACAGGTAAAACTAAGAAAAAACTACAAACAATGATTGAAGAAAGGTTTCGAGGGGGTGACAAGGGCAAAGCAGATTACCCCTATTACCCTAAAGAATGGAAAGAACCTTACACATCAAGACGTAAGGAATGTGGTCTATTAATGTACAAAACATTAAAAATAGAACGTGAAGACAGAGAGCGCCAAATGGATCAATGGGCAGCAAACTATCGCGCATTTGATGCACCTGTGATGTTGCTATTTTTTATGGATAGTGGCATGCAGGCAGGATCGTATATGGACTATGGCATGTTCCTTCAGTCAGTTATGTTAACTGCTTTAGAGCAAGGTTTGGCAACATGTCCGCAAGCATCTGTAGCTGACTATCCAGACATTTTTAAAACAGAACTAGGCTATCCAAAGGACAGTATTTTACTATGTGGTATCGCATTAGGATACGAAGACAAAGATGCTTTGGTGAATAGTTATCGTACTTCACGAGAAGGTGTCGATTCATTTACTAAGTATTTTGAATAGTCTTAAAACGTATAATGGCACCCCCCCCCTTTTTTACATAATAGGGGGAGTACTAATGATAATGAGGAGCTTAATATGACTTACCAACAAGAATTTGATGCGGCAAAAAATAACCCTAAAGCTTTTTGGAAAGAAAAGTCTGAAGACCTTGACTGGTATAAAGCACCACAAAATATACTAAGTCAAGACGAACATGGTATTCACCACTGGTTTGCAGACGGTGAAATGAATACGGCCTATATGGCACTAGATTATCATGTGAACAATGGTCGTGCTGATCAGTCTGCTTTGATTTATGATTCTCCTGTCACTAACACTAAAAAAACTTATAGTTATCGCCAGCTCCGTGATGAAGTTGCTCTTTGCGCGGGGATGTTAAAAAGCCTCGGTGTGATTAAAGGTGATCGTGTCATTATCTATATGCCAATGATTCCAGAGGCAGTTATCTCGATGCTTGCCTGTGCAAGATTAGGCGCAATACATTCTGTAGTATTTGGTGGTTTTGCCGCTCCTGAACTTGCTATTCGTATCAATGATGCTACTCCAAAAGTAATTTTAAGCGCATCCTGTGGAATTGAAATCGTTAAAATCATTGAGTACAAACAGCTCATTGACAAAGCCATAGATCTTGCCAAACACACACCTCAAAACTGCATTATTTACCAACGTGGTGAAAAGAAAGCTGAGCTTAATCAATCCAGAGATATAGACTGGTCAGAAGCCATGGCTAAAGCAGAGCCAGCGGAATGCACACCCGTAAAAGGCAATGACTTACTCTATATTTTATATACCTCAGGTACTACGGGTAAACCAAAAGGAGTTGTTCGGGAAAACGGCGGACATGCCGTTGCCATGAAATACTCAATGAAAGCCATCTACAATATCGATCCAGGTGATGTCTTTTGGGCAGCATCAGATGTTGGTTGGGTAGTAGGGCATTCTTATATCGTTTATGCACCCCTACTACATGGATGCACCACCATTCTTTATGAAGGAAAACCGATATTCACCCCAGATGCAGGTGCTTTTTGGCGAGTAGTAGAAGAATATAAAGTGAAAGCATTATTCACCGCACCTACTGCTTTTAGAGCAATAAAAAAAGAAGATCCAGATGCGAAATTAGCTAAGAAATATGATTTATCAACAATGTTAACTTTATTTTCAGCAGGTGAAAGATTAGATCCACCTACCTACAAATGGCTAACGGAACACTTTCAAGTCCCCGTAATTGATCACTGGTGGCAAACCGAAACTGGCTGGGCGATATCTGCCAATATGACGGGAATTGAATCCATGCCAATTAAACCAGGATCATCAACTGTACCCTGCCCAGGCTACATAGTGGAAATATTAGATGAAAATGGCAAACAACTTCCAGCCAACACTCAAGGCAATATTGCGATTAAATTACCACTTCCTCCCAGCTGCCTAACAACGATTTGGAGTGATATGCCACGTTTTGTAGCAGGATATTTAGAAACATACCCCGACTATTACGTAAGCGGTGATGGGGGTTATTTAGATGACGAAGGATATTTATTTGTAATGGGTAGGATTGATGATGTGATTAATGTAGCAGGTCATCGGTTATCTACAGGTGAAATGGAAGAAATAATTGGCAAACACAATGCCGTAGCCGAATGTGCCGTAATTGGTCGTAACGATGATCTTAAAGGACAAATGCCGACTGGCTTTGTTGTTTTAAAAAATGGTGTTGAAGAAGCAGAAGATCAAATAAGCAAAGAACTGATACTAATGGTAAGAGAAGAAATTGGTGCAGTAGCATCATTTAAAGAAGTCTATATCGTGCCACGTTTACCCAAAACACGTTCTGGTAAAATACTGCGCAAAACCATGCGACAAATATTTAATGGTGAGGAATATATTATTCCTTCAACTATAGATGATCCTGAATCGTTAACTGAGATTGAAACTTTCGTTTAGATTTCTGAGTTTTATGAGTAATAGGATATTTGATAGAGTATTCTAAAACTGAAGCTTTTGAGTTATTACTAATTCTATTTTGGCACTACCAACTTATTGAGATTGTTGATGGTTTCTATAAGTTTGAGATAATCTCATCTATGTTTTGTTTAAGTTTTAATACTGTTCACACTTCACTTTGTAATAATTAGCACATCTTTTGCTCCAACGAAGCCATCGGCACTTCCAGCGGAAGGTGCAGCGATATACTTTTTAGCGCTTGTCGTGCTTAAAAAAGCAACATGCGCCTTTGATGGGGAAGTAATTCATCACTATAAAAAAATCCCGAACAGCGAAAGCTGATCGGGCTTTTTAAGAATAATAACTTGGTGATGACCTACTCTCACATGGGGAAACCCCACACTACCATCGGCGATGACACTTTTCACTTCTGAGTTCGAGATGGGTTCAGGTGGTTCAGAGTCTCTATTGTCACCAAGAA
>JAZGEM010000009.1:0-2368 GCA_036478745.1 Cocleimonas sp.
ATCTTGACAATGAGAGACAACTCGTAAGCTAAAGGGAGCCATCAAGTTGTTATCACGAGGATTAACAATAGGCATTGGAATTGCTCTTGCTGATGGGTTTTTCAAGTTGCGAATATTTTCTAATGAAACATTGGATATTTTATTAAATGGATAGCTTCCTCCAAGTAAAGGAAAGTCCAAACGTATCGCGAGTAAACCTTTACCCGTAGCATCAGTCTTTAATCCATTTTTAATCGTTTCACTACCGGAACTGTTCCACGGTGAGATTCTTTCTAAATCATCTAAAGCAGTTCCTGGGACTAATGGTGTTGCACCTCCGTTAGTTAAAGGACTACCACCAAAAGCATTTCCTTCTTGATCTGTACCTTTCACACGCAACCAGACCGAATACAAAGTATTCGGACGCCCATTTTTTAAAATAACTTTGACTAGACTTTTGTTACCAATTTGTTTTAATTTAAGCCTAGCTATAGCCGGTATTTGACCAGCGTAATCACTACCGTCAAAAGTACCACCACATTCTTCAATGACTGTATGCCCACTATTGCTCGGCGATTCTGCACTAAATCGTGTGAATTTTTCTCTTAACTCTGCATTAAAACTAGCAAATACTGCACTCGGTAACAAAAAACTAATCAGTAAACTTGAAACCTGAAATGATATTGATATATTTTTCATAATAATTCTTCTTTGATCCTAATTTAATCTGTTGATATCTTAGAACCAGTTCAAGAGCGAACCTGAACAGGTTCTAAGTAAATTAATTGCTGTATGTATCAACAGTTCTTAAAAAATACAAGCAAAGGTCGAATGGGTAACCATAGGGTTAAAATATATTAAAGTAAGCAACTTATAAAAAACACCTAGAACCCATTTGAGCAGCTTTGTTGAATGTATTTCGACTTTTAGATATCTTATATCTGCAAACTGATACCTATCACGACACCAAATTCATCACATATTTGATCATTACCAAAATCATTATCGGCAAGCTGTATTGTGCCATTACTCAAGTTAGTTGCGATACCACAGTTAACGAAAGTATTTGCTAACCCTGGTACATTATGTGACCGATTTCCAGTGATAGAATTATTGTGAATACCACCTAGTTGAATGGGGGTGCCATTAGGATCAAAATTTAGATCAGATACAACAGGCTCTCCAACAGGTGTATTTATATTATTATTAAAAAGTCCATTTTCGAATCCAATGCCAGCACCTAAATTTCCCCTTATTGTATTAAAACTTATATCTAAAACTCTATCGTATCCCATGAAGTGAAAACCACTTTGTTGATTGGATTCAGAAATATTGCCTTGAGCAATGATGTTGTTTCCCATAAAAATAATTCCATGCCGACCATTTGAGCTTACTATATTCCCAATAGCTCTTTGATCAGTTATAACCCCTGCTGGCGCATTACCACCACCTCGACGGTAGAAAATGCCATTACCTGAATTGGATGAAGCTCTATTTCTTTCAAGTGTTACTTGATCACTGCCTGAATCTATCCAGAATCCAGATCCTAGTCCTAACCTAGCAACCCCCCTATTATTATTACTTTCATTTTCGCTGACAAAACTATTATCAAAAGCCGAAAAATAGAAACCACCCAATGCATTATTGTTAGCGGTATTCTCAATGACTGTTACATTACTTTGTGTCTGTAAGGTTGCATTACCACCAACAAAAGTTGCTCCATTGAGTGGGTCATCTACAATATTTTTCGGGTTATTGTTAATTAAATCATCAATGGTACTAAGCCCAAATTGAAAGCCTCGTTCTCCATTATTTATCGCCATATTCCCTGCAATGGTTACGTTATTCCCTATGCTAAATAGCCCACTTGCCACACTATTTTGAAAAGTAAAGCCATTGTCAGGAGAATTTGCCAAACCAATTGTTACCCCATCTGCGATTATGCGAATAGCTTCTGAAACGGTTTCGTTTGTAGCAGTACTTCCATCTATCGTTGTGTCATGTAGACCAGCTAAAGAGTTAATAGTAATGCCTGCTTTATCAACAAGGATGTTCTCAACGTATGTGCCAGAAGAAACAGTAATACTTCCATTTACAGCAATGCGATTAACAGCATGCTGAATTGTTCTACAAGGTGGCGTTATGCTAGTGCCACAATCATTCGCATCAGCCGCTGAGTTTTGTTGACCAACAATAATAGATGACTCAGGATTACCTACTTGTTTTGCGTAGACAGTACCGTTTGTCATTAGAGAAATTGCAAAAGATGTTGAAAATGTTGTAAGCAATTTTCTACTTAATAATATATTTTTCATGATGAATTCCCTCAAAAAATTTATTTAAATGATCAACCAAGTTATGGCAAAACAATCATAGTTTTATATGATTT
>JAZGEM010000010.1:0-45291 GCA_036478745.1 Cocleimonas sp.
ATGAAATTTGCTAAAGAAAAGAAGCATCGCTTAGCTGCTGACCAATTGGCAGTTTTTACCAGTCGAGTAGCTTCACACTTCCATATGTCGGATAAAGAGCTTTATAGTTATTTGAAAGCTTTTATCCATCAAAAATACGCTAATCGTGAAAAAGCTTTTACTGAGTTAAGCTTAGAGATGAAAAATATCTCAATCTCAATTTTCTATACATTGACACAAAGTTCAAACCTACCGTTGATTGAATCAACACACGATGGCTTTATTAAAGAGTTTGAATTGTTAGGTGAGCAACTACAGGATCGTTTTGATCGAGAGGAAAGAGTTTTATTCCCGATGTATGAAAAAAGCCGCGAGTTGAAAGATATAAGCTCTTAGTCATGCTAGAGATAGCGTTGTGAGTGAGCTTAATCAGAGTTTCCTTAGGTGCTAAAAATGTAATGGCACCCCCGCCTTTTTTTGATAATTGTCTTTTCATATCACAGGCGGTGGAGCTGATCCATCGTCTCAAACCCTTGTAGCTTTGCCTCGTATTTCTTAGTCAAAGCGATGACTTTAAAACGTTCTCCCATTTCTGATGGGAGGCTCAATGTGCGAACCTGTTGCGCTAATAGATGCTGGTCTACTTTCTCTTCATCCAATGATTTCATAAACATCTCTTCCAAACCTGAATTAGCTAAAAATGCAGCTTGTGAAGTAAATCCTGCTATTGTTAAATCCTGTTTTTCTGCTGCTTCAGCTACAGCAGTAAAGTCCACACTTGCGGTAATATCTTGTAAGCCTGGATAGTGCAAGGGAGCTTCATTGACGAGATGTTGATAGTGGCAAATCAAAGTGCCTTTATTGCGTTCAGGCAAATAATATTCTTTACGCGGATAACCATAATCAATGAGTAAGATAACGCCCTTGATTAATGATTCACTTAGGATTTTCATCCAGCCTTCAAGATTAGGATTTATTTCTGAGGTATACGGGGTTGATTCTTTTGGAATTTGCAGTGCTTTAACAAGAATAGATAGTTCTTTTTTTGCTTCTTGTAATTGTTCGATTAACTTGCCATCTTCACAGATAACGTGATGCTCAAAAACAGTCTCATTTTGCTGTGTAAATACGTTTACAGGCATGGCATCTAAAACTTCATTTCCTAAAATAATCCCACTGAAATCCTTAGGAGGTTGTGAAATCCACGTCACTCGTTCTAATAAATGAGGGGCGTGCTTTTCAAGTGTGATTCTTTGTCGATGTTTAAAATCAGGGCTTAAATCTAGAATATAATAATGTTCAGGTAACTGTTGCTGCCTTTCTAATTCTAGCAACACATCAGCTGCCATAATGCCTGTGCCTGCGCCAAGCTCTAGTATATCAATACTGTGATTCGTTTCAGATTCGTTAAGTTGTTGAATAATTTGCGAACATTGTTGTGCGATACAGTATGAAAATAGGGGGGATATTTCAGGAGCAGTAATGAAATCTCCCTGCGCGCCAATTTTGTGAGTGCCAGAAACGTAATATCCTAGACTCGGTTCATACAGCGCCATTTCCATATAATGACGAAATGAAATACTGCCATTTTCCTCATTAATGACGTTGCAAATATGCTTAACAAGTTTTTCACTCTGTTTTAATGCATCGCAGGAGGGTTCTGGTAAACTCTGGCTATATTTCATAAGTAGGCAATACTACATGTCTGATTTAAAAGGTAAAGTCGCTTTAGTTACTGGCTCAGCACGACGCATTGGCGCAGTAACGGTTAGAAAATTACATGAGGCGGGTGCAACGGTTATTGTACATTATCGCAACTCATCTGAGGATGCTGAAAAGCTATCAACTGAATTAAATAAAATTCGTCCCCAATCTTGTTTTCTACAACAAGCAGATTTATCTAAAATCAGTAATTTAACGACATTGTTTGATAATATTATTCAGCAAACAGGTCGCTTGGATATACTCGTTAATAATGCTTCGAGTTTTTATCCAACACCTCTGGGTGAAATTAATGAGAGTCACTGGGATGATTTAATGTCTAGTAACCTCAAGGCTCCATTGTTTTTATCTCAAGCAGCAGCACCTCAGTTAATTAAAAATAAAGGCTGTATCGTTAATATGATTGATGTACATGGGTTTAGACCACTTAAAAACCACACAGTATACAGTGCTGCTAAGGCAGGCTTATTGATGCTGACCCAATCACTGGCGCGTGAATTTGGACCCGATGTACGCGTTAATGGCGTGGCACCTGGTGCTATTCTCTGGCCCGAATCAACTGGCGGTAAGGGAGGTGATATGCAAGCTGAGCAACAGGCCTTGTTGGATAAAACCTGTTTAAAACGTGAGGGTAACCCCGAAGATATTGCCAAGGCTGTGTTGTTCTTAATTCGTGATGCTGATTATATTACAGGTCATGTAATTCCTGTCGATGGCGGCAGAATGCTGAATCACTAGTACACTGCCCTAGGAGAGTATTAAATGTTTGCT
Source organism: Cocleimonas sp. (assembly GCA_036478745.1). GTDB lineage: Bacteria > Pseudomonadota > Gammaproteobacteria > Thiotrichales > Thiotrichaceae > Cocleimonas. The sequence goes on from JAZGEM010000010.1 coordinate 2,473, forward strand.
GCAATCGGTGTGTTACTTATGTTAGCGGGTGTATCTCTTTTTATTATTGCTTTGTTTTTGTCTGTTTTCGCTGATTTTAAGCACTTTATTCCAGATGATTTTAAACGTGCTATTTCAATACGTGTGGGAGTTTATGTATTTTTAGCAGGGTTAGTGCTAGTTAATTTTTTCTAGTTTTGAGGTTCTCTATAATGTATTTCAGGTCAAATCATAATGGCACCCCCCCCTTTTTTGCATAATTGGATAAAACAGTGAGACCTCAGCTATTCGATAGGGTCACAACCATTTTGAATTCAAAGATAATATCTGAAACAAAGAACTTGGTCAGTAAATCACATGTTTTTTCAATGCGTGCTTGTTGGTGAGGAAATTCAGCAAGTTGCTCAGATTTCCATGAGGCGAGTTCTTTTGCCATATCGCCATAGGTAAACATATAAACAGAAGCATTCAGCTGATTAAGATGTTGCATAAACCAAGGCAAAGCAGCTTTAGCAATTAAATACGGCTCTTTTTCTTTAGAATTTGCCGTCTTTTCATTAATCCATTGTTCGATTGCTTGGTCCAGGGTTTCTTGGCTGAACACATAACTCGTATTTTGTTTGTTACTAGAATCCATTTCATTTTCTAAGTGTGGCTTGGGTTTCATAGATTAATACGGTTTGTTATTATTTTAAACAGGTACCCGCTAGACGATACATCATTCTTTATTTTTTGAAAATAAACAAAACTTAATCTTGCATAGACGTTGATTGTCAACTATATACCTCTGTAAGGAGTAAAAGTATCCTTTAGGTGCTTAATTTTTAAGTTCCTAACAATACTAAAATATTTAATTTACTATAATCGGAGGATTTTCACACTATGAAAAAACAAATAACTACAGCTCTTGCTACAGCAGGCTTACTACTTGGAGCAACTTTATCTTCAACAGCAATGGCTGCTGATAAAACCTATGTTTCAATTGGTACTGGCGGTGTAACAGGCGTTTACTACCCAACAGGTGGTGCGATTTGTCGTCTGGTTAATAAGAATCGTAAGAAGACGGGTATCCGTTGCTCAGTTGAGTCTACTGGTGGTTCTGTGTTCAATATCAATGCGATTCGCCAAGGTGAATTAGAAATGGGTGTTGCTCAGTCAGATTGGCAGTACCATGCTTATAATGGTACTTCTAAGTTTAAAGATGCGGGTGCATTTAAAGATTTACGTGCAGTTTTCTCCGTTCATGCAGAGCCAGCAACGTTAGTTGTTCGTGCTGATTCAGGCATTAAAAACTTTGGTGATTTAAAAGGAAAACGTGTCAACGTCGGTCAACCAGGTTCTGGAACTGTGGCTACTTTTGATGTTATCGAAAAAGCATTTGGTATGAGCCGTTCTGACTACAAATTAGCATCTGAACTTAAATCATCTGAGATGGGTCAGGCACTTTGTGATAACAAAATTGATGCTTACTTCATTCTTGTTGGTCACCCAGCTGGTCTAATCAAAGAAACTACGACAACCTGTGATGCAAAAATCGCTGATATTCATGGTCCAGCAGTTGATAAGCTTGTGAAAGAGAATTCATACTATCGTTATGCTTCTGTTCCAGCAGGCATGTACACAGGCAACCCAGAAGCTGCGAAGACAATGGGTGTAGGTGCAACATTTGTCTCATCTGCAAAAGTACCTGAAAAAGTAATTTATGAAGTTGTTAAGGCCGTGTTTACAAACATTGATGACTTCAAAAAACTACATCCTGCATTTAAAAACTTGAAGACGACTGAGATGGTTAGTGCCTCTCTATCAGCTCCTCTTCATGATGGTGCAATGAAATATTACAAGGAAGCAGGTTTGAAAAAGTAAGTTGAATCTGAAAAAAGGCGGGTAATTTACCCGCCTTTTTTGTATCTGAGTTTTTTGCACGACATATTTTTTATGAATTATCTCGTGCAAAATGCTTAAAAAGGAATAGAAAATAGTAAATTAAAGGAGAGGGTATGGCTGAGAGCAAAGCAGATGACTTTGAAATTGATGAGTCAAGACTAGAAGAAATGATCGCCGAGTCGGATACGGGCGCTAGAAACCCTAAAGGTGGCGTTGGCAAAATGATGTTCTGGGTAGCTTTTGCTTGGGCGCTTTTTCAGTTATGGATATCATCACCCTTTCCTTATATGTTCCCCGATATTATCCCTGTTTTAAACAATACAGGAACTCGCTCCATCCATTTAGCCTTTGCGATGTTTTTAGGTTTTCTTGCTTATCCAGCGTTCAAATCCTCACCACGAGACCATATTCCCCCGTTAGATTGGGTGTTCGCCATTCTAAGTATTATTGTCACGTTGTATTTATGGATATTTGCGCGGGATCTTGCTGATCGTGCAGGTCTGCCTACTACCGTAGATTTAATTATTTCGGGTATAGGTGTTGTTATCGTTCTTGAAGCAGCACGTCGTGCTTTAGGCCCTCCATTAATGATTATCGCTATGATATTTCTTGCCTATGTGTTTTTTGGGCATTTAGCACCCGATGTCATGTCATGGAAAGGAGCATCATTCGCACGCGCAATGAGCCACTTTTGGATTACACAGGAAGGCGTCTTTGGTGTTGCCTTAGGTGTTTCCACCTCAATGGTTTTCTTGTTTGTATTGTTTGGATCGCTACTCGAACGCGCAGGAGCAGGTAATTATTTTATATTGGTAGCATTTAGCCTGTTAGGTAAGTTTAAAGGTGGTCCTGGAATTGCGGCAGTGGTTTCATCTGCCTTAACGGGTCTGATATCAGGCTCATCGATCTCTAATGTGGTTACCACGGGTACTTTTACTATTCCTCTGATGAAAAGAGTGGGCTTCACTGCAGAAAAAGCAGGTGCTGTTGAAGTGGCATCTTCAACCAATGGGCAGCTTACGCCTCCTGTTATGGGAGCAGCAGCATTCTTAATGATTGAGTTTGTCGGCATTTCATATTTGGAAGTGGTACAGCATGCAATATTACCTGCACTGATCTCTTATTTTGCCTTAGGTTACATCGTTTATCTAGAGTCTTGTAAGTTAGGTTTAGAGGGCATGCCTTCTAAATATTCTTCCACACTATTACAAAAAATGTTTACCTTTTTGACGGTGGTCGTCATTATTTTAGTGATATCTATGGCAATGCATTTTGGTTTTGGGTGGTTAAAGGGAGCGGCAGGTGAAGCAACGCCGTGGATTGCTGGCGTTATCTTTATTCTTGCCTATTTCTTCTTATTAAAAATAGCGGTGAGATATCCAGATTTAGTACAAAGTGAAACGATTGAAGAGCTTCCGGAAGTTGGACCTGTGGTGAAATCAGGTTTGTATTTCCTATTGCCTGTAGTTGTGCTGATTTGGTTCTTAATGGTGGAAAGATTCTCGCCACCACTTTCTGCGTTTTGGGCATCTATGGCAATGATTTTTGTCTTACTGACTCATAAGTATTTTAAAAGTTTGATGCGCGGAGAATCAAATCCTGCTCAGTATTTTAGTGATGGTTGGAATGACTTTAAAGATGGCATGGTAGCAGGTTCTCGCAATATGATCGGTATCGGTATTGCAACAGCTGCGGCTGGACTTATCATCGGTGCGGTGACATTATCTGGTGTTGGTTTAATTTTAGCAGAGGTTGTAGAATTTATCTCAGGCGGAAGTTTAATCATCATGTTGATGCTCACTGCAACGATCAGTTTATTGCTAGGAATGGGACTTCCCACAACGGCAAACTATATTGTAGTTTCATCTTTGATGGCGCCTGTTATTGTTACTTTAGGTGCTCAATCTGGTTTGATTGTTCCTTTAATCGCGGTACATTTATTCGTATTTTACTTTGGAATATTAGCAGATGATACCCCGCCGGTGGGGCTGGCCGCCTATGCGGCGGCGGCTATATCAGGCGGTGACCCGATTAAAACAGGTATCCAGGGATTTCTGTATGATATTCGTACTGGCATCTTACCCTTCATGTTTATCTTTAATACCGAATTATTGTTAATTGGTATTAAAGGACCGTTTCATCTGGCCATAGTGATTATAACCGCAACCATTGCGATGCTGATGTTTGCCGCTGCCACTCAAGGGTGGTTTTTAACAAAGAATAGAATATGGGAGACGATTGCAATGCTTGTCGTTACCTTCTTGTTCTTTAGACCTGGCTTTATAATGGATAAATTTTATCCGCCTCTGACAGAAGTTCCTGCGGCTCAAATTTATAAAATTACTGCTGGTTTACCTGATAAAGCACAGATTCGGGTACAGGTAAAAGGTGAAACTTTAGAAGGCAAAGCCATTGATAAAGTTGTCATGCTCCCCGTTGGAGATAAGTCACTTGGGGATGGTGTTGCACGACTTAAAGGTGCTGCAGGTCTTGAACTTCGAGAAGAAGAGGGTAAGTTAATCATTGATAACCTTGTCTTTGGTGGTGTTGCCGAAAAGCAGAAATTGGATTTTGATTGGGAAATTGCCAGTGTAAAAGTTGAGAATACGGAACGCCCCGCTAAGCAATGGTTATATTTTCTAGCGGCTGGTTTACTTGCTTTAGTTTGGTTCTCACAAAGGTCTAGAGTTCGAAAAGAGAAAAAACTGGAGGTTACGCATGTTTAACAAAATACTGGTTCCAGTTGATATTTCTACGAAGGCTACCACTGAAAAGCTCTGTATGGCTGCTAACGAAATGGCTCAAAAGTATCACGCTGAAGTTTGTTTGATTTCAGTTTTACCTGACTACGGAATGCCATTAGTTGCTAGCTATTTCCCTGAAGGCGCACAAGATAAAGTAAAGGCTGAAATGAAAAAAGAATTGGAAAACTTAGCTGAGACATACTTTAAGCCGCAACCTAAAATACGCTTAGTCCAAGGAAAGCGCAGACAGGAAATTCTCAAAGAGATAGAGGAATATTCTGCAGATATTGTGATGATAGGTTGTCGACGTAAAAAATCCCGCAGGAATCAACGCTTACTTGGTTCTACAGGTACCGCAATTAGTGATCGTGCGAGTTGTTCTGTATTAGTGATTCGTTAGGGTTTAATCAATGGAGTTTTTTACTTGGCTATTGTTTATAGCCGTTGCTTTTGTTGCCACTATAAGCCCTGGTCCTGCAATATTATTGTCCTTATCAAATAGTATTCGTTTTGGTATGCGTAAAGTTATGCTGTCCTCTTTTGGGAATATCTGTGGTTTATTTATACTTTCTTGCGCCGCTATTTTTGGATTAGGTGCAATATTAAAAACATCGACTACTTTATTTTTAATGATAAAGCTTCTTGGCGCCGCCTATTTGATTTATCTAGGTGTGCGTCAATGGCGTTCTAAAACCAACTTTTTTGCAGGCTCAGAAAGACACTTAAATGTTAAAGGCAAATCTAATAAACAAATATTTTCAGAAGGCTTTTTAATCGCAATAACGAACCCAAAAGCCATTTTGTTTTTTATAGCCTTATTTCCACAATTTATTAATACCCAATTAGTACTCGTTCCACAATTTTTAATTATGACCTTAACCTTTATGGTTTTATCATTTCTCTCGTTAGTCGCCTATGGTTTATTGGCGTCAAAAGCGAAAGGGTGGTTTTCTACAGGACAACGCAGTAAATGGTTTAATCGTGTATTGGGTGGGATTTTTACCCTAATTGGAGTAGGGCTGTTACAGTTGAAAATAGAGCGTTAATATTTTTTAAGTTGGAAGAGTTACTTTGGTGTTCCAGTCAATGGTCGTTTTGATAAGCTAAAGATAATTGGACTTGATCAGAGCTCTTAATAAACTTTGTCTACTGCAAATAAATTTTCTCAGTTTTCACTCTGCCTTCAACCAACTCTTTCACTGCCTGTGGGTAAATAATATGTTCAATCAGATGAACTCGTTTTGCTAATGTTTCTTCGTTGTCATTTTCTTTTATAGGAATAATGCCTTGTAGGATAACAGGTCCTGCATCAAGTTCTGGAATGACAAAATGGACGCTGGCTCCATGTTCTTTTTGTTTGTCTTTTAGGGCGCGTTTGTGCGTGTGTAGACCTTTATATTTTGGTAAAAGAGAGGGGTGGATATTGATTAATCTGTTTTTGTAATGAGCTACAAAGTCATCGCCAAGTATTCGCATAAACCCTGCTAAAAGAACCAATTGTGGCTTATAGTTGTCGATGATTTGTAATAAGGATTGGTCGAAGGCTGGTCTGTCTTTAAATTGCTTATGATCTAGGGTGATGGCTTTAATATTTTCTTTTTCAGCACGTACTAATCCATAGGCGTCAGCGCGATTACTGATGACGGCGCTGATTTCTGCTTTAATTTCACCGGAGTTTATTTGGTCGATAATGGCTTGAAGGTTACTACCATTACCAGAAATCAATACAACAATTTTATACATACTCGATATGAGGTTCTGTCTGATCTGAGCTTTGGATGCTGCCAATCATCCAGTTATCAATACCGAGCGCTTTAAAGTGCTCTTGAAGACCAGCAAGTTCAGGTGCATCGATGACCAGTGCCATGCCGATACCACAGTTAAACGTGCGGAGCATTTCACTTTGCTCGATATTGCCCTGTTGTTGTAACCAGTCGAATGTTTCAGGAGCCCGCCAGCTGGCTAGATTAATTAGACCTTTGCAGTTTTCTGGCATGACTCGGGGAAGGTTCTCGGTAAGACCGCCGCCAGTGATATGCGCTACTGCGTGAATTTTGAATTTTTTAAGTGCCGCTAATAATGGCTTTACATAAAGTGTGGTTGGGGCAAGTAGTGCTTTTCCGAGAGTGGTTTCTTTTCCATTATTATAAAAAGTATCGGTTAACGATGCGCCACTGACTTCGATAACTTTGCGAATTAATGAATAACCATTGGAATGTGGCCCACTAGATGCTAAACCGAGTAAGACCTGTCCTTCTGCTACATTGGATGGGTCAAGTATTTCTGACTTTTCGACCACGCCTACGCTAAATCCTGCTAAGTCAAAATCACCCTGTGCATACATGCCGGGCATTTCTGCAGTTTCGCCACCAATTAGTGCACAACCTGACTCAACACAACCATCGGCAATGCCTCTAATCACATCTTCGGCTATGTCATTGTCTAATTTTGCAGTGGCATAATAATCTAAGAAAAACAAAGGTTCTGCGCCTGTAACAATAATGTCATTAACACACATGGCGACAAGATCAATGCCGATGGTGTCGTAGATTCCAGCATCAATGGCAAGTTTTAATTTAGTGCCAACACCATCTGTACCCGAGACTAGAATCGGTTGTTTATAACCTTCGGGAATCGACATAAGACCACCAAAACCACCCAGACCTCCCATGACTTCAGGGCGAGTCGTTCTTTTAGTGTGTGGTTTGATGCGATCAATGAGTGCATTGCCTGTGTCGATGTCGACACCAGCATCACGATAAGTTAACGGGGTATTATCTTTTGGCATGATTTGTGTGTGGGCTGTGATTTTCAAAAGGGGATTCTAGCACGGTTATTAAAAGAAAAAGGGCTAATTATGTAAAAAACGGGGGGGTGCCATATAAAAAATTTTAGTCCAAATGTTCCAAAGCGTCTTCAAGACGCAATGCCGTCATAATCTTCATCCCTTTAATAGGGCGCTGAGGTAGGTTTCCTTTGGGTATGATGGCGCGTTTAAAGCCGTGTTTATACGCTTCTTTTAAGCGTTCTTCACCATTGGATACAGGGCGAATTTCGCCTGCTAATCCTATCTCACCGAATACCACTAAGTCTGCTGGGTGTGGTCGATTACGAAAACTCGAAAGTGCGGCGAGTATCATGGGTAAATCGGCTGCAGTTTCTGATATTTTCATTCCGCCAACCACATTCATAAAAACATCCTGATCAAACATAGATACACTACCGTGGCGATGCAATACTGCAAGCAACATGGCAATGCGGTTTTGTTCTAGTCCTATAACAACACGCCGTGCCTGTTGTCCGTGGCTTTCATCTACGAGTGCTTGTACTTCTACTAATAGAGGGCGAGTTCCTTCGCGAGTTGCCATAATAACACTGCCTGCGACAGGCTCTTCGTGGCGTGATAAGAAAATAGCCGAGGGGTTATTAATACCGACCAGACCTTTTTCGGTCATCGCAAAAACGCCGAGTTCATTGACAGCGCCAAAGCGATTTTTTACGGCGCGTAAAATACGATAACGTCCACCAGGGTCGCCTTCAAAATAAAGAACCGTATCGACCATATGTTCTAAAACACGTGGTCCTGCAAGGGTGCCTTCTTTGGTGACATGCCCTGCAATAAAAAGACAGGTATTCGTTTGTTTAGCAAAGCGCGTTAGTCTGGCGGTGGCTTCTCGCACTTGGCTAATCGAGCCCGGTGCTGAAGTGAGTTCTTCAGTGTGAATAGTCTGGATTGAGTCAATCACCATAACTTCAGGTTTTTCAACGATGGCGTGATCAATAATGCGCTCAACACAGGTTTCAGTTAAAAGTCTGAGTGGCTCTAGATCAAGCTCTAGACGTTGGGCGCGCATAGAAACTTGTTTTAAAGATTCTTCCCCTGTGACGTAAAGTGAACGTAGATTCCCCATGCTGGCTAGCGTTTGAATCAGGATGGTAGATTTACCTATACCGGGGTCTCCGCCGATTAAAATCACCGAGCCTTGGACTAAACCACCACCTAGTACGCGGTCTAATTCTGAGAGTCCTGTGGAAACGCGTGGTTCTTTTCTAAGGTCTATATCTTTGAGTGACTTAACCTGTCCTGTGTCACCTGAATAGCTGTGAAAGCGGCTGCTTTTTGCAGCAGCAGTATTGGATGACTTCTGAATAATACTTTCTTCTAATGTGTTCCATTCACCACAGTCTCCACACTGACCACTCCATTTATTATGGATAGAGCCACAGCCAGTGCAGCTATATTGTGTTTTTATTTTTGCCATTTTTGATAAGTATGGAGTCAGGTAAGAGCTTCTAGTTGTATGCTTTGACTAAAGTAATTATTGTAGGTGTGACTATGCTTGATTGAGTGGGATCAGAATCAAGAATAAACTCATGTACAAATTTCGTTCCAAAGAAGGCAAGAGCGAGTGTGATAAACCCTATAATGGTCCAGCGAATGGCTTTTTTACCGCGCCATCCATATTTCCATCGACCTAGTAATAAAGCGCTGAAAATAAGCCAAGAAATAATAGAAAGAATGGTTTTGTGGGCGATATTAGAACCGAATAAATTATCTAAATAGTAAAAGCCTGTCAGTAAACCAAGGCTTAACATGATAACGCCGATGCTAATAAACCGAAATAAAATATGCTCCATGTCTTCAAGTGAAGGCAGGGTGCGAATAAATCCAGTATTTTGACGGTTATGTAAGTGATTGTTCTGTATAGCCAATAGTAAGGCTTGAAATGAGGCGAGCATCAATAGGCTATAAGCGAGTAATGACGTTAATATATGTGCACCCAGACCACTTTTCATATTAATAGCAATTGAGCCAGTGTTTAGCATTAATGAGATAATAATGCTGATTATCGTAAAGGGTAAAATTATGATGACTAGTGTTTGAATTTTACGTTTTAACGTTGTGATAAATAAAATCAAACTGATAAACCACATAACGTATGAACCAAGTGTTGCAAAGCCAACAACGAGTGGCTTACCGATCATTAATGGATAGTGAAGTGCTACGATATGGATAATTAGGGCAATAAACCAAGTAATAAAGTAGAGTTTACTCTTGTTAGGTGGGTTTTCTTTGTTGTTAATATCTGCACGAACAGCCAATGTGATCATTATCCAACTAATGAAATAAAAGATAATGGCTACAATATTTAAAAGCGTGGCGCTCATATTAAGGATTCGGTTATATAAAAGCAGGTATTCATTATAGTGTAATGTTATACTAATTGGCTGGAGCATTGTGTCTAAAATTAAAATTATTTAAAGAGTGAAAAATGTTTGAAAGTTTAAGTGATCGTCTTTCCCATACGATAAAAAAATTAAAAGGTCAGGCGCGACTAACCGATGAGAATATCAAAGATGCGATGCGAGAAGTTCGTATGGCATTGCTTGAAGCTGATGTTGCCTTGCCCGTGGTACGTACCTTTATAGATCGAGTTAAAGAAAGAGCAATTGGTAAAGAAGTGCAAGGTAGTTTGTCGCCAGGGCAGACTTTAGTAAAAGTTGTTAATGATGAACTAGTTGAGATAATGGGGCAGGAGAATGAAACTCTTGACCTGAATGCACAACCGCCTGCTGTGGTACTTATGGCGGGTTTACAAGGTGCAGGTAAAACAACGACAGCGGGTAAATTAGCAAAGCTTTTAAAAGAGCGCGAAAATAAGACGGTAGCGATGGTTAGTTGTGATGTTTATCGTCCAGCAGCGATTAAACAATTAGAAACGTTAGCAGAACAGGTGGAAGCGACTTTTATTGAAAGTGAGGTCGGGCAAAAACCAGTCGATATTGCTATCAGTGCTTTGGACTACGCAAAAAGAAAGCATATTGATGTGCTACTCGTGGATACTGCGGGTCGCTTGCATATTGATGAGGAGATGATGGATGAGATTAAAGCGATTCATTCATCAGTAGAACCAGTAGAAACACTGTTTGTAGTTGATGCTATGACGGGTCAAGATGCGGCAAACACGGCAAAAGCATTTGGTGAGGCACTTCCATTGACAGGTGTTGTTCTAACCAAAGCTGATGGTGATGCACGCGGTGGTGCGGCACTTTCAGTTCGCCAAATTACAGGAAAACCCATTAAGTTTATCGGAATGGGTGAAAAGATTGATGCGCTTGAGCCTTTCCATCCTGAGCGTATGGCTTCACGTATTCTCGGCATGGGTGATGTACTAACCTTGGTTGAAGAAGCACAGCGCAAGGTTGACCACAAAGATGCACAAAAGCTTGCTAAGAAGTTAAACAAAGGCAGAGGTTTTGATCTTGAAGATTTACGTACTCAAATGCTACAAATGAAGAAAATGGGTGGCATGGGTGGTTTAATGGATAAATTACCCGGCATGGGTAAAATGTCACAGACTGTTCAAGATGGAGCGGGTGATAAAGAAGTCGATAAAATGGTTGCCATTATTAATTCAATGACTGTGCAGGAACGTCGTTTTCCTGCGGTTATTAAAGGTTCTCGTAAAAAGCGTATTGCGACTGGCTCAGGTTTGCAGATACAAGATGTGAATCGTTTGTTAAAGCAGCACAAGCAAATGAGTAAAATGATGAAGAAGTTTAAAGGTGGCGGGTTAAAGAAAATGATGCGTGGTATGAAGGGACAGATGCCACCTGGAATGGGCGGCGGTGGCGGTGGCTTTCCTGGAATGTAGAAGGAAGGTATATGCCTTCTGTAATGTTGTAAAAAAGGGTGGGGTGCCATTCTAAAGTTCGCAAGAGATGTTCTTTAGCTTGAAGTACGATAGAAAATATAAAGAATACCCTTTCTTTTTTTTCTAAAAGGCGTAAAATCGCGCGATTGTTTTTTGTTAGTATTATTTTAGAGTTTATTTTAGATCTTCGTTCTTCTTAATGAGACTAAGGTCGAGCCAATATTTAGAGATATTTTGATTATGGTTACAATCCGTATGGCAAGAGGCGGTTCAAAGAAGCGTCCATTTTATAAAATCGTTGTTAGTGATTCACGTAAACCTCGTGATAGTGGTTATATTGAGCGCTTAGGCTTTTTTAATCCACGTGCTAAAGGTCAAGAAGTTCGTCTTGAACTTAAACAAGAGCGTATTGATCATTGGATTAGCGAAGGCGCACAGCTTTCTACTCGGGTATCAACGTTATTAAAAGAATCAGCTAAGGCTGCTGCTTAATTTAAAGTTGGCTGTATGAAACAGTCTGATGATTACATCATGCTTGGCGAAATTTCAGGTGTGCTTGGTGTTAAAGGCTGGGTCAAAGTTTTTTCTCATACTTCTCCGCGCGTAAAAATTACTGAATATTCACATTGGTTTTTACAAGGTAAGGATAAAGCATGGAAGAGCATCAAGTTACTTGATGGGAGAAAGCAAGGTAAAAACATTGTTGTAAAGCTTGAAGGTATCAATGATCGTAATCAAGCTGAAGCGTTAAAAGGCGTGACTGTAGCAATAGATAGTGAACAACTTGAAACACTATCAAAAAATGAATATTACTGGAAAGACTTAATTGGTCTTTTGGTAGAAACGACAACAGGTAAGGAGCTAGGTGAAATAGACTGGCTTTTTGATACCGGTAGTAATGATGTCATTATTGTTAAAGGTAATATTGACGGAGAAAATGTAGAGTATTTAATCCCTTATCTTATGGGTGATTATGTTAAGTCGATTGACTTAGAAGCTTCACGAATGGTTGTTGATTGGGATCCTGAGTTTTAGGCTTACTTTTATCATGCGATTTGATGTTATTACATTATTGCCAGAGTTAGTTGAGTCGGTGTTTAGTGTCGGTATTACAAGTCGAGCGGCTAAACGCGGTTTGGTTGAACTGCATTGTTGGAATCCGCGAGATAACACTGAAGATGTCCATCGTACGGTTGATGATCGACCTTATGGTGGCGGACCTGGAATGGTAATGAAAGCTGATTGTTTATTGAAAACAATTAGTGAGGCGCGTAAAGCGAGTGTCGCTGAGGCAAAGGTAATTTACCTAAGTCCTCAAGGAAAGCCGATAAATCAAGCCATGATGCGCGATTTGTCGCAGCAAAAAGGTGTGATTTTATTATGTGGTCGCTATGAGGGTATAGATGAGCGCATAATGGAACTGGAAGTTGATGAAGAGTGGTCTCTTGGAGATTATGTCTTAAGTGGTGGTGAACTTGGTGCAATGGTGGTTATTGATGCTGTAACCCGTTTAGTGCCTTCCGTTTTAGGTCATAAAGATTCAGCTGAGCAAGATTCTTTTACGGATCAACTGCTTGACTGTGAACATTACACAAGACCCGAGGTTGTTAAGGGCTTAACAGTTCCCGCTGTATTAAAAAGTGGTGATCATGCAGCGATAGCACGCTGGAGAAAAAAACAGTCAATAGGTAGAACGTATTTAAGGCGTCCCGACCTATTGGAAAGTAAACCATTGAGTAAAGATGAAAAAACCTTACTTGATGAGTTTTTAAGAGAATATAAAGAGTTAAGTTGAGGAAATATTATGAGTACAATTATTCAGGCAATTGAAGCCGAACAAATGAAAAAGGACCTTCCAGATTTTAACTCTGGAGACACTGTCGCTGTATCCGTTAAAATTAAAGAAGGTGATCGTGAGCGTGTTCAGATTTATGAAGGCGTCGTCATTGCTAAGAGAAACCGTGGTCTAAATTCAGCATTTACAGTTCGTAAGATCTCTTATGGAGAGGGTGTTGAACGTGTTTTTCAAACGCATAGTGCTCAAATAGATAAAATTGAAGTTAAGCGTAAAGGTGATGTTCGCCGTGCGAAACTTTATTACCTACGTGGACTTACTGGTAAGGCTGCACGTATTAAAGAGAAGGTATAACCCTTTTAATTATCTGATTTAATTAGTTAGATTTCTAGCTAATATGGTCGGTGGTTTTAGAAAAACCTATGTTGAATTTCATTCATCATGGGTTTTTTTTTTGAAGGGATGATGGTTCTCTAATCAATCTATTCGATTAACTCGACTAGAGGCTTTAAATTAAGCTTGTATTCATGGTGAATATGAGAAAATTATATAATACTAATAACTATAAAAAGAGATTATTGTTAAGTTTCAGAATTAGTTTAATTAGCATCATGCTTACTTAATATTTTTGTAAGTCCATCTTAAGCTGATAATTTAGAAACATTAAAATAAACAAACTGTGCCTAATTTAGATCCAAATAATATTATCATTGCATTATTGCTATTACTGCTTGTAGCGGTAGGATTTTTGGTAATGTCTAAATATTTCCAAAAAGAGCAGAGGACTTCAGTTCTTGATGAAATATCTAGTGAAACATCTAAAGTCATGCCATCTATGGATCCTAAGGTGGAAGGCTACCCTGAGAATGCGTATAAAAAATTACCTGTTGCTATCGTTGTTCTAAACTCCGAGAAAAAAATCATTTATCTTAATCTGGCTGCTGAAATAATGTTAGGTTGTAAGCTGCGTCGGGAGATGGGTAAGGAATATCAACATATTTTTACACTTCTGAATATGAAAACTAGAAGGGTATTGCAGGGTATATTTTCCACTGAAAGTCTTTTAAAAAATGAAACGTTTACGCGTGAGTGCTTATTGCAAACACCAACTAATCAGACTTTTTCAATAGAGCTTAATATTGTTCTATTAAGAATCACTGATGAAGATCATATGATACTGACTTTAAGGGATATTACTGAAAGGAAAGCCCTACAATCTAAAATATCAGACTTAGGGAAATATGATGGATTAACGCGTTTCTTAAATAGAAATTCGTTTGATGCTGAAGTAAAGCACTTAATTGATAATGCGCACAAACATAATGCTCAACATGTCCTTACTTATTTTTCTATCGATCAGTTTCAAGTTATAAACGATACTATTGGTCATGCTGGTGTTGATAGCCTTGTGGTTAAAATGGGTGAACAAATAAATAAGCATCTTGCTAAGTCCCTTGATATTGTTGCTCGAATGGGCGCCAATGAATTCGCGGTTGTTTTTTGTGAAAGAAAACTGGCTTCTGCAATCAAAACCATCGAAGAGATTTTGCTGGGTATTTCTGAATATAAGTTTATGTCGCGTGGGCAGGAATACGCTGTTTCAATGAGTGCTGGTTTTCTTGTGATTGATGATCACACAACATCTTCAACACGTGCAATTTCTGAGGCTAATAGTGCCTGTGGTTTGGCTAATAAACGTGGTGGTAATTGCTTGTCTGCTTACATTGAAGATAATAAGGCATCACAAAAAGCAGAAGGAAATCTAGAGTGGGTGATGATTTTAAAGAAAGCGTTACAAGAAAATCGTTTTCGAATGTATGCACAGCCCATTCATCCATTAGCGCAGCAAAAATATAAAAAACCTTTTTATCATTATGAATTACTGCTTCGTTTAACCGATGAAAAAGGTAATCAGATATCACCCGATGAATTTATTTCGGCAGCTGAATATTACTCAATGATGCCAGCAATAGATCGTTGGGTTATCCGAAATGTATTAAAGAAATTAAGTAAGGTTCCAGAGCAAACACCATTACCAATTTTTGCTATTAACTTATCAGGGCAAAGTATAAATGATCCTACTTTTTTAGATTATGTACTTAAAGAAATTAAATCTTCGGATGTACACCCGCAAATGATTTGTTTTGAAATAACAGAGCAGGTTGCTGTTGAAGAAATAAGTGTTATCAATAAATTTATTTCGAGTCTTAAAGCGCTTGGTTGTACATTCTCTTTGGATGATTTTGGAACAGGTGTTAGCTCATATAGTTATTTAAGATCATTGAATGTCGATTATTTGAAAATTGACGGTAGTTTTGTGAAAAACATTGCAGATGATGAGATTTCTAAAACAATGGTTCAATCTATCAATCAGATAGGACACACTATGAAAATAAAAGTTATCGCTGAATATGTTGAAAATGAGAAAATAATTCAGTTGCTGAGAGAAATGGGCGTAGATTATGGTCAAGGATACGCAATTGCTCGCCCTGGTCCAATTGAGGCTGTCATTAGAAGACATCAGTCTAGTATTGCTCGGGTCTAATTAGTTACCACTCCAAAAGCATCTCAATCGAGAATATTTCTATCCATCTGCTTTAAATAGAAAAAATTGAGTCTATTTTTTAGTATGAGTCGTTTGATTAAATATGTTGTACAATTCACTGGAATTTAAGTACACGCTAATATTTTAACTAAACGAGAATAGTTTTGATTTCAAATAATAAAAATACTTTTTGGGCTATTGTTCTGATTGCAGTTTTTTTAACATCCTGTAGTCAAACAGGAAGCGAGGCAATCTCCTCAAAAGAAATGAGTGATCAAGCTACTAAAGATACGTATGTAAATATAAATCGCCGTATCTACAGATTCAATGCGGGACTTGATCATTATCTAGTAAAACCCGTTGCTCGGTCATATCAATCAGTCACTCCACCTTTTTTAAATACAAGTATCAGTAACTTCTTTCTAAACCTGGGTGATATTGGTAATACATTTAATAATATTCTTCAGGCAAAGCCACTTGATGCAGTGAATGATGCGGAGCGTTTTATTTTTAATTCAACATTTGGTCTTGCAGGGCTTTTGGATGTTGCATCTGCCGCAGGTCTTGAAAAACATGATGAAGACTTTGGACAAACCTTGGCAGCATGGGGGGTTGG
The DNA here is from genome assembly GCA_036478745.1 of Cocleimonas sp. Lineage (GTDB taxonomy): Bacteria > Pseudomonadota > Gammaproteobacteria > Thiotrichales > Thiotrichaceae > Cocleimonas. Next base: position 18,692 of record JAZGEM010000010.1, read on the forward strand.
CTCGGGACCCTATATAATGTTGCCATTCCTAGGTCCCTCTACGCTTCGCGATGCTACGGCTAAGTTAAGTGTCGATCAATTGACTAATCTTGCTAACTATAGTGAGAAGAGCATCCCTTTCTTTCTTGTGGAGAAGCTTGATCTACGTGCAGGCTTGTTCTCAAAAGAAGCCGCTTTTAAAGATATTTCAGATGATTCTTACAGTGCAATTCGTGATGCATGGTTGCAACGACGTGACTATCTTATACGAGATGGCAAGGTTGATGAAGATACTGAAATGGATTTGATTGATGAGTTGGAAAGTTTAGAGTAAAGACTTAAAGTCTTAGTTGATTGTAATTATCAAAAAAAAGGGGGGGTGCCATTAAATAAATATTCCCTGTGTTTATGAAGTAAATTCCTTACCTTTCTTCTCTAGGATATAATTCTATCGTCTTTGAAAAATATTCAACTATAGAGGTAGCCTCAATAAAATGGAAATTCATATTCTAGGAATCTGCGGGACCTTTATGGGGGGAATTGCATTACTGGCTAAAGAATCTGGTGTTGAGGTGAGTGGTTGTGATGAAAATGTTTATCCGCCGATGAGTACCTTGCTGGAATCGAATGGCATAACGCTCAAGCAGGGGTTTAATACAGAACACCTCACTGAATTCACATCGGGGGATATATCAAAAGGCAGTCAGCTCATTGTTGGAAATGTGATGTCGCGTGGTATGGACATCGTTGAGCATACTTTAAATAAAAATTTAAATTACACCTCAGGTCCTCAATGGTTATATGAAAATATACTTAAAGATAAGTGGGTGTTGGCTGTTTCTGGCACACATGGTAAAACAACCACAGCAAGTATTTTAACGTGGATTCTTGAATACGCGGGTTTAAATCCGGGTTTTTTGATTGGTGGTGTGCCAGATAATTTTGGTGTTTCAGCTCGACTTAGCGACTCAGCTTTCTTCGTGGTTGAGGCTGACGAATATGACACAGCTTTCTTTGATAAGCGCTCTAAGTTTGTACATTATCATCCCCGTACTTTAGTTATTAATAATCTTGAATACGATCATGCCGATATATTTCCAGATTTAGATGCTATAAAAACACAGTTTCATCATTTGATGAGAATGTTGCCAGGGGAAGGCATGGTTATTGTTAACGCGGATGAACCGAATATCAATGATGTGCTTAATAAAGGTTGTTGGTCGAAGCAAGAGAGTTTCTCTTCTATGCCAAAAGCGGTAGATAACACCTCTGGTTGGTCAGTTAATTACCTCAAAAAAGATGGAAGCGAGTTTGAAGTGTTATTGGATGGAGAATTACTAGGCAAGGTCAAATGGGGTTTAATCGGTCGACATAATGTGAGTAACGCTTTGGCAGCTATTGCAGCAGCTAGGCATGCGGGTGTCCCTGTTAAACACGCGATTGGTGCACTTCCTAGCTTTAAGGGGATTAAGCGTCGCATGGAGTTACGCGGTGAAGTGAATGGCATACGCGTGTACGACGATTTTGCGCATCACCCAACCGCGATTGAAACAACGCTTAAAGGGTTACGTGCTAATGTAGCGGATGATAAGATTGTCGCTATATTGGAGCCACGTTCAAATACAATGAGATTGGGTGTGCACAAGGAGTCTTTAGCCGCTTCTTTGGAAATTGCGGATGAAGTTATGCTGTTTCAACCACAGGGGCTAGATTGGAATATAGGTGATGTTTTGGATGCATTAGGAAAGAAAGCAAAGCTCTTTGATGATATTGATTCACTTATTGATTCTATCGTAGCGAATGCAGAAAAGGGTGATCAGTTGCTTGTAATGAGTAATGGTGGCTTTGCGGGCATACATGAAAAGCTTTTGTCAGAATTAAAGAAGATAAATTAATAATGACCTCGAAAACGATTACATTAATCATGACAGGTGCTTCAGGTGTTCAATATGGCTTGCGTTTGCTTGAGCAGTTAGTGAAGGCTAAGGTGAAAATTTATTTACTCATCTCAAGACCCGCTTTGATAGTATTAAACACTGAGTCAGATTTAAAAGTACCGGCTAGGGAAAGTGAGATTGAAGTTTTTTTCACTGAGTTGTATCAAGCTGATGCTGGGCAAATCAGTGTTTTCAAACGTGAACAATGGATGGCTCCTATTGCTAGCGGTAGTGGTGTGGCTGATGCCACCGTGGTATGCCCCTGTACAACGGGAACACTCTCATCCATTGCGATGGGCAGTAGTCGAAATTTATTGGAACGTGCGGCAGATGTTGCCTTAAAGGAACGCAAGAAATTAATTTTAGTGATTAGAGAAACACCTTTTTCAGATATCCACTTAGAAAATATGTTGAAACTTTCACGTATGGGTGCAGTAATTATGCCTGCAAATCCAGGCTTTTATCATAAGCCTGAATCTCTCGAAGACATTTATGATTTTATGGTAGCTAGAATAATGGATCACTTGGAAATACCTCAGAAGTTGTTACCGAATTGGGGCGAGTAATACGTTTTTCTGAGTGCAGATTTTGGGGGGTTTACTTGCTATTAAGCTCACTAGCCCTTATATTCTCTGTCAATATTAAAGTGGATTAAAAATTAGGAGTTATAAAGTGGCAACAGTTGATATAACAGCACAGTCTTTTGAAGATACTATTGAAAAAAATGATATTGTGATTGTAGATTTTTGGGCCGAATGGTGTGGACCTTGTAAGTCCTTCGCTCCTATTTATGAAGACGTATCAGCAAAGTATGACGATGTTGTTTTCGGTAAAATTGATACTGAAGCTGAACAAGAGTTAGCTGGACACTTTCAAATTCGCTCTATTCCAACCTTAATGATTTTCCGTGAGCAGGTAGTTATTTTTTCACAGCCGGGAATGATGAATGCACAACAACTTGAAGAAGTAATTGGCAAAGTGCAAGAAATAGACATGAAAAAAGTTCACGAAGAGATTGCTAACCAAGACACGAAATAATTTCTATGAATCCTGATTTCCTAGACTTTGAACAACCTATTGCTGAGTTAGAGGCAAAGATTGACGAGTTGCGCTACGTGAGTAGTGCAGATGTTAATTTAGGTGATGAAGTAGAGCGCCTAGAAAGTAAAGTAGAGTCCTTAACGAAATCTATTTTTTCAAAATTAGATTCGAAACAAATTGGACAACTAGCACGTCATCCGCGTCGCCCTTATAGTTTTGATGTTATTGATCGTGTTTTTACCGACTTTCAACAGTTGCACGGTGATCGTGCCTATGGTGATGATAAAGCTATCATAGGAGGTATTGCACGTTTTGATGGCAACCCAATCATGGTTATTGGTCATCAAAAAGGACGGGATACAAAAGAAAATATTAAACGTAACTTCGGTATGCCTCGTCCAGAAGGATATCGCAAAGCATTACGCCTAATGAAGCTAGCAGAAAAGTTTCATTTACCTGTTTTAACCTTTGTTGATACACCAGGTGCCTATCCTGGTATTGGTGCTGAAGAGCGCGGACAAAGTGAAGCTATTGCGCGAAATTTGTATGAAATGGCAAAGCTTCGTACCCCGATTATAGCGACAATCATGGGTGAGGGTGGTTCTGGTGGAGCATTGGCGATTGCAGTTGCGGATCGTGTCATGATGTTACAATACAGTACCTATTCTGTCATTTCACCAGAAGGATGTGCATCTATTTTATGGAAAGATGCGGCTAAAGCACCCGATGCCGCAGAAGCACTAGGCATCACGGCTGATAAACTGAGTAAGTTAACATTGATTGATCGAATTATCCAAGAACCACTCGGTGGTGCTCATAGAGATTACGATGCTATTGCAGTCAGTATCCGTGAGGCTTTACAGTCAAGCTTAAGGGAATTACGCGCGTTAAATACCGACCAATTATTAGAAAAACGCTATCAACGTTTAATGGGCTTTGGAAAATTTGATTCTTAAATCATGGGGCTTGATACTGTTGAATTGTTTTGTAAATTAATACAACAAAAGCTTCTTATTCAACAAGGTTTCAAAGCGCCTTCAAATACACAGATTCAAAAGATGATTATCAACCTTTTCGTCTCTGATTATGGTGTAAATAGAGATAGAGTCTTCCCTGAACCCCGATTTATTAAAGACTTGGGTTAGGATTAATGATTCACTCAACTGAAATATTCGAATATCTACATGACTTAATTCCTGAAAAAAAATACCTGATTGCTTATAGCGGTGGGCTAGACTCGCATGTTTTACTGCATTTGATGGCAAAAATAACGGATGATGAGACCAAAGTAAGAGCTGCTCATATTCATCATGGTTTGCAAAAAGAAGCAGATGATTGGGTAATTCATTGTCAAAACATCACTACCCAACTTGATATTCCTTTAGAGATTTTTCATGTCAATTTGCAGGAAACCAAAGGGAAAAGTTTAGAAGAGGTCGCTCGTAAAGAGCGGTATAAAGTGCTGTATACATCCCTTCACAAAGACGAGGTGTTATTAACCGCGCACCATCAAAATGATCAGGCAGAAACCTTATTACTACAACTATTTAGGGGGGCAGGGGTTAGTGGTCTGGCGGCAATGCCAAAAATACGCAAGATAGCCTTTGGTTCTAAATCAATACAGCATGCACGCCCTTTACTTGACTATTCATTACAGTCATTAAAAGATTACGCACTAAAATATAAACTAAATTATATCGAAGACCCGAGTAATCAAGATGATGTTTTTGATCGAAATTTCCTGCGTAATCAAATTATGCCTCAGTTAAGAGAGCGTTGGTCAGGAGTCGATAAAGCACTTTCACGTTCTGCTAGTATTCAAGCAGAAACAAAGTTAATTTTGGATGAGTTAGCTGAGCAAGAGCTTAGTTCAATCCTGTCTAGCAAAGGTAATATAGTTCATATCCCGACTCTATCGAAGTTGCCTGAAATCAAACAAAAATTAGTAGTGCGTCACTGGATAAATAAAAATGGTTTTTTAAGTCCTTCAGATAAGAAGCTAGATCATATTTTTCATGATGTCATCAATGCGCGTGAAGATGCGCAACCGTTAGTTGAATGGAGTAATGTTCAACTTAGACGCTATCAACGAAAACTGTATATTATGTCGCCTCTTGTTGAGCATGATAATAAAGTGGTCATAGAGTGGGATGTTGAAAATGACTTGGAAATTCCATCATTAGGCATAAATCTTCAAAGCAAAGAAGTTCAACATCTTATTAAAGAAACATCAAAAGTTAGCGTACGTTTTCGTCAAGGAGGGGAGTCATTATTTGTGCCTAAAAAAGGGTTTTCAGTTAGCTTAAAAAACGTCCTTCATGAAGCAGGAATCCCACCTTGGTTAAGGTCTCGTATTCCTTTAATTTTTATTGATGATGAGTTGAAAAAAGTTATTGGAATTTAGTTAATACAATTGAATATCAACACTTTTAGACCTCTATCTTCGGCATCTATATAGACTTTAGGGGGTTTAATTTCTTCTATAAAATCATACTCTGGTGCGTGATCGCTGATTGTTTGCTTAAGAAAGTCGCGACCACTTTTATCACCTGTGTGAGGAGCATTTAAACACAACATCAACGTGCTGCCAGTCGACATAAACTGATCTAAACGCCGAATAATCTTGCTGTAATCCTTAAGAATATCAACACTACCCTTTTGAAAGGTGGGTGGGTCACAAATCAATAAATCATACTTACCGCGTTTTTTTATTCTTCCAAAAGAGTTGAATATATTGAGTTTTTCAAAGCGTACACATTCTAGTTTTTGATTGTTTAAGCGATGATTCTCACGTCCAATGTTAAGTGCAGAACTACTCATGTCGATATTATAAACAGAAGTAGCACCGCCAGCGATAGCAGCAACTGAAAACCCACAGGTATATGAAAATAGGTTTAATACACGTTTATTTTTGCTGTTATTTTGTACCCAGTCTCGACCATTTTTCATATCAAGAAATAAGCCTGTATTACGATTTTTATTCAAATTTATATGGTATTTAAGGTCGCCTTCGAGAATCTTAAGTTGGTGGATGCTTTCACCTTCAATAACCTCAATAGGCCCGTGAGATTGGTGACGCAGCTGAAGTTGTACACTGCGACACTCGGGTATTTTTTCCTGTAACGCTTCGGCTAGATCTTTAACTTCATTGATTTCTTCAGGTTTAAATAAAGTGATCAATATCACGGGTGGCAGCCAATCAATACAAACGTGGTTTAAATCTTTATAGGCATTTCCTCGACCATGAAATAGACGCTGTGCTTGATCATATTTTTTAGATAGGTGTAAGTGCCCTATTATATTGGATAGTGTTTCTTGCTTAGACATCTGTATTAGTAATGATTAAAAGAAGTTTTCATTATAGTGGTTTGTATATGAGAAAATAGTCGTTATTTTAGTTAGCGACCTTCGTAAGATAGAAATGTTCATAGCTTTGTTTATTTTCGAAGTGTAGCAATCTTCAAATAAGGTGGGGGGGTGCCATTCAAGTACCTACATGGTTTCTCTGGGAGCTTTTTTTCTTTGCGGGATAATGCAAGACTCGGCCAACATCGACACTTCCTTTGGAAGGTGTAGCGATGTACTTATATTCGGCTATGCCTCACCTTAACGGGTCAACTGGAACTGTTGTCTCGTTTCACTCGGCTCAGCGCTTGTGGCGCCTTGAAAAGCAAAAACTCAATCTCCTTACCGATATATACAGTTACAATAATGCTAATATCAATGACATAGGCTAGAATTCGTTTTAATATTCGTATTGATTTTTTCAGATATAGAGGAAAACCCGATGATACTTGATTCAATTCTATGTTGCCCTCAGTGTGGATTCAAATATAAAGAAGAAATGCCGCAGAATACCTGTCAATACAGTTATCGATGTCCCTCTTGCGAGGAAGTGATAAAGACTAAAAAAGGGGAGTGTTGTGTGTACTGTTGCTATGGAGATTATCCGTGCCCGCAAGCTCAACTTATCGGCTCTGCTTGTTGTAGCCCTGATTAATTTTTTATTAAATCAATCGCATAGATTCTAAAGGATCTTTAGCTAACTTAATCTTAGAGATTTTAAGAAAATAAGTTTTTTCTTGAACCAAACTGTTTTTTTTTAATACCTATACTAATATTAGTGATGATGGTATTTAAAGTAGTCTTCGTTTTCTTATTCAAATCTAATAGGTTGATTTTGGGTGTTTTTAATTTTTAAGGGGTAGTATCTATGACATTTTTCTTGTGTAAACTCTGGCCTTATCTGGCAGGTGGTTTAATTGGTTGGCTATTAGCAGGTTGGTTTGCAAGGCGACTTAAGCATTCTCAAGTGGTTGAAAAAGTAGTTGAGAAGGAGGTAGAGAGAGTTGTAGATAATCCTAAGCATTTATCATTAATTGGCAAGTTGGAAAAGGAAAACTCTAAAATTCCAGACCTTGTTACCAAAATTGCAGGTTTTCAATCTAGTGGTGGTAAAACTGTCACGGTTGATAACCCTAAATTACTGGCAAGAATTAAAACATTAGAAGAAGAAAATGGAAAAATAGTAGGGTTAAGAACAAAACTGACTGCATTCGAAAATGCTGGTCCTAAAGTTATAGAGAAAGATGTGGAGAAGCTTGTTGAAGTTGATAATCCTGTGTTGTTATCACGGATTAAAACCTTAGAAGAAGATAATGAGCAGATAGCAATACTTCAATCAAAACTCGCAGCATTAGAAGGTGCGAAGCCTGAAGTTGTAGAAAAGCTTGTAGAAAAAGAAGTAGAGAAGTTAGTAGACAATCCTGAACATCTAAGCAGAATAAGTGATTTAGAAGGTCAGTTAGCAGTCTATAAACGTGGTCCCGTTATTGATATTCAAGCAGCAAAAGCGGCTGGAATAGTGATCAAAGATAAGAATGATCTAACGGCTATTGAAGGTATCGGACCTAAAATTAATGACTTGATTAAGGCGGATGGTATTCAGACATTTGCTGCTCTCTCTAATACCGAGTCTTCGGTAATTCAAAAAACCTTAGATAACGCAGGTTCAAAATATAAAATGGCAAACCCAGGAACTTGGCCAGATCAAGCTAATTTAGCAGCAAATAATCGTTGGCCTGCACTTAAAGCATTACAAGATGTATTAATTGGAGGTGTTTATCCTGATGCATCAAAATCAGTCTCTAGTGCAAAAGATGTTAGTAGTTCAGCTTCAGCTAAGAGCGGTAGTAAAGCTAAAGTAGCTGTTATAGCGCTTGATATTAGTGCAGCGAAAGAAGCTGGATTTGTTGTTCGACAAAAAGATGGTCAAGATGACTTCACTTTAATTGAGGGAGTAGGACCTAAAATTAGTGAGTTAATTCATGCCGATGGTATTCATACCTTTACTGAGCTAGCTGAAACTAAAGTTGAGCGTATTCAAGGTATCTTAGACAAGGCAGGCTCAAGATATTCACTCGCAAACCCTGGAACCTGGCCAGCTCAATCAGATATGGCAGCATCAAATAGGTGGAAGGATCTTAAAGCATGGCAAGATGAACTGGATGGGGGGAGATAATCATGAGTAATAAACATATATTACCAGAATGGGCAGGATTTCGTAGCTTGTGGATTGTTGTTGCGATTATATTATTTATATTACTTCTATTAATGTGGTTGCTTGGGTATGGACCGGGCGGCAGAAACTGTCAAGTCACTCCAACAGCCGTTAACACAGCAGTCGAAGTGCCAAAAGTTGATGCTGCCAAATTGATTTCACCTGATAAGTCAGCGCCTAGTTTATCTCTTAAAGACGCATCGATTGTCCGTTTAATAGCAGGTCAAAGTTTTACAGATACTGGAGCGACAGCAACGGATAACATCGATGGGGATGTAACTGTTAAGGTCACAGGAGAGGTTGATACCAAGACGCCTGGAGAGTATGAATTAGTCTACACGGCGACTGACGCAGCAGGAAATATTTCAACAAAAACTCGAAAGGTTATCGTTGAAGAGAAAATGAAAGAAGTGGCTATTGTGACTCCAGATAAGACCGCGCCGAGTTTGAAGCTCAATGGTGACTCCGTTGTTAAAATATCTGCAGGATCTAATTTTACTGATCAAGGTGCAAAGGCGACTGATGCTAAAGACGGAGACGTTAAAGTGACGGTAAACGGTAACGTTGATAGTAAGACCCAAGGTGAGTATACACTGACCTATACAGCGGTTGATGCAGCAGGAAATAAGGCTACAACAACACGTAAGGTCATTGTTGCTGCAGCGGCATCAAAGGCGGTGGTAATGCTACCCGCAACAGCCAAGCTTTATTTTGAAAATGATGATGCAGAATTTCCCGCTGATACCAAGCTATCGTTATCTGCGGTGACTTCATATTTGCGCAGTAATGATAGTTCTACTGCTGTTATTTCTGGCTACCACAGTGCCACTGGTAATCTTGCAAGAAATCAGGAATTATCTTTGGAGCGAGCTCAAGCCGTTGTAAAGTTATTATTAGAAAGTGGCATTCCTGCGCAACGTATGAGACTTGAGAAGCCTCAAAAATCTGAAGGTTCTGGTTCTCCTGAGGAAGCTCGTAGAGTTGAGGTGAAAGTTGTTAATTAATTAGAAATATATTAGCAATGACTGTTATAAAAGCCTCAAAGCACTAGTTGTTTTGAGGCTTTTTAGTTTTCTGCGAAAATAGTATATGGTGTACAAACTGAGCACCTAGGTGGGATAATAAGAGGTTAAGGATATGCACCAGAACGAGCAACACAATGGCATAAAAAAATTATGCTAGAATTTAGAAAAGTGTTACCAGCGTCCTCGGTTTAAAGTGTTACTTAGGTCTTAGTTATACCCCTTTTTTTGATAATTGTAAAAGTAGAGCTAAGTTTAACCTTGGATAATCTCATAACATGGCTTGTAAGGAATATCACTAGGCAGTTTCATTCGCTGTTGTTCAACAAACGATTTTAGGAGTGTATCCATTCCTTTCATAATATCTGGGTCGCCACTGAGCTTAAATAGACCGTGTTCTTCAATGGCTCTGATGCCTTCATCTTTTACATTTCCCGCGACAATTCCAGAAAAAGCACGGCGCAGATTAGCGGCAAGAACGTGAGTTTCCAAGTCTTTATGTAGTTCCAACCCTTCCATGTTTTCATGGGTAGGTTCGAACGTCTCTTGAAATTCCTTGTCAATTTTTAAACGCCAGTTGTAATAGTAGGCATCGCTGTGTTCACGTCTGAAGTCTCGAACCTTTTTGGTTCCTTTATTGATTGTTTGAGCTACTTTTTGTGGATCATCAATAATAATTTCATAACATTCCTGAGCTTCTTGGCCTAAAGTGTCACCAATGAATTTATCTATTTGAGTAAAGTAGTTTTTAGAGCAAGCAGGTGCACTAAGAATAAGCGGGAAGGGGAGCTTGGCATTATCTGGGTGTAATAAGATACCAATAATATAAAGCAACTCTTCAGTGGTGCCGGCTCCGCCTGGGAAAATAATGATAGCGTGCCCTGTACGGACAAAGGCTTCTAGACGTTTTTCAATATCAGGTAATATAACGAGTTCATTGACAATCGGATTAGGTGATTCTGCAGCAATAATGCCCGGTTCAGTAATGCCTAGATAGATACCATCATAGATTCGTTGTTTTGAGTGTCCAAAAGTGGCGCCTTTCATTGGTCCTTTCATTGCACCAGGCCCACATCCAGTACAGATATCCATGCCACGAAGACCTAATTGATAACCCACTTCTTTGGTGTAGTCATATTCTTCTATTGAGATTGAATGACCACCCCAACAAACCACCATTTGTGGTTTTTCCATTGGATGTAATATCCCAGCATTTCGCAAGATATGAAAAACGCTATTGGTAATACCTTCGCTTTCTTTTAGATCAAACTTTGGATTGTCTATGATGATGTCATGTGTGTAGATAATATCGCGCAACACTGAAAATAAGTGTTCGTTAATGCCTTTGATCATTTTGCCATCAACAAAAGCATCAGCAGGAGCACCTTCTACTTCCAGTTTTATTCCTCGGTATTGAGGAATAATACGAATATCAAATGCCTTATGTTTCTCTAAAAGCTCTTTCGCATCATCAGAGTAATTGCCGTGACTCATAACCGCGAGAGCACATTGGCGAAATACTTGATATAAGCCGCTATCAGTACTGTCTAGCAGTTTACTGACTTCTAGTTGAGATAGAATGTTCAAGTGCTCTGTCGGCGTAATACGGGTGTTTATTAGTTTTTTATCCATGTTTAATGTTTCTTATTGTTTAGTTTGCAGTAGCAATATATGAATTTCTGGATAGAGCCTGAGGGTGTTTGATGTTCTTCTTCACCGTGCTCTAATAATTCAAAGGCTAAGCCAAACTCATTGTGTAATGAATCATGACTATAGCGCACAATGGGCAAACCACTACACTCTAATGGTCCATCTGGTCCAAAGGTAGAAATGATAACTTTGCCACCAGGTTTTAATGTATGCATTAATTTTTGAATATATTGTTCACGCTCTTGTTGTTTAGTCAAAAAGTGAAAAACGGCACGATCATGCCAAGTATCATAATGATGTTGAGGAAAGTCAGCTTCAAGGATGTTAGTTTGAATCCAATTTATTTTTGCATCAATTTGTAAGGTTTTAATACGTCGTTGGGATATTTGTAAAGCCTCTGAGGAAATATCTAACACATCAATATTACGGTATCCCGATTGGAGTAAATCATCTACTAAAGTGGATGCACCAGCGCCAATATCGATTATTTGCGCATTCTTATTTTGCACATTTTTCTTAATTACCTGCAAAGACATTTTTGCATGTTCTTGAAACCAGCTCAGTTGTTTTGAATCTTTTTGTGTATAGATGTCTTGCCAATGAGTTTTGCTATTCATACGCAGCTCCAAGTTTAATATTGTCATGAGGTCTCGGCATAACTCAAGAATGTGATATGCCGATATCCTACATTTTTATCCCGTATTACGCATTCCCGCCGCAATGGCATTAATTGTTAGTAATAACTCATCTAACCAAGGAGACTCCTCATTTGATGAAGCGATATGCTCACGGTGTCTACCTAAAATCGTAATTTGAATATGGTTTAAAGGATCAAGATAGGGTTCGCGTCGACTTAATGAATACTGTAATAATGGTGTTTCTGCCATTAGTCTGTCTATTTCGGCAATACCTAATACTTCCTGAACAGTTTTATGATATTCCTCTGCTATTTTGGCATAAATGCTTTTCGAACGTTCTTTATCCGTCCACAGTTTAGAATACTCTTTGGCTATATCCATTTGTGCTTTAAACAATGCCATTTGCACATTGCTTAATAATGCACGGAAAAATGGCCATTTCTGATACATCTCGCGCAATACTTCCTCACCATGGACTTTACGAAACTGCTCCAAAGCAGAGCCAATGCCATACCATGCAGGTAGCGTATGTCTTGCCTGTGCCCAACCAAACACCCACGGGATAGCGCGGATGGATGCTTTTGATCTATCTACCTTACGGTGCGACGGGCGTGAACCAATATTAAGTTGCCCAATTTCAGTAACTGGTGTGTTCTCATAAAAATAATCCTGAAAGCCTTCCGTAAAATCAGTTAGGTCGCGATAACTTGTTTCACCTGCTACAGCGATATTGGTCATTGCCTTATGATAGCTGTCGTCATATTTACCGTGTTTCTTAACAAGAGACTGACTGGCTTTTAAAAGTCCTGTGATACCAACGCCTAATTCATAAACTGCGGTTTCAGTATTGCCATATTTATTAGAAAGCACTTCACCTTGTTCGGTAAATTTAATCTGTCCATGTACGGTATCAGGTGGCTGAGAAATAATCGCTTCGTGAGTTGGCCCGCCACCTCTACCTACGGTGCCGCCACGTCCATGGAACATTCTACATTTAACTTGATATTTATCTGTTAATGTAATCACCTGTTCTTGCGCATTATATAAATTCCATTGAGAGGCTAAAATACCACCATCTTTACAAGAATCAGAATAACCCAGCATGACTTCCTGCATATTGCCTGAGGCTTTTAACAGCTTCATATAGCCAGGGTTTTCAAATAGATTGGTGAGTACACTGGTAATGTGTTTTAAATCTTCAATAGTTTCAAACAAGGGTGAAATTTGAATATTACAAAAAACCTCTCCCTGCTTATCTTTGCCAACAAGCCCAGCTAATCGAGCAAGGAACATGACTTCCATAACATGACTGGCAGCATGCGTCATTGAAATGACGTAGGTGCCAAATATCTTGTCACCTGTCTCTTTTCTCATTTGCACCATGGTGTCGAAAAGATCCAATGTTTCTATCGATTCATCTGAGAGGGATTCAGGGTTAGCTTTTGGAAGACTTTCTCGTTCGATCAGCTTTGCTAATAAGCTAATACGTTCTGACTCTGAAAGTGCATCGTAATCAATGTCATGTTGGAATTGTTTTAGGACTTCAGTAACCGTATTGGAATGAACAGTTGATTCCTGTCTAATATCTAATTCATAGAGTGAGAAGCCACAGGTTTCAACCAAGCGAGTCAAGTCTTTAAGTTCACGTTTGGCAATATCGTCATCTTGATGGCTGACTAATGAATCTCTAATTAAATAGAGTTCTGCAAGAAAGTCAGACACATTATGATAGGCCGTCTTTGGTAAAGTCGTTGGATTTCCATTAATTCTATTTTTAAGCACTTTTAGGCTAATAGCTAAACGATAAGCAACAAATTGTAATTTGCGACGATAAGGCTCATCCTTAAAAAGATGGGGCTTCTTTTTGAAGGCATTAATGCCAATTTGTTCTTCATCTTTTTTCAAAGACGCAGAGAAATTATCGGCCGGGGTAATATATTCAAGATCATGGGTAAGAACACTACGTAAGTGTATGACACGACGATAATATTCTTCCAGTGCTTCTTGCATATGTAAGCGAATAGAGTTACGCGTTACAGACGGAGTTACAAAAGGATTACCATCGCGGTCACCCCCTATCCAAGAACCAAATTTTAATATATTTGGTATGGTTATTTCTCCACGCCCATAAACTTTTCGGGTGGCACGCTCAAAATAACGGTAAATCATTGGGATAGCTTCAAACAGGCTGGCATGGAAGTAGAATAATCCATACTTAACTTCATCTTCTACCGATGGTTTATTGTGTCTGACTTCACTGGTTCGCCATATTAGTTGGACCTGAGCTTTTAACTGTCTTGTTAAAGAGCCGCGTTCCTCTGAGGTTAATTGCGTGTTATTAAGTTGATCAATGACTAAAAAAATACGGCGTTGTAAGGTCATCATGGTTCTTCTACGTGCTTCGGTTGGGTGTGCAGTAAAAACCGGTGTATAACGTAGCTGATTGATGATGGATTGCATTTCAGGAGCTGTCATGCCTGACTCCGCAAGTTCAGAAACCGTACCAAGAAAAGAACCTTGCCATAGTTTATTATCACCTTTGCGATAGAGTTGGCGACGACCACGATGCAAGAAATCTTCTTCAACAATATTAGATAATACATAAAATACATTAAAAGCACGTGTGACCTGTTTTAATGTATCACTGTCGAGTGCTTCAATGAATGTCATCAAGTCTTGACGTTTTTTATCATCGTCTTGGTGGCGTAAACTAATGTAGCCTTGTCTTAAGTATTCAACGGCTTCAAAAACCTGTTTCCCCTCTTGCTCTTTTAAAACTTCTCCGAGTAGATTTCCAACGATGCGGACTTGATCTTGTAGTGATTCCACATTTTTAGGTTGATTTGTAACCGTTTTATTATTCATAAAAAAGACTCAATGATCTAGAAGTGAGTGGATAATAGATGTGTACGTGGAATTTGCAAGCACTGGATAAAAATCCAAGTGAATATGTCAGGGTAGGAAAAAACCATAAGTGCATGAATAGTAATGTGATTATAAGTATAAGGCTTTTCTAAAATGAAGTGATCATTATTCACTCAGAAGAAATAAATAAATAAATTTGTGCTGTTCAGCTTTGATAAAGCTGAATGACGGTATTATAGACCCCGCTAACAACAACAAGAAATCGCTTAAGCGATCACCATTCAACGGGCCTTGCGCCCGTTTTTTTTTGCCTGCTGTCAAAAACTCCCTGTGTTCTATTAACAAACTATGATACAAAGACACCTATGAATGAAACTAACAAACAAAATACTGTAAAGAGTGCTAAAAAGAGCACCACTGAGAATTTAGAACAAGATTCTAATATGTCTAATAATGTGACTGAACTAGGAACAGATAAGAAAAAACCAATGAAAGGTATTTATTTATTACCTAATTTGGTGACTACTGCTGCGTTATTCAGTGGCTTTTTTGCCATTTTAGCTGGAATGAATGGTCAATTTGAAAAAGCTGCAATCGCTGTTTTCGTGGCGATGATTCTTGATGGTTTAGATGGTCGTGTTGCACGTTGGACGAATACTCAATCTGAATTTGGTGAACAATACGATAGTTTATCTGATCTCGTATCATTTGGTCTTGCCCCCGCTTTAGTTATGTATCAATGGGCGCTTGTGTCAATGCGCGATACCAGTGTTGCTTGGGGTAAACTAGGGTGGATGGCTGCCTTTATTTATGTTGCTTGTGCTGCACTTCGCTTGGCGCGCTTCAATGCTCAGATTGATGAAGTCGATAAACGTCATTTTGTGGGATTACCAAGTCCTTCTGCTGCTGGAATAATGGTCGGTATGATTTGGATGTTACATGACTTAGAAATGTCAGGTAAGTCATTTGAAATAGCCGCATTGTTTATGTCGATTTTCGCAGGTTTACTGATGGTAAGTAATGTGAAGTATAATAGTTTCAAAGAGTTTGATCTTAAAGGTAAAGTGCCTCATTTAACCATTCTTGGCGTGGTTTTAGTCTTTGCTTTAGTACAGGTTGATCCACCTAAAGTATTGTTTGCAGTATTCTTTATCTATGCTTTATCGGGTCCATTTACTTGGCTTAAGGAAAAGTATTTTTCTTAGAGGTCTGCCGCTGAGAGCCTTCTGATTTAGTCAGGGAGCTCTATGTTTTTCATGAAAAGAGAAAAGTATCGTATCAGAGGGTAAAAACACTTAAACTCCCTTCCCATGACCAGCCCCTCTCAATTAAAATATCTTGATGCAATGGGAATACCTGTTTGGGTATCCCGTGATTTAGTTGTCGTAGAAAAAGTCGATGAGAAGCCAAGTGAACAAACTACCAGAATAAAAAAGTCGAGTTCAGGTGCGCAAAGCATTCTCCAAAATCTTGAACAAGCACCAAAACAGCAAAAACCTATACCCGTTGCAAAACAACAGAGTTCTACACTTGATAGCACAAACTCACTAACGAATGACTCTGTACCAGCAGATTTAGTCGTTCCTTCTCAGCAAAACCAAAAGAATAAAATCACTCAAACAACCTCTCATATTGTCTATGGAATAGGTGATTTAGACGCTGATTGGATGGTCATTGGTGAGTCACCAGAGTTTATGACTAATCATGCCTACCAACCTTTTGCTGGTGAAGCAGGAATATTATTAACGAATATGATTCGAGCCGTTGGCGTTGAAGTCCCACATAAACAGGCATATTTGATCAATGTATTGAAAATATCTCAAGGTGAATCTCAGACGGATCAAGAAACGGTTGATTTAAATAAAGTATTGAATGAGAAAATAGCGCAAGTTAAACCCAAAATAGTATTGCTGGTTGGGCAATTAGCCGCACAAAACCTATTGCAAACAAAAGAACCATTAGCACGTTTGCGAGGCAAAACTCAAAAATTACCTGAAACAGATATTCCTACGGTTGTCACTTACTACCCAACGTATTTATTGAATAAACCTCAAGATAAGAGAAAAGCTTGGCAAGATTTAAAACTGGCAATGCGTTTGATAGCTGACGCCGACGAATGACTGCCAAACGCAGTTTAAAATATCTTCGTAGAATGAGTATTATTGACCTTGAAGATGTCATGCAAGGTGAACTATCTGCTTATCCCTATCCTTGGAAACAAAAGAACTTTGAAGACTGCTTAGCCAATGCAATGTATTCCTGCTGGGTATTTGAACAAGATAAAGAGATAGTCGGTCATGTTATATTATCCACTGCCGTTTCAGAAGCTCACCTTTTAAATTTATGTGTGTACCCCAAGATTCAAAGTAAAGGCTGGGGCAGAAGACTTTTGAAAGAGGCAGAATGGATTGCCAAGCAATTTCAAGCCGAGGCTTGTTTCTTAGAAGTAAGAGACTCAAACCATATTGGGATTAAGCTATACGAAAGTGAAGGTTATAATGAAATTGGTCTACGCAAGGGCTATTATCCAGCAGACAAGGGTAGGGAAGATGCGATAGTTATGGCTAAGGATTTGTTTTAGCTGGATGGTAATGGCACCCCCGCCTTTTTTGGATAATTGAGAGTTGTTATAACTCCGCAAAACAAGAATACATCTCACCGAACATTAATCGGCTTGCCTCTATAAACTCTTCTGGTTGCTCACCTGCCTCCATTTCCACCGTTCGGTGTAATAGCCAGTTTTCAAACTTTTCGCTTTCGCCACTGGCAAAGTCACTTCCCGTCCATGAATCTGTTGCATGCTTTTTGTTAGCATGACCATTTTGTGTTTTTTCATACATTTTAAAAGCAGACCTAGGGAAAAAGGCTAGCGGGAAGTGCAGTCCTTTCCAATAGTATGCTAATAACCGCTTGAGTTGTTCTTCTGCATTATCAATGGGGTTAAGGGTGAATGAAATTTCTGGTGAATGGAAGCTAGATTGTTTTTGCTTTGGGTTTAAACTCTGTGTGTTTAGCACGAGGTGATTTATCCAGAGGTCAATATAATCGCGAAAGTAGGGCTGACTGACTTGTTGTACGATTCGCCCTGTTTTGCTGAGTAATTTTATTTCACCGTGCAAATGAAATTCACCGAGGTCTAATTCAATAGGGTGGGAGTCTTCAAATTCAAATGCGGGTAGCTGTTCTATAAAATGTTGTATGGTTTGTGTTTCATTATTAAAAACAGCATCGCCGATTTCACCGTGGGGTAATAAACCCTTGGCGCGGGCGATTAAAATACTGTCTTGGTTGAGTTCTGTATTTTGATGCATGTTTTCTTGAATAATATTTCTAACCTCACGGTTATCAAAAAATTCAAGTTCAAAGGGTTCGCGAACGGGCAGGGTGATGTCTTCGTCAAAGGTTTGAATGGCAAAGCGATGTTTTAAAAAAGTGCGTGCTGGGCTTTGGTAGAAGCTAATTAAATCGCCGATTGAAAGTGTTTTAAATTCGTCATCTAGATCATCTAAGCGCTCTTTAATAAAAACATCGCTAGGTGCTGCTGTCCTGTCTGATTGATAGAGTTGGCTGTATTCATTTGCGTAAGAGTAAAGTTCACTAGAGCTATTAAAATATTTGGGGCTAAATGCCTGCAAGGGATGTTTGCAAATCCAGTCTTTGGCCTCAATGCTACTGTATGTTTCTAGTGTGTCCAGCAATTCGCTGACTAAAATTGACGGAGGTATGTCGCTATTATCTTTAATACTTTGCCCGATATAGCTAATGATTAACTGTGAACGTGCCGCAAGAATTGATTCTAAAAACAAATAGCGGTCTTCATCGCGGCGTGAACGATCGCCAAGGCGACCATTTTTAGCCATCAAATCAAAGCTATGATGTTTGTTTTGACGCGGGAATTCGCCGTCATTCATTCCCATTAAAACGACCACTTTAAAGGGCACACTCCGCATAGGAACCAACGCACAAAAAGTAATACCATAACCTAAATATTTCTCTGCTCCTGTGATGCTTTGTAAACTTTTTACGAATGTCTTTTTAAAAACACTGAATGTGATTTTTTGATCAAACTCAGCAAGCTTGGCGCTACTGTTTACGGCATCGAGGCTGGTGAGAACTTTAGTGGCATCTGATTTTTCAGAGAAAATATTCTTCAGTAGTTTCTTGGTTTTTACAATCCAGTCTTGTATAGAATGCTGTTCGCCTTGCCACTCATGTATCACAAATGTTCTGTCAGTAAATTGTTTAAAGTTGGCTAACATAGCCGCATCACTGCCTTCGATACCATCAAAAGGGAGTAACGATAAAAGTCTGTCTGAAACAAAAAGCTGCTCACCCTCTGGATGACGTCCCATGGTATAGCCGAGAAGTAAGCTGTCCAATGCATATTTCCATGTGTGTTCTTCATTATTAGGTAAGTCGTCTTTTCTGCGACTTTGGGCGCTAATGCCCCAGCGAATATTGGTGGCGCGCGCTAGCTCTCGACACTGATGGATTTGGGCTTCATTAAGATTGAAATTAGTATAAACATCGCTGAAATCTAATAGTTCAAAAACAGACTCGACATCAAAACGCGTGTCGCTAAGCATCAACAGTTTATTAATCGCTTCAATGATGTTAAATACATCAGTGGGTTTGCTATCTGCAATGCTAAAGGGCAGTTTTGGCGAACTGCTAGAAAAAACCGCTTTTATATATGGCGCATAATTTTCCACGTCAGGCATCATGACAACAATATCGGCAGGTGCAATTTCAAGATCTTGATCTAGCACATTGAGAATTTGATCATGCAATACTTCAACTTCACGCATCGCCGTGTGGCAGGCATTGAATTGAATGCTATTGTCTTTGGCTATTTCTTGCTGAGATTCTTTGGGGTCTGTTAGATTATAAATATCTAATTGAAGCTGATTGAGTAGGGTGGTTTTAGATTGATTATCCTCATCAATAACCGTAAGGTCTTGTGCCTCAGGTAAGTCATAGAGTTTTGCAATAAAATCACGCCCCTGTTTACCCATCGAAGCGAGTAGTGGGTTGCCCACATCGGTTAATAGCTGTTCATCGGGATTGAGCTTTGCGCGTGATTTTTCTGACTGAATATCCCCCCAGTAAATATCACCACAGGGATTAATAATATAAAGATGCACATCCGTTTTTTTACCCAGTTCACCAAGTAAATCAAGATAACCAGGCGAGAGTGCAGACATCGAAAAGAAGGAAATTCGCTGTTGTAATTTATCTTTATCAATATCGACTAGTGATGTTTTAAATTGATCCTGCAAAGACAGCCAGTGAACCAGATCATTAGCTTTAACACAGCGCTGCCAAAGTTGTGCTTGCCAGCTTTCAGTTGGATTATTATCTTTAGGTTTAAAATCAACCGATTCCCAATCACGAATCCAGTCGCTGCGGTAAAATAAATATTGATCAAGTAGAGGAGCAAGCTCAGAGGAAAGCTCCCAACAGGCGACCTCATTGAGAGATTTTGACGCGCTGTTTAAAATATAGTGATGAAGCTCAGGATAATCAGCCGAATTCTCAGATAGCTCCGCCATAATAAAAAAGCGCAAAGTCTCAGGTGAACAAGGACTTTGATCAGGAACATCTGGAGACACCAAACGTAAAAGCTTCCACATAAAATCCGCAGGAAAAGTAAAGTCAGTATTTGCACTAATGCCTACCTTATCCGCCATAAACATGGATAACCAACGACCCATACCTACGTTTTGAACGACCACTGTTTCTGTTTCTAAAGGGTTTTTTAATGGTGTGTTAACGACGCTTGCGTATTCATTGGCAAGTTGTTCTAGTTTATTACTGGTGTGGATATATAACATGTTTTGATAATACCTGAATGGCAATTATTTTATACTTGTATTGAGTTTTGTTGAAGTATGGCACCCCCCGTATTTTTACATAATTCATTGATGATATGAGTCTAGGTTTAATATTATTTTTGTCTCACCAAGCTAACGTAGAATAATCTTATTCCAATTATCTAAAAAATGGGGGGGCGCCATTGCGTTTAAGAAACTTTATTAACTCATTAAACACCTCACTTTCAGCTATATTTCATTTAATTTTCATATTATGATGTCGGGTCTCATATTATTTAGTAATTAGGTAGGAACGAGTAGTGAAATTATCAGGAGCAGAGATATTCATAGAATGTCTTAAAGCGGAAAATGTAGATACCATTTTTGGTTATCCTGGTGGAGCCGTTTTATTCCTTTATGATGAAATTTATAAAGCAGAAGAACGTGGTGACATCAGACATATTTTAAGTCGGCATGAGCAAGGCGCAATCCATGCTGCCGAAGGTTATGCAAAATCAACTGATAAGCCAGGTGTCTGTATTGTCACATCTGGCCCTGGTGCAACGAATGCTGTCACGGGCATTGCGGATGCTTATATGGACTCTGTTCCTTTAGTGGTTATTTCTGGGCAAGTACCCCGTGCGCTAATCGGTAATGATTCATTTCAAGAAATTGATATTGTCGGTATTACGCGCCCCTGTGTTAAACACAACTTTCTTGTTACTACAATTGAAGATATTGCGCCAACCATGAAAAAGGCATTTCATATCGCGATGTCTGGTCGACCGGGACCCGTACTTGTGGATCTCCCCAAAGATATAACGGATGGTAAACTCTACAAAGTTGATTTTGATTATCCTAAAGAATTAAAGATGCGCTCTTATCAGCCGACTATTAAAGGTAATAAGAGACAAATCAAAACGGCATTGAGTATGATTGCTCAATCGAAAAAACCGATTTTATATGCAGGTGGTGGTGTTGTTTCTTCGCGAGCATCTGCTGAGTTAATTGAATTTGGTCATACGTTTAACTTCCCTGTGACAACAACCTTGATGGCACTAGGTGCTTACCCAACGAAAGATAAGCAATACCTTGGTATGCCTGGTATGCATGGCACCTTAGAAGCGAATAGGGCAATGCATTATGCTGACTTGATTATTTGTGTGGGTGCACGTTTCGATGATCGAGTGACCGGTGATTTAAATAAATTTTCACCCAATTCAAAAGTCATTCATATTGATATTGATCCCGCCAGTATTTCAAAAAACGTTAAGGCACATAATCCAATTGTTGGTGATGTTAAACACGTATTGAGTGCATTATTAGCTGAATTGAAAGCGCAAAATATTAAACCAGATACTTCCGCATTTGATGCGTGGTGGAAAGAAATTAAAGAATGGCAAAGTGTTGATTGTCTCGCATACGATCAAGGTGATGAAATACTTGCTCAGTATGTTGTCGAAACGCTATCTGAAATTACGGGTGGTGATTCGTATGTCGCCTCTGATGTTGGACAACATCAAATGTGGGCTGCCCAATATTACCGTTTTAATAAGCCTAATCGTTGGATTAATTCGGGTGGTTTAGGAACCATGGGCTTTGGTTTGCCTGCTGCGATGGGTATTCAATTAGCACACCCTGATGAAACGGTTTCTTGTATTACGGGTGATGGCAGTATCCAAATGTGTATTCAGGAGCTTTCAACCTGTAAGCAATATGACTTACCTTTAAATATCATCAATTTAAATAACGGTGTTTTGGGTATGGTAAGGCAGTGGCAAGAGTTTTTCTATGAAGAACGTTATGCACAAACCTACCTCGAATCTACGCCTGATTTTGTGAAACTCGCTGAGGCCTACGGTCATGTGGGTGTTCGTATCACGAAACCTGAAGATGTCGAAGGTGCATTAAGAGAAGCGATTTCCGATACTAAGCGTTTACATTTTCTTGATTTCATTACTCATAAACAAGGCAATGTATACCCGATGATTCCAGCAGGTTACGGTCATAATGAAATGTATCTTAATAAACAAGATGCGATTGATGATATGAACGGCAAGAAGAAGGCGTAGAATGAAAGATACTATGAGACATATTATTTCAATATTAATGGAAAATGAAACCGGTGCATTGTCACGGGTTTCAGGTTTGTTTTCGCAACGTGGCTACAATATTGAATCTTTAACAGTCGCTGCCACTGATGACCCAACATTGTCTCGAATGACGTTGGTGACGAAAGGCAATGATGCTTCAATCGAGCAGATCGTCAAGCAGCTTAATAAATTGATAGATGTCGTAAAAGTAATGGAGCTTTCAGACCATGTACATATCGAACGTGAAATTATGTTTGTAAAGGTGGCTGCTAGTAATATGGAGTCTTGTGCTTCAATTAAACGCATGGCAGATATTTTTCGTGCTAACGTGATTGATGTGAAAAACAAAATGTATACCATTGAAATTACGGGTCGCCCCGATAAACTCGATGGTTTTTTAGAGACAATGGAAGAGCATAAGGTGATAGAAGTCGTTCGCTCAGGCGCGATGGGAATTACCCGTGGAAATAATGCCCTCAAAATTTAGCTACAAATTAAACTAATTGAATATATGTTAAGGAAAAAGTAAAAATGAATATCTATTACGACAAAGATTGTGACCTATCAATTATCAAAGGTCTAAAAGTTGCCATTATTGGTTTTGGTTCTCAAGGTCACGCACATGCGGCAAACCTTAAAGACTCTGGTGTTGATGTAATTGTTGGTCTTCGCCCTGGATCACCTTCAATTGAAAAAGCTGAAGGCTTTGGTCTAAAGACATCTGATGTACCAACAGCGGTGGCTTCAGCTGATGTGGTTATGATTTTAACGCCAGATGAATTCCAATCAGTTCTTTATAAAGAAGAGATTGAGCCAAACATTAAACAGGGCGCTGCGCTTGCTTTTGCTCATGGTTTTGCGGTTATTTACAATCAAGTGGTTGCTCGTAAAGATCTAGATGTGATTATGATTGCCCCAAAAGCACCGGGTCATACTGTGCGTTCTGAATTTGTACGTGGTGGTGGTGTTCCAGATTTAATCGCTGTTGAACAAGACTCATCTGGTAAGGCAAGAGACATCGCAATGTCTTATGCATCAGGTATTGGTGGCGGTCGTACAGGTATTATCGAAACCACTTTCCGTGATGAGTGTGAAACGGATTTATTTGGTGAGCAGGCAGTCCTTTGTGGTGGCGCAGTTGAGCTAGTAAAAGCTGGTTTTGATACGTTAACTGAAGCGGGTTATGCACCAGAGATGGCATATTTCGAATGTTTGCATGAGTTAAAACTGATTGTTGATTTAATGTATGAAGGTGGCATCGCTAACATGAATTACTCAATATCAAACAATGCTGAATACGGAGAATATGTTACGGGTCCTAAAGTGATTAATGAAGAATCTCGTGCGGCAATGCGCGAAGCACTAGCGAATATTCAGTCGGGTGAGTATGCCAAGCAATTTATTGCAGAAGGGCAGGGTAACTATTCGTCAATGACGGGATACCGTCGTTTAAATAAAGAACATGGTATTGAAGTAGTCGGAGCAAAACTTCGCGGTATGATGCCTTGGATTACCGCTAATCAACTGGTTGATCAAGATAAAAACTAAGCGTTAATTTTATACTTCGCCCTTCTTTTCGAAGGGCGTTTTATCTCTTAGATAATACCCATTAACTGGAATCCCTATCTAAATTTTATGATCATTGATATTAATGATCTATGTATAGATTGTTTCACTATCCTTTCAATTTAGTATTCACCTCTCTACTGGTGTTATTCTTCCTATATTGTTTAATCAGAATTCTTTGCTGTAAGCTTTGCAAAATGAAGCAAGACTTTCCTATCCTTCAAAATATCCGTTTTTCAAGACTCACACAATTCCTTAATGGCACCCCCCGCCTTTTTTAATAATTATAAAGCCAACGTAGTAATTCGCTTTAACAGTCTACCCTTTCACGATATGCGCAGCGCAAAAAATTGAAATATCCTAATCACTAAGTAAATACTGATTACAATAAACATAGGAAGACTGGATAATTCAGGGTATTGCTACTCGGAGAAGCCACTTGTTAATAATGCGTTATTAGCTTCACTTCCCGCCTCAATCGGTATGATTTCATCCGATTTTTCTTTCGCCATTGACTTGTATAAAGATCTCACTTTAAAAATAAACCAGCAACAACATTTCTACCTTCTGCCATGAGAATATTGAAGGTTCTACAGGCGGCATGTGTATCCATTATTTCAAAGCCAATTTGTTCCTTAGCAAGTCGTCTTAGGATTTCTTTATTCGGAAATATTTGTTTTTCGCCCGTTCCTAGTAAAATAATTTCAGCATTCAGTTCATAAAATTCATTTAGGTGGGAGTCTTCCAATAAAGAATAAGATTGTGGTGTCCAATCAGGAATGAATTTCTGTGGGGATAAAACCAAAGACTGATGGAAGTTTTTACCATTGATTGCAATATAGTCTGAATCATAGGCAGTGATTGTATAGCTTGAATTATCATTTTCTTCGGCAAATTTCATGAGGGTTATTCTATCGTAGTTTTAATGGTTGAACCTAGAACCTCAGTAGAACAATTTATCCTGTAGCGACATTCACTCTATGAAAGAGCGGAGAGGAAGCACTATTTCTAATGCTATCAGTATCTTGAGACCTCAGCTTATCTCAGTAACGAAAGAAAATGAGATAAAAACTCTCCGATTGAGGCGTGAATTGTAGCTAATAGTAGGCTATTACTGCAACTTTACTAAAGAACAGAGGGAATCCATTCGACCACTTTTAATTTTTTTTCTAACTGCTTTTCGAGCTTTAGATAACACAGTAACTTATGTGATCCTTGGGTATTTATCGAGTAATGGAAAAATGAAAAACAATCTTCCAAATAATATGGAGGTGCCATCAGTCTTTCGTAGGCTGTCTATTTATAGGCTATTTTTTAAATTGTTAGAAAAACGAGAGATGGACTGTTGGGTTTAGCTGATGAAATTATGGATTTCCTTTATTTGTTTTTCTAAAGCTGAAATTATACCACCCGAAGCTACATAACTAAAAAAGAAACCCTGATTTAGCTTGTCCCTGCCTTAAGCAACTTGTTATGCTTTTTTGTCTTTTTAATATGATAGTTTACGTTTAAGGCTGGGTCATTTACTTTGTTATATACAACCTCTTCTTTGGTCTTGAACACCAATTACTTTGAAAAATTTATTGTTTTCCCACCTGACTTTAAAAACTAGGTTTCCAGCGCAGCTACACCCGCCAATACAGCTATACGTTAAAGAATATTGATTTTTAGAGGAATTAAAAAAGATTGATTCTAGTTTGTTTAGAATAGGTTTATTGATTTTATGCTTCGTAAGCCAATACTTATGTTTTTCTGGCCACCTAGCTTGTTTCTGAATCACTGACTTACTGTTAACCAAGCGTAGTATATACTTTGGGCTAATATTATTTGGAACATAAATATACTCAGTTGGAGTAGTTTTTGGTCCGTACCCCATAAACTGAGATTTGATTACTGGGCAAGTTTGATTCGATTTAATTATAGATATTAATCTTGTATTTCTTTTATTATCGAGAATCCAATTTGAGTCTTTAGTTTGTTCGTACAAATAACTGTTAAGAGAGCAAATATTAGGTGCAATAATTTCGGGTTTTGTATATAAATTTATGTATTTACCTAAAGACCCTCCTTGCCTATTTGCGTACATTTTATCTATGCTGTCAACATAGAATATATTTTTATATTTTATAGCATCATGTTTCTTCAGGTAAGATTTAAAGTCTTGATTGTATTTATGGCTTTTAACATATGCATGAACTAGTCTTGCGCTTGCATTCTCAATGCAAAAGAGTCCGAGTAACATTATTAATATCATTTTTTTCATTTGTAATCCTCTTTGTCTCAGAGTAATAATTTTAGGTTTTAATACCAACGAGGCTGTAGAAAAACCCCATTATTGGCTTAATTATTTGTTTTAGTCTATTTATTTAAAGATCCTAGAAAATAATAAGATTAAAAAACAATGAGTTATGAATTGAGAATAAGTGAAAAATTCTA
>JAZGEM010000011.1:0-17768 GCA_036478745.1 Cocleimonas sp.
TACAAAAATTAACGTTTGTTGAGTTCTTGCTTCTTGCGTTATAAACACAAGCCACAAGCACCCACACAAGTTTTTCTGGTTCTCTTTTTTTAATGATCAGTTCATGCCTTTGCTTGAACGAGGTGGCAAATTATATTCGCCTTAAAATTTCTGTCAACGTTTTTATCTATTTTCTTTAGTAGTTTTCAAACTAAATACACTACTAAAATAAAACATCTTAACCGCGTTGAAGAGGGCGCATTATAGGCAGTAAATTTTCTCAGTCAACACCTATTTTTAATTAATATTTAAATAAATAAAATATAACTATTTAACTTTAAAACACCCAACCCCTCTTGATCGGACGCGCATTATAAGCAGTACACTCTTCACGTCAATTACTATTTTAGTAAATATTGAATTTGACTTAGTAATGTTGCTACAACACAAAAAAAACCTTGACTGGTTACAAGCTTCGCCAATTAAAACCATCTATTTGAGAAGCTAACGAAACATCACCTTGCTTACAGCTCATTCCTTTACATAATGCATTAATAGCTAAGTCTTTCTTATTGTTTTTCTCACTAACGTGCATTCCAATAAGGTGCTTTAAGTTAGTCAAATCAAGTTCTTTTAGTAGTTGAGTTGCCTGCCTGTTATCTAAATGACCTCTTATACTAGCCACCCTATCTTTCAACTTGCGAGGATAGTTGCCCGCAAAAAGCATCTCATGATCATAATTGCACTCCAATAACAAGCCATCTAGCTTTGTTAAATGCTTTAATATATGAGGAGTGTGACAACCAACATCTGTTAAAATAGCTAAGCGTGACTCTCCATCTGAGAATATAAACTGACAGGGTTCGCGAGCATCATGCGGGACAGGATACGGATGTACATGCAAACTCTCTATTTCAAAATTCGTATGAGAGTCTATGAAACTCACCTCAAAAAAATCATTATCTTTACAAGAAACCCAAGTACCTACAGTTAACCAAACTGGAATATCATATTTTCTAGAAAGCCGCCCTGCCCCGCTAACATGATCGTAATGTTCATGGGTTATCACTATTGCGGTGATAGTTTCTGCAGTTCGCTCCAATCTACTCAATCGGCTTTCTGTCTCCTTAACCGAAAACCCGCAATCAAGAAGGATACGTGTATCCGTATCATCAACCCCAGACTCAATTAAAGTTGCATTTCCTTTGCTACCACTCCCCAGTGAGGCAAACCGAATCATTATAATAAAGTATTTTTAACGATTGAACTCATTATTGAATATGGTAATAATCTGAGCATGAGAAGGGAGCGTTTCACCTCTGGAAGAGTTAAAACTAAGTAGAGGAGCACCATTGTTGTTGACTACTTGAACTTGGTATACCTTACCTTTCGATAAAATTTCATAATCTGAGTCTGCCGTTAAACCTTTGAAGTAATCGAGAGTACCCGAGAGAAACCCTTTCTTTTTTTCTTTTTGTAGATCTTCACCATTATATTTGACCTGATAAGTTCCATTTCTAGCATTACTACTTACAATAGAGAACCTTAACCTCTCGAGCATTATCTCCGTTAAGACTAAGGCTCTAGGATAACTATCATGAATATGCAAAACTGTTTTACCTGAGAATGTTTTTACACTTGAAAGAGTACCAGTTCTTTGCCCTTGAGTTGCAGCACTTGGACTTACTGAAGAAGTATTATCTGGAGGGAAATTACCAACACTATTCGTAGAAACCACGCCACTTGAACGCAATGAAACAGTATTCATTGCAGATGCCTCAGGAAGCACAAACTCTTTATCAAATTCTGGAGCTGTTAGATCAGGCGGGAATTCAAGATTTTTTACTGAATTGTTTTTCTGATAGTTGACGGTCTTCTTATCACTTAAGAAACTACCAATCTTATTAAAACCACTACAGGATGATAGAACCGTAGACAGCGTAACTATTACCAATATTGAAACTATTCTCTTTTGCAAATTAATCATTAATTCCTCTTTAAACACTATCACTCATTATTTCTAAAGTACAATACCAGCCGATGCGGCAGCACCAGAAACTTGTGAATAAAACTCTTCGGCCAAAGGTACAAGCGGTAAGCGCATGCTATTACTTCCGTAACCCATTTTATGTAACAACCACTTCACAGGAATCGGGTTTGCTTCTACAAACAACTTAGAATGCAGGGGCTCTAATTGCTGATTAATTTCTTGTGCTTTTTGCCTATCACCAGCGATTGCGGCATTACACATTTCATGCATCATAGCAGGTGCAACATTAGCAGTTACTGAAATATCACCCTTGCCACCCATTAACATAAGCTCCATAGCAGTACCGTCGTCACCGCTGATTACATCAATATCATCTCCACAACGATCCAGTATCTGACGGGCACGATCTAAATCACCTGTTGCTTCTTTTATAGCAATTATATTCGAAATTTTAGATAAACGTTCAACCGTCTCAGGAAGCATGTCTCCAGCAGTTCTTCCTGGCACATTATATAACAACTGTGGAATAGCAACCTGCTCTGCAATTGCTTTATGATGCTGAAAAAGACCTTCTTGTGGTGGCTTATTATAATAAGGGGAAACCAGTAACGCGGCATCAGCACCATCTTCTTTCGCTGCTTGTGTTAATGCTATTGCTTCTGCAGTACTGTTCGAACCAGTCCCCGCTATTACAGGAATATTTCCTGCAACAAGTTCAATAATCAGTTTCACAACCTTACGGTGCTCTTCATGAGAGAAAGTTGCTGACTCACCCGTTGTACCCATTGCTACAATGGCATCTGTACCATTTTCAACATGAAAGGCGATCAATGCCTCTAAAGCATCAACATCTAATTTGCCAGTATTTTTCATTGGCGTTGCAAGCGCAACCATACTTCCATGGAACATTACTTTCTACTCTTCAAGTTTTATAAGGGTATTACATACTACTTAATGCGTGCAGTCTAATGCCGACTATAAGGAAAAACAAGGTTAGCCTGAAATTTCATTCACAATCTCTAACAATTCTTCATTTACCCCAACTCCTGCCCAAAACATAAAATATAACCATTAATATCCTTCATATACCATTCACGCATTCCGTAAAAACGGGTAACTGGTGGTTGAATAACTTCAACCTGATCTTTTAAATGATTAAAATGGGCATCTGCATCATCTGTTCGCATGTATAACGTTTGACTTGCAAGGATATCGACACCTGCGAGTGTAGGTAATTCTGCCTCCATGCTTCTTCTTGATTGAAACATAAACTCTGCACTCGCTGCATTTTCTGGATCAAATTTCATGTTTGCCCAATCTAATTTTTTTCCTGCAGATAACTCAGTGATGATATTACCGTCTTGCACCTCCAGTTCAAAGTTTACAACTGCAACTACAAGCTTAAAACTAAGCACACTTTGATAAAAAATTGCTGTCTCATTAACATCATTTACCATTAGATTAGGGATAAGGGCATTATGCATTTTATACAACCTCAGCTATAGTTAGCCTATTGTCATTCAGAGTTATAAACAAATATGAGCGAGAAATTAGAATTAGGTAAAATAGTACCAGATTTTGAGGCACCAGCAACATCTGACTTACACTTTAAACTATCAGATTACAAAGGGAAATCTAACCTAGTCCTTTATTTTTACCCTAAGGATAGTACACCAGGCTGCACCATTGAAGGTAATGATTTTAGTCATTTGCATGAACAATTCAAACAAAAAGATACAAAGATTTTTGGCATATCAAAAGACACCATGAAGCGTCACGATAACTTTAAAGCCAAACAATCTTTTCCTTTTGAGTTAATTTCAGATGTAGATACAAACATCTGCGAACAGTTTGGCGTTTGGCAACTGAAAAAAACGTTTGGTAAAGAATATATGGGAATTGTACGCAGTACCTTTATCATTGACAAAAAAGGTACATTACGTCACCACTGGGACAAAGTGAAAGTAAAAAATCATGCTGCTGATGTACTTGATATGGTTAATAACTTATAGGAGTTAATATACAATGAAAATAAAAGTCATTGCCCAACATGAATTAGAACTTTCAGCATTTGATGAAGATGGCATTGAAATCATCCTTGAAAACAAAATGCAGAAACTTAGCGCGCTAGCAATGTTTGTAGCCTCGTTAGGACGCTGTACCTTTGCTGTTCTCGACCATTATGCACTACGTATGGATGTACCTATCGAAAATATTACTACAAAATTAGCGTGGAATTTTTTGAGCGAACCTACTCGCTTTAAAACGATTACTATGGATATTTACTGGCCAGAAATTCCCGAGAAACGCGTCGCATCTGTTGAGCGCGCTTCACATAAATGTGCGATTTCAAATACTATTAGAGATTGCGTAGAAATAAACGTTAGCGTTCATAACAAGTGCGCTAAGAGATTATAAATCTATGTCATAGCTATATGCTTATTACTACTATAACCTATAGTCAAATGATATAAATGGCACCCCCACCTTTTTTGAATAATTGTCAACACAAGGTACTCTACGCATGAACAAATCTTTGATAATTACAATATTTGGCCCAGACCAGCCCGGCCTTGTTAAATCCATCTCTGAAACACTGGAGAAATATCAAGGCAGCTGGAGCGAGAGTCGAATGACCCATTTGGCTGGAAAATTTGCTGGCATAGTGAGTGTTTCGTTAGCGGTTGATAAAATTGAAAAGCTTAAGAAGTCACTTGACGAACTTCAAACAGATACGTTTAGAATCTTCGTTGAAGAAACACCTTCATCAATAACCAAAACACCTCCAGAATGCACATTAAGCTTAGAATTAATGGCACAAGACCGACCTGGTATTATTCATGATATTACACAACAGCTAGCTAAACTTAATGTCAATATCGAGGAGCTGAAAAGCAATGTCAAACAAGCCAGTATGTCTGGCGGCACTTTATTTTGCGCAAAACTAAAACTAAGTATACCAAAAAATATTAAAGCAGAAACTGTGCAAGAGACACTAGAAGATATGTCAGACCAATTTATGGTAGACCTTATTTTTTCCGACTAAATTAACTACTTATCATCTACATCTTACTAAAATCAGGGAGTTTTAACCCATGAAGTTTTCATTGAAAAATAGCGCCTTACTAACAACATTGGCATTTTCTTCACTCTATCCAGCAGAGATATTATTAGCGAACAGCTGTTCAAAAGCGGATATCACTTTTTATTTACAAAAAGGGTTTTCTCATGATCAGGTTATGAAACTTTGCGGCACCACGACTACAGCCGCACAAGCTTCATCCGTACAAACGCAAAGAGTTCCTCAAGCACCGAATACTAACTACACATCTATTACCCAAAGACAGAGTAATTCAACACGTGAGACTCAGGTTTATCTTGAAGCAGCTTTTAAGGCAAACGACGTGATGTTAACCCCTCCCCTACTTACCTATACCAGCAAAGAATGTGTAGAGCACGGCCCCCAGAATAATACAGATCTAAACACTGAAGCTTGCATAGATTCAAAAATAACAATCAATTTAAATGGGCTGAAGATTATTAAAGCATCTAAAGGGATCTTCTTAATCAAAAACACAGAGCTCATTGTTGAAGGGAATGTAAAGCGTGAATATATCAACATTGATTCTATTAGAAGACAAGATCGTAATATCATTGAAACGATGTTACCAACAAACCCTAAACAGATTAACCTTCCTATAAAAAGCGGTATAAACCCCGACCAAGTAGCTAAAAAACTAAAACCTTATATTTTCCCCTAATCCAACAAATCACACGCATAAAAAAAGCACTCCAAATAGAGTGCTTTTTTTATCAAATAACTAGTACAGCAAAAGCCGCGCTAGAATATTGATTTAGAACTTATGACGAATACCGATAGAGAATCCATCTGCATCACCACCGTCAGATGACTGAATAGACTCACCATGACCTGCTCCGCCTAATTTTCCACCATCAGAGATAGTAGCAAATTGTGCATAAACGTCAGTTTTCTTACCTAGCTTGTGATCATAACCGACAGCGACAAGGTCTGAATCAATTCCACCATCAACTTCACGATTGTAGTATTGACCTTTAATAGTACCAGCACCCATTTTGTATGCTGCACCAATTCCGATTACGTCTGCATCAACACCTGCGTTATCTTCAGTCTGATAGAAACCAACTAATTTAGCAGGTCCTACTTTGTAAGCACCCATTAAACGTACAGCATTGATGTCTTCTGATCCTTCAAGATCATGAGTCTCGTAACCAGCACCAACCAAGATTGGTCCAGCATTGTAAAAACCATTAATACTAAAAGCAGTATTATCATCAGTTCCACCAAGGTCAGTAACATATGCAGCTAGTGACTGGAAGCCACCCATTTTAGGTGTTTGGTATGCAATTACATTGTTTACACGTAAATCCCATGTACCAGGATTTGTAACATTACGGTTTTGACCTAACTGCGTACTCCAGAATAAGTCAGCTTTACGACCGACTGTTTTAAAAGGAGTGTCATGACGACCAATAAGAAGTGCACCAAAACCACCAGCAATTCCTACCACTTGGTTACGATTACTAAATACTGCATCTTTAGTACCGGCTTTACCACCCGTATCCATTCCCCATTCAGCTTGATAAATAACTTTTAAGCCGCCATTTAACTCTGAAGATCCCTTTACACCGATACGTGAACTATTAGAAGCAACTGAATTAATGCTCTTTACACCAGCTCCATCAGCATCAAGAATGTCGTAAGACGCGTGAAGTTGACCGTATAATTTAGTATCTGCTAATGCAGGAGCTGAAACAGCTGCAGCAATAGCGATTGCGATTAGTTTTTTCATAGTACTTACCTTTTCATATTTAATAATAAGAATTTAAAAAGTGGATACTTAACCCGAAAGTTAATCTGCCCACTAGAAATACTACATTAAGTGTCTCTTTTTTGCAACAACTATACCGTAGGTTTAAAATAGAGTCCTTTAATCAAAATAGTTGACTAGGTAGATGTTTATTACCGACCTTGCTTTAGCTGATACTGTATTAAATTTATCAATACTAACTAAGAAAACTGTTTCCTTTTAGCAACATTTTTCTTGCTTTAATTAACTGCAGGAGCCATTTTACATATTTGTATAGATAATACACCCTAGATATTGATAATAATTGTTTTATTACAACACATTTTCCAAAACTTATTGTACTTTATGAAATAAAAAAAACATAAGTGATTATTTCATTTATGCATCTTTATTAAGTTGCTTACCGTTAACTAAAATGTCACAGCAATTTAAAACAACAAACCATGAAAAATATACATATATTTTCAGAAAAACGACGATCCCTAATGAAAGCAAGTGCTAGTACCCTACTTCTGCCTAGCTTGATATTATCAGCAGCACCCAATAAATATGGAATTCTCGGCCAGAAGGCTCCTGAATTAAAACTATCTAACTGGATTGATAAAGATGGGCAAACGGGATCATTTAGTTTATCTGAACACCTAGGAAAATTTATTTTCATTGAGTTATGGCAAGCATGGTGTCCTGGGTGTCACAAACATGGTTTTCCTAGCTTAAAAAAAATCACAGATGCCTTAGTCGATAACCCACTTTTTATCCCGATTGCCATCCAAACCACCTTCGAGGGTTACGATGTAAACACTCCTGATAAAATGCGAGAGATACAATTACGTTATGATTTACCTATTATTATGGGCCATGATGCCGGTAATGAGGATAAAAATAGTAATCCCGTAACCA
The DNA here is from genome assembly GCA_036478745.1 of Cocleimonas sp. GTDB lineage: Bacteria > Pseudomonadota > Gammaproteobacteria > Thiotrichales > Thiotrichaceae > Cocleimonas. The sequence continues at coordinate 7,720 of JAZGEM010000011.1, forward strand.
TGCAAGAATATCGTTCAGGTGGCACACCTTGGGCAATACTCATTTCACCTACAGGTATAGTATTACATAATGATTTTGGAGTTAACCCTCAAGGTGTAATCAATTACATTAATCGTGAAACCAAAAAGCGAAATTAATGTAGCAACCATTTTATTTTTTGCTACTCTTGAGTTGTTTTAACAACAGCTTACTAGCATAACCATCACCTGAGAAATTATGTTCTAACTGCCAAGTACGGATAGCCTCACGCGTTTTTGGTCCAACTTTTCCATCAACATACCCCGCATTATGTCCATCTAAGTTCAAGTGCATTTGTATTTCTTCTATTTGATGCCGACTTAAAGCCGCATCATTTCGAGGCCAGAATCCCTTTATCCTATCCCCACCCGCTAGCAAATGACTTAACTGTGTCACCGCTAATGTATAACTGGTAGAGTTATTGTAGAGTTTAATGGTCTCAAAATTGTGTTCAACTAAGAAAATCGGTCCTGCTTTACCCGCCGGTACGAATAAAGAAGCTAGACGTTTAGGGTTTTGATATGGCATTTTATCATGTCGATGAACAGAAAATTCAGCCCACTGCTCGTACCTTAACTGATAAAAAGATGAGTTTAAGCGCCAATCAAATTTATTCGGCAATATAACCTCGACTCCCCATCCTTCCTTCTTACGCCAACCATTCATGGCTAAATAGTTAGCTATTGAGGAAAAAACGTCCGAATAGTTTTTCCAAATATCTCTTTTGCCATCATTATTTGAATCAACAGCATAATTAAAATATGAACTAGGTGTAAATTGGGGTTGACCCATAGCGCCTGCCCAAGAGCCCATCATTTCTTCAGGCTTAACACTCCGTGTTTGAATAATACGAAGTGCTACAAATAACTCTTGTTCCGCGAATGCCAAACGTTTTTGTTTTGAATGATTACTGGCATTATGCGCCAGAGTTGCCAAGGAACGGATAACGCTTTTGTTCCCATAGTTACGCCCGAAATCACTTTCCATAGACCATATAGCCACAATAATCTCTTTAGGAACACCGTATTTTTTTTCTACTTTTTCAAATAAAGAGCTATATTTATGAAGTAGTTTCCCCCCCTGAACAAGACGACTTTTAGATGTTGCCTTATCAAGATAACCCCAAATAGTACTGGTAAATTCAGGCTGACTAGAGTCCAGCTCGACCACTTCTGAGTCCACCTCTATGTTTTTAAACGTGCTATCAAAAACAGAAGGTGAAACCCCTTGAACTAAAACTTTTTCTTTAAATGAGGACTTCCATTGATCAAAGCTTACCTCTGCCTGTATCTGCACCATCAAGCATAAAGAACTAATCATTAAGACTAAATAGCAAAAAAATCTATTAACTGAGTAACTCCTTTTAAAGAAATTTTATGAGATTAACTTAAATTTAACACCTTAATATCAACTTTAGAATATCGAACTCGCAAAAAAGAAGGGGGATGCCATTGAGATTATGATCTCAGATTTTAATACTATTTCAACCTTTGTTTATTTACGCCGATTCATATCATGTATCATCAATACTAGAATGAGATCTCAGCATAACTCAAGTACAAAAGGAAAATGAGATAAAATTTTCAATATTCTTGCCAAAAATAATTAACTATTTCAACTTTGCTTGAGCCATACAGTGGTCACTTAAAATTATAGCTTTATTAGTCCTTACCATATTGAAGATGCAATAGAATTAAGCGTGAAGCTTCCTCATATAGATCTTGGCTAATCTGTTTTTCTTCTTCAGCCTTTCCTAGAGCAAAGTTTGCATCATAAATAAATGTTCTATCAATATTAATCCGTCTTTTATCAAGCTCAATGTGTTTACCATTCATTGCTGGTAGACTGATACTATAATCAAAGCGTAAAAAAAGTAGATACCCTCTTGCTCGTCGTTCACGGGTATAGGCTACAACGCGTCTGCCTTCTTGATAGTTATGAATTTTAATTATTGTAGAAGCCGACTCAATTAACTCACCACCTGATTCTTCTAATTTAAGCTGAAATGCTTTAACTAAACCATTCCCCTGTCTTAAGTTTTGTACCTGAACCTTCTGATACTTTAAAGGGAGGCTTATATTATTTCTAAGATGAAAACCACTATCAGTGCACGCTTGCATTACTAAGAATGCAAACATGAGAGTAACAACAATGACTGATTTTGATCTCATATTCGTATAAAGTTAATTAGCTACAATATTAATTAATCGTCCTTTAACAACAATAACCTTTCGTACGGTAGCCGTTTCTAACAATCGTTTAATATTTTCATTTTCCATTGCTAAAGATTCAACCTGAGCATCATCAGCATCAATAGAAACATCAACCTTGCCACGTAACTTACCATTTACCTGAATCATCATTTGTACTTTTGATTGCACCAATGCAGATTCATCAATTTCTGGCCATGATTGACCCATCACAGCATCTTTTTTACCTAAATGCTCCCAAAGGGTCTGACAAACATGTGGCATGACAGGTGATAACATTAAAACAATATGCTCTAAAATTTCTTGGCGTACTGCCTGTGCCTGCGGGCTATTCTCATGAAATTTAGATAGCTCATTAATCAATTCCATATTTGCGGCAATTGCTGTATTGAACGTAAAACGACGAGACATATCATCAGTCACTTTTTGCAAAGTACTATAAAGCTTCCGGCGAATATTTTGTTGCTTTTCCGTCAAGTCCTTCTTATCTAATTTCGTATCATGACAACTTTCAACATGATTAAATACCTGCTTCCATAGACGCTTAATAAAACGATTAGCCCCCTCAACACCGGTATCTGACCATTCCATACTCTGATCTGGCGGAGCAGCAAACATTGAAAACACTCGTAAAGTATCCGCGCCATAAGCTTCAATCAAAGCCTGAGGATCAACCCCGTTACTTTTAGATTTAGACATTTTACTCATGCCTGCAGCTTGAACTTGATTACCTTGTTGGTCTGTGACACTTAGAACTTTGCCTTTATTATCGTGTTCAATGGTTACATCAGCGGGAGCAACCCAATGTTTTAAACCATCTTTTTCAATAAAGTAAGTATCCGCTAGCACCATACCTTGCGTTAAGAGATTAGTAAAAGGCTCATCACATTCAACTAAACCCTCATCACGCATCAGTTTATTGAAAAAACGCGCATACAATAAATGCAAAACTGCATGCTCAATACCACCTACATATTGATCTACGGGTAGCCAATAGTCCGCACGCTCATCCAGCATCGACTTATCATTATCTGGTCCAGTATAACGTGCAAAATACCATGATGACTCAAAGAATGTATCAAAAGTATCCGTTTCACGCGTTGCATCTTTTCCACATTTAGGACAACTGGTTTCATAGAATTCAGGCATTTTTTTAATGGGTGAAGAACCTGACGCATCAAACTCAATATCTGTCGGCAGTACCACAGGCAAGTCTTTATCAGGCACAGCTACTGCCCCACAATCATCACAATAAATAATAGGTATCGGACAACCCCAGTAGCGCTGACGTGACACACCCCAATCACGTAGTCGATAATTTATTGTCTTACGACCTTTATCATGTTCTTTTAAGAAATCAGCAATCTGGTTAAAGGCCTCATCGGATGTCAAACTATTAAACTCATATGAATTTATTAGTATGCCTTTTTCCGTATACGCCCCTTCCTCAATATTGATTTTATCTGCAACTGCTTTTTTCGCAGAAGTAATGACCTGTGTAATAGGTAAATTATAGTTTTTTGCAAAATCCCAATCACGCTCGTCATGAGCAGGAACAGACATAACGGCACCTGAGCCATAACTCATCAATACAAAGTTAGCGACCCAGATTGGTACACTTTCCCCAGTAATAGGGTGTATCGCGTTCAATCCAGTAGCAAATCCTTTCTTCTCCATCGTCGCCATTTCGGCTTCGGTGGTTTTAAGGTTTTTGCATGCTTCTATAAACGTTGATAACTCTGGGTTTTCAACTGCTGCACGTGCTGCTAATGGATGCTGAGGAGCAACGGCAAGATAAGTAACACCCATCAACGTATCAGGACGCGTAGTGAATACTTCCATTACCTCTTCAGAGTTTTCTAAACCAAACGCTAGTTCAACACCTTCAGAACGACCAATCCAATTCTCCTGCATAGTACGAACCTGTGCAGGCCAGTTCTCAAGCTTTCTAACATCATCAAGTAATTCATCAGCGTAAGCCGTTATTTTAAGAAACCACTGATCAATTTCACGTTGTTCTACAATGGCTCCAGATCGCCACCCGCGACCATCTACAACCTGTTCATTTGCTAAGACTGTTTGATCAACTGGATCCCAATTTACCGTTGCTTTCTTGCGATAAACTAAACCTTTTTCAAGTAATCTTAAGAAGAACCACTGCTCCCAACGATAATAATCTGGCTTACAAGTGGCCAGCTCACGTGACCAATCATAGGCAAAGCCCATGGTTTTTAACTGTTCACCCATTTCAGATATATTGGCATCAGTCCATTGTGCTGGTGGTACATTATTTTTTATCGCCGCATTTTCTGCAGGTAGTCCAAAAGCATCCCAACCCATAGGCTGTAAAACATTTTTACCCTGCATGCGCTGAAAACGCGAGATTACATCTCCGATCGTATAATTTCGGACATGTCCCATATGCAACTTACCACTTGGATATGGAAACATAGAAAGACAATAGAACTTCTCTTTGTCTGGGTCTTCTGTTACCTCAAAAGACTTATTATCTGCCCACATTTTTTGAACGGCAGGTTCTATTTCCTGAGGATTATACTGATCTTGCATGTGCCTAGAATTCCCTACTTTGAAGGAGTGAGAGGATACCGAGGATTAACAGCTCCTGCTACTATATTTTTCTCTTTTCTGTTAAATTAGCGATGGTTATTATTCCTATTTATTAGGAATATAAAATTAGCTAAACAACACATACCCAGATCCATACTTAATGATCAACAGATTAAACAGGTTTTAGTTATATATGGCACCCCCCCCTTTTTTACACAATTGCACTCATCCCACCCATTAAAGCTTAGAGGTAGCTCTATTAATTAATCAATTGATCCACCATCAACTGTAAAGAACTGCTTCCTCTAAATTCATTCACCTCAAGTCGATACAAAAGATGAACAGTTTCACCTTCCTCTGGCCACTTATCTATATCAACATTAAAAGCGATAGCAGCAACACTGCGGCTTTGCCCTTCAGGGACTAATAGTAACTTCAGGTGCTTTTCTTTAAGCAGTCGTTTATTCACTAGCTTGAAACGATTATCAAAAACAGGGGCAGGAAAATGTTGTCCCCAAGGTGCTGCATAGCGTAGTTCATCTGCTTGTTTAAGTTCGAACTCTTTGGGGTGGAGCTTGCCGTCACTAAGATGAACCTCTTGAAAAGTCTCTGTATTCACCTGTTTTGTTACAACATCGCAAATCGCTTCTGTGAATTCTGCGAGTTGATTTTTCCTTAAGCTTAAGCCTGCCGCCATCGCATGCCCACCAAATTTATCCAACAGACCGGGATAATTAGTAGCCACCTCATCAAAAATATCACGGATATGTAACGTTGTGATTGAGCGCGCGGAACCTTTAATTTCATCCCCATCACTATCAGCACTAGCTTGCTCACCGTCTATATTAGCAGGCGCAAATATAATCGCAGGTCGGTTATAACGCTCACGCACACGTGCAGCCAAAATTCCGATCACGCCTTGATGCCAGTTATCTTTATATAAACAAATCACGGGGGGTAATTCACCACTGAGCTTATCGTTATCAAGTGCTTCCAACAAAGTCAGTGCCTCTGCTTTCATGCTTTCTTCAATAGCTCTTCTTTCAATATTTAAATCATCTAATGCAGAGGCTAAATCTATTGCCTGTTGCAGATCAGTAGCCAGTAAACATTCGATCCCTAAAGACATATCATCCAATCTACCTGCTGCATTTAGCCTTGGACCACAGGCAAACGCGAGGTCAGTACTTACTGCATTATTAATATTTCGTTTTGCAATCTGAAATAAAGCCTGAATACCTGCACAGGCTTTTCCACTGCGCATTCGGCGTAAGCCCTGCTCAACCAATATCCGATTATTTTGATCCAGTGGCACGACATCAGCAACCGTACCTAAAGCAACAAGATCGATTAATTCAAGAAGATTCGGGGCTTCGATACTGTTTTTTGAAAAATACCCTTTTGCCATAAGCGAGTTTTTTAAAGCTAGCATTAAATAAAATATCACCCCTACTCCAGCTAGGTTTTTTGACTGAAAATTATCCCCTGCCTGATTCGGGTTTATAATCGCATCTGCACTAGGCAGATTTTTTCCAGGTAAATGATGATCTGTTATAATTACTTTATAACCCTGACGTTTCGCTTGTTCTACCCCTTTAACACTAGAAATACCATTATCAACGGTGATAATAATATCGGGCGAGTAGATTTTTGCATGCTTAACAATTTCAGGCGTTAAACCATAGCCATACTCAAAGCGATTCGGTACTAAATAATCTACCGAGCCTTTATACCCAAGTAGCTTTAAAGCTTTGACAGCAAGCGCAGTTGATGTTGCTCCATCCGCATCAAAGTCACCAATAATCAATATATTACGCTTGTCTTCAAAGGCATTAACTAAAATATTAGTCGCTCGGTCAATTCCCTTTAAAGATGAGATTGGATAAAGATTTTTTAGATTTAATTGCAGCTCATCATTGTGATTAATGCCTCGCATGGAAAAGACCCGTTCTAAAAGAGTCGATGTCTTTCCTGCAGCTATTTGACCACAAGGTTCACGTCGAACTAGTTTCATCTGCTAAGTCCAATAAAGTTTTTTGTTTACGCCAGAATTTCCATGCGGGTGTGTTTTCTAATTGTAAAGTATGACCATCACAACTATGAAGTGTTAAATCGATAATCCCTTGCTGCCAAGCCCTCATTAATGGTACTAGATAGTCTTTATCAATTTGTGTGAGCTGTTGTTGGTATTCATCTATATTATCATTTTGCGATGCTAATATGAGTTGATCTAGAATGATGACCGTTTCAGACTGCCCACTGTGTAATATTTGGTCAAGACCCGCAGTTAAAGGCAGCCATTTACACGAGGCAACTTTACTAAAAATTTGTCCGATGTTTTCTGCTTGGCTATAAATACAGCTAAGATTCACATCAATTTTTTGCTTATTTCCTCCACCCCACAACCATAAACTGTTTATTGTTGGTAAACCCTCTAATTCTCTGCGGTGGTTAATTTTTGAGCTATGTAATAACATTTGCATTTCATTTTGAATAACCTGCCAATTTCTATCATTTGAGACCGGTAAATAAGCAGTAACATTTTTATTCAAAACATCACGAACAGGTGTTGTTGTGACAGATTCACTTTTAGGAAATGTGACATAACATTGATTTTTAGAATCACTTATTAACGTCAAACCATCCTCGATAAAATACTTATTTATCAAATCTTTAAGAGACTTAACTTCAGAGTCACTTAGATTGTAAATGATCTCCGTCAAGTTAATATCATTTAACCCTATTTCAAGGTGAATGGGGTCAACACATAATAGAGATTTATTAACACTTACAGTCTTATCTATGCCTTCATCTAATTCATACCGATATTGAGCGATAGGTAGTTCAGCTTCATTAACACCTAGATAATTATAAAAACTAGCTTCTAAATCATGAACCTTTTCAAACTTTAAAGCACTCAGTCTGAGTGAGTAATCATCAAAACTTTGACAAATAGGCTTGAATTTAAACGCTTTATTCCAACGAACTAAAGGTTGGAATAAATGAGGAATAAAGAGATGTACAGTGGGTTTTTGCAACATACTTTTTTTGCAATATTATTGCTGGTAAGAAAATGGTCGGGATGGCCAGATTCGAACTGACGACCACCACACCCCCAGTGTGGTGCGCTACCAGACTGCGCTACATCCCGAATTAATACAAAAGGGGTAACTCTCAATAAAATTTTCACAAAGAGACGCGAAGAATACATTAGCTTAGAAGAAAATAAAAGCTTACTTTTAGACATCGATTACATTACCCAAATAGGCTATTTAAAAACTCTTAGTACATGACTATTATATTAAACAGCATGCTTGATTTTTTATAAATGTCACTTTGTCGTTTTTTTATTACCATAGTTCTCAAATCTAGATCAATTTTTGATCATATTTGTTAGTTTAACACCCATAAGCAGTGCATAAATGCTATATATAACAATATAAACATTAGGTGAAATAATGATTTTCTCGGTAGATGTAGAAGAATGGTCACAATCCATCCTTGATAATAAAAGCACAAAGTCAGATCGTGTGCTTGATAATACACTGCGCCTACTTGATCTCTTGGATGAACATAAGCACAAAGCAACCTTCTTCACCTTAGGTAACATCGCAGAGCACTATCCAGAACTCATTAAGAAGATTTCTGAAAGTGGGCATGAGGTTGCATCACATGGTTTCAACCACAGCTCAATATTTAACCTAACACCAAAACAAGTCAAAGAAGAAGTGGGTAGCTCAGTAAAGTTACTTGAAGATATTACAGGCAAAAAAGTCATTGGCTTTCGTGCCCCAAACTTCTCAATTCGTGAATACCTCTTTGAATGGTATTGTGAAGCACTGGCAGATAATGGACTAAAATACGATTCATCACTGTTTCCAATGAAAGTGATCAAATACGGTATAGAGAAAGAATATTCCCTTAAAATATTTAATGAGTATAAAATTCAAGAACATTACCTAAGCTATACCAAGATTGGTAATCGTAAGATTCCATTTTTTGGGGGGGACTTCTTTAGATTGGTTCCTTACTCAATTACCAAACAGCTCAGTAAGCAACTAAATCAAAAAACAGGGGTTTTTTACTTTCGTCCCTATGAGCTAGATTGCAAAGAACTCGCATCAATGAAAAAAGCACACACAGATATCCCGCTTAAATGGAGACTGACGCAGTTTATTGGTAGAAGTAACGTCGAAGATAAACTGATTAAACTGATGAAGGATTATGATTTCAATTCATTCAAAAATACACACTACAGTGGCAAACCTTCAATAGTAAGTCCTAATAAGTTAGAAATTGTTGTGGATAACATCATTACAGACAAAGCAATCGTACAATAAAACATCGCAATACCAGTAGGGTCAATTGTTTAAAAAAGGGGGGGGTGCCATATCCATTTTCAACCCCTACTCTTGTAACCTTATTACGTCAAAGGCCACACCCAAAGAATCAAAGGTACTGATATCAGTACAATTAAAATTTCCAGTGGCAAACCCATTCGCCAATAATCACCAAACTGATATCCCCCAGGCCCCATCACCAAAGTATTAGACTGATGCCCCACAGGCGTTAAAAAAGCACAAGATGCACCCACTGCAACAGCCATCAAAAAGCCATCAATATTGACGCCCATATTTTGTGCTGCAGCCACTGCTATTGGCGCCATAACAAGAGCTGTCGCCGCATTATTGACAACACTTGAGAGCAACATGGTAATAATTAAAATTAACGCCAACACCAATACAGGTGAATCATTACCCACTAAACCAAGTATCTCGTCTGCCAGCAATACTGTTGTCTGCGTAGTCTCCAATGCATGCCCCACAGGAATCATTGCCGCCAACAAAATAATCACCGCCCAATCTATCTGCTCATAAATTTCCCGCACACGAATTATTCCCGTGAGTATATAAACCATTACTGCCAATATAAAAGCAATGGGTAAAGACACGAGGTTGGTCATAGCAAGGATAATTGCTGTTATAAATACCGAGACAGACAACCCCACTTTACGATGTCGATCCAAATCCAAAGGTCGATTGGCTAATGGTAACAAACCAATTTGAGTAAACTGTTCATCGATGGTCTCTTCATGACCTTGCATCAACAATACATCCCCTGCTTTGAAAGATTGCCTACGTAGCCTTTTGACTACCCTTTCACCTGCACGTGCCAACCCGACTAATGCAACAGAGCGCCCTGATAAACGCCTCAGATAGCGAATATCACGATCTACTAGAGGGGAATCCTGTG
>JAZGEM010000012.1:0-2181 GCA_036478745.1 Cocleimonas sp.
TACCGTACGCGAATGATGCGCTTGCGCCACATATTTCAGCTGAAACGATTGAATTTCACTATGGAAAGCATCATCAGACCTATGTGACTAATTTAAACAATTTAATTTCAGGAACTTCTTTTGAGGACGCTTCTCTTGAGTCAATTGTTACTCGTTCTGAAGGGGGAATGTTTAATAATGCCGCACAAATCTGGAATCACACTTTTTACTGGAATAGCTTGTCACCAAAAGGTGGTGGTGAGCCTTCTGGAGCTTTAGCTGATGCTATTAAGTCTACATTTGGTTCGTTTGATGAATTTAAAGCTGAATTTACCAAATGTGCTGTAACGACTTTTGGCTCTGGTTGGGCGTGGTTAGTAAAAAATTCGGATGGAAGTTTGGAATTAGTTAGTGCAAGTAATGCTGCTTGTCCTTTGACTGACGGAAAGACACCTATACTAACTTGTGATGTATGGGAGCATGCATATTATATTGATTATAGAAATGCTAGGCCTAAATATTTAGAAGCTTATTGGTCGCTAGTAAATTGGGAATTTGCTACTGCAAATTTTGAGGCTTAATTTTTTTGGGATAGGAAGTAAATAACTACAGAGTTTATTTATTCCCATTTAGTTGAGTAATTGAAGCCATTGCATTATTTTATACAATGGCTTTTTTTATGGAAAAATTTAGGCATAAAAAACCGCCTTAAAAAAGGCGGTTTAAATAAAGCTAAAATAAATAGTTATTATTTATTTTTATTACGCTCTTGTGTTTCTTTGATGACTTCCTCTGCTACATTTTTAGGGCATGGCAAGTAATGAGAAAATTCCATAGAGAACTGTCCTCTACCCGATGTCATGGTACGTAAGTCGCCAATGTAACCGAACATTTCACTCAGAGGGACTTCAGCTTTAATGCGAACCCCTGTCACACCAGCTTCTTGTGATTTAATCATGCCACGACGACGATTTAAATCTCCAATGACATCACCCACATGGTCTTCTGGTGTAAACACATCAACATTCATGATTGGTTCAATAAGTTGAGGTCCAGCTTTTGGGATTGATTGACGATATGCAGCTTTAGCGGCAATTTCAAAAGCAACAGCCGAGGAGTCAACCGCGTGAAATGCACCATCCAGTAATATTACCTTAAAGTCTAAACATGGAAACCCGGCTAATACGCCCTGATCTAGGCTTTTTTGGAAACCTTTTTGAATGGCTGGCCAGAATTCCCTAGGTACATTACCCCCTGTGACTTTTGATTCAAATTCAAAGCCACTACCTGGCTCGCCAGGTTCGATAATATAATCAATCTTACCGTATTGCCCAGAGCCGCCTGATTGTTTTTTGTGGGTATAGCTGTCTTCTATTGATTGAGATATAGTCTCTCTGTATGCAACTTGTGGCTTGCCTACTTCAACATTAATGCCGTGAGTACGCTTTAGAATATCAATTTTAATATCTAGATGTAGTTCGCCCATTCCTTTTAAGATGGTTTCGCCACTGTCTTCATCTGTTTCAACGCGGAAAGAAGGGTCTTCTGCGATCATCTTACCAATTGCGATCCCCATTTTTTCGGAGCCAGCTTTATCTTTCGGTGCCACTGCTATAGAGATAACAGGGGCAGGAAATACCATTGGCTCAAGAGTTGCTACATTTTTAGGGTCAGACAAAGTGTGACCGGTTTGTACGTTTTTCATGCCAACAACAGCAATAATATCACCGGCTTGTGCTGAATTAAGTTCGATCCGTTCGTCAGCATGCATTTCTACAAGACGACCGATACGTTCTGTTTTTCCGGTAAACGTATTTAGTACAGTCATACCCTTTTCAATTTTACCTGAGTAAATCCGAACAAAGGTGAGTGCGCCATATTTGTCATCCATAATCTTGAAAGCAAGCGCTCTCAAAGGTTTTTCTGGATCAACTATTGCAAAGGTACCTGTTTCATTTCCATCCAAGTCAACTTCAGGCTGTGGCTTAACTTCAGTAGGCGAGGGGAGGTAGTCGATAACCGCGTTAAGGACTAATTGTACGCCTTTGTTTTTGAAAGCAGAGCCACAATAAGTTGGAAAAAAGTCTAGGTTGATAGTGCCTTTTCTAATGCATGCCTTGAGTGTTTCCATGGAAGGCTCATCGCCATCCAGGTATTTTTCCATTGCATCGTCATCTTGTTCGACAGCAGTTTCGATTAATT
>JAZGEM010000013.1:0-7615 GCA_036478745.1 Cocleimonas sp.
GACCATAATGATAGTGTTGTTGATGCGTTGATTAATGCAAAAAATAGAGGAGTCTATGTCCATCTTTTATTAAACGGACATATTGCCAGACTAGGAAAAGTTGGAGTGCGGCGATCTATGGAAGAAGAACAAAACTGTCCTCTTTTACCCGCTGTAGAAAGATTAAAAGATGCAGGTGTTATTGTCGGGTTAGTCTACGGAAAAGACGATCACGAAGTCCCCTATTCACCGATTCACTCAAAATACTGCATTATAGATGAAACGATACTGATTGATGGAAGTTTTAACTGGTATAACACCTCGGTTTTTTCACACGACTTAATTGTAGTAATTAATAATTACGAGATTGCAAAACCTTATCTGCAAGAGTTTAATGAGATTTCTCAATTGTTGAGAGTTTATTATTAATAAGTAAGGTAGGAGGGGCTTATAGCCGCGGCCGAGACAAGCCAAATCGAAGTTATAAACCCCTACATGTGTTTATTTTTATAAGTCCAGCTTATTAAGAGCCACTAACACCCTCGGACAATTCCTCACCCACAGTGTGTCGCAACCACCAATCTCGGGTTGATACTGGGTTTCCCTGTTTATCCATAATAGTCAAAGATGGGCAGCTACCCGCTTCACCATAAATGTTAATCCGATCACCATCAAAGCTATCAAATGTCATCTCAACTTCATCACCATAAAGCGGTGATTGCTCAAGTAAAATACCCACAGCAACGCGCTCACCCATGCGAAGAGAATCGTAATAGTCTGAATAATAATGAACGCCCGCCATGTTTCGCGCTATTGAAATATTCGCTGCTAATTTATCCAACTCGCCTTGAATGGTAAGCGGAGTCCCTTCTTTATTGACTAGTTTAGAACCATTATCATTAGGCACAAAAAAGTCTTTATCACCTAATTTTAGAATTCTTAACTTACCGCTATCACAGTCTTCATACATTTCAAAAAATGCTTTCAACATGGTAACGCAACCTCCGGCAACAGTTGCATGACCTGCGCCGTAGGATGGGTGCATGGGTGAGCCTTCCGGGAAAGCCATCGGTAGTAATAGGTTACGATGACTAAACTCATCATCTGCAATGCCACTGGGAGACTCGGTTCCACCTTCACAGCGAACGATACGCATGTCTTTCATAACATCCTTATTCTGCTCGATATTGTGCTGAATAATAGCCAGACGTATTTTTTCAGGAATTTCATCATGCATTTTTTCAAACGCAGAGTCTGTACAGCCTAGAGAATAGGCTAATCCGGCACAAACTAATGATAATCTGCCTCCCATAGCTTCTGGTCGACCACGACGATGGTAATTAAATTTTTGTCTACGCACGGCTTTTAAGCAACGAGTAGCAACCTCTGTCACCAACGTCAAGATGTGTGGGTCGCCAAATGTTGCAAAAGCATCACGTTTTCTATTCAAGCTTTTTTCCGGAAATCCTTTTGATTTTGGTGTACCAATTGAGAGTAACATTAGGCAAGCATTCAGATAAGACTGATATAAAGCATCAAAATGCACATAAGTAGCGAGATCACGAGGTGTAGTAATAAAGCGTCTTTTTTCCTCAAATAAATTACCCGCTTTTAAATTTGCTCCATTTTGAACATCAAGCCAGGAAGTCCAATCTGTCATATGATCGAGACAGCTTTTATGTGTCAAATTACGTTGATCGATGACCTGCGCACCATAAGGGATAAAACCATCCTCTGCATCAAAATTGGCTTGAGTGCCTGGAAAGCCAGGTTTACCGCTCGTGCCCCCCAACAAACTATTTGTACCCGCCAATAAAAATTGAGAAATGTAAGGGCCAACTTGAGCGCCAGCAGTAGAGCCACGGAACACATTTTGTAATGTAAGTCCGTCCGTTATTGTTCCCGTTCGAGCCTGCCGTCTGGCGCGTTCAAAGCTATTTAACCCTGAAACATCAGTATGCAGTGGCGTTGATGAAGTAACGCTTTTGCCATCATAATAAGGCATATCACTCAAAAGATTAACAATCTCAGAACTTGTTAGCTGTGAATGACCGCCTTTTTCACAAAGTTTATTGCTGCCACCATCCGCTATTTCAGAAAAAGGAACATCTCGTAAAATAGCAAGAGAATAGACTTCTGCCATCTCTGTGGCTAATTCACTTGATCCAACACGAGGTGCTGGAGCCATTGCTAATGCTCCAGAGTCAGGTCCTTCAAGTTCATAGGCATGACCACTTCGAGGGCTTTCCCAGCCACGCCATTCAACGGGTTCATTATTGAGAGTACAGGTAAACGTTTTACCTTTATCTTCAGCAGATTGAACCTGATTATCAAATAATGTTCTGTCTTTAGAATTAATTGCCTCAACTAATTTCCAGTAGTCTGAGGGATCTTCAAGTAATCCATTATCGTCATGTGCAAGCCCTTTAGTAAAGTTTGCTGGATAAAGTGGACCATGGTCGTTTTCTTCTCCATTACTTTGCGTTAAAGCTTGTGGGTTATGTCTGGATATTTTAGTTGCCAGATCACGCTGTTGTTTTGACAATTTGGCGCGTTCGCAACCGATAGGATCGGGTTTTGAATAATTGATTTTAGTCATTGTTTTTCCTCTCTTAATATAATTGTAATTTTAGGAATTAATTTCCTAATTTTCTTTTCCTTTCTAAGGCTTATGTTTAAGTTCCTTTATTTCAATATAGCAATTACTCAATCCAATATCTGTTAACTATTCACGTTGGAAGTAAAATATTTTTAAGTAATTTACAACTTTACGTTCCAATATTTTTTATGCTCTATATGAATAGAGTATTAATTTTTTTAAAGTGAAAAATTCACCCCTGATTTAGTACATATGTAACTGAACACACCACGATTGCTTGGTATATTTTCATTCAAGAATGACAGCACTAAGTCTCTTGTTGTACTTCATCTCTATAAAATCTGATAAAGAGAACTGATAATGAAAAACCAAAATAATATCGTGTCACTTTTGTTTTTACTTCTTATTCAAGGATCTGTTCTGGCAGAGCAAACAAGTTCTGATGAATGGAAAGTTTCTCCCCGTAAAGCAAAAGTCAAAAATCCTGTTACAGCAGATGCGACATCAATAGACACAGGAAAAAAACTGTATCAGCAAGAATGTCAGCAATGCCATGGCGATGTTGGTAAAGGCGATGGGCCGATTGCTGCTGCATTACCCAATGTGGCAAATTTAACTAGCCCGGAAGTTTTAAAGCAGTCCGATGGCGCGATTTACTCAAAAATCAGAACCGGAAGAGCGACTATGCCAAGTCTTAAAGATCGTTTGTCAAAAGAGGAAATATGGCATTTAGTGAATTTGATTCGTTCCGAATTTGGGACTAAAAAACAGCTACCTTCTGAGGCAGATCAATCGAATAACGATAAGACAAGCAGCCCATCAGGAGACAAGGCACATGATGAGTTATTCAAAAAGGCAGAGTTTCCGTCTGCTCAAGAATGTGGTGGTTGTCACCTGCAAATTTATCGGGAATGGTCAGTTTCCCGACATGCTTTTGCACAAATAAGTCCCACATTTTTAGCTTACCAAGCAACATTAGTGAAATTAAGCAAAGGAACATTAGGTGATTTTTGTGAGCGTTGCCATACGGAAGTAGGAATGTCGTCTGGTGAACCTATTCTTACAAGCAATAGTAAGCGCTCCAAAGTGGCTATGGAAGGGATTACCTGCGTGACGTGTCATCGTGTTCCTGAAGCGTATGGCAAAATTACCGGGCGTTTGCCGCTTGAATCGGGTGATATTCAAAAGCCTGTCTATGGCCCTCGAAATGGAGATGAACTAAAGCGTGTGCTTGATTCTCATTCAGACAACCCACCAAAAACCCACCGCAAAGCAAAACTTCTTGAGCAGGTATCCCAGCCGGGGTTTTGTGGTCGTTGCCATGATGTTCGTTTAGTTAATGGGGTCAGGTTTGAAGATTTATTTAGCGAATACAAACAAACACCAGCCGCCAAAAAAGAGGAATCTTGTCAAGATTGCCATATGGGCCCGGACTCTGGTATTCCATCAACGTATCCAGATGCATCTGCGGCAGTGGTTCGCGGTAAACCCACAAAACCTGCCAAACGTACCAACCATATGTTTGCTGGCCCAGACAGTTCGGTAGTACATCCCGGTATTTTTCCAGTCAATCCAGAAGCACAAGAATTTGCATCCCCCAATGAATGGTTAAGTTTCGATCACGAAGCCGGATGGGGAACAAAAGAATTTGAAGAAAATGTACCTGATGATACAGAGTTTCCAGGAATTTGGGCAGATCAGGAAGAACGCTATGCGGCACGAGAAATTATCGACCGTCAATTGGAGCTTCTTAATGAATATGAAACTCGCGCAATGACCTTGTTGCGTAATGGGTATGACTTGGGTGACATTAACATTATTGAATCGGAAAACGAGCTTAAATTTAACGTCCAGGTTAAAAACTTAACCGATGGGCATAGCGCACCGACAGGGTTAATTGCTGAACGGAACGTATTTTTACAAGTGACCGTGACCGATGCTGATGGCACTGTTATTTTTCGCTCCGGTGATTTAGACCCTAACGGAGATGTCCGTGATACGCACTCGTTATATGTACACAATGGGGAGATGCCAAGAGACGAGCAACTGTTCAATTTACGTTCTCCAATCATGGTTCGTAATGCGCATGGCGGGGAGCGTGAACAGATTTTACCGGCTAACTATTCTATTGATCCATTGATCTTCATACGACCTTCCACCACGCCCTCTTTGTTATTTGGCGGCATTTCTGATCTTAGGCTACAAAAGAAAAGTATCGAAGCATTAGGACATCGCTGGGCAAATTATAAAGTTGATTCAGAACTCTTGACAGGACGACCTCCCTATAAAGCTAATATCAAGTTGGTAGCAGGTCAACTTCCTCCGCATTTGATAAATGCTATATCGGGTGTGGGCTTTGAATACGGACTCACTGCTCGGGATATAGGCGATAAATTAGTTGAGCTATATCGTGTTCTTTGGGAACGAGATGTTGTCATTAAATAGGAGAGAGACAATGCAAAACTTCATACTATTGACAACAGTGTTCATGCTTTTAGTCAGTGATGGTGTATCAGCACAATCATCTTACCAACAACAGAATGCTAAAGGGAAAAGCACTGTTGAATTTTATCAAGACCACGCGGTGAAAAGGGATGATGCATTGCGTTTATCAGACGAATTTGTTCAATACCCCGTTGATCCGGTGGAGCGATTAAAACCACTCCTTGAATTGGGTGATCCTTTTCTAGGAAACGGCATGATTCGCCCCGGCATAAAGTTACCCACAGGACAAATGATTCAACCCTGGTTTTTATTATTCGGGATATTTCGTAGCGCACTACAAAGCTTTGATAATGGCGACCAAAACACCTCTGAATGGGCAAACAGACTCGATCTTCACGGAAATATAAATTTATCAGGAACAGAGCGAATACTCTTTTCCATGCGTCCACTGGATCGGGAAACAAGGCATTATTCCGGTTACAACTTTTCACCTGATGACGATGAAAAAGGATGGGAACAAGAATTTAATGGCAGGCTGACACAACTATTTTTTGAAGGAGATATTGGTGAAATATTTCCAGGATTAGACCCAACTGACTCAGGCACATTGGATATAGGTTTTTCTGTCGGTCGTCAACCAGTGCTGATCCAAAATGGGATATTAATGGATGACACCATTGATATGGTTGGAATCACGCGTAATTCGGTTGTCTTTGACGGTATTTCCAATCTGCGCGTTACTGGTGTTTATGGCTGGAATTATATCAATCGAGGTAACAATGAGTTGATTGACAATCCTTCAAACGATAATTCAGCACAATTGTTCGGTCTGTTTTCCGAAGCAGATACCGCATGGAATAATACGCTTTCTTTAGACCTTATTTATGTTGATGATACCGGAGATGAAGATGCTTGGTATGTGGGCGCTGCATCAGCTCAACGCTTTGGTTTTTTGAATACTACTTTTAGGCTGAATGCGTCTATCCCTCTGCATGAAGAATCAGCAGAAACGAGTAGCGGCGTGCTTCTCCTTTCCGAGTTATCTACAACGCTACCTAATACAGACAATATCGCCTATTTCAACACTTTTTGGAATATTGACCAGTTCACCTCAGCAGCGCGTGGTCGGGATCAGGGAAACCCAGTATCAAGCCTCGGTATCTTATATTCCCCTGTCGGTATGGGGCGTTATGCCGTCCCTCTTGGGGAATCGATAGACGATACAGTCGGTATTGCACTCGGGTATCAAATGTTTCTTGGAAACGGTATTGATAGTCAACTGATCCTGGAGCTTGGTGCGAGAACAAGTACCAAAAGTGAAAAAGAACAAGGTGTACTCGGTTTTGGCGCACGCTATCAGCGAACTATCGGTAAACGGCACGTACTGCGACTGGACTCGTTTGTCGCAGGTCAGGAAGGTGAAGATATTTCTTATGGGTTTCGAACAGAGTGGATGATTAAGTTCTAAAACTGTTTATTAAATACACCGAAATGCAGCATGGTAAATCATATTTTTAAATCAAACAATTTCAACAGGAGTTTCTTATGTCAACTGAAAACAAAATGAAAATTAGTCATCAGGATATAGCATTAAAATCACTTTTCACCGGTTATTTAATGGTGGTCGCTATTGGTTACTTGATGGCAATACTACAAATTCACTTTACTCATGGATTAGCTGATGGAGAAGTAGGGTTATCTGTCGATGATATTGTCTACAGTTATTACGGAAAGCGTTCCGGGTCAGTCATTGAAGCTAAATTAAAAGGCTCTATGAAAAATACAACATCAGAAGAAAATAGAATGAAAATTATTAACTGGATTCATAAAGGGGCAGATGAAAAAGCTTTTTTTGACACAGGGATTCGTCAAATTATAAATGAAAGTTGTATCCAGTGTCACAGTACCGCATCAACTATGAATATTCCAGATTTCACCCAATTTAAACATATTGCTGAACGCGCTAAAACGGATACCGGTGCAAGTTTTGCATCATTGGCACGGGTTTCTCATATTCATCTCTTTGGTATTGCTTTTATTTTTATGTTTGTAGGCATGATATTCAGCCTAACTACAAGCGTTCCAAAACGCCTTAAAGCAACAGTGATTGTTATGCCTTATGTTTTTCTTACAGTCGATATCGCATCATGGTGGTTAACTAAATTAAATCCGGACTTTGCATGGTTAACAATCATAGGTGGCGGTGCAATGGCAATTTCCTTTTGTTTCATGTGGATTGTATCAATGTATGAAATGTGGTTTTATTCTTATCGATATAGAAAAAATCAAATTGTTTTATTGAATGTTGGTTTAAAGTAGAGTTACTCCATGTACTAAGTATTGTAGGTTAGGCTAGATTTTTATAGAGTAGCGTAAAAACGTAACCTAACAATTGTGTAAAGGTGTATGACGAATGTAGTGAGTAATTGGGATAAAAAAACTAAATATGTAATTTAAGCTGACGAAATGCAATAATTTTGCTATTTTATCTGCTGGTTACTAATAATTAAGAGAACTCAGGAATAAAATAATGGCTAATACAAAATCTATACATGGAGAATGGTCCTCGCGGTTCGCTTATATCCTGGCGGC
>JAZGEM010000014.1:0-14420 GCA_036478745.1 Cocleimonas sp.
TTGTTCGCAAAAATGGTATTATTTCCAACGATACAATCATGAGCGATATGTACATAAGCCATAATCCAGTTATCATCACCGATGACTGTTTTACCAATATCCTGAGCTGTACCTCGATTGATTGTACAGTTTTCACGGATGAGGTTTCGATCACCAATAGTTAAGGTTGTTGATTCACCTTTATATTTCTTATCTTGAGGTTCAGCACCCACTGAAGAAAATTGAAAAATACGGTTTTCTTTACCTATCGTAGTTGGACCCTCAATGACCGCATGTGGACCAATCCAACAACCACTATCAATTTTTACATCGGCGCCAATAACCGCATAGGGAGACACTTCGACATCGTCTGCTAACTCGGCTTTAGGGTCAATAATTGCGGTAGAATGAATAGTCATATAATTAGTTCCAGTCTATGCTGAGGTCACTCCACATCAACAATGGCGCATTTTATCTCTGCGGTTGCAGCAAGCTTCCCATCGACAAGCGCTTCTGTTTTGAAAATCCACATCCTGCCCTTTTGACGTGATATTTCAGCATGCATTACGAGTTGGTCACCTGGGATAACCTGTTTCTTAAATTTAACTTTATCCATTCCTGCAAGCACATAAAGTTTATCGTTTTGTGGCTCTTCACCCATAGTGCGAAAACCTAATAAGCCTGTTACCTGTGCCATCGCTTCAACAATAAGCACTCCAGGCATAATGGGGTTGTGTGGAAAATGCCCATTAAAAAAGGGTTCGTTAATGGTTACATTTTTAATTGCAGTGATTGATTTTCCCGCTTCTAGCTGCGTTACTCTATCAACTAAAGCAAAGGGATAACGATGAGCAAGAAACTTTCTTATCTCAATCACATCCATGATACTTTCTGTATTTTCTTTAATATCTTGATCCATTTTCCCCAAACCCTTTATTACTAGCCGTCTAAATGCTTCTTAAGCTTATTGATTGTTTTAGCCATTTCATCTAATTTTCGAAAACGTGCTGAGTTACGACGCCACTTTCTATTCTCGTCAGCAATCGTCCCTGATGAATAAACACCCAACTTACTAATTGATTTAATCACACTTGTTTTACCTGTAATAACAACATCATCGGCAATGCTTATATGACCGGCAATCGCAACGGCACCACCAATTTGACAGCGTTTACCGATACTTGTGCTACCTCCAACCATAGTCCCGCCAGCAATTACGGTATGTTTGTCAATGTGTACATTGTGACCTATCTGAATCTGGTTATCCAACTTAACATCATCACAAATCATTGTTACACCTAAGGCAGCTCGATCAATGGTAGTATTAGCCCCAACTTCAACAGTATTACCAATTTCCACCCTACCAATCTGTAAAATTTTAAGCCAGCTCTTATCTTTTTTAAGGGCAAATCCAAATCCATCAGCACCAATTACAGCACCTGAGTGTATGATGGAATCACGACCAATACGTGTCTCTTTATAGAGTGTTACATTCGGATTCAAAGTAGTTCTTTCACCGACGCTACAATCCTCGCCAATGAAACAACCTGCCCCAATTTTCACACCTGCGGCAATAATAGTACCTTTACTTATAACCACATTTGGACCAATTTGAGCATCTTCTGCAATAGATACGTTATTTCCGATTACAGCACGGGGGTGAATTTCTGCAGGTCGACTATCATCATCTTTATAAAAAACTTCCAAAACTTTTGCGAATGTGAGGTAAGGCTCATTGTTTATTAAGCTATTTCCTTTGTATTCACTGGCTAAATCAGCATCAAGTATAACGACTGAGGCCTGACTATCTTTCAATAACTTTTTATATTTGGGATTACTGATAAAGCTAACCTGCCCCTGCCCAGCCTTTTCGATAGACGCTACAGAGCTTATTTCAACATCCTTATTACCACTAAAAGTTGAACCTGTTAACTCGGCGAGTTTTTCTAGGGTTATTTGTTTCATTGAGTTGTTTCGGTTTTGAGTTTTGAGTTTTCTTGCAATTTTTTCTTTAGATACTCCAATACCAAAGGCGTGATATCAACACCATCGCTGGCCGAAATATAATCCTGCAAGACAATATCTATCCTTTGCAGCACTCGCACTTCATCAATCGCTTTAAAAACTTCTTTTTGTACTGCATCTAAAGCCGTATCTCTAGCAAAGCGCAGTTCCTCTCTAAAATCTAATAATGAACGAGAACGTAAACGTTTCAGCGACCTGAGTTCCCTTTCTTTTTTTCGCTTAATACTAATATCCACATTTGAAGATTTAACTTTGCTTAGTTCATCTTCAAGTTTACTGATACCTTCTAAATCTGCAGCCAGTTTTTTTTCTTGAGGAGAAAATCGACTTTTCAAACGATTACTAGCAACTTCGGATTGTGGTGCATTTTCCATTAAAAAAGTTACATTAACGACAGCAACAGATATAGGGTCTTTTGCAAAGCTGGTTTGACTCATAAGTAACAGCACACTGACATACGACAGCCACATAATGACTAGTATCGACTGCCGTAAAGCGCCAAAAGGTCTTTGAAGTATTTGAATTTTATCTAGCATAGGTCTGATTGTACTAGGGAGATCTCTATTAGTTTAATAATGCCACAATATAGCATATGGCACCCCCCCCTTTTTTGGCAAATTTAAAATACCCGCTCCACTAAAGCATAATTGAGTGCAAGTAGCCCCCTAAATCCTAAGTGTGTTTCTGAGCAATAAGTCTCAGATTTTTATTGCTTTATCGCCAATATATACATTTTTTATGACTTCCTTATATCCTCTCTTTTCATTATCATACAAATCTAGTTTCAATCTATTGGGCATAGATCGCAATTAACATATTAATCGAACCAATTTTACTTGCTTATGTCATAACAAAAATCATTACAAAAGAATAATATAATGAATGGAATCATACTAAAACACTTATCAAGCATTGTGGCTTCTGGGCTATTATTGATAACACTAACAAGCAGTGCTCTATCTCCTCCTGTTGTAAAAATAAACAATAGGGCATCCCCATTGGGCATGAATACCAATGAAGCATTAGAAGTTGATGCGAGCCTTCCTTTCATTGATCTATTTCGCTTGTCTCTACCTTTTGATGAAGCCAGACCTTGGTTCACCAAAGGTAATATTTCTTTTGATAGAAATGGTTGGCCAAATAACCTAAACAATGGCAAAGCGGGCACCCGCTTTCTTAGTCATATTCCTATGGATGCGTTACCTCAAGGTAACTATACCGTCTTATACGATGGTGAGGGTAAGTTACGCTATGGCGCAAGCGCCAAGTTAGTCAGCCAATCACAGGGTCGCGACATCATCAGACTTGTACCGATGAAACAAGCTAATCAGCTTTATCCTACAGCAACAGCAACTTTATTTATTGAGGCAACGAATCCGCGCAACCCGATTAGAAACATTCGTATTTTAATGCCAGGGGGGATCTGTAGAGGCAACCCTTTTAAACGAGTCAATAATGAAAAACAGTGCGCACAGAATAGTTATCTTTCTTTTGAAAAGCACCATCAGCAACTTACATTTAACCCCGAATTCCTAAACTTTATGAAAGATTTTAAAGTTATTCGGTTTATGAATATGTCGGGGGTCACAAGAAACAACATAAGGCAATGGCAGGATCGTCCAACAATTAACAACGCAAGCTGGGGAGGCAAAGAAGGCAAGCGCGGTGTTCCTCTGGAGATTATGATTAAGCTTGCCAATATCTTAAATGTTGATCCTTGGTTTAATATTCCACACAATGCAGATGACAGCTTTATTTATCGTTTTGCTCAGACGGTTAATCAACAGCTTAAGCCTAATTTACGGGTCTACTTGGAATACACTAATGAGGCTTGGAACAGTATTTTTGTGCCTCAAGCTGAACATATGAAACAGACAGGCTATAAACTCAAGCTAGATAAAAATAGAGATATTGCCGGCTCAAAATACTACTCCATGCAAAGTGTCAAAGTCTTCAAAATATGGGAAAGGGTATTTCGTGGCAATCAGCGTTTAATTCGCGTCATGGGAGGTATGACAACGAATACCCGCTTGACCGAAACACTACTCGGCTTTCAAAATGCGTATAAACACGTTGATGCGATAGCGATTGCCCCCTACTTTCACTTTCCTCAAGATAAAATGGCGAGCATCAGAAGTGTCAATGACGTATTCAAAGAATTAAATGCAACTGACAACCGTTACTCCATTCGTAAAACCTTAGGCTTCGTACAAAAACAAATTCAAGTAGCTAAAGGTTTTGGTGTAGATTTAATTGCCTATGAAGGCGGGCAACATTTGGTTCATCATAAAACGCATTCGATGACACAGGGAGCCACTCCTTTTTTATATAAAGCCAATAAAGACCCGCGCATGGCGGCCGCTTATTACCAACTGCTTTCTGGTTGGAAAAAGCTAGGCGGGCAACTTTTCGTACCGTTCTCTGCACCACGCCCTTCAACGTGGCATGGTAGCTGGGGAATTAAAGAACATATTGCTGAACCTAAACATCTTGCTCAAAAATATCGTGCCTTACTTGGGTTTAGTTATGGAAACCCCTGTTGGTGGCAGAGCTGCGCAGATGGCAAAATTGTTCGCCATAAAAAACCGACGATTATTCCTAAACATTTAATTTCAGGTCATGTGAGTAAAAAAGATGCAAAATATGTTGTGATTCAAAAGCAACCCATCGGTCAAAGAACGCTCCACCAAATGAAAGCAGAAAATATTGATACTCTTATCCAAGGGACAATAGATAACCCACGTGATTTAACTGCAAGATGGCGTGCAAATTGGGATGATAAAAATCTGTATATATGGATTGGTATTGTCGATGAAACCCATGTTAGTGATTCAAAGCAACTATGGGCTGACGACTCGATAGAAATTTATATCGACGCGGATGCTAGCCGTAATGAAAGCTATGATCAATTTAATGATTTTCATCTAAGCTTTCAACTGGGTAATTCGACTATTACTACAGGTGGAAAAACACCCAAAGAAAAAATCGATAACATCAAATACTCCATTAAGCAGGTTCCTTCTGGTTATCAACTTGATGCAGCAATACCTTGGACGACTCTAAACATCGTACCTGGAGCGGAACATAGCTTAGGTTTTGATATTCAAATCAATGATGATGACAATGGTGGCGCACGTGATGCAAAAATTTCATGGAATGCGAATCGTGACGTAGCATGGAAAAACCCTAGAATATTTGGACAGTTAATTTTACAAGATAACAACTCCAAACATGTTAGAAATAATACTGAGACTGCTATTGATCGATCTGCATTTAAGTTTCCTTGATTTGGTACTACAATACTGATTCATGAAGAACCTATTAACGCTATTAAAAAGTACAGAGAACTATGCGCTCCTAGAAGATTCCAAGTCATCACCAGAAACCTCTCGAAACTTACTTTTTACTCAGGCACAACACGAGATTATTGCCACTACATTAGATGAACTCCCAAGTGCCTTAGAAAAAGTAGAAGCCTATAAACAACAAGGTTTGTTTTTGTGCGGCTACCTTTCCTATGAAGCAGGTTATCATTTCATA
The DNA here is from genome assembly GCA_036478745.1 of Cocleimonas sp. GTDB lineage: Bacteria > Pseudomonadota > Gammaproteobacteria > Thiotrichales > Thiotrichaceae > Cocleimonas. Next base: position 5,545 of record JAZGEM010000014.1, read on the forward strand.
GACAAATCAATTCAAACCAGCCATACAACTAAACTTCAACAACCCTTACTCTATTTCATTGTATTTGAAAAAATGCAGGAGCTTAATCGAAAAGAGATAGAAGACGCTTTTAGCTCTACTGATTTATTCCCAGAATCTAAGTTGTGTCTGCATGACTTAAAACTAAACGCCACTAAAGAAATTTATTTAAAATCAATTTCGACCATTAAAAAATACATTGAATCTGGTGACACATATCAAATCAACTACACCATTAAATATCTGTTTAAATTGCAAGGCAATCTACCCGCACTGTATCAGCAATTACGCCGTAATCAACCTGTAGAGTTTGGCGCTTTATTAAACTTTCCCCAATCTAAAATTGTATCGCTTTCGCCAGAACTATTTATTAAGAAAAAAGATAACACTATTACCTCCAAACCGATGAAAGGGACAGCGAAACGTGGACTCGATAAAGCTCAGGATGATGAAATACTTAAGTTTCTAAAAAATGACCCTAAGACACTTTCTGAAAATGTCATGATCGTTGATTTAATCAGAAATGATTTTGGTCGGGTTTGTGAAACAGGTAGTGTTCACGTCAACAAACTGTTTGAAATTCAAACTTTCAAAACCATCCATCAGATGATTTCAACAGTGAAGGGGACGCTTAAAAAAGACCTAAGCTTTTATGAAATTTTAAAAGCATTATTTCCTTGTGGTTCGATAACGGGTGCTCCAAAAATTAGAACAATGGAAATCATTAATGACCTTGAAAAAGAACCACGCGGAATTTACACAGGTGCGATTGGCTATCTACTTCCAGATAATGATTTCTATTTTAATGTGCCTATCCGTACCGTATCTATAGGTGAAGACCAACAGTGTGAAATGGGAATTGGGAGTGGCATTATTTATGAAAGTGATGCCAAAGATGAATATGCTGAGTGTCTATTAAAAGCCGATTTTTTAACAAGCATTAATAAGAGTTTCTACTTAATCGAAGCATTTCGATTCGATGCAGATAAACAAAAAATCAACAATATTCAACGTCATCTTTCACGTTTAGGTAAGTCAGCAAATTACTTCGGCTTTAAATTAAACCTTATTGAAATAAATATCGAGCTTGAAAAAATTAAACATTCGATGGATTCTGGCATGCATAAAATCCGACTCTGTGCCTACCAAAATGGTGACTTTAAACTCACTCATGAAGAAATTTTTGATGATGACAACACGATGAAAACACTCATCATCAGTGACAAGAAAATAGACAGCACCTCTATTTTTCAATACCATAAAACATCAAGGCGTGAGCTATATACTGATGGTATTAAACAAGCTAAACGTGATGGTCATTATGAAATTATTTTTCTTAACGAGCGAAATGAGGTTGCTGAGGCAAGTTACCATAATATTTTCATCAGGAAGGGAGACCAACTATTTACGCCCCCACTTAGCGCTGGGATCTTAGATGGAATTTATCGTCAACAGTTTATAAAGCAACATAATGCTATAGAAAAAATAATCACCACAAAAGATCTTTCTAACTGTGATGAAATTATTCTTACCAACTCTGTTAGAAACAGTGTTTCAGTTAAGCTAGAAACTCACTGACCGAGTAGGGAAGTTCAATGGCACCCCCCGTCTTTTTCAATAATTACATTACACTAAACCTATATTATTATTGAAGCGTGCGTCAGTTTAATAACTAGGTCTGACTCTGTAGAACAAAAGACTAATAGAATTCAAGAACAAACAATCAAATCAAGATATTTGTTGGTAATACAAGTTTTGTGGGTGATTTGCATCAGCAAAGAAATACCAACGCTCGGCTATCAACCCGACAAATTGAACAGCAACTGCAGCGACTGGTATTAAATATAACGAACCATTCAAGCTAACTCCTAAAAGAATTAAAGGAACGATAAAGGTTAGTAATAAAAATAGGTGTTTCATATTCTTAACAAAACTGGTTTTTTTCCCATGAAAGTATTCACGCGTGTTAAATGAGCCACCCATCGACCCCTGAGACACCTGCCGTATATTTTTGTGGTTTACCCCGATAGCCGACCTCATGTCAGACTTTGGCTTAATCTTTTTATTACGTCGCAAAGTTGCGATACGAAAGATCATTGCCAATACTGTAAAGAATATTGCCCAACCGGCATAAAAATTTGTTAATTCTGTTCCCATATAGGCTGATAAAGCAGTTGCTACAGTGAAGCCTGAAGCTGTTCCTAACATAATGAAATTAATCACCGTCAATGGCGTGTGCCACTCCTGTAAGAATTTAATACAACCATAAATCATTCCAGTGCAAACAAATAAAGCATAGGTTGCAACGGTTGCAATTAGCCCTGCAATCAAAGTAGCATCAATTCCCGTACCTCCTGGCATAGTAAATAGAGACTCTGTTAAACCAAAATAATGTGTCACACCATAGGCAAAAATAGCGGCCATTGCCGCTGGCAATGCGATGACTTCACGAGACAACCATGAAGTCCGCCATTTAGTAGCCGTGCGCCATGCACGTTCAGGTCGTCCTAGATGAAAAATTGAAGCAAACAAACCCAAGCATAAAAGAGCAAGCGCGATAGCACTTCCAATTATGTAAAAAGTGGGAATCTGCTGTTCTGGCATCAGTTTAAACTGAGAGAAAATCTGCCCCGTAAACAAAGCAAGAAATAAACCCTGACCTGCGCCAATTAGCGTGGTTAAAAATATTACTGAAAATGCTGGATGCATAGTTTTTCTACCTTTTTAACTCTTTTATAAAGATAATCTTTAATTGTTTTTTTCTTTAAATTTTATATTCTCATGCGAGTGCTCAGATTGCTTTAACGCATGTGAGTTTACAAATTGTAAACAATTACCAAGTAGTCATATCATCTAACGATGGGCCCTTGCCTGGCGCATTATGACGTTTACGTTCTTCTTTACTCAGTGGATTATCTACACGCTCAAGCTCATCTTTGTGAATCTTGATTTTAACTTTACGACGCGGCAAGTAATGATTAGATGGCTTCGTGCCCCACTCGGGCATTAGCTGATAGCCAGCATCTTCACGAATAGCTTTAGAAACTTCTGAATTCTCATCATGAATATCACCAAACAAACGGGCACTGGTTGGACAAGACATTACACAGGCAGGCTTACGTTCGCTTTCTGGGAGTGACTCATCATAGATTCGATCAACACAAAGGGTACATTTTTTCATCACCTTTTGTTGTTCATCTAATTCACGCGCACCATAAGGGCAGGCCCAAGAGCAATATTTACAACCAATACATTTATCGTAATCCACTAATACAATGCCATCTTCCTCGCGCTTATAACTCGCACCGGTTGGACACACAGGAACACAGGGTGGCTCTTCACAATGCAAACAACTTTTTGGAAAGTGAACGGTTTCTGTTTGTGGATAAGTTCCTATTTCAAAGGACTGTACACGATTAAAAAAAGTACCTGTAGGGTCTCTACCATAAGCATTTTGATCAACCATTGGACCCGCTTCACCTGAAGTATTCCATTCTTTACAAGAAGTGACACAGGCGTGACAACCAACACAAACATTTAAATCAATTACTAATGCTAATTGAGTCATTACTTGTGCCCTCCTTTGCTCTTAAGTCGTTTTCTACCTAGCGTATTTCTAAATACACCCGCAGAAAATGCCTGCCATTTATTGTGACGCTTTGCTTCCATTCCGGGTAACGGCTTTACTGTTTCAAACTGTGGCGAAGTGACTTCAGGTTCATCATCTCCTGCTTTATAAACTCGAACACGCACATCATACCAACCCGCCTGACCTGTGACTGGATCAGAATTAGAAATATGCTCACCCGCATCATGAGCGGGTAATTCTTCAGAAATTATATGATTTAGCAAAAATCCTTTATTCGCTTCATTCGCTTTCGGATCAAGACCCCAAGAACCCGATGCTTTACCAATCGCATTCCAAGTCCATACTGTTCCTGGCTCTAATGATTCTGAGAAACGACACATGCAACGGACTTTTCCATGCATCGATTCAACCCAGACCCAGTCACCATCTTCAAAGCCATTTTTCTTGCCAAGAAGCGGACTAACATAAAGATAATTATGCGTATGGATTTGGCGTAACCATGCGTTTTGTGAATCCCATGAGTGATACATTGCCATTGGGCGTTGTGTCAGTGCATTGAGAGGATACTTTTGTGTATCTGTTAGCTGAGACTCGAGTGGTTCATGATGAAAAGGCAATGGGTCAAAATAAGTTTCAACGCGCTTACGTAAACGGTCAGGTGGCTGTCTGCCATCGGTTTTTCCCTGTGCTGCCAAACGAAACTTCTGCAATATTTCAGAGTAAATATGGACATTAATTGGCTCATCATAGCGCGTCATATTGTGTTCTTGCGCCCAGTGCAAGTAACCCCTATTCCAGTTACGCATGTATTGGAACGACTTAGGTAATTCATACTTGAAGAAACAGTTATTCTTTTCGTACATTTCCCATTGGTTAGGATTTGGCTCACCTTTTAGTGATTTCTCACCGCTGAGACCACGCCAACCTGCGAGAAAACCGATGCCCGACCCTGGTGCAGTTTCAAAATTAATCACCAAATCACGATAATCTTTAAACTTTCGCTCTCCATCTTCATTTACAAATGAAGGTAATTTCAAACGTGAACCCATTTCCACAAGTACGTCTTGAAATGGTTTACAGTCACCTTTAGGCGGTAAAACAGGAATACGCACAGCATCCACCGGCCCATCATATTCTGAAATAGGACGATCTAGCATCGACATCGCATCATGTCGCTCAAGATAAGAAGTATCTGGTAATATCAAATCACCAAAATCGACTGTTTCAGAATGATAGGCATCAGCGACAATGATAAAGGGAATTTTATAGTCACCATTTTCATCCTTATCCACCAGCATTTTTCTGACTTCGGTGGTATTCATGGATGAGTTCCACGCCATATTTGCCATGAACAACATCAGTGTATCGATGGGGTATGGATCACCACGCCATGCATTGGTAATCGCATTGTGCATCAAGCCATGAACGGATAGCGGATATTCCCAAGAAAAACCTTTATCAAGACGAATCGCCTCACCATCTTCATCCACAAATAGGTCATCAGGATCAGCCGGCCAACCCAATGGCATACCGTTTAATGGTGTATTGGGCTTAACATCATCCCAGCCTGTCGGCGGTTTTGGACAAGGCGGAATCGGACGCGGAAATGGTGCCTTATGACGAAAACCACCGGGGCGATCAATCGTGCCAAGTAAAGTCATTAAAATACTTAAAGCACGAATCGTTTGAAAGCCATTTGAATGCGCGGCTAATCCGCGCATCGAATGAAACGAAACAGGATTTCCAATAACACTGTCATGATCCTTACCCCAAGCATCAGTCCATTGAATTGGTAGTTCTATTTTTTGATCTCGCGCGACGATTCCCATTTCATGCGCTAAGCGTTGGATTGTATCCGCAGGAATTCCAGTAATACCTTCTGCCCATTCTGGCGTATAGTTTTCAACACGTTCTTTTAATAGTTGGAATGCTGGTTTACAGGGTGTGCCATCTTCTAGTTTAAATTCACCGGTTAAATAAGGGTCAACACCTTCTGTATGAGTGGATATTGGAATATCTAAATCTCTATCCCACCAAAGTTTGTTTTGTGGATCAAAGCAACCTTCTTCTTCAGGCACTTCAAAGCGTAAGAACATACCCTCTTCCATGCTACCAGGTGTCATATCGACTAATTCAGCAGAGTTTGTATATTGAACCAAAAAGTCTCGGTCGTACAATCCCTTTTTAATTAGTACATGGATAACGGCTAATAAAAATGCGCCATCTGTTCCCGGCTTAATAGGCACCCATTCATCAGCAATAGCTGCATAACCTGTTCTGACTGGGTTTATTGCAACAAAACGCCCACCATTGCGTTTGAATTGAGATAATTCAATTTTCATTGGATTGGAATGATGATCCTCTGCCGTTCCAATCATGAAGAATAATTTTGAGCGCTCTAAATCGGGACCACCAAACTCCCAGAAAGAACCACCTATGGTATAAATCATGCCTGCAGCCATATTGACCGAACAGAAGCCACCATGAGCTGCATAGTTTGGCGTTCCAAATTGCTTAGCAAACATTCCCGTCAATGCTTGCATTTGGTCACGACCCGTAAACAGAGCAAACTTCTTAGGGTCTTCAGCGCGAAGCTTTCCTAAACGCTCTTCCATAATACCAAAGGCTTTATCCCAAGAAATCTCCTCAAATTCACCCGCACCACGCTCAGTACCTGCCTTTCTTAACAAAGGTTTGGTTAATCTTGCAGGAGAATATTGCTTCATAATACCCGAAGCACCTTTAGCACAGAGCACCCCTTTATTTAGCGGGTGATCAGGATTGCCTTGAATGTAACGAACTTCACCATCTTTAATAGTCACTTTAATGCCACAACGACAAGCACACATGTAACAGGTTGTCGTCTTTACCTCGACACCTTCAGTTTTATCAACAATTGGAATAGTATTCATACAAATCACATCTCAAGGATATCAGCACATTAGAACATCATCGTATTCTAATAAAGTCACAACAATCATGCCTAATTATTTTTTATAACGCAATTAAGATATTTTTATGACAATATAGAAAGTTAGTGTCAGCGGGCTTTCTCATTTATTTTCAATAATGAATTACGAGCCAAGAAAATCATCAAGAAATTCGATATGAAATTTATTGTACTAGGCATTTATCAGTCAATATTCACGTAGAAAAAGTAAATGGCACCCCCACCTTTTTTACACAATTGATCATTTAGAGGCAATTATGCAAAAAGGGTGCCGTACTAAAAAGACTGAGGCTTATTGCAGCTGACTTAAGAAAAGTCTCTAATCTTCAGGGAAGCGGTAGTTCTCTATTTCCCACTCAACACCTTCATTGCACTCAATAGTTAAACAGGAAGGTCCACCATGCGTGCGTGTTTTTCCTGCGGCACCTGGATTTATAATCCACGGTGTGGATGTTTTATCAATCACCTGTTTATGCGTATGCCCATAAATAATAACTTTTGCATCAGCGTGGGTTTTACGCAGTGAGTCATGATCTGGTTGATGCGCACCATGAACATGTCCATGCTCAATGGTGATTTTTTCACCCTGCACTTCAAAACTTAAAATTTCAGGTAACGGTGTGTTTGTTAAATGACAGAAAGGATCGTTATTACCCGTAACAGCATATACCTTACCTGTTTTTGGCTTCATTGACTCAAGAATGTCTGCACCACAAATATCGCCTGCGTGTATGGCAATATCACACTGACTCACTATTTCAACAATTCTAGGGTCAATATATGAATGTGTATCAGAAACAACGGCAATGGTTATCGACTGTGTCATTTAAAATCTCTACTGTAAGGACAACGTATAATTTGGCAATAATAAGTCTACACCCATAAAAAAGCCAGTTACATCATTCTGAAACTGGCTTTTTAAATAATCACCAAGGATAATTGGGTAAAGTACTTACAAAGTAATTACTTAGCTGAGTGACAACTCATCTTGATTGGGTGAGCTGAGGAGTATAGCTGTATTTTATTGTTCTTGTGAGTTGCATCCATTTACCATGCCATGATGACCATTAAATGATAAGACATTGTTTATTAAGAGAAAATATTTTTACAGGTAGATCCCAATAGATTATTTATAGATCATGATTAGTATGACTTATTGCCGCAGAAGTTTTTCTACTTGTACTTGAGAGGGTAATGATAGTAACCTTTCCCGATTTATAGGCATTACGCATTTAGTAAACAGCCGAAATGGGCAAAAAAACGAATATATACCCGTTTAAAGTGCTGTAAATTTGAGAAGAAAAACCTCAGAAGTTACTTGTTTTTAGCTCATCAAATTAAGTAACTGTGTGCTCAACACTATTATTTAATAGCAAGCTGCCTGCGTAGAATTACCAAATTTTAACACTATCACTACTCCCTTTTGGGTCGTAGATACGAGGAAAATAAGGATGATAAAACCAATTGGTTCTGACGAACTACAACCACGCTTTGTCTATGACGTTGCTGAACATGAAAAGCTAAGTAAAGAAGCTGAATCTCTACCTTCAGTCGTCATCAGTTCACAAGCTGCTGCTAATGCAGTAATGATGGGCGGTGGTTATTTTAATCCATTGAAAGGTTACATGAATGTAGCTGATGCAATGGGCGCAGCAGAAAAGATGACCTTATCAGATGGTTCGTTCTTCCCTGTTCCTGTTCTATGCTTACTTGAAAATACAGACGCAATTGGTGATGCAAAACGTATCGCATTACGTGACCCAAATGTAGACGGTAATCCCGTTATTGCCATTATGGATGTGGAAGCGACTGAAGAAGTAACTGATGCTCAAATGAAAACGATGACGGATAAAGTCTATCGTACTGATGATATGGAGCATCCTGGTGTTTCGGCTTTCAATAGTCAGGGACAAACAGCACTTTCTGGTCCAATCCAAGTATTGAACTTCAGCTACTTCCAGACGGAGTTTCCTGACACATTCCGTACTGCGGTTGAAATTCGTGAAGCAATTGCTAAACAAGGCTGGAAAAAGATTGTTGCTTTCCAAACACGTAATCCTATGCATTTAGCACATGAAGAACTTTGTCATATGGCAATGGATCGCCTTGGCTGTGATGGTCTGGTTATCCACATGTTATTGGGCAAACTTAAAGACGGTGATATTCCTGCACCTGTTCGTGATGCAGCGATTCGTAAAATGGTTGACGTTTACTTCCCTGAAAACAGCGCAATGGTAACGGGTTATGGTTACGATATGCTTTATGCAGGACCACGTGAAGGTGTACTTCATGCTTACTTCCGTCAAAATATGGGTGCTA
>JAZGEM010000015.1:0-2130 GCA_036478745.1 Cocleimonas sp.
CATGGTGCCGATGGCCGGACTTGAACCGGCACGGCTTACGCCACTACCCCCTCAAGATAGCGTGTCTACCAATTCCACCACATCGGCAAATCTAAAACTATTAATTATCTAAAGTTTTAGCTTTAGGGAGCTGGAAATAAATAATCGTCCAATTTTGGGCAGAATTTTTGTTTGTCTTTAGCGGTGTAGCAATAGGCGCATAGCAAGCTACGTAACTATTGCTACACCGCTAAAGACGGACAAAAAGGCCAGCAATATTGGATGATTACTTGTTTCCATCTCCCTTATCCAAAACCTCTACTTTTGTATCCGTTACAGCCTTTTCTACATTCGTTACTGCTGCATCAATTTTAGTTTTGACACCTTCAGATGTTTTGTTTATTACTTTAGAAGACTCTTCTATAGCTGATGGTATATCTTCTTTTATAACGGGAAGACTACCTTCCTTAAGCTTAACATCTCCATCATTCACCACAGGAACATCAGCAAAACCTTCTTCAACTTCAAGTGTATCCATTAAGTCTGCTTCTACCCCAGTTCCTTGATGACCACTTAATACTGCTAAGCCTAAACTGGTGGCAAAAAACAAAGCAGCCAGAATTGCCGTTGTTCTGGACAAAAATGATGATGCTCCTTGAGCCCCAAAAACAGAACCCGATGAAGCACTGCCAAATGCAGCGCCAGCATCAGCACCTTTTCCATGCTGGATAAGTACGAATCCAATGACTCCCAACCCCAGTAATACATGAACGACTATAATGACTTGATACATATTCTTCTTATTTTTTTTTAAATCGATTGATAAATTGTTAAAAATGATCCCGCGTCTAATGATGCCCCACCAATTAGACCGCCATCAATATCTGGCATGGAAAAAATTGCTTTAGCATTGTCTGGCTTAACACTTCCACCGTACAATATTTGGACTTTATTAGCGACGTCCTGGTTTTTTGATGCTATTTGCTCGCGAATATATTTATGAACTTCTTGCGCCTGTTCATCAGAAGCCGTTTTTCCAGTACCAATCGCCCAAACTGGCTCATAAGCAATCACTGAATTCCCTAACGCATCAATTCCAGCCATATCAATCACAGCATTTAATTGCTTGTCAATAACGGCAAATGTTTTATCACTTTCACGTTCTTCCAGAGTTTCTCCAATACACAGCACAGGGACTATACCTTCTTTCTGTGCTTGACAAAAACGGGTTGCAACCGACTCGTTAGTATCCCCATAATAAGAGCGTCTTTCTGAGTGCCCAACCAATGCATAGATACAACCACATTCTTTCAACATAGAGGCAGAAATTTCGCCTGTATATGCTCCAGACTCTTGATCCGCTATATTTTGTGCACCTAGCACTAATGGAGTATTCTCCACTGCACTTTTTATATCTGATAAATACACATAAGGTACGCAAACAGCAATTCCTTGATCGCCCTGCTTTAGACCAGCAGCAATAGCACTTGCTAATGCTAAACCCTCTGAACGTGAACCGTTCATTTTCCAATTACCCATCACTAGAGATTGACGCATTTTATACCCCGAGAAAAATTAAACTGTTTATGATATAAGCTAAAGAAGTTTTATTCAATCTTTAAATTTCTTTCTTCACCACATCGACCAATTCATCAGCATACTTAATCACATCACTCTCGATTTCTCCTTCCACCATAACTCTGATTAAAGGCTCTGTACCTGAAGCTCTTAATAAAACCCGACCTTTATCTCCCATTTTTTTCTCTACAGCTTTCACTGCTTTTTTAATGGATTCAAATTCATCGAGATTTACTTTTTTATTGACTCGTACATTCTTTAATACTTGTGGGTATTTTTGCATGCCTAATTTAAGTTCATGCAAATTCTTTCCACTCTGCTGAATTTCTGCCAAGACCTGTAAAGCAGCAACAATCGCATCTCCAGTAGTGCTTTTATCCAGACAAATGATATGCCCAGAGCTTTCTCCGCCTAAAATGGCTTTATGTTTTACCAGTTGCTCCATGACATAACGATCCCCTACATTTGCTCTTACTAAATTTAACCCTATTTTCTTTAAAGCGTGTTCCATGCCAAGGTTCGACATTAATGTCCCAACAATATCTCCTTTTAGCCGTCCCTTTTGCAAACTTG
>JAZGEM010000016.1:0-2765 GCA_036478745.1 Cocleimonas sp.
GCAAAGTCATACATCTGTCACAGAACAAAATCAACAATGCCTGAATTGCCATCAACAAGGATTGCGAATGCACTGGCAAGGGAGTCAACATCAATCAGCCGATTTAGCCTGTGCATCCTGTCATAAAGTCCATATCAAAAAAGATAAGGTCTTAAATAGGGAAAATCAGGCTACTGTTTGTTTTACTTGTCATGGCGAGCAAAGAGCACAGCTTCATCGGCGATCCCGACATCCTATTAAAGAAGCAAAAACGATTTGTGCTGATTGTCATAACCCGCATGGGACGAGTGGTGAGAAACTATTAGTCGAAAACACTATTAATGAGACTTGTTACCGCTGTCATGCAGAAAAACGAGGGCCATTTTTATGGGAGCATCCACCCGCTCAAGAAGATTGCAGTATATGTCATATATCGCATGGCTCGACCCAACCTTATTTATTAAAAAGTAGAGCCCCTTTTCTCTGTCAGCAATGTCATTCTGGAGTTGAATCATCGCACACAAATGTTTTATATGATGGTCGAGGTGTTTCTTCCAGTAGAGGACAAAGCCGTCTATTAGCTAAAAGTTGTTTGAATTGCCATAGTAATAGTCATGGGTCAAACCATCCATCTGGGGTTCGGTTCGACCGATAGTCATGAATAATAGTATTGCTATTTCAATACTTTTTTTGATTAGCCTATTGAGTATTTCTTCGGCGAATGCTGAGGAAGAAGAGAGTTTCATGTTAGAAAATGAGGAGAGTTTTTCATTGGATGATGAATCAGAAGAATCTGCGGAAAAAGTGGTTTTTAAAAATTATATTGAATTAGGGGGGCTTTATTCTAGCAGTGATTCACAGAAATTTGGTGAATATTCTGGGTTGAATAAAGAGCAAGGCTACGCCATAGGCGGTTTTGATATTCAACATAGAGATTCTTATGACAGTGATAGTGTTGGTTTTTGGCGTATGACTGGCACCGATTTAGGATTAGACTCTCGTCGCCTAAGCGCAGAATACAGGCAGCAGGGGCGTTATAAGCTATTTTTCGAATACGATCAGTTACCACACCATCATTTGGATAATGCAAGAACGCCTTTTAACGGCATAGGGACTGATGCTTTACATTTACCCGACACATGGATTAGAGATAACACCACGACAGGAATGACATTGCTGAATGATAGTTTGAAAAATATTGATATGGGTACAGAACGTCGCAAATATAATGGGGGGGTTAAATTCAACTTAACTAAGCAATGGCATGTGAAATTAGTGATGCAACATGAAAAAAAAGAAGGACTTAAAGCAACAGGTGCCGTGATGGGGATTTCTGCTTATAACCCTCTCTCAATCGTTGCACCTATGCCAATAGATCAGGAAACTAACAATATTGATGCACAATTAGCATTTACCGGAGAAAAAGCACAAGTTCAGCTGGGCTACCATTTGTCTTTGTTTGATAATCATATAGGATCTTTTAGTTGGCAAAACCCTTATCAATTACGTCTTCCTTCAACATCAGGGCATCTTGATAATGTGGGTAGTTTATCTACAGCACCGGATAATCAAGCGCATAAGATTAGTTTATCCGCAGCATATCGCATAGCATCCAAAACCAGACTCAATGGTAGTTTTTCATATGGACTTATGCGTCAGGATGCGGCTTATTTGGGATATACAGTCAATCCCTTATTATCAGTCAATAATCCACTTTCCAGAGAAAATGCGGATGCAGAAGTTGAGACTTTACATGGCAATCTGGTTTTTACTACAGTACCGATAAAAAATATAGATATTCGCAGTAGTTATACCTTTGACCAGCGTAGTAATAACACACCAATAGACGAGTACTTTGTTCTTAGAAATGACTCGGAAAATCAGATTACTCAGCTGAGTAGTCAAACCATACGAACCAATTTACCTTATGGGCGAAAAAAACATCGTTTTAAAATTGATACAGGCTACCGGTTTTTAGCAAAAAATAAATTAACGATTGGCTATGGCTATGAACGTAACGATAGAGATTATGCCAAAGTTGATCATACTGACGAGCATAATGCCCATATTAAATTAGCGACTAGTTTTTTGAATAATGTAAATGGCTGGGCAAAATACGAATATATCACCCGTCGTGCTGCCGATTATAAAGGAGAGGCTTTATACCTACAAAGTCATGCTCAACGATATTTATCGACAATACCGGAATCCATACGTTTTGAGAATGATCCCCTCATCAGACAATATAATCTTGCAGATAGAAAACGGCATAAGGTAGGTTTTGCTGTTAACTGGTTACCTTTTGATCTTTTGAGTATTGGGTTAAATGGAAGCTATCATCAGGATGATTATGACAAAAGCAAACTAGGGTTAATTTATTCGGATAATTTTAATGGCACATTAAATGTAGATTATTCAATCAATGAAGGTCTTAATTTATATAGTTTTTACAGCTACGAACATTTTAATAACCAGCAAGAAGGCTATGCACATTTTTCTAATATAGAATTTTTATCTCCTCGCGATCCGAATAAATTCTGGCAAGTAGAGACATTAGATAAAATTCATACAGTTGGATTAGGGGCAGACTGGAAAGTGATTAAGGATGTTTTTGATTTAAAACTAGATTATACCTATTCCCATGCTCTTACTGAGACCGATACAGAACAAAGGAATGCCCCGAATAGTGAGTCACTTCCTGATCTAAAAACGAAATTACATAGTTTAAATATTAGCGCCAATTACCGGTTTTTGGAAAATATGAGTTTGCAATTGAGGTATCGTTA
>JAZGEM010000017.1:0-2442 GCA_036478745.1 Cocleimonas sp.
GCAGCAACATAACCTGCTGGACCCGCACCAATAACGATGACATCATACTGTGTTTTGGATTCAGTCATAATTTAGCACCTATATATTAAGTAACAAATGTGCAGGAGATTCCAGACATTCTTTAATAGTGACCAGGAACTGCACGGCTTCTTTACCATCAACTAAACGATGGTCGTAAGATAAAGCTAAAAACATGATGGGACGAATAACAATTTCACCATCTTCTACAACAGGACGTTCTTTAATCGCATGCATACCCAAAATGGCACATTGGGGAGGGTTAAGAATAGGGGTGGATAACATGGAACCAAAGATACCACCATTGGTAATAGTGAATGTCCCGCCCATTAAATCTTCGTAGCTTAAAGAGCCTTCTCTAGCCTTAGTTCCGTAGTCGAAAATACTCTTTTCAATGCCGGCGAAATCAAGCTGGTCGGCATCTCTAATCACCGGAACGATTAAACCGCGTGGTGTTGAAACGGCGATTCCCATATCGTAATAACCATGGTAGATAATGTCATTATTGTCTATTGAGGCATTAATAGCAGGGAATTTTTTTAATGCTTCTATCGATGCTTTAATGAAGAAGGACATAAAGCCAAGTTTAACATCATGTTTTTTTAGAAAACGGTCTTTATATTGACTTCGTAAATCCAGTACGCTTTGCATATTGACTTCATTAAAAGTTGTAAGCATTGCTGCATTTTGCTGGGCTTGAAGTAACCTTTCTGCAACTTTTGCTCTTAGACGAGTCATGGGTACGCGTTGTTCGGGGCGCAAACTTGACGGGACTGGTGGGCTGTTTGTCTCAATTACTTCAATGTTTTTTTCTTGTACACTCGCTGGTTTGACTTTTTGAGGTGCGGGTTGTTCTGTTTTTTGTTGGCTAAGATAATCCAGTACATCTGTTTTAGTTAGCCTATCTTTTTTACCTGAGCCAGTGATTTTCTGAGGGTCAAGGTTATTTTCCTGTATTAAGCGTCTAACAGCAGGGCTTAAAGGAGAGTCGCTTTCTTGAGCGAGTTCAGGTTCATTATCGGTGGTAGCTTGAGGGGATGTGGTTTCCTCCGACTCTTTTATTTCCAGTACGGCTAAAACATCGCCAGCAACAACGGTCGCGCCATCAGTTTGGCGAATTTCAGTTAGTATACCTGACTCAGGTGCGGGCACTTCCAGAACGATTTTGTCGGTTTCCAGGTCGACTAGATTGTCGTCCTTATTGACAAAATCGCCCGGTTTTTTATGCCAACTTGCAAGGGTTGCATCAGAAACAGATTCAGGTAGGCTGGGAACTAGAATTTCAATGCTCATGATTACATCCTTCTTTTATGTCGTAAAGTGCGGCATTAACTACCACTTTTTGTTGTTCGATATGAACGCTATGGCTGCCAACTGCGGGAGCTGCAGATGCGCATCTTCCTGCATAGAAAACAGTAATATCATTATCCATATTGTTGCAAAAATGGTGCTTGGTTTGATACCAGGCTCCCTGATTTTTTGGTTCTTCCTGACACCAGGTTATTTGTTTAAGATGAGGGTACTTATTAATTTCCGTTTTAAATAGTTCGCCAGGAAAAGGATACAATTGTTCAATACGGATAATAGCAACATGATCAAGCTCATTCGTTCTACGAGCTTCTAGCAAGTCATAATAAACTTTTCCTGAACACATAACCAGGCGCGTGATTTTCTTTGGGTTATGTTCGTCTAGTTCGGTGATAAGAGGTAAAAACTTTCCTTCTGTTAGATCTTCAAGTGTTGATGTAGCAAGTTTATGCCTAAGTAAACTTTTTGGACTCATCACAATGAGCGGTTTACGATAGGTTCTAAGTAATTGACGTCTGAGTAAATGGAATATCTGTGCGGGTGTGGTTGGGTTACACACCTGCATATTATGGTCGGCACAAAGTTGTAGATAACGTTCAAGTCTTGCTGATGAATGTTCTGGTCCTTGACCTTCAAAGCCATGAGGCAAAAGTAAAACCAAACCACTTAAACGACCCCATTTGGATTCTCCAGAACTGATGAATTGGTCAATTAAAACTTGTGCACCATTAGCAAAGTCCCCAAACTGAGCTTCCCAAAGGATTAATTTTTCGGGTTCAGTTGAGCTATAGCCATATTCGAAACCTAACACACCTGCTTCAGATAATAAGGAATCAAAAATCTGGGCTTGATCCTTTGATTTGGAGATATGTTGAATAGGAAACCAGGTATCACCATTTAGTTGATTGTGTAAGGCAATGTGTCGATGAGAGAAAGTGCCCCGACCTACATCTTGACCAACGAGACGAATGGAATTGCCTTCAATAACCAACGTGGCATAAGCCATGTTTTCAGCAAAGCCCCAATCAATGGGTAATGCACCGGCAGACATTTTTGCACGGTTCTCTATTACCTTTGCTACTCGTGGATGTAGTTCGAATTCCGTGGGTAGTTGCT
>JAZGEM010000018.1:0-3685 GCA_036478745.1 Cocleimonas sp.
TAACGGTTTCTTCTGGATCGACAGTACCATCAGTTTCTAAATCGATAATAAGTTTATCTAAATCAGTACGCTGCTCTACTCGTGTGCTCTCGACAATATACTTAACTCTTTTAATAGGACTAAAAGATGCATCAAGGAGCAATTGACCTACAGGTACCGTGGGATTATTTTCTTTTCTTAAACTTGCAGGTATATAACCTCTATTTCTCTCGACTTTCATCTTAAGATTTAGTTTTCCCGCATCAGTTAGGTTAGCCAATACAATATCTGGGTTTACTATCTCAACATCATGTGGCAGATCAATATCCGCTGCTGTTACAACCCGAGCACCTTCTTTGGTCAAACTTAGCTCGACTTCATCTTTAGAGTGCAAAACAATCGCTAGATTCTTTAAGTTGAGTAATATATCAATTACATCTTCTTGTACACCCTCTATTGAAGAGTATTCATGCTGAACACCTTCTATTTCAACTTCAGTTACAGCACAACCTGGAATTGAGGAAAGCATGACTCTTCTTAAAGCATTGCCTAACGAATGTCCGAACCCCCTTTCTAACGGTTCAATTACAATTTTTGAATGGTTTTCGTTGTGACTGACCACCTCAACCAGTTTTGGTTTTAGCAACCCAGCGAAAGTATTCTGCATAGTTTGTATCTCAATCTCAATAAGAATTATTTCGAGTACAGTTCAACAACTAACTGTTCATTAATATCAGCGCCCAATTCTGATCGCTCAGGATGCGCCTTAAAGACCCCAGCCATTTCTTTTGGATTAATCTCTACCCACGTAGGAAATCCATATTGTTCTGTGATCGATAAGGAGTCTATTATTCTCTGTTGTTTCTTGGATTTTTCCCTAATACTTATCGAGTCACCAACACTAATCTGATAAGAAGGAATGTTAGTAATTTTATCATTAACTAAAATAGATTTATGCGATACTAACTGCCTAGCCTCTGCTCTTGTACATGCGTAGCCCATTCTATAAACCACATTGTCAAGCCTTGACTCTAACAAATTGAGTAAATTTGTACCCGTCGCACCTTTTTTTAGGTCAGCAGTTTTGTAGTAATTTCTGAATTGCTTTTCCAAGACACCATATATTCTCCGTATTCTCTGCTTTGCTCTTAATTGCAGAGCATAATCTGAATCACGAGATCGTGACGCTCCATGCTGACCAGGTTTTTGCTCTAACTTACATTTTCCTTCAAGTGATTTTCCTCTACTTTTAAGAAACAGATCAGTCCCTTCCCTTCGGCTTAACTTACAGGTGGGGCCAAGATATCTTGCCATTTTACAACTCCAATTCTTGTGCTTAAATTATTAAACTCGGCGTTTTTTAGGTGGACGACATCCATTGTGAGGTATAGGTGTCACATCAACGATATTCGTAATTTTAAAACCCAAATTATTTAGAGACCGAACTGCAGATTCTCGACCAGGACCTGGCCCTTTAATCATAACATCTAAGTTCTTCATTCCATATTCCAATGCAACATTACCAGCACGCTCTGCTGCGACCTGTGCGGCAAAGGGAGTGCTTTTACGTGACCCTCTGAAACCAGATCCACCCGCTGTTGCCCAAGCAAGCGCATTCCCTTTCCGATCACTTATTGTTATAATTGTGTTGTTAAATGAAGCATGCACATGTGCAATGCCATCTGCAATTTCCTTTTTTATTCGTTTCTTTACGCGTTTTTGAGTTGCCATTTAGTTAGCCTGTTTTATTTTCTGATTGGTTTACGTGGACCTTTTCTGGTTCTAGCATTTGTCTTAGTTCGCTGTCCTCTTAACGGCAAACCTCTTCTGTGCCTTATTCCACGATAACAACCTAAATCCATCAATCTCTTAATATTCATAGATACTTCGCGCCGAAGATCGCCTTCTACCGTCAATTTAGCTACCACTTGACGAATTGATTCCAATTGTTCTTCTGATAAATCTTTGATTTTTATCGATGGTTCAATCTTTACTTGCTGACATATTTCTCTAGCAGTCTTACGACCAACACCGTAAATAGCTGTTAACGATATTTCTGCGTGTTTATGATCTGCTACGTTGATTCCGGCAATACGTGCCATCAAATACTCCTACTACGGTGCTCTAAAGTTAAACGCGGAATTGTAGCATAACTGCTTTATCTGCGCAATAAAAATCATCCTTGGCGCTGCTTATGTCGTCCATCTTTGCAAATAACTCTTACAATTCCATTTCTTTTAATGACTTTGCAATTTCTGCAAATTTTCTTTACTGATGCGCGAACTTTCACGACATACCTCTTTGGTTAGTTATTTTTTTAGATTGGCTTTTTTCATAAGGCCATCATATTGTTGAGACATCATGTGTGTTTGTAGCTGTGAAATAAAATCCATTACTACAACAACAATGATTAATAATGAAGTACCACCAAAATAAAATGGTACATTCCAATACACAATCATAAATTCGGGTAACAGACACACTAAGGTGATATAAAAAGCGCCTACCAAGGTTAATCTTGTCATCACTTTATCAATATATGCTGTTGTCTGCTCTCCTGGGCGAATTCCAGGAAGGAATGCACCTGATTTTTTGAGATTATCAGCTGTTTCTTTTGAATTAAAAACTAAAGCAGTGTAAAAAAAACAGAAAAATATTATAGCTGTTGCATAAAGCAACACATATATTGGCTGTCCTGGAGACAACATTGTTGACACATCCTGCAACCAACCAAATCCCTCATTTCCACTAAACCAACCTGCAATAGTCGAAGGAAACAAAATTATACTGGAAGCAAAAATAGGTGGTATTACCCCTGCCATATTTAACTTTAAAGGTAAAAAACTACTCTGCCCAGCCATCATTTTACGACCTTGCTGTCGTTTTGGATAATTTATGATTATCCGGCGCTGCCCTCTCTCTACAAATACAACCAAAGCGGTAACGGCAATAGCAATAAGAAATAATAGAACTATAAAAGCTCCATTCATTTCACCAGTTCGGGCTAATTCTAAAGTCCCACCTATTGCAGAAGGTAATCCAGAGACAATACCAGCAAATATGATCAAAGAAATGCCGTTACCAATACCTCTTTCAGTAACTTGCTCTCCCAACCACATAAGAAAAATAGTTCCTGTAACCAACGTAATAGCAGTTATCGCAACAAAACCGACACCAGGATTGATAACCACACCTAATCCACCAGCAGTTTGATTCTGCAAAGCCATAGAGATACCTATAGCTTGAAATGTTGCTAAAACAACAGTCCCATAACGTGTATATTGAGAAATTTTCCGACGCCCAGCTTCACCTTCCTTTTTTATCTGCTCCATCGCTGGAACAACAACTGTCATCAGTTGCATAATAATGGATGCGGATATATATGGCATAATTCCAAGAGCAAATAAACTTAACCGCATCAAAGCACCACCAGAGAACATGTTAAACATATCCAATATGGAACCACTCTGCTGTTCGAACATTATTGCCAAAGCATTTGGATCGATACCGGGAACGGGTATATGCGCACCCACCCGATAGACAAAAAATGCTCCAAGTACAAACATTAATCTTGACTTCAGCTCAGAAAACCCACCCATTTTATTTGCCATTTCGGCTCTTGAAGTACTCACCTAAACCTCTACTTTGCCACCAGCTGATTCAATCATTTTTTTAGCTCCACCGGTTACATTTAATCCTTTGACTG
>JAZGEM010000019.1:0-5522 GCA_036478745.1 Cocleimonas sp.
GCTACAGGCGCTTGCAATGGACTTTACCCGCTTGCAGATATTCTTGAAAATGCCACGGAAGTGGGGCTAGAATCTGTCAGAAAATCTGCCATCAAGATTGACAATATTAAGGCTTTGATAAAAACACCAAAAGCAGAAAAAGAAATTCACGTTGAATCGATGCCTCTTTATCATATCCCTCATAGCAAAAAAACCAGCCGCGCACCAAAACAGTTTGTAGATTTTCAATTAGATGTTACCGCAGCAGGAATTGAGTTAGCCATTCAAGAGGGCTTTGAATCCATTGAACACGTAAAACGCTATACCGCACTTGGCTTTGGAACAGATCAAGGCAAGCTAAGCAATATTAATGGTATGGCAATAGCCGCTAAAAAACTCGGAAAAAGCATAGCCGAAACAGGTACAACGATTTTTCGCCCAAATTACACACCCGTCACTTTTGGTGCAATTATAGGGCGAAATGCCAATGAGTTTTTTGATATCGAACGCTATACCGCTATCCATCACTGGCATATTAAGAAAGGTGCAAAATTTGAAGATGTAGGTCAATGGAAACGCCCATGGTTTTATCCTCAAACAGGTGAAACAATGGATGATGCCGTCAACCGTGAGTGTTTAGCCGTACGAGAAAGTGTGGGTATTGTGGATGCATCGACACTGGGTAAAATTGATATTCAAGGTTCTGATGCACGCGAATTTCTTAATCGGATTTACACTAATGCTTGGAGCAAACTCCCTGTAGGTCGCTGTCGTTATGGTTTAATGTGTGGCGAAGATGGCATGTTATTTGATGATGGCGTGACCTCTTGCCTTTCTGAAAATCATTTTTTAATGACCACCACCACAGGCGGTGCTGCGCATGTATTTCAATGGTTAGAATTATGGCACCAAACAGAGTGGCCTGAACTTGAAGTCTATTTCAATAGTGTGACAGATCACTGGGCAACCGTGGCAATCTCAGGGCCCAATGCGCGCAAGTTATTAGCTGAGTTAACCGATATTGACCTAGACCCTGAACAATTTAAATTCATGGACTGGCGAGAAGGTAAAGTCGCTGGTGTTCCAGCACGTGTCTTTCGTATCTCTTTTACGGGCGAACAATCCTATGAAATCAATGTACAAGCCAACTACGCATTAGCCGTTTGGGAAAAGCTTTTTGAACACGGTAAAAAATATCAACTAACGCCTTATGGTACAGAAACCATGCATGTCTTACGCGCAGAAAAAGGCTTTGTGATTGTCGGACAAGATAGCGATGGTTCCATGACTCCGCAAGATTTAGGGATGAGCTGGGCAGTGGCAAACAATAAACCCTTTAGCTTTATCGGTAAACGCGCCATGACTCGTGAAGATTGTAAACGCGAGAATAGAAAGGAATTAGTCGGCTTAAAAACAACAGACCCTAAAACCGTCGCACCCGAAGGTTCTCAAATTGTATTTGATCCTGAGCAAAAAATTCCGATGACAATGGTCGGACATGTAACCTCCAGTTATTATAGCGCCTGCTTAGGACATAGCATTGCCATGGCAGTGGTTAAAAATGGCTCTACAAAAATGGGAGAAAAAGTCTATATGCCCCAAGCAGATGGCACAGTAATCGAAGCTGAGATATGCAGTTCAGTATTTTATGACCCTGAGGGAGAACGACAGAATGTATAATCTCCATCCATTACAATCTTCAAATAAAGGGGGGGGTGCCAACTACCCCTATGAAATAAAAAAAGCATTAGCAGGCAGGTTTTATCATGCAACTAATCCCTAAGAGCAATGAAATAAAACAACGCCAATCTATGCATCAGATTGCCACACAGTTACAGGCAGGTAATGACCATTACACTCTGACAGAAACAGCCTATGGTCATCTCGTTATCCGCACCTCTTTAAAAAACAAAAGTGTTAACACTGCTGTTAAAACAATAACAGGGTTAAATTTAGCAACTAAACCACTTAGCTCGGTTTCAAATGATAAATACCTTATCTGCTGGATCTCACCAGATGAATATTTGCTACTCGTTCCAGAAAAAACAGAGTTTGAAATTGAGTCAAGACTACGTGATAAAATCAAAGGTCACTTTGCTATTGTTAATATCACGGGTGGGCAAACCGTTTTGGAATTATCGGGTGAGCGAGCCGAAACAATTCTCAAAAAATCCTCATCTTACGATATCCATCAAAGTAACTTTCCTGTTGGAAAAGTAGTAACCACAGTTTTTGCAAAATCACAGCTTATTCTCAGAAGAGCAAGCGATGATAGTTTTCAGCTGGTGATTAGAAGAAGTTTTAGTGATTACCTTTGGCAATGGATAGTCGATGCGGGGTCAAGAGAATGAATCAAAATGAAGATATTCAAAGAGAGGCAATCGAAGTCGATATAGTCATTGTCGGCGCTGGTCCTGCAGGGCTTTCAGCGGCAATACGTTTGGCTCAACTAGCAAACAAAGACAATAAAGAACTCGCCATAACCGTACTGGAAAAAGCTGTTGAAGTCGGGGCGCACTCTCTGGCTGGCGCGGTATTAGAAACGCGCGCCTTAGATGAACTCATTCCAGATTGGCGTGAAAAAAATGCACCCGTCAAAACACAAGTAACATCTGATCAATTTATCTATCTCACTGAAAAGAAATCAATTACATTGCCTACGCCACCCTCCATGCACAATCAAGGAAATTACATTATCAGCCTCGGATTATTAACCCGCTGGCTAGGCGAACAAGCCGAAGCACTCGGTATAGAAATATACGCAGGCTTTGCGGCGGCTGAGGTTTTATATGATGAGAACAACGTGGTTAAAGGTATTGCCACGGGTCAAACGGGCATTATCAAAGATGATAAAGGCGAGTATGTAAAAGGTCCTGAATACGATGTGGGAATGGAGCTTCACGCTAAAACCACACTTTTTGCTGAAGGTTGTCGCGGCTCATTAAGCCGTGAATTAATCGAAAAATTCGATTTGGCAAAAGATGCCTCACCGCCTACTTATGCGCTAGGTTTAAAAGAAATTTGGGAAATTGACTCGAGCAAACACCAACAAGGAAAAACAGTTCATACCATCGGCTGGCCATTAAAAAATGATACCTACGGCGGATCATTTCTCTATCACTTAGCAGATAATCAAATTGCTATTGGTTTTGCCGTAGGGCTTGATTATTCAAACCCCTATTTAAGTCCTTTTGAAGAATTCCAACGTTTTAAACAACACCCCGACATCCGCCCAATATTAGAAGGCGGGACACGACTCAGCTATGGAGCGCGTGCACTTACAGAAGGCGGCTTACAGTCTTTACCCAAATTAGATTTCCCTGGTGGTTTGCTCATTGGCGATGCAGCAGGTTTTTTGAATGTTGCCAAAATCAAAGGTATTCATACGGCAATGAAAAGCGGAATGCTTTCAGCTGAAGCTATCTATTCTAATCGTGAAAAACCAAACACCATCGTATCCTACGACTCAGTATTTCGACAGTCATGGCTACACGATGAGCTAAAACAAATCAGAAACATCCGCCCCGGATTTAAAAAAGGCTTATTATTTGGTCTAGCTAACGCAGGATTAAGCACCTACATCACGCACGGAAAAGAACCCTGGACGCTAAAACATCATGCCGATCATCTACAACTAAAAAAGAAAACTGAAGTCAAAAAAATTAACTACCCAACACCCGATGGAAAAATCAGCTTTGATCGACTCTCATCCGTGTATTTATCCAATACCAACCATGATGAAAAACAGCCTAATCATTTACATTTAAAACAAGCATCCGTTGCGATTGACGTCAACTTAGCTTTATATGACTCGCCCGAATCACGCTACTGCCCCGCTCAAGTCTATGAAATCATCGAGCCAGAGAATGATAGCGATGCACCAATCTTACAAATCAATTCACAAAATTGTCTGCACTGCAAAACCTGTGATATTAAAGATCCAACCCAGAATATCGTGTGGACAACACCTGAAAGTGGCGGACCGTTATATGGGAATATGTAGATAAAATATCTGCGCCACAAGCGCTGAAAACTTGCTTTAGTAGCCCACCAAGAGCAATAAGTATATCGTTACACCTCCAAAGGAGTTGTCGATATTGGTTGAAACTTGGTGATCTTCGCTAAGAATACATTCTAAGATAAAAATCCTCCATACTATTTGAATGATTGTAATGGCACCCCCGTGCTATTTGGAAGATTGTTTTTTATTCGTTTATCGGTGTTTTTTATAGCAGAACTTAATGGATGTCCTTTTTGCTATCTCTTAGATAAGTTTCCTCCCATGCTCATTTTGGTGCTGTAGGTAATTTCAAATGCTTCACAAAGGGCAAAAAATCTCTATCTGAAAAAAGTAATGGAATCTGATTCTCTATACAAAATGTTGCAATAATAACATCTGCTGTCTTTCTTATAGTAATCCCTTTTTTTCTCAAGCTTCGGTAGTGTTCGGCACATTTAACAACCATTTTATGCCCAAACATTTCATATTGATCTAATGCTAAAAGCATATTTTTAGCTTGTTTATAATCTTTATCATTTCTAAATCCTTGGAGTATCTCTAAAAATATTAAGTCTCCAATTGCCACTTCTCCATCCTCTAAAATAGCGTCTAAAATATTTGTCTCTTTATTTTCAGTGCCATTAAAATAGTCAATCCAAACACTCGTATCAACTATTATCATTAACTGCCCCTCATCTCGTTCAAATCACCTTCCCAGCTTAGTTTACCTCTTAATTTTCTTAAATCCTGTTGTTTGTTTTTTTTCACTAATAGCCGTAAGCCTTGTTCAACAGCTTCTTTCTTTGTTTTAAGTCCTGTAGTTTTTAATGCCTCAGACATTAAGCTATCATCTATAACTATGTTAGTTCTCATTAGTACACCTCTATGTGTAAGTTTATACAATTATATACACATAGTAACATTTATAGAAAACGAGGTAAAATAATTGAAACATAACAATAGACTATGGCCTCAATAGTTATTTCAAACTGTTTTCACAGTCAATATAGAACCCTCTTTTAGCATTCATTAGAGAAAACCTTCCCCTCGGACAAAAGTGCAAAAAACAGGGATAGTTTTAATAAGAGACTTCTTCGCCAACTCTAATAGAGAACTCCCTTCGCTACCAATCGCTGATAATCACGTTTAAAACATGGGTTTGATTGGATCGTTGACATCATTGATTCTAATCAACTTAATCAGAAGGTTCTTAAGATCGCTTTAAAATACTCTGTGAAACATAATAAATAATGATTATTAAAGAATTATTTTTTCCATGTTAGAAATCTTCATTCAAAAATATTTTTTATGAACTACGCTTCAAGTAGTGATAACAAAAAATTGAAGTTAAAATGAGTCCACGTATTACCAAAGGTAATTTACAGATTGATCAAAAATTTTATAATCTTATAGTGGATAAGATTGTGCCTGGTACTCATATAGATACAGATGAATTTTGGCATTCTTTTGAGAAAATTCTTGATCAGTTTATGCCTAAAAATAGCCATTTATTAAAGAGACGTGATGACTTACAAGAACAAAT
>JAZGEM010000020.1:0-236583 GCA_036478745.1 Cocleimonas sp.
AATCTTTAACTGATCCTTGTGTTAAAGATAAAAACTGTATGTCTCCTTGGGTTGTAGACCCAGTTAACGATTTAGATCCGAATGGTGATCAGCTTAACGCTTTAGATCAGAATGGAAATTTATTGTAGTGAGTTAAGAATCTTTGATTAATTCGATTGAAATTTAGAGCAATAACTACTGATTTAGCAAGCTAGAAATAATTGGACTTGATCATAGCTTCCTTAAATAAAGTATGACTTATTAATATTTTTTTGTTCTTAGCTGTTGAGGGTGTAATCAACCCTCAGCATCTAAAGGAGTAACAAAATGGAATCCCTAACATTAAATTCAAGCTTAAAATCTGAGTTAAGCCTATCAGATTTTAAGCTAAATAATATGCAAAAAATACGTGAACGTATACTACATATTTATTTTAATAAGGGAGAAACAAAAAAAAGCATTGAGGAAATCAATCACTTTTGGAATCACATTTGTAGTCAACATAGTGTCAACACTAGATTAAACGATTATGATCTGCCTTGTTATCAACATCGTTGTATTAAGTTAATTGATGAAGATATTATTAAATTAGCATTGCATATTATGCCAAAAGGAACAGAAATTCCTATGCATGCGCATCCTGAGAAATTAGCTTTAACCTATGTCATTAATGGCAGTTTGGCAATTAACAACCAATCACGATTTGATCTTTTTTCCTTAAGAAGTGGTCATTTAACCAAAATATTGAATAGTGGAAATAGCAGTGTAGCATTGCCAATTCTTGATAACCTTCATCAGATTAAAGCATTATCTGATAGAACCATTTTTCTAAGTTTGAGAATGACGGTAACAAAAACAAAAAAGAACAGCAATCTATCTCCAAAAAAAACGATTAACTCCATTGTTTCAACATTACTGCTTTCTACACTAACAAGCTCTGTTAGTGTTTTTGCTAATGACTCCCTGCATCAGCCCATTCAAACAAGTGTTCAGGATAGAAAACCGATAACTCAAAAAAGTGTGACACTACTCAGAGAGAGTAATAACTATGAAGATAGATGCAATGCGGTCAGATGGTATCAAGAAACTGCCTTACTGGGTAATGCCGAATCACAATATTGGCTAGGCATAATGTTTTTAAAGGGTAGCGGCATCACAGAAGATGAAGACGAAGCCATGCAATGGATTAGTTTAGCCGCAAAACAAGGGCATAAAAATGCGGAGAAACTGTTAAACCATTTACTCGAAAGAACACCTGAATTTGACTGCTAGCAAGAGCTTTTACTAGTATTTTTAATCACCCATATTTAGATGGCACCCCCCCTGTTTTTTAATAATTCAAGCAAATAGATACTAACCCTTAGCAAAACGATGAATCAATCGCGTCACCATTAACATGACCTTATGCATCCCATGTGGCCCATAGGTTTCATAGGCTTGGCAGCGGCTTATTTTCCCCTCTTTTGTTTCTATGATAAAAACCTGCTGATAGCGGAGTTTTTGTCCATTTTTTAGTTCTAAACGGGTGTCATATTCTATCGATGCACTACTGCCATTTTTATTTTCAAAGTAATTCATTTCACTAAAATCAAAGGTTTTTACTCCGTTTAGACCCCATCTTATTCCTTTATAAATATCATCTTTTCCTTTCATATGGACATTGGGGTAATGTGGATCGAGGAATTCTGCATCATCTTGAAAAAATGCCACGACGGTATCAACATCTTTTGCTTCAACGGCGTTAAAAAAGCTTTTAATGAGTTCGTGTAAGTTATGCTTCATAACAATCTCAACCTGCCTTGGGTATTCCAGCAGCAATTAGTGCGTTTACAAAAATCTCTCTTAGCTCTTTCTTAAAAGGCAATGTTCGTTCACAAGAATCTATTGTGCATTTAGGTAAAATCTTTAATGCTAGTCTGGCATGCTCTTGTGCTTCTTCTGTATTTCCCGCTAATTGTAAACACCCTGCAGCAATTGCATAAGATAGGTAGTAATTATCATTCGATTGAATTGCACTAAGACAAAAATTAACCGCTTTTTGATATTTTTTTTGTCTGGACTGTATCAGAGCTTGTGCTATGTTATATGACACTTTCGCCATTGGGCTTAATGGATTCAAGCGTTCACTACATTTTAAGGATTGAAGTGCAGCGTCTTGATTATTTAATCTAGATAAAGCCAAACCTTTAAAAAGAAAACACATGCTGCTATTCGATGTATTGTTAATTACCCTGTCAAAATATTGCAAAGAGCTAGAAACTTGACTTGAAAATAGTTTAGCCCTGCCTAAGGTCATTATTCCCATTGTTTCGTGGCTGCAGTAATCAATGCTTTGTTGCGCATAATCAATTGATTGCAGTATATCGTTATTGCTACTAGTGATTTTTTCGTGCTGTAACAAACATCGGCTGGTATAGGTGTAAGATAATCCAGCATAAGCACGTGCGAATCTGGCATCTTGCTTGATAGCATTTTTAAAATATTTTTGCGCGGTATCTACATCTTTATTCGTGGTTCGATTCATATACCAATAGCCTCGATGATAATTTTCCCAAGCATTTAAATTTTCAGTCGGTATTAAAAAAGCCCGTTCCATTTCTCTTTGCTCTATTGTGTTATCAACGCATCTAATAATGGTTTGAATAATCTCTTGTTGAATCAGAAACAGATCATCAAAGCTATGACTAAAGTGCTCTGACCAGATTTCTTCATTGCTAACGGCATCTACGATGGACAGTGTCATACTGATTTTATTTGCTGTAATAAATGTTGATCCATACACCAAATAACGAACACCTAAGCCTTGACTGATTTCAGTGGGTATTAGCTTTAATTTAGATATTCTTGATGCCGAGGGTCTAGCAATAACAAACAAATGGGAAAGTCGGGCTAAACCTGAATTAATTTCAGAGGTAATGGCTTCTGTATAAAATTGACTATGCTCGCTTGGTTTTTGATCGATAAAATCCATGACTGCAAGAGAAGGTTTGTCGGGAATTTCTAATGGCGTTAGCGATTCATTCCTAATGGGTAGCTTATCTAAGAGGCAACTGTCACTTTCTCTTAATGGCTGTAGTTGATTTTCAGTTAAAGTAAAATCTGCTATAAATCGATAACCTTCACCGGAAACTGTTTTAATACAGTTTTGCTTATTTGCACTGTCTCCGATGGCGTGCCGAGTGGCACAAATCGTTGCATTTAAAGCTGAATCTGAAATCACCTGAGATTTCCACACTTCAGCGATTAATTCATCACGAGATAAGATACGGTTTGGATGATCTAGCATGAATTTAAGAAGATTAAATACCAGAGGCTCAACTTTTTGTGGGCTACTTTTGTGAAGTAGCTCATGCGTATCTGTTTTTAATTCATACTCTCCAATATGATAATTCACTCGATCAATCTCCCTTATATCTATATCTACTATAGTTCAAATTAATGAACCTGTAGAACCTTATTTGATACTATGGCAGAAGAAGGTAATGAATCGTGAAAATACAGTAAACTAAACTTAAAAAGGGAGGAGTGCCATGTATATGTTAGACAGGCTCAGCACAGGTATTAATTAATGATGATATTATATTTTAGGGTGAATTGAGTAGGTTGAGGGGTATTTGAACAACCAAAACGTCCTGAGGGAGAAAGCTGGAAGTCCGTGATATTACTATTGCTGTTATTAGTAATAATTGTTGGCTGAAATAAATAATTTACACCGTTGTTATTCGAAAACGAAACATTATCCGTGGGATTATTAGACGCTAAATAGGCAAAGCCTAGTTCGCTTGCCGGCGTCCCTTCCGCAAAAGTAAAGTCACCTGTAGCTAATTGCAGGCTTGTATTTGCAGGTACAGGATCCTTTATATGAATACTGTCAACATCTACAGGTGAACCCGAATTAGTGACTGTGATTGAATATTCAATCCTTGCACCTGCAATCCTCTTTGGTGTATTTGTTAAGTTTACTGGGTCAGATATAACTTCAGATGTTTTACTAATATTTAATGATGGCGGGAAGAAAGTTTTGGTAGAGAAAGCTGTTGAAGGTTCAATGGTGGGACACTTTCGACTAAGAATATCAATATTCGTTGTAGAATAGGTTTGATAAGCTCCTCCAGGCTTTCTGAACTGCACTGTTAAGCCTCCATCACAGCAACCCTCAAAGCCTATTATTTCTAATTGATGGTATCCTGCTGAGAGTGAAATCGTGCCTTGCAACACATCAACATGGCCCCAATTACTCGCCCACCATAAATCATTGTTCCAGTCTTCTTCTAACGCTACACCATCAACATATAACCCACCTCCATGCCCGAAGTCTGCACCATAGCGTATTGACCATAATCCAACTTCAGAAGGT
The DNA here is from genome assembly GCA_036478745.1 of Cocleimonas sp. Taxonomy (GTDB): domain Bacteria; phylum Pseudomonadota; class Gammaproteobacteria; order Thiotrichales; family Thiotrichaceae; genus Cocleimonas. The sequence continues at coordinate 4,337 of JAZGEM010000020.1, forward strand.
TTAACCTCAAAAAATGTCTCTGAGTAAGCACCAAAGTTCATATTGGTTGATGGCGTGAATTGGTTTTTATTACTGATATTAGTAAAGTTGGTAATAAATTTACAACCATACCCTGGCACACCATCACTCGCTGCATTAAAAAAGTTGAAGGCAGCCGCTTTATTATTTGGGTTAGCAGTAGAGTTTCTGGTATGAAATTTAATACCTGGCTCAGTAAAAGTAATGGTAGCGGTACTCGTTGTTAATGCCGCGGTATTACCATGATAAAAATAGATGGTTTTATTAGTGTTAGCGGGCAAAGAGGGAACCTTCACCCATATCCTTGCCGTCTTTGCTACTGCATTCCAAGTTTGAATGAAATATTCAATCTCAGTTGAATCATTGCTATCCAGCACGCGCAGATCCTGCCCTACACTACTCCAATTATAATCAACGTGCATATCTGCTGCCGTAATCTCAACTAACACTTGATAATCTGTGAGGTTAGACCCCGTTAACTCGGTGATAACAACTTCAGAGCGGTAGTACCAGTTACAATCAAACCATGCAGACGCAAGACTTCCTGTTAACAGAAAAGCTACTGTGATTAGTTTTATAAAATTAAAAAAAAATATCATTACAATTCATTACTAATTCATTAGTGTCGAATTAGCACTCCCTTTGATATCTGTAAATGTTATATTGGATTGTTTTATACTTGTTAAGATCTTTTATCTATACTACTAATAATATCTTTAATTTACAAAGTATATGAATTTAATAGTGACACCACGGTCAACTCATTAAGGGACTTAGATCAAACCCTAAGGAACACATATTCACATTTAAGGAGAAATCAATGAAGGTCAAAATTTTAATCACTAGTCTTCTCGTCACCGCTTTACTATCTATCACTGCTTGTTCAAAAAATCCCGTTACTGGAAGAAAAGACTTCTCCCTTATATCCGAACAGCAAGAGCTTTCAATGGGTGCACAGGCACACCGTAGCATCCTTAAAAAGAAAAAGCGTTTAAATAACCCGCGCCTTCAATCTTACGTTAATAATATTGGTCAACAACTAGCGAGACAAAGCCACCGCAAAGGACTGAAATATACCTTTACTGTTTTAGATGATCCCAGTGTAAATGCGTTTGCATTACCTGGCGGTTTTATTTATATCACCACAGGGTTAATGGCATATCTTAATTCAGAAGCAGAACTGGCAGGGGTTATAGGACATGAAATTGGGCATGTCACTGCTAGACATGGTGTAAAGCAACAAAGTGCAGGCATGGCAAGTGCCATATTAGTTAGCGTCTTAGCTAAAAAAGGCGGAGCTGGTTCGGGCAAGCAATATAATCAACTCGGTAGAGCTTTGCTAAGTGGATATGGTCGTGATCATGAGCTTCAAGCAGATCGCCTCGGTGCAGAATATCTTGCTCGTATTGGTTATCAACCACAAAATATGATTAAAGTGGTTAGTGTTTTAAAGGCACAGGAGGAATTTGAAAAATACCAAGCGCGTCAAGAAGGACGTAAACCACGGGTATACCATGGCGTATTTTCTTCACATCCGAGTAATGACCGTCGTTTACAACAGGTTATTAATGAAGCCAAAAAATACCAAACCTCTGGCATTAAAGATGAAGGACATGATCGCTATTTGCGCCAAATTAATGGCATAAAATACCGTATTAGCAAAAACAAATACGGTCGTGTTGTTGTTGGCACAGCAACAACACCCGGATTGACCTATGCTAAGCTTGCGCGCCGCAGTAAAGTCGGTGAACAACGGTTGCGTCTGCTAAATGGCATGTTCCCCAAAGGACAACCAGTAAGAGGACGTTTAATTAAAGTCATAAATTAAGTAGCTTTTGATTAAGTTCTACAAAAACTATTTTCAAACAAGGAAAAAAAATGTCAGATGACACATTAAAAAAAGAAGCTCTTGAATATCATCTAAAGCCAAAACCAGGGAAAATTGCGATTCAGATTACTAAATCAACCGAGACCCAAAAAGACCTTTCTTTAGCTTATACACCGGGCGTAGCCGAGCCCGTAAAAGAAATCGAAAAAGATCCAGAGAATGCCTACAAATACACCTCAAAAGGTAATCTAGTTGCGGTAATAACCGATGGAACAGCGGTTTTAGGGTTAGGCAATGTGGGTTCTTTAGCAGGTAAGCCTGTTATGGAAGGCAAAGGGGTTCTATTCAAACGCTTTGCCGATGTGGATGTTTTTGATATTGAAGTGAATGCAGATTCACCTGAAGATTTTATCAAAACAGTCGTCAATATTTCGCCAACCTTTGGGGGTATAAACCTTGAAGATATTGCAGCACCGCACTGTTTTGAGATTGAACGTATTCTTGAGGAAAAACTGGATATTCCTGTGTTTCATGATGATCAGCACGGCACGGCTATTATTATTGCGGCAGGATTACTCAATGCGCTTGAATTAAAGGGTAAAGAGCTTTCAAATGCTAAAATCGTTTGTCTTGGCGCGGGTGCAGCAGGAATCGCATCGATGCAGGTTCTCACCTCTTTAGGTGCTGATAAAAACAATTTGTTTATGCTAGATCGTGGTGGTGTGATTCACTCTGGTCGTGATGACTTAAACAAATACAAACAAGAATGGGCGCTAGAAACAGAGAGCCGCACCCTATTAGATGCTTGTACTGATGCCGATGTCTTCATTGGGTTATCAGGTCCCAATCTATTAGATGTAGATTCACTCATGGCGATGGCAGATAATCCGATAGTATTTGCCTTATCAAACCCTGATCCAGAAATTGACCCTGCAATCGCTCGTGCAGCACGCCCTGACATTATTATGGCAACAGGTCGCAGTGATTACCCAAATCAAGTCAATAATGTATTAGGTTTTCCGTTTATTTTCAGAGGCGCATTAGATGTTCGTGCGACGCATATTAATACTGAAATGAAAATGGCGGCTGTTAAAGCCTTAGCAGCCATTGCTAAAGAGCCCGTTCCTGATGTGGTTCTCAAGGCATACAATAAAACTTCAATGGAATTTGGTCCAGAATATATATTACCAACACCCCTTGATCCACGCTTACCCGAAAGAATTCCTGCTGCTATTTCACAAGCAGCTAGAGATTCAGGTGTAGCCAAGTCGTAAATAAAAAAACGTACTACTCAATTGTTTCCTCAGCTTCTTCTGCTACCGCTTCCATGCCAACCGCAGTGATTCTTGAGGGAACAAGTTGATAATCTCCCTGCTCTTCATCTGGTACCGCCTCGCGTTGCATCATGAAGTAAAACACGCTTAAGGCAATAAGCACATTCGTCAGCCCGATATAGATAAAGAAGAAAGAGTTTCCAAGTAAATTTAATACATACCCCATGCTCAGTGGACCAATTGCAGACCCTATTCCATAAAGCAGTACGATGGTACTACTCGCATTTATCATTTGTGATGGTTTGAGTCTGTCATTGGTATGTGCAACACCTAAGGAATAAATAGGTAAAACAAAGGCGCCTAACATGCCAAAGGTAATAATAAACGCCAGTGTCTGATTATCCATAGAGTACATAAAAACTGAGATAATCACAGATATAAAGCTCGCACCTACAATAACAATACGTCGATCTACCCTGTCTGAAAGCCACCCCAACGGCCAATGAAAAAATGCACCAACAGCGATAAAACTACTCATAAATAAAGCCGTCTGATTAATATTCATTCCCGCATTCGCAGCATACACTGCACCCATTCCAAACATGGAACCTTGAGCAATTGCATTCCATCCAATACAGACTACCCCTGCTGGGGCAATCTTGAATAGTTTTCGAATACTCATCCCTTCGTTTTCTTCAATCTCAGGCACCTTGATACGTGAAATTAGGATAGGGATTAATGCCAAAGAGAGTAAAATCGAGGTTAATAAGAAGAGGCTAAAATTAGTCGGATCAGCAACCTTTAATAGCAACTGCCCACCCGATAAACCTGCAAACGAAACAAACATATAAAAAGATAAAATCTGACCGCGTGTTTGATTGTCACTGCGCGCATTTAGCCAACTTTCAACCACCACATAAATACCAGCAAAACAAAAGCCAGACAATAAACGCATTAATAACCACACCGTCGGAGAGATAAAAATAATCTGAATCAATACAGCAGTAGATGCTAGCGATGCCAGTGCCGCAAAAACACGAATATAGCCAACTTGATTAATCAACCGAGTGGCATAAAGTGATCCGAATAAAAAACCTAGATAGAAAGAGGTCATAATAAGACCGGTCGTACTAGGCTCAAACCCTTCATAGTTAGCGCGCCAACTGACTAAGGTACCTTGCAAACCATTACCCAGCATCAGGAATGCCATGCCTAAAAATAAAGACCAGGTGCTTTTTAATGCTTCAAGAATCATACTTAAGGATAGACTATAAAAAATGCTATTTTAAAACAGAATATAAAAAGATAATATGCTCAAATGAGACCCTTTTAGCTGTTTTTTTCTAACAAAGTTAAGAGAGTATTTTACTCGATGCTTGGTTTTTAATAATGTTGGGCTTTTAAGGCAATCTTCTAAAAAAGGGGGGGATGCCATTACAGATTTACAACTTGGGGAATATGAAGTTCTTCTCACTTCCCTAATACACGCCCTACTCTGCGTGGATCAGCACCACCTTGTAACCCATCTTTGCTAATAACGATCCCGTGTAAGCCAGAATTTAAATCCCTCACCTTCACGCTATGTCCCAAGGCTTCCAAGTCACTTTTTAAATGAGCTGCGGCTGTATCTTTTTCAAGATCAGTATCGCCATTCCGATTAACATAGTGCGGCATGCTAATTGCAGTTTGAATATCCATTTCCCATTCCAAAACGCCTAGCAATGTTTTAGCCACATAATTAATAATACGACTGCCACCGGGTGAACCAATCAACATCACTAAGTTATCTTGCTCATCAAAAACCATAAAAGGTGACATTGAACTGCGTGGGCGTTTTCCTGCTTGCACGCGGTTGGCAATTTTATCACCGTCTTTTTCTTCGCTAAAAGAAAAGTCTGTGAGTTGATTATTAAGCAGAAAACCTCTTACCATTAATGTTGATCCAAAGGCCATTTCTATACTGGATGTCATAGAAAATCCATTGCCTTCTTTATCAACAATACTAAAATGTGTGGTACTGGCTTGTTCGGGTGATTCTGATATTTTCCAATTCTGCTCAGCATTCGGTGGTGCGCCTGCTGAGGCTTTTCCCATATCCTTACCCTCAATCAACTTAGCGCGCTGCATTAGGTAATTTGCATTAATCAAACCTTCTACAGGTACATTCACAAAATCAGCATCCGCCATGTATTTTGCGCGATCTGCATAGGCTAACCTGCCAGCTTGAGAAAACAGATGTGCTGCCTCTGCTGACATTGGTTCTAGTTTATTCAAACCTTTATTTTCTAATAGTTTAAGCATTTGAATAACCGTCATTCCTCCTGATGTCGGAGGCCCCATTCCACAGATTTTATAGGTTTTATATTGAGCACAAACAGGCGGACGTTCTATTGCTTCATATTGAATCAGATCATCGATACTAAGTAATCCCGGATTATCCGCAGCAGATTGCACTGCTTTTACAATATCTAAGGCGATCTGCCCTTTATAAAACCCATGAGAACCCAAAATAGCAATACGTCGAAAGGTCATTGCTAGCTCAGGATTTTTCTTAATTGTCCCAGCTTTTAGTGGTTTGCCATTAGGGAAAAAGTATTGCCATGTATTTTCATATCGACCCAATGCAGGGTTTGTTTTATGCGCTATCGAATGTGCCAATTTCGGTGAGATTTCAAAGCCTTGTTCTGATAATAAAATGGCATCTTCAAATAGCTCTGCCCATTCCAATTTACCATATTTTCTATGGACTTTTTCCATCATCGCCAATACCCCAGGAACTCCCACGGCACGACCACCTGCCAATGCTTCCCACCAATTCATATTCTTGCCATCTTGCTGGAATAACTTGCCATCGGCTTTCATAGGGGCTTTTTCACGACCATCATAACTGCTTAGTTTCTTATTCTTCTTATCCCAATAAAGCGCAAAGGCACCACCACCTATGCCACTGGACTCTGGCTCAACTAAATTTAAAACCATCTGTACCGCAATCGCCGCATCAATGGCAGACCCGCCTTTGGCTAATATTTTCATCCCTGCTTCACTGGCATAAGGATTTGCGGACGAGACCATATATTCTTTTGCTTTTACAAGCGCTTGCGGAATACGACCATTACCAAACTCTGGATAACGCGCTTCTTTTGCTAATGCGGTATTTAGATTGGCAATCACAAAGCAAAAACCACTAAATAATATGCTGAATTTTTTAATCATTTTTTCAAATTCCTACTATAAAAGAGATCTCAGCATAATTATTCGAATAACTCACGTAGCTTTTTCAAAGAGTAAAAAGGAAAATCCTCAGCCGTTTGATTCACTAACCATTTTGGGATTTTACCCGCAGGATCAACGCTTACTTCATATATCACCTGTACAAACTCTTTTTCATGAGGTGTCAACAACATACGACCCTCCATCTTTGTTACTCTGATTAAGCCAGACTTTAGCGGCACAGAATCAGGTGATGAACTAAACGTAATCGTTACCTGTTTAGTGGCTCTATTTTGTTGAAAAACAGAACGCACGACCACATCCCTATCCCAAACTGGCCAGGGCATATCTGTCACAATATAATCATATCGCTCAATAAAACTGGGCTGCTTTATAGTACGCGCAAATTTACATTGGTGCAGCCATTGTGAGCAGGTTTTAATATCTGCCAAGACTTCTAATAAGTCATCCAGAGAAGCATTAATTTTAACCACACCTTTTACTGATTTTAATAATAAATCCGTATTGTCGCGGCTATAAACCTGAATGTCCTGCTCTTCCCTAATCAGTCTCCAATTCTCATCTGCACACACAAATACTTGGAAAAACAGGATACTGATTAATAAAATTGTCTTTAACATGTGATGTTGCCTCACCTTAGATTCTAGTACAGTTATTTTTAAAAGTTGCTCTACAATTATGAAAATAAGTGGGGGGTGCCATACGGTTTCAGCACGCTATAAATAATTGGACTTGATCAGGGTTCCATAAGTAAGCGTCTATCAATATAATAAGCACATAATTTACAATCAGGAAACATTATGAATTTTGACAAGATAGGCTTACAGGTTCCAGAAATTTTATTACCCAGCGAAAAGATAGACCTCAATAAATGGTCGGTGGTTGCCTGTGACCAATATACCTCACAACCAGATTACTGGAATGAGGCTAAAAATATCACCGATGGATCACCTTCCAGTTTGAATGTGATTTTTCCTGAAGTGTATCTTGAAGATGATAACGGCGATGAGCGTATTGCAAATATCAATGCCAGTATGCAGCAATATCTGGATGAAAATGTTTTAACCGCTATGCCAAATAAAGGCTTTGTATTGGTTGACCGTAAAACATCACAGGCACCGTCTCGTAAGGGTCTTGTTGTTGCCATCGACCTTGAACAATATGATTTTAACAAAGGTTCGCAGACTTTAATTCGCGCCACTGAAGGCACAATCGTTGATCGTTTGCCACCGCGCGTTAAAGTTCGCCAAGATGCTGCTATTGAGTTGCCACATATTATGGTGCTTATTGATGACCCTGAGCGTAGCGTAATTGAGCCACTGTTCAAACAGAATCCTAAAGAAATTTATAACGTTGAATTAATGATGCAAAGTGGTCATATCAAAGGTTATGCGATTGATACACCTGAACTGATTCAGCAAGTTGCCGATGCTCTTGAGAGTCTTGCATCAGCTGAGGTCTTTACCAAAAAATATAATATTACAGAAAATAAACATAGTGATGTGCTGTTATATGCCATGGGTGATGGCAATCATTCCCTCGCAACCGCTAAAGCTATTTGGGAAAAGATTAAAGAAGATGCCGATGATGTCGCTAACGTCATGGATGATTTAGCGCGCTATGCCTTGGTAGAATTGGTTAATATTCATGATGAGGGTTTAGTCTTTGAACCGATTCATCGCGTCGTTTTTGATGTTCAACCAGAAAAATTATTAGCTGAAATGAAGGCGCATTTTTCGGGAAATTGCAGTATTCACCGCTGTGATAATAAAGCGGATATGACCCGTAAAGCGGAGTCAGCAAAAACTGATAATACCCACATCGTGCCATTTAATGATAATAATGGTTATGCTTATATTCAAATTGATAACCCCATTTATACTTTAGAACTTGCTACGCTGGAGTCGTTTTTAAATGATTATTTGGATAAGGTTGGCGGCAAAGTTGATTTTATCCACGGTGATGAAGTTGTCGATGATCTTGGTGTCAAAGAAGGTAATATGGGATTCTTCTTCCCACCCATTTCTAAAAACAGTTTATTTAAAACCATTATCTTTGATGGCGTATTACCGCGTAAAACATTCTCAATGGGTGAGGCAGATGAAAAACGATTCTATTTGGAAGCACGTAAGATTAAGTAATTTATTAACATGAAAATAGAATCTGCTACGCAAGAAGACTTGCCACAAATTGTTGAAATATATAATCAGGCTATCAGTGCAGGTCAAAACACAGCCGATACTGAAGTACTCTCTGTAGAGGATAGACAACCATGGTTTGATAGTCATAATGAAAAACAATATCCGCTTTTAGTCGCAAAAGAAGCAGATATTATTTTGGGCTATTTAACCATTAGTTCCTATCGTTATGGTAGAAAAGCACTCAGGCATACGGCTGAAATCAGCTATTATATTCACTTTGATCATCATCGAAAAGGGGTTGCCTCACAGCTCATGGAATCTGCCATTAACAGCTGTTCTGCATTAAACTTGAAAACACTGGTGGCTATTTTAATTGGCTGTAATGATGCCAGTGTTAAACTTTTGGAAAAGAAGGGTTTTAAAGAGTGGGGGCGCATGCTAGATATTGTAGAACTTGATAATGGCAATTTTGACCATTTGTATTATGGTTTACATCTTGATACTTAAAGTCACTCGGTACGCTCTAGTTAAGTTGTTTTTATTATAGAAGCTAAGCTTATAGAAACTAAGCGATTAACAATAGGCTTTCGTTTTTATAAACGAAAGCCCTAATTCTTTACTTTGTAAACGTAACGTCACTCTCATTGCGTTTTACAGTGATTCCATGGCGATCAAATGTGAACTCATCACCATCATTCTCAAGTACCGTAGTATTACCACCACAGGTTACTTGGTAATCGATGGTAACGCCACAATGAATACCGTCGATGCTATCATATTTACCTAATTCTACTGTTACTGGATCTGACATAACTTTCTCCTCATATTGCTAAATAATAATATTCGCCGAATTATAGCTGATATTAATCCAGATTTAATATAATCCTTTATGAATACATCAACGATGAAAATTGATCTATAGAGACCTGAAAGCACCGCAAGCTACAATCTTGTAAAAACACGGGGGTGCCATCTATATTCAGAGTGAATATAGATGGCACCCACCTTTTTTAGATAATTGAGGCGCGCCCACAGTTCATCAGTCTTTATTTGTACTACAATATTGTTATGGATCTTCTGACAACAATACTCATTAGCTTAGTTGCAATTTTGCATGTCTACTTTCTTATATTAGAAATGTTTTTCTGGGATAAACCCTACGGCAGAAAAGTGTTTGGGCTTAAGCCTGACTTCGCGACACAATCTAAATCACTGGCTGCCAATCAAGGTCTTTACAATGGTTTTTTAGCTGCTGGCTTGATTTGGGGGATTTTATTGGGTGAACAAGGTGATTCGATTAAAATATTCTTTTTGTGCTGTGTTGTTATCGCTGGTGTCTACGGCGGATTAACTGTCAATAAAAAAATTCTGTTTATACAAGCTCTACCTGCTGCTTTAGCATTGTTACTGGTGCTAATTTAAATCATAAGGAGCTTAATTAAGGGTTTATTAAATATCATCGTCTTGTATTTAAGTGCCTTACTCGCTGTGGTTAATGGATCATCCGATGCGTTATTCATAGCCTTATATCTTCTTTTTGTAACGCAATTCACTAATAGCTGGAAAAAGCAGAAACAGTGTGCTTTTATGCTGAACTCTCACACGATAGATTTAAGAATAAGAAGGTAATGAATGAAAATTTCCCCTATTTGTTTAACGGTATTTCTCACTTTAATGGTTACTGCTTGTGGTAGTGGTAGCACCTCTAATAATACGATTAAACCAACCGTTACAGAAAGTCCTATAAATAATGACAATCCTGATGACGCTGTTGATTCCTCAGATGATTCAGACTCTGAGAGCAATGAAGATACTCCCGATGAGTCAACGGATAACAATTCAACTAATGACATTGTGGCAAATATTAGTGAAGTTACCGTTCAAGGAGAGCCAAGTAAATATACTTTTTTTGTTAGCATTACTAGTGATGAGACTGGGTGTGAACAATATGCAGATTGGTGGGAAGTTTTAGATAATGAGGGTAAGCTTATTTATCGAAGAGTTCTGGGACATTCACACGTAGCTGAACAACCATTTACCCGCGACGGTAACCCTGTCAATATTGCTGCTAATGATTTTGTATTTGTTCGCGCTCATATGAATAATGTAGGTTATTCTGGTGATGTATTCTCAGGTAGTGTTAATAGTGGGTTTCTAAAAGCAGCTAACCCACCTATATTCCCTCAAGGTATTGACGAATTACAACCTCTACCCTCTAACTGTGCCTTTTAATGATGTATCATAAAGATATGACTAGAAACCTAATAAATAAGACAATCTTCAAAATAAGGGGGGGGTGCCATTATACTATTTGTGCGAGTTTACCCTACCTTTGTCAAAGTTAATGAATACTCCGCAAACACATTTAGGCAGTTACCAACAAGCCATTCGACTGTTTTGGCGCGAGCTTTATTCCACAGGTGGAAAGACATTATACAGCCTGCAACAATTTGGTCCCTCTAAACCCGATTGGATTAATATTGAACATGTCTTCCCGATGGCATGGGTAGTCAATGAACTGAAGTGTGTTGATCGTCGAGACTGTCGCCATACTTCTACAAAATTCAATTATATCGAATCTGATTTACATAATTTATACCCCAGCCGTCGAGATTTAAATATGCTGCGTGGCAGTCATCGCTTTGGTGTAGTAAAAGGTGAGGTACGTGCATTTACTTCGTATAATTTTAAAGTCGATAAGAAAAAACGTATCATAGAACCAGCCCCTGCTAGCCAAGGTGAAGTGGCTCGCGCGATGTTTCATATGTCGATGACCTATAAGCTAAAGATTTTTACCCGCCAAGCGAAGACCCTAGCTTATTGGAACAAGGTTGATCAACCCAGTAAAGAAGAAAAACGCCGCAATGATTTAATTGAAGAATTACAAGGAACGCGAAACTATTTTATTGATCATCCAGAAGAAATTGAAGGTCTGGATGTTATTCGAAAAAGTTGATACCTAACAGATATAACGAATATTGACCTTCAATACTGTTTTCCATACCAAATTGCCTCGCTACAATAGAAAAACCTTTCATTATTCTGTATTATTCCCCAGCAAATTAATAAGGAAGCTCTGATTAAATCAATTAGAATTAAGCGACAGTTTTAGCTAGCTTAAAATATTGGACTTGATCAGAGCTCCATAGAGACTTAAGGGTTTATTATCATGAGAAAAGGCATCATCCTCGCCGGTGGTAGCGGCACACGTTTACACCCATTAACACAAGTTGTTAGCAAGCAGTTAATGCCTGTTTATGACAAGCCAATGATTTATTATCCGTTAACCGTTTTAATGTTATCAGGTATCCGCGATATTCTTATTATTACTACCCCTCACGATAGTGATCAATTTCAAAAACAACTCGGCGATGGTTCTCAATGGGGTTTGAATATTCAATATGAAGTTCAGCCCAATCCTGAAGGTTTAGCGCAAGCATTTATTATCGGTCGTGAGTTTGTTGGTAAAGACCCCGTCACCTTAATTCTTGGTGATAATATTTACTACGGTGAAGGCTTATCTAAACGACTTTTAAAGCTCGCTAAGAAAGACTCAGGTGCCACCGTATTTGGTTATTATGTCAGAGACCCAGAACGTTATGGTGTGGTTGATTTTGATAAAAACGGCATCGCTTTAAGCATCGAAGAAAAGCCTGAAAACCCAAAATCAAACTATGCAGTAACCGGGCTTTATTTTTATGACAACGATGTCCTCGATATTGCCAAAGAAATCAAGCCTTCACCGCGTGGTGAACTTGAAATCACGGATGTTAACCGTGTCTACCTTGAGCAAAATAACTTAAACGTAGAAATGCTAAAACGTGGAACGGCGTGGCTAGACACAGGCACCCATGCATCTCTACTTGATGCAGCAAACTATATTCGTGTTATTGAAGAGCGACAGGGTTTGAAAATTGCCTGTCCTGAAGAAGTCGCCTGGTTTATGAACTATATCTCTACTGAAGAACTACTAAGCCTCGCCAAACCACTGCAGAAAAGTGGTTACGGTCAATACCTTATCGATATCGTTAATGCAGGACTCCATGATCAATGAGCCATGATAGCAAACAATTAGTATGTCAAATTTGTGAAAACGATGAACACAATACAATATATAGCGTCCGCGAGATGATGCTTGGCCTGCGTGATCTGCATGAATATTTTGAGTGTGCAGATTGTGGCTGTTTACAAATTTCAAATATTCCTGACAATATTCAAGACTATTATCCTAGTGATGATTATTATTCCTATAACAGCATAAAATCACCCAAGGGAATTAAAGGTACGCTTAGTAAAAAACGCGATAAGTTTGCAGCAACAGGCAAAGGTTTACTCGGCAGGTTAATGCAACGTATTCAACCACATGACAAACTCCCTTCTTTGCGTCATGCAGATGTCAACTTGGATTCAAAAATTCTTGATGTGGGTTGTGGTGCAGGTCACTTATTACATTCAATGCAGGAAGCAGGCTTCAAACACTTATTAGGAATTGATCCCTTTAATCAAGAAGACATTAAGTATGACAATGGCTTAACCATTGTAAAAAACTCCATTCAGGATCTTCCTGATATTGACACGCAAGTAGATTCAAATTCTGGCATAAAGAATGGCTGGGATTTAATTATGTTCAATCACTCTTTTGAGCATGTTTATGAACAACATGAAGTGTTAGCTAAAACCTATGATTTATTAAAGCCCGGTGGTGTTTGTATGATTCGTGTACCTACCGTAACCTCTTGGGCATGGCGAACCTATGCAGAGAATTGGGTTCAACTTGATGCACCCCGCCACTTTTTCTTACATTCACTAAAAAGCATGCATACTCTTTCTGAACAGATCGGATTTTCATTAGAAAATGTTGTGTACGACTCTTTTGCTTTTCAACGTTGGGGAAGCGAGCAATATCAAAAAAATATCGCATTAAGTGATGAGAATTCCTACGCTGTAAATCCTGATAAATCGCTATTTAGAACAGCAGATATTGAAGAATATACACAACACAGCAAAGAGCTAAATGAATCCAAGTCAGGTGATCAGGCTGCTTTTTATCTAAGAAAACCAAGCTAACAGCACCGCTAACAATAATGACAAAAAAAATACTTGCCATCGCCTCTCCTGGGGGACATTGGATTCAACTTAATAAGATTTGTAATCCACTGGAACAACAATTCGATGTGCTTTATGTCACTCCTGCAGCGCAATATACGGGAAATAAGAGTACTCGAAAGATAATCTCCATTACCGATGCCAGTGCAACCAGCAAACATAAGTTGATACCACTTGCCTTGCAGTTATTATGGATTTTTATTAAAGAGCGCCCTACTGCAATTATTTCAACGGGTGCAGCCCCAGGCGCGATTGCTTTTTTACTCGCTAAGTTTCTACCCATTAAAACTATTTGGGTTGATAGCATTGCGAATACAACTGAACTATCACGCTCGGCACGCATGATTAAAAAACATGCCAACCTCGTTATGACACAATGGGATTCACTTCAAGAAGAAGGATCTGTTGTTTATAAAGGGTCAATATTATGATCTTCGTAGCAGTAGGCACTCAGTTCTCATTTGATCGTTTGATTCAATATATGGATGAGTGGCAAGCCTCTGATAAAAATATTACTAACGAAGAAGTCATTGTACAGATCAGTGATGGCGAATACCTCCCGAAAAACTGTGAATACCACGCCTTTATGGATGGCGAGCAATACAATAACAAGATCAAAAATGCGTCTGTTTTTGTGTCACATGCAGGGATGGGGAATATTATTAGCGCACGTGAAAACCAAACCCCCATTATTGTACTTAACAGACAATTTACACTCGGTGAACATCGCAATGACCATCAAGCAGATGGATTAAAGTGGATGGCTAAGTTAGCGGGGGTTTATACTGCTTCTACTCAACAAGAATTATATCAGCATCTTGTGCATATTGATCAGCTCAAAACAGCAGAGTCTGCTCATGTTGGCAATCAACAATTAACGGACTATATTGCTGATTTTATCAACGCTGATATTAGCAATAAGCGTTAAGAATATGCTACAAAAAATCCTCAAAAATCCATTATTAATCCAAAGCCTATTATCTCTAATCGCCCGCTTTACGGGTGTGGCACTTAATTTTGCAGTGATTTTAATTATCACCAACTATTTACCTAAATCATCTGCTGGCGATATTTTATTATTGATGGTTTTTGTTACAGGTGTTGCACTAATAAGCCGTTTGGGAATTGACCAACTGCTTATGAAAGAAGTGGCTAGCGCCCATGAAACAGATTTTAAATTTCGAAAAGGCTTTCTTGCTGTTAGTTATAAAGCAGTGCTCATTCTTTCTTTTATCTTTATGTCAATATGGCTAGTTGCCAGCCCTTATATACAGTCTTCTTTTTTCCAAAATGGCGAACAAACAACAATAACAACCTCTCTTTTGATGTTGGCAAGCTTAGGCGTTTTATTCTTTAATCTTGTTATTTTAAATAGTACTTACTTAAAAGCGATTAAGAAAACAGTGATTGGAATATTGGGACAAAATGCACTCACTGCGGTTACCTTTTTATTATTAATAATCATCTTCTGGAAATACTTCAGTAATAACCAACACACAGTTGTCATTTATATCGTTTCCTTAATTCTTGCGGGAATTTTAGCGATATTCATCACTAAAAAATATGCAACGAATATTTCTGAGGCAACACTGAAATCAAAATCTGTCAATAACATTCCAAATATTATTGAAATTATTAAACGCTCATTACCACTCGCTCCTGTCTCTATTATTTCTTTTTTAATGATCTTCACAGACACCATCATGGTTGGTTGGTACTTGTTAAATGAACAGGTGGCGGAATACAGTGTTGCTTCTAAAATCTCCTATATTATTTTGTTTTTCTTACAAGCGATGGAAGCGGTTATTTATCCTCGTCTGTTAAATATGTACCAGCATAATCAAACACAGTTACGCTCCTTTTTCTGGCAATCAACGGCTTTGGTCGTCGCAGTCGTACTGACAATCACCTTTATCATGTATTTTTTATCCGACTGGATTCTAATCGCTTTTGGTGATGAATATATTATTGCCAAAGAAGCGCTGGGCTTATTATTACTCGCGCAATTACTTAGAGCAGCAAGTATTACTTTTTCGTTTATGTTTATCATTCGAGAAAAGGTAAAATATTTGAATATTATTTTGGTTATCGCATTTATAAGTAATATTATTTTCAATGTGGTTTTGATCAACCTTTATGGAATTAATGGTGCTGCCTTAGCCACTTTAATTGCAAATGCAACCTTACTATTACTGGTTTTAGTTTTGTTTTATACAAAAAAATTATTACATATTCCAATCTCAAAACAAAAAGATGAGAGTCTTGCATGATTATTCGCGTACTTGCCCTACTTTTTGTTTTATCTATTTTTGTACCTGTTGAATTTCATTACCTTGTAGGCTCTTTACGCTTAGAGTCCTACCGTGTAGTGCTTGCGTTGGTATTAATTTACACCTTTGTAAATATTAGAAATGTCTTAAAACAAGCTGATTTAATTGATATTTTATTGTTTTTCTTTGTCATACTTGCCTCCGCTAGCCTTATTTACAATCATGGCTTACAAAAAGGTATTGAATCTGCAGGGATACTAATAATAGAAATATTGGGGGCTTTCTATCTGGCTCGATTATTTATCACTACCCCAAAAAACTACTATCAAGTTAATATGTGGTTTGTCACTATCTTAGCTTTTTTACTGATTTTCTCACTGTATGAAGCATTTGCAAGAGATCGAATTCTGCATCAATGGGCGAAGGCAATAACGGGGCACGATGCCTTAGACTATCGACTCTATACACATTACTACATACGTCTCGGCATCATGCGTACCACCAATCTGTTTTCTCACCCTATTCTATACGGTACGATAGGGGCTATTTTCTTACCTTTTATTGTTCTACTAACTTTCTATAAGTTTAATCTTAACAATGCGTTGAAAGCTATCGCTGTCTTCATCGGTATTATTACTACCCTTTCATCTGCACCAATTCTAGCTATTGGATTTCAGTCGATGACGGCTGTATTAGTACGTTTTTGGTCAGGCGCAAAGCTTTTTTGGTATGGTATTGCTGGGCTGATTTTAGCGGGTATGATACTGATAGAGGCCTTCTCTAATCGAGGTGTATTTAAACTGATTGTGTCGCATATGACCTTTAATGCAAATACGGGTTATTACCGACTTTTACAGTGGCAATACACAATGGATGATATTGCGGATCACCCCCTTTTTGGCATAGGTTTGAATGACTGGACCCGCCCGAGCTGGTTGAACAATAGTATTGATAGCTTTTGGCTATTGATGACACTACAACATGGCTTAATTGCCAGTTTCATATTATTTTTCCTTTGTCTATATGCTGTTTTTCACATTTTAAACAGAGTCCACAAGCATCACACTGCTAGCCAATGGATGGTTAAATCATGGATATTAGCTTTTATGTCATTAATTCTAATTGGCTTTACTGTAGACTTCTTTGGAAAGATTCAACCTATGTTTTTCTTTGTGCTAGGCGCCATTGGCTGGGCAAAAACATACCCTAGTCTGAATCTTATTCTGAATAAAATGACTTTGCATTATAAACGTAAAAATACCTAACAGAAATTTAGAATATGAGACCACGTTTTATTAATCAAAAGACTTTCATGATGCTAGTACACGCTAGGAATAAAATTCTAGAAGTACGAAGTAGGTATTTTCGGTTTATTTATGGAATGGATGTGGCTAAAGATGCACGCATTTCATTCAAAGCGCGCCTTGATAAGACTAACCCCAAAGGTATAAGCATTGGTTCAAAAACCTTAGTCGCTTTTGATGCCATTTTATTAGCTCATGATTATGCATCCAGACGACATGATGCAATAACAGTCATCGGTACGCATTGCTTCATTGGTTGTGGATCATTAATTTTACCTAATATAACTATTGGAAATCATGTTATTGTAGCAGCGGGTAGCGTAGTCACAAAAGATGTGCCATCAAACTGTATTGTTGCGGGAAACCCTGCAAAAATAATCAAATCAAATATAGAAACAATAGAATATGGCATGCTTAGTGAAAATTATTTAGCGAGCCAAAGCGAACTCAAGGTTATAGATAAACAATCCCAAAATGAAGCAGCTTGATATAATACTAGTTTCATATAACACTGCTGAATACACCAAACGTGCCATTCAGTCTGTCTATGATGAAACCTCAAATACCACCTTCAATCTCATTATGGTTGATAACGATTCTAGTGATAATTCAGTAGAGCTTATTGCTACAGAGTTTCCTGATGTGGAAATCATCCAAAGTGGTGCTAATATTGGGTTTGCTGCTGGCGTTAATCTAGGTGTGAATGCAGGAAATAGTGAATATGTGCTGTTACTTAACCCGGATACTGTTATTTTAGATTCCGCTATCGACAACTTAATGGCATTTGCCAATCGCAACCCGCAATCTGGTATTTGGGGTGGTGTCACATTAAATAATGATTTAAGTCTTAATCCTAATAATGCACGTGCCAGATTAACCTTCAAAACACTTTTTTTTAGTGCTTTTGGTTTGAGCAAAGCCTTTAATAAAAGCTGTTATTTTAATCAAGACAACTACGGTTGCTGGGATAGAAAATCGGAACGGGAAGTTGATGTTGTCACGGGTTGCTTCTTCCTATCACCACGAACTTTATGGAATCAATTAAAAGGTCTTGATGAAACATTCTTCATGTATGCAGAAGAAGCTGATTATTGTATTCGAGCCATTAAAAAAGGGTATCAACCTAAAGTCACACCTGATGCAAGAATCATTCATCATGGCGGCGTTAGTGAAACTAATCTCTCTGGGAAAATGCTTAAATTACTTAAAGGTAAAGCTGAGCTTATAAATAAACATACAAAGAGTTGGAAGATTCCAATTCACAAAGGATTATTAAAATTACATGTCTTTAATAAGTTAATATCATTAAGACTCGCTTCCTTTATTAATAAAGAAAAACGTTCTACCTATGAAGAGTGGAAAATAGTTTATAGCCAACGTAAACAATGGCTTAAAGGCTATAGGTAAGGCTAATATTTCATGGCGACGATTATTGTACCCGCTCATAATGAAGCCAGTGTTATTGAAGACTGTTTGAACAGTATTGTTAATCAAAAAGGTATTGATCATGTGATTGTTGCTTGCAATGGTTGCTCTGATAACACCGTAGAAATAGTAAAAAGTAATTATCCAAATACTGTTTGTCTCGATATAGAAAAACCCTCGAAAACCAACGCATTAAATGTTGCTGAAGTGAAAGCAAAAGAACTTGGCGTCAGTTATCCGATTTTTTATATTGATGCCGATACTCAATTAAGCCCCAATGCGATTGAGCATATCACTAAGGCAATGTGCAATAGCAATACCCTACTCTCAGCTCCCACGCCCAATATTGATACTAGCCAATCATCATGGTTAGTTAAAACCTATTATAAGGTTTGGCTGAAGCTTCCCTATATTAAAGAAGGTGTAATTGCTACCTGTAGCTTTATCGTCAGTGAAGAGGGCCGTAAGCGATTCGATGTTTTTGCAGATGTGATTGGCGATGATGGGTTCATTCGTTGCCATTTTAAAAACACTGAAATTGCGAATATTAAAGGTGCAGAAATTTATATTCGTGCTCCTAAGAATATTTACTCTTTAATAAAAATTAAAACAAGAGCTCGCCTTGGTAATATGGAATTAATTGAACGTAAAAAATGCCCTATTCAAGAAGTAAAGAATTATGGCAATGTGATGCGTTCTAAGCTGCTTAGTAAAGATTTTTTTGCTACAAGTATTTACATAGCCATTGCACTCGTTATTCGAGTTAGAGCCTCATCCCAATTTAAAAAAATCGCTACATATCAATGGGAAACTGATGACTCCTCAAGATAAACCTACCGTTATTTAAGATAAAACAGCTGAAAATATTTATAAAAAGTTCTATAATAGGACTATCAATAAACGGCTTGCACCGAACGGGATACTAAACTTTGGACGATAAACACATTAGCTCTGAGCTTATCTATAGAACCGTGGATATTCTTATTATCCTCTTCACACTGTTTTTGGGCTCCCCCTATACAAATTTCTATAATATCGAAGGATATTTAGTTGCTGGTTTGAGTGCCGTTGTTATCTTTGGATTGGTTGGACGATTTGCAGATATTTATACATCTTGGACAGGACGTCCCTTACGTGATGAAGCACTCAGAATCACTCTCGTTTGGCTTGTTACCTTTTTATCCTTAGTATTTATTGCTTTTGTTACTAAGACATCTGAACAGTTCTCTCGTGTCGTTCTAGTTGCTTGGTTAGTCGCAACCCCTATTCTACTTATTATTGCGCGTTTTTTACTGCGTCAAATTTTTTCGCATTTACGCCGCCTAGGTGTTAACCACCGCTCTGTAGCGATTGTCGGCATGACTCAAAATGGCTTAAATTTTGCCATGGATCTAGAGAACAAGCCTGAGTTTGGTTATGACGTGGTTGGTTTCTATGATGATCGTAAAGAACGTATTCACAAGGAAGTACTTAATCATTACTCTCACCTTGGGGACTTTGAAGATTTAGTTATTTCAGCAAGAAATGGCGAATGGGATCAAATTTATATCGCTCTTCCTGTTGAAGCAAGAAAGCGCATGTTGCGTTTACTTGAAGACCTTGCTGATAGCGCAACACCTGTGCGCTTATTACCCGATTATTTCACTACCAATCTATTACAAAGTAAGTTTATTGAAATTGCGGATAACCCTGTTCTGTGTATTTATGACTCTCCTTTCTCAGCCGATCATGCACTTATCAAAAGAATTGAAGATTTACTTGTTGGCAGTATTATTCTTACATTAATCTCACCTATTATGCTCGGTATCGCCGCAGCAGTGAAACTGACCTCATCGGGTCCAATACTCTTTAAACAAACGCGCTACGGTCAAAAAGGCGAGAGAATTAAAGTCTGGAAATTCCGTACTATGACGGTTTGTGAAGATGGCAATGATGTAATACAAGCAACTAAGGGCGATAGTCGCTACACGAAAATCGGTGGTTTTTTACGTAAGACATCTCTGGATGAACTACCTCAATTTTTTAATGTATTGCAGGGTACTATGTCGATTGTAGGTCCTCGTCCTCATGCGGTATCACATAATGAGCAATACCGAACTATCATCCCAGGTTATATGTTGCGTCATTTAATTAAACCTGGCATCACTGGTTGGGCTCAAATTAATGGCTGGCGAGGCGAGACAAATACACTTTATAAAATGCGTAAACGTGTTGAGTTTGATTTAGAATATATGCGCGAATGGAGCTTATGGCTCGATTTTAAGATTATATTTCTAACCATATTCCGTGGTTTTACTGATAAAAATGCCTACTAAGATTAAAATCGACCTGTAGAAATTACTTTGCAACTCGACCAAATTACATTCACGCGGTTTATCGCAGCACTTTCAGTTGTCTTTTTCCATTATGGTCAGACTGTTTTTCCCGCTAATATTTCATTTCTATTTGAGAACGTAACAGCGGGCCCCATAGCCGTTGGATATTTTTATATACTCTCGGGCTTTATAATGGCAATTGCCTATTATCAAGCTGATGTAAACAAACGTACTACATTCTCCAAGAAAAGATATTGGATTGCACGCTTTGCCCGAATCTACCCTATTTATCTTTTAGCACTGTTAATCATTGTCGCAGCTAAATATAAAACGTTAGGACAAAACTGGGATGAATTCCTCCTTCAAATACTGTTATTGCAATCATGGATTCCGGGCTACCCCATCACCTTAAATACACCGGGTTGGTCATTATCTGTTGAGGCTTTTTTCTACCTTTGTTTTCCATTTTTACTCGCATGGGTTTATAAAAAAGGGACAAACACTCTCATCGTATTCGGTGTCATCCTATGGCTTATCACTCAATATATTTTGCTAACTCAACTCAATAGCCTCGCCTACGAAGCAAAAAATCATCTGCATGACTTTATTTACTACAACCCCCTCATGCATTTAAACTCATTTGTATTGGGTATGATTTGTGGTATCTATTTGAAAAACAAACAAGACGCTTTAGTTAAACGAAATAATACTTTATGGTTAGTCGCTTCATTACTTATTATATTCACCCTAATTTGGGCAAGACCCCACTTAGAAACGCTACTTAATTATAAATTAGCCTATACCAACGGATTGTTAGCACCTGCCTTCTTAGGCTTTGTCATATTGTTAGCTAATCATCGGGGAGTATTTACAACAATTTTCAAACATCCTTGGCTAATCTTATTAGGTGAAGCTAGCTACTCCTTGTATATCCTGCAAAAACCCATACACGGTATTTACGATAAAATCATCGTGCCACGCGTTGCACTATCTGAAACACTGCATTTTTATATCTTTTTATTTTTACTAATTGTTATCTCAATATTGACCTATAAAATACTGGAAACCCCCATGCGCAAACTCATTCGTAACAAATTAAGTTAAAACCTAGTAAATGTAATTACTTAATTGTTCAATTAATACACATTTGCTAGAATACGCCACCTTATTATCTTATTTAACTCGTACTTTATCCGCAAGCTTTTGAACCTTAACAGCCTGTAATAGATACTAAGAAAAATCAAATACTTGAAGCAAACCATTATGAATTCAGATACAAACAAAAATTTAGCCGTTAGCGCAATAAACAAACACGCTGAAAATCCTGCTAATCATTCCAATAAATACGCTAGTAATATTTATCCTGAAGAATTAATGAATAACGCTAGTCTGGATCTAAAAGAGTTTATGGGTGTTCTGCGTAACCGTAAAAAAACCATCTTCGCTATCGCACTTACTACCTTATTATTAGCATTAATACTTACGCTATTAATGCAGCCTGTCTATCGCGCTAGCTCAACAATCAAAGTTGAACGCTATGCAGCAAACCCAAATGTTCAAATTCTTAATGCTGAAGCCTCACGTAGTGATCGAGACTTTTTTGAAACTCAAATTCAATTAATACAAACTAAAACCCTAGCAGATAGAGTTATTCAACAATTAGAATTAGATAAAAAGGTGAAACAAACGGGAATTCTGTCTAAGTTTAAGACTATCTTTTCTTCAAAAGACGCATCAGATAATAAAAACAAAGGCAATATCCAGGAAATTTTTCTTAATAACCTAACGGTTAAACCCGTCAATAACTCACAGTTACTGACCATTAGTTACGATTCATCTAACCCTGAGCTTGCCGCAAATATCAGTAACTCTATTGCAAAAACATTTGTTAGGCAAAATCTTGAGCGTCGTTTTGATACCGCATCTTCATATAAAAGCTATGTGAGTGAAAATATTGAAATTACCAAAAAGAGTTTAGAGGACGCAGAACAACGCCTAAATAAGTATGCAAAAGAGCACAATATTGTCCAAGACATTGATGGAGATTCATCAAGTAGCCATATACTTAGAAAGCAGAGTGAAGAACTTGTGATCGCTGGTAAAGAAAGAATAGAAGCCGAAGCATCTTACGAACTGTATAAGAAAAACCCCAAAAATGACCCGTCTTCAGTTATTAGTGACCCGTATATTATGTCATTAAAGAAGGCTGCAGCAAGATTAGAAACAACTTATCAGGCTAAGAAAAATAAACGTACCCGTAGCGCTAAAAGACTACGTAAGCAAATTGATGGGATTCAATTACAGATCAGAAGTGAAAGTTCTGCGATCTCATCTTCTTATAAAACAAATTACCTTGAAGCGCTTCAAAAAGAGAAAATGATCCGTTCTCAATTGGATAAATTACGAGTCATCACATTAGCCTCGCAATCAAAAAATACCAAATTTAATCGTTTGCTAAGAGAAGTTGAAATTAATCAACTTGCCTATAATAAGCAGTTAGAACAATTGATGGCAGTTAAAGTGGCAAGCAATGTTGGTACCAATAATATTTCTATCGTTGATATTGCCAGCGCCCCGACTAAAAAGTTTAAACCCAGCTTAAAAACCAATCTCGCTTTTGGTCTTTTATTAGGATTATTACTCGGTATGGGTGTTGCTTTCTTAAGAGAGTTTGTTGATGATACGATTAAAAACAGTGATCTATTAGAGCGCACCACTGGACTTCCTGTGTTAAGCCAAATACCAGAAATGAATAATACTGGGCATAAGAAACTAGCGCTACAAACAGCCCTACAACCTCGCTCCGCCGTTGCTGAGTCTATACGCTCTTTACGTACAAGCTTGCGTTTTTCAACACGCAGTGGTGCACCAAAAAGTGTCTTTATAACGAGTTCTGGTGCTGGAAATGGCAAAAGTACTATCGCCCTAAATCTTGCTACAGCCTATGCTCAAGCGGGTGGTAAAGTGCTATTAATCGATGGTGATTTACGCAACCCAAGTATTCATACCCTACTTGAACTAAAGAATATGGAAGGTCTTACCAATTATCTTGCAGATGCTGATGCCCCCCCAAAAGACGTGAGCCATCCTTGCATTATTCAAAACCTAAATGTGATTACTTCTGGTCCTATTCCACCAGATCCAGTTGAATTATTATCTAGCGATAAAATGGTCGAGTTACTAGAAACAGCAAGTAACAACTACGATCATATCATCATAGATGGGCCTCCTGTGCTTGGTTTGTCAGACGCATTAGTGATTGCCAATATTGCCGATGCTACTATCTTTACAGTAGAAGCTGGAAAGACACAAAAAGCACGATTGCTGGATAGCTTAAAACGATTAGAACGAGCTAATGCAAATATCGTAGGTAGCGTGCTAATGCGTATTAGTAGCAAGGTTAACCCAGACTACAATCAAGAGTATTATGCATACTCTTCAGAGAAAATAAACAAGCGTTAGAATCTTCTAAAAAAGCGGGGGTTGCCATTAGAAATCATATAGCATCCCCCCTCTTTTTACATAATTCAAGTCACATTATCCATTACACTTTTAACTTTCTCCTCATCTAAGCTACAAAAAAAAGCTATGCTATGACTTGAAACAATAGTTATATGTGTAGGTAGTAATGAAACATCAATTTGATACTAGCTGGAAGGAATGGATTCATCACAACCTGAATCGTGGTTGTGATAAAGAGGGAATTGTTAAAATTTTACTCGATAATGATTTTCATCCGCAAACTATTATTTACGAAATGGGTTATCAGCCTACTTCCGCAGAAGTGTTAGGCATTATCAATCAGAAATTATCTAGCCAACTATTTGAACCTGCCTATATTGCACAAAAACCCCAAATAGCACCACAATGCTCTCAAACTAAAGAGTATACAAATTCTAACACCATGAGCATCCATGATCATGTTCATTTACCTTTTGCTCAAAAAGTCGATACCGATAAAGCTCATATGTATTTGCTTGATGGTTTTCTCACTGAACAAGAATGTAAACAAGTAATTACTCACATTCGACAACAGTGTCGTCCATCGACAATAACCATTTCGAGTGAAACAGATAAAGACTTTCGTACCAGTCAAACCTGCGATCTCAGTGATCAGCCAGATGGTTTCATCAAAAATTTAGATCGACGTATTGCCGACTACATAGGCTATGAAGAAGAAAGAGCCGAAGGCATTCAAGGTCAATACTATCAAGTGGGTAATCAGTTTAAAACCCATACCGACTACTTCCAGCCGAATAGTGAAGAATTTAAACGTTATGCAAGTGAACACGGTCAACGTACTTGGACATTTATGATATACCTTAATAAGGTAGCAGAAGGCGGACAAACCGAATTCACTGAGCTAGGACTAGTCTTTACACCCAAACAAGGACAAGCTGTAATTTGGAATAACCTTGATAGCAATGATCAAATAAACAATGACACACTACACTGGGCTAAACCAATCATTAAAGGTGAAAAATACATTATCACCAAATGGTTTAGAACAGGTGCCAACTTAAAGACACCGTTTATTCCTTACCACCATAAACAAATACCCGCTTTTACTCCAACAGGTTTCAAGAAATCTGCTCTTCCTGCTGATTTATATCAGAAAATTTATCAGTTTTATCAAAACAATAGATCAAAACTAGCAATTGAAGAAAACGATAGTATCGGTAAATACATTCATTCAAAAATAGACAATAAACCAAGTAAAATAATCGATTTAAACAAACAATTGCGCACTCAAATTTTTAAATATCTACTCCCAGGACTTGAGAAATGGAGTGGTCAAAAATTAGAACATACCGCAGTTTACGGAATACGTGAATATCAAAATGGGGCAATGTTAGATATGCATGTAGACCGATACCAAACACATATAATCAGCGCTATTATTAATGTAGACCAAGATGTTAATAATGATTGGTCACTTAATATTTATGATCATTATGCGCGCTTACACAAAATCACCTTAAAACCTGGAGAAATCCTATTCTATGAGTCAGCAAGCCTCGCCCATGGACGACCCGAGCCACTTGATGGAAAGCGTTATGCGAATATATTTGCACATACAATGCCTATTAACTGGAAACAAAAAGCAGATGAAATAACAGAACAACTTCAATCGAACACACTACGGCAAAGAAACAAGTTTTCATAAGGAGCTCTAAACGGTGGTATATGGCACCCCCCCCTTTTTTACACAATTGATACAGCCTTTTAGTAGGTTTGCTAGTACACCAAGCTTTAAAAAAATCTGTATCAGCGTTGATGCACTAATCTCTACCTATAGAACCAAGCTCTGCGTAATCTGTAAATAATTATTAAAGTGCTTTAGAAACTATTTCGTACACATCACCACTTATACCATCAACCTTCTTAATCCGTTCCAACTGCTCACGCATTAACCCTGAGCGCCCATCCTCATAATGCCGCCAATTCATCAAAGCCCTTACCATCCTAGAGGCAACCTGCGGATTTAATTTATCCAGCTCCAGCACAAAATCAGCATGAAACGCATATCCCGAGCCGTCTTCTTTATGGAAATTTACGGGATTTCCCATCGCAAATGCTCCGATCAATGAGCGTACTTTATTCGGGTTTTTAATACTCCATAGCTTGTGATTCATTAGTGTTTTGACTTTATCTAAGGTATTAGGCAGGCTAGAGCTGGCTTGCATCGCGAACCATTTATCCATAACCAAAGTATCATGTTGCCACTTTTGTTCAAAGTCATCTAACGCTTGCTGGCGTTGTAGGCATTCGATATTGATTAACACAGCTAGGGCTGAGAGCGTGTCGGTCATATTTTGTGCGGTAGTAAATTGTTGGTAACATTGTTCGTGAATGCCAGGGTCGCTGATTTTCCCTAAATAATTTAAACAGACATTTTTTAAACGACGTTTACCGATGCTACTTGGGTCAACTTTGTACTCACCCTGCCCCTGCTTATGAAGATCATCATAGGTTTTCTCTAACGGAAAACGTAATCCCTGTGCGATGCTTTTGGCTAAAAACTTGCGGACTTCATGGATAGCTTGCGGGTCAGCAGACTCAACCATTTCTGCCAGATCTGTTTCTGAGGGCAAGGTCAGTGCTTCTGCGCGTAAGGCGTGATCTAGGTCTTTATTTTCCAGCACCTGTTGGTAGGCATCAATTACCTGTGGCTCTACGCCAAGCGCCTCCCCCTTTTCTGTTTGTTCTAGCATTTCTAGCAAGAGACTTTTTGCCAATCTTTGGCTGGCTTCCCAGCGGTTAAAATCATCCTTATCGTGTTGCATTAGGAAAATAAAGTCTTCAATACCATAAG
This sequence comes from Cocleimonas sp., assembly GCA_036478745.1. Taxonomy (GTDB): domain Bacteria; phylum Pseudomonadota; class Gammaproteobacteria; order Thiotrichales; family Thiotrichaceae; genus Cocleimonas. The sequence continues at coordinate 31,565 of JAZGEM010000020.1, forward strand.
TATAATTTAGTTTTACAGGTGCAGAGAAATCCCTTAATAATGATGGCAAAAGTTTTTCATTGGCTTCACATTCAATATTCTCAAAGGTGAAGCTTTGCTGTGCTTCTGTTAATTGCACGGTCTCATTTAAAACTTCTTTGCCTTTGTTATTTAGCAACCCAATTTTCATTGGAATTAAAACAGGCTTTAATGAGTCATCCTTATAACTTTGTTTAAAATTAAGCGTGCAGGTTTTTTTATCGGCATCATAATCCATACTAACATCAACTGTAGGCGTACCTGCTTGGTCATACCAATTTTGCATTTGACTCAAATCAACGTCATTTGCATCGGCCATTGCTGCAAGAAAATCTTCTGTGGTTACGGCTTGACCATCGTGGCGTTCAAAGTATAAATCCATGCCTTTTCTAAAACCATCTACACCCAGCAGCGTATTGTATAAACGCACTACTTCTGCGCCTTTTTCATAAACCGTCATGGTGTAAAAATTATTGATTTCCATAAAGGATGAAGGACGAATTGGGTGCGCCATTGGGCTAGCATCTTCAGTAAACTGATGGGTACGTAACATCCGTACATCTTCAATACGTTTTACTGCGCGGGAGTTCATATCAGACGTGAACTCCTGATCTCTAAAAACGGTCAGACCTTCCTTTAAACTCAGCTGAAACCAATCTCGACAGGTAACGCGGTTGCCCGTCCAGTTGTGGAAATATTCATGTCCAATAACAGCTTCGATATTAATATAGTCATTGTCTGTAGCGGTCTCAGGGCTGGCAAAAACCAACTTGGAATTAAATACATTCAAGCCTTTATTTTCCATCGCGCCCATATTGAAATCATCAACCGCAACAATCATGAAAATATCTAAATCATATTCCAGTCCAAAACGTTCCTCATCCCATTTCATCGAGCGTTTAAGCGATTGCATCGCATGGTCACATTTATCAATATTATGCGCTTCAGTGTAAATTTCTAGTGTTACATCACGCCCTGACATCGTCGTAAATGAATCACTAACGTGCTCTAAGTCACCTGCAACCAACGCAAATAAATAGGCGGGCTTTTTAAACGGATCATGCCATTTTGCAAAATGCTTACCATCGTCTAAGTCACCTGAGTCGATTAGGTTTCCATTTGAAAGCATGACAGGATTAGCTTTTTTATTAGCACGAATAGTGGTGGTGAAAATGCCCATCACATCAGGCCGATCTAAGAAATAAGTGATAGTACGAAAGCCTTGTGCTTCACATTGAGTACAAAAATTACCACTGGATTGATACAAACCTTCCAGTGAGGTATTTGTCTGTGGATAAATTTTGGTCGTGATAACCAGAGTGAATTCATCGGCAAGATTGCCCAGTGTTAAGCCTGTATCACTGAGTGTGTAATCGTCTTTATCCAACTCATAGCCGTTAATGGCAATGCGTTCAAGCGCCAGCTTTTCACCGAAAAGCTCTAAGTCTTGAATTGCTGAATCAGGATTTCTTTTGTAATCCACCGATGCAGTAACCAGCGCATGATCATCTTCAAGATCAAAAACTAAATCAACCGTATCAATCCAAAAAGCAGGTTGCTGGTAATCTTTAAGGAAAATGGTTTTGGCATCGGCATTTTTCATAAGCTATTTTATTGTTGATTAATTGAACGCTAATAATAGCTTAATTAGTTAGATGGCACCCCCCGTCTTTTTAGATAATTGCTTGAGTTTAAATATAGATTGATTAATCCCCTTTAACTCTTCCCCGTAGAGACTTAGTTCTGCTGCGCTGGGTTTTCTTATCCATGCGTTTTTTTCTGGCATTTCTACTAGGCTTGGTTGGTCGCCTTTTTTTCTGCACCGTTGAAACGTTTTTAATAAATCCTTGTAATCGTGAAAGTGCATCTGCCCTATTCTTTTCTTGGGTTCTAAACTTTTGAGCTTTTATGACTAACACACCCTCTTTATTAATGCGTTTATCTTTTAGATCTACAAGCCGTTCTTTATAGAACTCAGGTAGGGATGAAGCACGGATATCAAAACGTAGATGGATTGCCGAGGAAACTTTATTAACATTTTGCCCACCAGCACCTTGCGCGCGAATGGCTGTTAGCTCTATTTCATCGTCTGGTATGGAGACATTGTTTGATATGTATAGCATGAGGATGTGGAGTTAAAGAAAATTCACTCTCAACATGATTACAGGTATTTTACCTTTCTCACTATTAAGTGAAAAATCAAATGCAGGGTTTTTATTATGAAACTTTGATTTAAGACTAAAGGTTGCCGTTTTGATTTGCATATCACCCTGTGTTTGTAAGCTTTGCGAGCTACCTTCATCCATTATGGTTTTGAGCTTGGTTCTATGAGTATCTTTAAAAGTCACTTTAATTTCTACATTACAAGCAGGCTTACAGCGTTTTCTCACCAACTCATCATTTAAATCAAAGTTGAACACTTTGGCTTCCCTCGCAAAGTATTCGTAATCGATTCCTTCAGGCAGGTAATAGTTTTGATCCCAATACTTTTCAGAAGCAGGCATTTTAATTTTGATCGCGGGTTGGCTCTCGCTAGTATCCGTTAGCCATCGACCAAAAGAACGGATTCTAATTTTATCCCCACTATTTTTAACACAGACTTGCTGACTATGGCTCTGCATACGAAAAGCCGAGATATAACGCTCACCTAAGAGTACAAAAGCATCGGGTGTATTATCTATTCGTTTACCTAAAACCTTCGTCAGGTAATGCATAAAGTCTTGTGTTTTAAAATCAGGGTGATCCATTTCCTGCATATTTTTATCACTAATTGACATAAAGTTACGACGCATTTGTAACGCACGTAATGAGCTAACTAAAAAACGGTAAGGCTGATTTTGATAAGGTCCATGACGATCTAGAATATATTGCTCTTTACCATAAAATTCATTTTCAGTACCCCAAAATCTTCCTTGCACTTGTTTGGCATAGGCTTCATCAAAATCCAGTCGGCACGTTCCATCTGGCATACTGGTAATTTTATTACCGAATATTTTATCGGTATAACTCATCCACTGTTCTATGGCACCATCACGTGTGCCCAGACCAATATCTAGTGCATAGTTTGTAAGCATTTCTAATTTTTTATTATAGGGTTCTGAACCTTCACCATAGGTAAATAGTGGACCTTGATTCATATAGGCCAGCTTAAATTTATTTTCGCCAAAGGCATCGGCATAAAGGTTGATTATTTTCTTCGACTGCTTTTCAAAAATTACGGGGGTTAAACCAAAGTATGTTTTTGCTTCTGATAACTCATCAGGAGTCATCCAGAATTCACCCCAGCCATTTTTATTATCAAAGTTATTACAAGAGCCTGAATATTCACCATCACCAATGCCTATTTGCAAACCTACTAATTGGGATGAATCAGAATAACGCTCTGCAAATTTCTTAATAAAAGGACTAAGAGTATTTATATAATTATCATCCCAAAAAATCAGTGACTTATCCTTGGAAGATCGTAGTTGCTGAAGTGCCCATTGCGGTGCTTCACAGGCTGAATTAACTTCAAGTCTTACTAAGACTTTGTTAGGTAATAATTGCTTTAGTTTTTTATCAAAGTGATTAAAGTTAAAGATATTTTTTTGCGGGTTAGCTCTATCCCAACGCACAATCACAAAATTGTTCTTAAGAAGATTATCCTTTACAGAACCTTGTTCTCCAATAAATCCTGAGTAATTTTCTGCGTTGGTTTTCGCTGGCAAAGACCAGTCAAAACCATTGATAACTGTTGGCTTAATATCATTCAAGACAGGATTTTCGATTGCCATAACAGGCGCTAATACGATGGCAAACAAAAATGCCAATAGCTTAAAATAGTTCATATCCATAGTTTAACCTATGCTATGAAGAATAAAAAACCTGCACTGTACCAATGGCATAGCAAAGCCCAAATACTAAACTTAGCAAAGAACTCCATAGCGCAAATCCATCAACAATTTCAGGTTTGAAAAGAAGCGCGGGAAATAGAACTAAACCCCTAATTAAATAAATTATTGAAATTGCAACTAAAGCATATTTCACAAAAGGTAAAGTAATCTCAGTTAATCCCGCTCCAGAAAAAGCATACAAACCCCATACAAACAAAACCACTGCGATTGCAAAGGTAATCAAAGCAGGAATAATTGAGCCCTGCTCTGACATTTTCGCCATTCTCTCTCCTGCCCCAAAATAACGATACCAATTAGCCCCACCAATAATAATTGCTATATGTAGAAACGCCGCAAGGATACTGAGAACACCACCCACCACTAATAAAACATTCATAGAAATCACCCAATCAAAAACACTAAAGAATAATTACTATACATTAAATGTATATTTATGCTATTTTATTTATAGTAGCACTCTATAAAAGGCGATAATTATGAAAGTCAGTGAGAAAGAAAAAGCTAAAACACGGATTAGGATTCTTGAAGCGGCTGTTGATGTAATCATAGAAAAAGGCTTTAAATCAGCCTCTATGCGCGAAATTGCCCGCCACGCTAAGGTTGGTGATGCAACCATTTATAACTACTTTCCTTCTAAAGAGAAGTTACTCTATGGTTATTGTGAACATATCCAACATCAAGTGATGGAAAATCTCAAAGCTATTGATAATTTCCATGAGTATTCTCTACAAGAACAATTACAACAACTGGTTGAAATGGAATTACAAACATGGCTTCCCGCACGTGAATTCTTACAGGAAGTCTTTAAACTAACCTATTACTCTCCTGTCTCAGCCGCCACCCAGCTAAGTGAAACCCGTCGTCTCTTTACCCAGATGGTAACGGACATGATAGAAGCGGCGATTGAAGTTGGTGAAATTCCAGAACAACCTTATCAAGAGTTATTACCGCGTCTATTCTGGGATTACCAATCGGGTGTGCTTGCCTATTGGCTTAAGGATGATTCTGAAGAATTTGCCAATACCACCAGTCTGGTAGATAAGACCATGGAAATTATTGCCAATATTTTGCATAACGGTCTGATCGGCAAATCATTGGATCTAATTTCCTTTTTGTTTAGGACGCATGTTCTTACCCATTTTGATGACTTTGTTTCTGCCACTGAGTTAAAGAACACGGCAAAAATAGTCAAACGCAGTTTTATGAAAGCTGAAAAAGCGGAGTCTAAAAAAACCAGCAAAAATAAGGGGAATAAAGATGACTAATCCTGTTCCACAAGGGAAATTCGCCCGTAGCCGTATCGCTGGCACAACGGTTATGAAAGTCGGTGCAAGCCATTTAGCACATAAAATCAAACGTCCTTTTTTGTCCCAAGAAAAGCATCAAGAAAATAAAGAATTACTCGATGATAAAAATGCTCGCTTATTATTCAAAGCGCTCACTCAATTGCGCGGAACCGCATTAAAGCTGGCACAAATGGTTGGCATGGATCAAGGAATTCTGCCCGAGAGTTACCGTAAAGAGCTGGAAAAATCATTCCATCAAGTCCCGCCATTAAATCGAGTACTGGTAAGAAAGGTGATGCTAAATGAATTAGGTGATGCACCTGAAACACTCTATGCAACATTTGAAAATGAAGCCTTTGCTGCTGCTAGTTTAGGACAGGTACACAAGGCGACTTTAGAAGATGGCACCAAAGTAGCGGTGAAAGTACAATACCCAGGTATTAAAAATGCCATTAAAAATGACTTAAGTATGATTCGCGGTGTTGCACACGGGATGTCAAATACCAAAATTATTCTACAATCTTTAGATGAAATAAATGCTCGGCTTATGGAGGAAGTTGATTATCGAATTGAAGCTGAAAATACAATATGGTTTAAACAAAACGTTACCACTAACGGTATTTCAATCCCCCATGTTTATACTGAAAAAAGTAGCCAACGGGTATTAACCACAGAATTCATTACAGGCTTACATCTTGATGATTGGTTAGCAACCAACCCTTCACAAGAAACAATAAATATCGCAGCACAGAATCTATTTGATTTCTTTGATGACAGCTCAAACATCCTACAAAATATGCATGCCGACCCAAACCCCGGAAACTATTTATTTCAAGAAAATGGGGATATCACGGTCATTGACTTTGGTTGCGTAAGGAAACTTTCCGATCAGTTTTGCGATGCTTTCCCCCGATTGATTATGGCTTATTTGAACGATGATCCAAAGGCGCTATTTCAAGCTTATGATGATATTGGTATGTCACAAAACAATTTTACCGATGAATTCTACCAAGTCGTTTTACGCCCCTTTGGCCAATGGGTTACCACTCCATTTAAAACTGACAGTTTCGATTTCGCTAAGAATTCTGATTACACCCGACGTGGGCAAGATCTGATGAAAAACCTGCATGATAATGTTGCTGTAGATCGGATTGCAGAAGAATTTATTTTCCATAACCGTACTATTTACGGTCTCTATCAAATATTCGAAAAAATGGGAGCAACGGTTCAACTTACTGATGCGAGGAAAGAGAAATGAGAGAACAACTGACAAACGCTCTATTATCTCGCTACAAGTGTTATAAACAAAATCACCATGATGAGTCTTTACAAAACTGTATGCATGTCATCGAAACAATGCTGAAAAAAACTAAATATGCCTCTCTATCAAGTCATGGAGAAAATGGCTGGTGTAGCTCACGCTTAATTCAACCTTTTCTGGACAATAACAATCCATCTACGTTTTCACTTTGGTTTGGAACAGGAACACACTCAAGAAAAACAGAGGAAATTTGGAATAACTCTAAAGTAACCCTGTCTTTTAATAATACCCGTGAAGATACCAACTTAGTAATTTACGGTGAAGCTGTTATTGAAATAAATCCAGATATAAAACGAAAGTATTGGAAAAGCTTTTTACAACTATTTTTTCCAAATGGCCCCTTAGCGGATGATTATGCAGTTATACGTATCGAGCCTAAACGCATTGAAATAATTAGTTTCAAAAAGAATATAATTCCAGAACCTTTTGGGTTAAAAGCCATTGTTTTATTAAATAAGCAAGGCCAATGGCAAATTAGCTAATTATGTTCTAGAACATATAATTGACATATATAAACATACACCTATGACATCAAAAACAAAAGATCACCCCTTTAAAAATCATCAAATGCCTTTAACAATGCGTTTGTTTTTTTCTGCAACAACTTTCACTTTCAAGATACTCGGCATTGTTACCCCGTCTCTAGCAGGAAAGCTAGCTTTACGGATGTTTATGACCCCGCCTAATTTTGGTATCCCCAGACGTGAAAGAAAATATAGAGAAGAAGCCACGCTAAGCTACCTAAACAGTAGAGGACGAAATATTTCTATTCGTTCTTGGGGTAATATGGACGGAAAAAGAGTCTTGCTATCACATGGATGGGGAGGTCGTTGTACTCAGCTACATGCTTTCATCAAACCCTTAACAGATGCTGGCTACCGAGTGATTGGATTTGATGTTCCCGGGCATGGTGACTCTGAAGGCAAGCTAACGAATATCTTGGATGTAGCTTCAATTATTTCAGCAATTGAAGAAAAAGAAGGAGAATTTGAAGCAATCATTGGACACTCCTTTGGCACAGGAACAGCCCTTTTAGCCATTGACAAATTCAAAGTGAAGCCGAACAAAGTGATTTTAATCGCCTACTTCTCTGATGTGCATTTCATTATAAAACTGTTCGGAGAGCTTTTCTCATTACGAAAATCTACTTTGGATTCAATGCAACACATTGCTCTTAAAAAATTTAAAAATACTTACGATGTGTCGTGGGATTGGGATGAAATTTCACCTATCAATACCATTAAAAGTGTCAAAGGAAAACTCTTATTAATCCATGATAAAGAGGATCATGAGGTGCCCTATTCTCAAGCTTTACCACTGCAACAGGCATCACCACATGCTAAGACACTAATAACAACAGGGTTTGGTCACCGAAAGATTTTAATGAATAAAGAATGTATAAGCTCAATATTGTTATTTATTAGTGAGGCTAATTAGAAAAAAGCACCTCTTGAGGGCTATCCTTAAATTTAAAGCAAGAAGATCAAATGTTCTAAAAAAGGGGGGGATGCCATATATGACTGTGTCAGATATGTGGAATCAATCAGTCTGAACCTAATACCACGTTAAAATCATTATCCTAGAATCCTTAGTTGGACAGGGTAAAGTGTGTTGCTGTGGTGGCGCATGGTTAGGCATATTTGCGTGAATCTTGCTAATAGCTGGCTATTAGCAAGATTTACAACGAAAAGCAGGATGATTTTAGCCATTTTTACTCGTTACCTGAGTTATGTTGAAGTCTCTTTAAACAAGAAATTAGACAAAAAAAGCGGAGTCATTTAAGCTCATGAAGCTTCATTTATCGTTTGATTTACCATATTAAATGCCTCTCTATATTTAACAAGTTTTGTTGTTCTCTGCCATACTTCACTGTATATGCTTAAGAATCTACCTTATCGAACCAAAATAACGCTCCTGACGTTAATTCCCTTGATTCTTGCGATTGCAGGAATTTCTGCGGCTACGACTCAACAAACGAGAACACTTGCAAACACACAGGCTATTGCCTTTGAGCATGAACTACTGGCAACAAAAAAGAATGAGTTAAAAAACTATATGGAGCTTGCTTACACGGCGATTATTAATGTGTATGAAAACCCTAATATCGCTAAAAAACATGCTCAGAAAGAAGTCTATGATATTTTAAAAAGTATGGAATTCGGTAAAGATGGCTATTTTTATGTCTATGATTATCAAGGCGTTAATATAGCGCATTCACGAAAACCACATCTCGAAGGAAAGAACTTATTTAACTTTCAAGATGATACCGGAAAGTTTTTAATTCAAGAATTAATCACTAAGGCAAAACAAGGGGGTGGCTTCACCCGTTATTTATGGGACAAACCCTCGGGAGGTAAATCAGTAGAGAAGCTCGGCTATTCAATTAGCTTAGATGAATGGCAATGGATGATTGGCACCGGTTTATACATTGATGATATCCAGCAAGGCGTTGCAAATATAAAAGCTAAAGCAAAAAAATCTACCACTAACACCCTATTACTAACCACTTTAATTGCCATTGCCGCGACGTTGATAACAGCCTTAGTTGGCTTTCTAATCAATTTATCAGAAAGTCGTCTCGCCACCCAAAAAATGCGCGATCTCACACATAAAACGGTTAATTTTCAAGAAGACGAACGTAAACGTGTATCAAGAGAGTTACATGATGGAATCAACCAATTATTGGTTTCCGTTCGCTTTAAGCTTGATAGAGCAAGAAACCGTTTACAAAAAGAGCCAGTAAATACCCCAGATGTCGCCGATATGATTGATGACGCTGATGATATTTTAAGTAATGGTATTCAGGAAGTTCGTCGTATTTCTCGGGATCTGCGACCTACCCTTTTAGATGATTTAGGTCTTCCCGCCGCTTTAGAAAGTCTTGTCTCTGATTTTTCTGAACGTACTAACATAGGCTATAAAATTGATCATCCAGACCAACAAGAACGCCTACCGCAAAACATTGAAACTGCTTTCTATCGAATTGTGCAGGAAGCGATTAATAATATAGAAAAGCATGCACTTTCTGCTAAACACGTCATTATCAAAATAGAAAAGAAACGCAAAATTGTCACCTTGAGTATTAACAATGATGGTCTAGGTTTTGATAAACAAACACTTGATCAGACCAACCCTGATCGTGGTTTAGGTCTTCGTAATATGATTGATCGTGCTGAATTGTTAGAAGGGCATATGACGGTAAATTCATCGCTTAAAAAAGGGACTACTGTTATCGTAAGTATTCCTTTATCCTAGAGTAATGAATATAAGCTCTATCCCTGTATCATTAACTCAAAAAAATATCATTACCGTCGTATTAGCCGATGATCATCCACTGGTTCAAGATGGTATTCGCACCCGCTTTGAAGATATCGAGGATATTGATGTTATCGGTGTCGCAGATAATGGTAAAGAGCTTTTAGAAAAAGCAGAACACCTAAGTCCAGACATTATAATCACTGACATCAGTATGCCTGGTATAAATGGTTTAGAGGCGACTAGAATACTAACTAAAAGTCATCCACACATTAAAACCCTTATACTGACTATGCATGACAATAAAGAGTATATGCAAAATGCTTTGGACTCTGGTGCTAAAGGTTATTTACTAAAAGACCAGCCGGCTTTTGAATTGATTGAAGCGGTTCGCTCTATTTATAAGGGGAAAACCCATTTCTGTTCTACGGCAAATAAAGTCTTCGATGATAATAAAAACAATTCAAATAAGCTAACTAAACGCGAACAAGCTATTTTAGTTGAGCTACTTAACGGTTTGAATAATAAAAGTGTTTCAGAAAAGCTATCAATTAGCGTGCGGACGGTGGAATGTCACCGTGGAAATATTTACCGTAAGTTGGATACGCATTCAATGTCAGGGTTGATTCGTTATGCTAAGAAACATGGTTATAGTTAGACAATAGTAAATTTCCATACCCTATTATATGGCATCCTTTACAATGAGTTCAAAGCCTTTTTATGACAGTGGAAATCTGCGAAATTTAGTGAGCTTCCTGTTTGTTGTTTGAAATGACGAACTTAATTATTTAAAACAGTTGCTTAGTTTTTTGTAGATAATATTATTATATACCTCATACCCAAATTCCAAATCACAACTATTCTACCTTTATAGTTTATGTCAGGTAGAATAGCGCCCCATGAGTAAACAAAAGTATAAAGATCCACATAAAAAACGCGAAGCCAAGAAATATGGTCGCCCTATTCCTAGCCGTGAGCTAATGCTAGAAGTCATGGAAAAAAGTGGAGGACCTATTGGTTTTCGTGACCTTGCTGATAAACTCGAATTGGAAGAATCCCAAGATCTTGACGCGATGAAATATCGTCTGCGTGCCATGGAACGTGATGGACAGATTATTTATAACCGTAATAAAACCTACGTTCCAACAACTAAAGCTGATTTAGTAAAGGGTCGTGTTTCGGGTCATCCCGATGGCTTTGGTTTTTTATTGCCAGAAGATGGAAGTTCAGATTTATACCTTCATGGCAAACAAATGCGTAAAGTTTTGCATGGTGATGTTGTGCTTGCTAGCGTAACTGGGCTTGATCGTAAAGGTCGTCGTGAAGGTGCCATTGTTGAAATTCTTGAACACAATACAGAATCCGTAGTCGGTCGTTACTTTGTTGAAAGTGGGCTAGGCTTTGTTACGCCTGATAATTCCCGCATTGCTCAAGATATTGTTATTCCACCAGAGAATGCTGGTGATGCTACAGATGGTCAAATCGTTGTTACCCGCATTGTCGAATACCCAACATCACGACATCAGCCAATAGGTAAAATCGTTGAAACACTTGGCGATCATATGGCACCAGGCATGGAAATTGATATTGCCCTACGCTCGCATGATTTACCCCATACATGGCCAGCAGAAACAACCGCCGAAGCCGAATCACTTAGCGCTGAAGTTTTAGAAGAAGATAAAAAAGGTCGTACCGATTTACGCAAAATGCCTTTGGTTACGATTGATGGTGAAGACTCACGTGATTTTGATGATGCCGTTTACTGTGAGAAAACAAAAGATGGCAACTGGAAACTCACCGTTGCCATTGCCGATGTTTCGCACTATGTGCCAATAGATAGCGCACTCGATAAAGAAGCATGGAATCGTGGCACTTCGGTTTATTTCCCCGCCGAAGTTATCCCAATGTTGCCAGAGAAAATCTCTAATGGTTTATGTTCTTTAAATCCTGCGGTTGATCGTTTATGTATGGTTTGTGAGGCGACTATTAATCCAGAAGGACAGGTGGTTGATTATCAATTCACAAGTGCTGTTATGCACTCAGTTGCACGCCTTACCTACACTAAAATGGCAGCTATAGTCGTTGATAAAGATGCTACTTTAAGAAAAGAATATGCTGGCATTACAGATCATTTAGATGATTTATATGCCCTTTATAAAGTCCTGCGTAAAGCAAGAACAGAGCGTGGTTCGATTGACTTTGAAAGAAGCGAAACACAAATCATTTTTGGTGATGATAAAAAGATAGAAAGCATTAAACCTACAGAGCGCAATGATGCACACAAGCTGATTGAAGAGTGTATGGTGACTGCTAATGTTTGTGCCGCTAAGTTTTTAAAGAAACATAAAATTCCCGCTTTGCACCGAGTGCATGATGGACCAAATACCGAAAAACTCACCAAAGTACATGAGTTTCTAGGAGGTTTAGGTTTATCTCTCGGTGGTGGTGATAAGCCACAACCAAAAGACTATGCCAAATTACTCAATAGCGTGATAGATAGACCTGATGCACATTTGATTCAAACCGTTATGCTACGCTCCATGAGTCGTGCCCAATATGCCCCCGTGGATAAAAATAACCCAGAAAGCACGCGCCATTTTGGACTTTCGCGAGATCATTATGCTCACTTTACATCTCCGATTCGTCGCTATCCTGACTTATTAGTTCACCGTGCTATTTTGCATATCATTAATAACAAAAATGCCAAGGGTTATCATTATGATTACCCTAAGATGAAAGCACTCGGCGAGCACTGTTCTCAATGCGAACAACGTGCTGATGATGCCAGTCGTGATGTAATGGCATGGTTAAAAGCCGAATATATGCTCGATAAGGTTGGCGAAACATTCAAAGGTGTTATCTCTACTGTCACCAGTTTTGGCTTATTTGTTGAACTGGATGAAGTCTTTGTAGAAGGTCTGGTACACGTTACCGCACTAAAAAGCGATTACTACCATTTTGATGCTGCAAAACACATGATGACAGGCGAGAACTCGGGAAAAAACTTCCGCCTTGGTGATCCTATAGAAATTGTCGTCGCCCGTGTTGACTTAGATGATCGCAAGATTGATTTTACATTGCCAGACTCTGGTGACGATGGTTATGAAAAGCCTCGAAAAAAGAACAAAAAAGGAAACAAGAATAAAAATTGGAAAGGGAAAAAGAAGAAGTGACTTTTGCCACAGAAATCAGAAAAAAGCTTAAAACGTAGGTAGGTTTGTTTAAATAATGAAAACACTTATTACAGGCATACACGCCGTCGAATCTGCCCTCAAAAATGATGCAGATAACATCACTCAAGTATGGATTGCTGAAAATAAACGCAACCAGCGTGTTAAAGAGTTAATTAATCACGCCCAAAAGCGTGGACTAATAGCACACCGTGCTGATATGTCTCAGCTAGACAAACTTGCCAAAACACGCCAACACCAAGGAGTCGTCGCTGAATACAATGCGCCTGCATCTTATAAAGAAGATGACTTATTGGTGTTACTAGATAAGCTTGAGGAAATACCACTCCTGCTTGTGCTTGATGGGGTAACTGACCCTCATAACCTTGGTGCTTGTTTGCGTACTGCTGAGGGTGCTGGTGTTCATGCTGTTATTGCACCTAAAGATAATGCGGTTGGGTTAACACCTGCTGCTCGTAAAGTTGCCTCTGGGGCTGCTGAGACGGTGCCATTTGTGCAGGTCACTAATTTAGTTCGCACCATGGAAAAAATTAAAAAACTAGGAATATGGTTTATAGGCACAAGTGATAAAGCACGTGGTGATTTATATACTCAGAATTTTAAAACGCCCACTGCTATTGTAATGGGTGCAGAAGGTAAAGGATTGCGACGCTTAACGGAAGAACATTGTGATGAACTTATATCTATTCCCATGGCAGGAAAGATTTCTAGTTTAAATGTTTCTGTGGCGACGGGGGTCTGTTTATACGAAGTGGTAAGACAAAGACAGGAGAAATAAGAGAGTTCCTGTAATTAACTGCATAAAAATCATACGGCTATGAGCTTGACAACAATTACCTTTATAAGTAACTATCGTTACACAAGGAGTCACAACTAAATACCATGATTAGATCAAGCCTCGATAGTTTAATGAATCGCTTAAACCGCAAAGAGGTTATGATCAATGCGAGCCTTGAGCCTTATCTCATACGCTATATTCTTTATGGTAAAAAAAGTAAGGGTAAAACTTATCGTGGCAGAGGTTTATATATTCAAAAATTAGTAGGTTCTGATTTTAATCATACGCGTGACTATCCTTGGAATTGGGGACGATTTGTTTTCAAAGGTCAATTTATTGAACTTATCAGGAACAATGATGCTTCAATCAAAGTGAGTAAAGTGAAACGCTTTCAGATGCTTTATAGTATCTCTAGCCGCCGTGCCGCTGCACATAGAATTGTTAATAATAAAAATGCTTGGATGTTTTTTTGGCATGGAAAATATAAACATCACTGGGGATTTTGGATTAATAAAAATAATAGGAAAATCTATTGGCGTGAATATCTAAAAGCTGTTTCTCAACAAAATAAATCAAAAAACTAGTTGTGTATTAGGCACCATTGTAAAAATTCAAGTTCTTTTGTCTTACCTTAAAATATATCTAATAAATTAAGTACTCTTAAGTTTGTTAATGTATGATCTTAAGAATAATAAAATAACATGTGAGTATCAATGATTACACTTTACCAATTTAAATCCTGTCCTTTTTGTAGCAAAGTACGTGCTTTACTAAATTTCACAAAAACACCTTATCAAGTTGTTGAGGTATCCCCTCGTGGAATGAAAGAACTAAAGGAAATCACTGATCACCGAAAGGTTCCTGTTCTGAAAGATAATGATAAAGTTATCGTTGAATCAGCTAAGATTATTGAGTACCTCAATGAAAACTACACTAAACTAGAAATAACTGATGCTGATAAAAAATGGACAGAATGGCTAGATAATACATTAGTGCATTACCTACCTCCTTTAATCCATCCTGATTTTAAAACATCTCGAATGAATATTAAAAAAATTATCCATTCTGGTGGTTTAAAAGGGTTCTTTATTCCATTTATAGGTGCAATGATAATGCCTAAAGTCGCCCGCAAAATGAAAGTAAAATACAATATCCAAAATCCTGAAAAAGAGTATCTCGAAGGTATTGATCACTGGGTCAATGATGGATTAAACAGTCAGCTTTTTTATGGTGGTGACAAGCCTAGCTTTGTTGATTGCAGTATATTTGGTGTTTTAAATTCATGCCATGAACTCGGTATAGTTAGGCGTGCAATGACGCATAGCAAAGATTTTGCGCTGTGGTATAACCGTTGTCATCCACTCATGACATGATCTATACCACGGTTATACCTACTCATGATTTAGAAAGTAATCTAAATCGTGAAAATTGGGTAGTCTTTGATTGTCGCGCATCATTGTCAGACCATAATGCCGGATTTAAAGCCTACTCGGATGGTCATATACCAAGTGCTATCTTTTGTCATTTGGAGAATGATTTATCATCACCTGTAACGCCAACAACGGGTAGGCACCCTCTTCCTGACTATGATAAGTTTATTCAGACATTAGGAGATTGGGGAGTTGATAATCAAACACAGCTCATTGTGTATGATGATGTTGGTGGTGCGTTTGCAGTACGCTTGTGGTGGCAACTGCGTACATTTGGTCATAGTAAAGTAGCTGTACTGGATGGTGGGATTCCTCAATGGGGAAAAGAAGGTCGGTCTTTAAATAAGGTCATACCTAAACCGACGCAGAAAATATTCACTGCCAAAGTTGACGAAAACGCTAACTTGAGTACAGATCAAGTGCTACAAAACATTGAAAGTCAAAATTTCATCTTACTTGATGCACGAACACCTGAACGTTATCGTGGTGAATCTGAGCCAATTGATACCATTGCTGGGAGAATCCCTAAGTCACTTAATCGTGCTTTTCAGCTTAATTTAAATGATGAGGGATTGTTTTTAAATGCAGATCAATTACGAAAAAAGTTTAACGAAATTTTAGAACAAGCAAGCAATAAAACAGCCAGCGACATCGTTCACCTTTGTGGCTCTGGCGTTACTGCTTGCCATAATATGTTAGCAATGGAAATTGCAGGCTTACAAGGTTCTAGATTATACGCTGGCTCTTGGAGTGAATGGATCAGAGACAGAAAACGCCCTATTGCATCGGGTGACTAGTTGATGTACTAATTATTATCCGATAACTGCTCTTCATTAACGGGTGGATTAAAAAACTCATCCGCCCAATCAGGATCAACCTCTTTTCCTGCCTTATTCAATAATACTATATCCGAATCATTACAGCCCTTAATACCCAATTTCAAAGAAATAGGGTTCTCATAACCCATCATCTTTAAAGTCAATGCAGCTAAAGCACTGCGATTTCCAGAACGGCAAATCACGAGTACAGGTCGTTTTCTAGCGTTAACTAATTCAGGAATTGTTTCTGCATAATCCCATTCACAGGCCTGCTCTAAGGTACCTCTAGGTATATGAAGTGAATTTTTGATAAATGCACCATCGTATTCATCTGGCTCACGCACATCTAATAACAAGGTGTCAGGATAATGTTCTAATTGATCTTCTAAATCCCATGGCAGAATTTCGTTAACTTCTGATAATGCATCTGCTATCAAGTCTTTATATGTTTTGCTCACTATAAACATCCAGCTAAAAATATTGGACGCAGTATAAAGTAAACGATGCGGAATATTAACCGTTAGTTGTAGCTAGACTAATGTCTAATTCTGCAGGCATACGACGCAAGGGAATGATATGCCCCATTGATTGTTGATATTTATGAATGATAAAAAACTGTTCTACAGGAGGTTTTCTTTCTAGTAGATGAGAGTAATTTGCTATTCCTTTTTGATCAGCATAATAAGCAATCGCTTTAAACCATGCCATATCAAAACCAAATCGAATAATATTAATTGTCTTATTAAAGCGAACTCCATCTTGGGAACCTGATATAACAAAATACGGAGTGTAATATTTTTTATTTTTGCCACCTCTATGCTTGATTGTATGGGAAAATTTCATTTTCACACCCGAGACACCCGTAGTGAAAGCTGAAGATGTACGACGTTTTTCTCTACTATCAATATACTTC
This sequence comes from Cocleimonas sp., assembly GCA_036478745.1. Lineage (GTDB taxonomy): Bacteria > Pseudomonadota > Gammaproteobacteria > Thiotrichales > Thiotrichaceae > Cocleimonas. Next base: position 48,468 of record JAZGEM010000020.1, read on the forward strand.
TTAGACTGAATAAGGGTACGTTCCATATTCCATTGAATATTTATATCATCTGCTGCTTTTCTGAGTTTGTGTATATCATCATCTGTCTCAGCTTTTTTAAAGTTAAAGTACTTTTGTCGATAATCTCCACCAACATTTACAGTGACCCTGAGCCCAATGAATTTTGCCCTATGTTCACCTTCTTTATACTCTATAATTCCCATATTAACCTTCGAAATATCACATTTTTCTGCCATTATTCAACAGATAAACATTTAATTAAATATGAAAGTATTAATGATGAAAATAAAAAATAGAAATAGATCTATCATGCGTATATTGTTTGTTGCTGAAGTCATGAAAGACAATATGGCACCCCCCCCTTTATTTGAAGATTGTACATTCTCTATAGCAAACAATAGAGTTTTGAAATGAACAATGATAAGCGATACGAAATTTTCAGTCGCTGGAAAGAAGCAAATCCGCACCCGACTACTGAGTTAAATTTCAACAACCCTTTTGAGCTTTTAGTGGCTGTTACCCTATCCGCACAAGCAACCGATGTCAGCGTCAATAAAGCAACAGATAAACTATTTCCCGTTGCAAATACTCCTGAAAGTATTTATGCCTTCGGTGAAGAAGGTCTCAAAGTTTATATAAAAACAATTGGTCTTTATAACAGCAAAGCAAAAAATGTAATTAAAGCCTGTAAAATGTTAATTGATTTACATGATTCAGTCGTTCCTGATAACCGAGAAGACCTTGAAGCACTCCCTGGCGTAGGACGAAAAACAGCAAACGTAGTTTTAAATACGGCTTTTGGTCACCCAACCATGGCAGTAGATACACATATATTTCGTGTCGGAAATCGAACGGGAATAGCTAAAGGAAAAAATGTTTTAGAAGTTGAGAAACGGCTACTACGCTTTATACCTAAAGAATTTATGGTCGATGCACACCACTGGCTAATCTTACACGGGCGTTACATTTGTGTAGCACGAAAACCTAAATGTGCCGCTTGTTTGATTTCTGATTTGTGTGATTTTAAGGAAAAGATTTATGAGTAGTCAACTAAAAGCCGTCATTCTTGATGAAAAAAGTTTTAATCCAGGTGATCTAGATCTAAAGGGTCTTATTGAATCGGTAGATCATTGGCAAAGGTTTGAAAGTACCACTTCTGAACAACGCTTTGAAAGACTCGATAATGCGACTATCGCAGTTGCTAACAAAGTTCTTTTTGATCAAGCTTTACTGGAAAAACTGCCTAGATTAAAGCTTATCTTACTCACTGCTACAGGTATGGATAATGTTGATCTTGATTATTGTAAGCAACAGGAGATAACAGTCAATAATGTAACAGACTACTGCTCTGGCTCAGTGTCACAACATGTTTTCGCTTTACTGTTAGCACTATCTACCAAAATTATTCAATACAACAATTTAACTAAAAGTGGCGAATGGTCACGAAGTGGGCAGTTTTCGAGCTTAAAATACCCAATAAATGAATTATCTGGAAAAACACTGGGGTTAATTGGTTATGGAAATCTTGCCAAAGCAACAGAGCAATTAGCGCGCGCATTTGGCATGAAAATACTTATTTCAGAACGTGTTGGTACAACGGTTCGAAGTGATGATCGCTTACCCTTGAAAGAACTATTATCCAAGGCAGACGTTCTCAGTATCCACTGTCCATTAACACCACAAACAAAACATTTAATCAGTAGCAATGAATTCAAACAGATGAAATCCAGTGCGTTGATTATCAATACTTCACGTGGTGCTGTGATTGATAACGCTGCCTTAGCATTGGCTTTAAAACAGGGTGAAATTGCGGGAGCTGGTATTGATGTCCTTGAAAAAGAGCCCCCACCGATTGATCATCCTTTATTAGCTGATGATATCCCCAATCTTATTTTAACGCCCCATACGGCATGGGCTGCGATTGAAGCGCGACAACGTGTTATTGATAAGGTCGCGGATAATTTAAAAAATTGGTTAACAGAACCACCTAAAAGTATTTGAAGGAATCATGTTATGAGTGATCAACGCGAACAATTAAGACAGTTTTACTACGATAGTTGGAAAAAACATTTAAACCAAAAAGAGAAACTAAGTCCTCTTGAACAGCAGGTTGTTGCCGCGATTAAAGAGCATCCTGAGTATCATAAATTACTTGAAAATGAAGAGGCAGGAATAAATGCTGACTTCTTGCCAGAAATGGGCGACAACAACCCTTTTTTACATTTAGGTATGCATTTAGGACTGCGTGAACAGGTTAGTACCAATAGACCGCCGGGTATTGCTGAACTTTATCAGCGTTTAGTTACTCTAAAAGGTAGTCATGATGCTGAACATGAAATGATGGAATGCCTTGCAGAAATGATTTGGCAAGCCCAACAGAATAATGTTCTTCCTGATGAAAACACTTATCTAGATTGTTTAGGAAAAATCGAATAACACCAGTAAAGGAACCCATGAAATACTTAAAGCTAGTACTTCTTTGTATGATTCTCTCGTCTTGCTCAACAAATTCTGTGGACAATCAATTAAACAAACAACAAACTGTTGAACTTGGAACCGTTATTTCTGTTAAAACAGTTAAACTAAAACCCGAATCAATAGATTCCTATGGCAACGTTGGTGTTTCAGTTGGTTCTGGTGGACACAGCGGAGTTTATGGCTCAGTTGATGTTGGAACAATTGGAAGAATATTTAGAAATGCTACCAGAGATAAAGTTGCTCAAGAGATTATTGTAAAGAAAAAATCTGGTGAAACCATAGCAGTCACCCAAGACAATAAAATCTCTTTTAGCAAAGGTGACAAGGTAAAACTATTGTTACGAAATGGCAAAGCTAGGGTGATTCACTAATTTAAAATTAGAAAACTGATGAGCCTAATACAAAAAAACTATTTTATTTAAAAATTTCTTTCTCTCGTTAGGCTACAGTTTTTAGAAAAGCTGTTAGTTTGTCGACTAATACTTTTCCACTGTCCTTTTTTCAGCAATCCAACCCGTAATTCCATGGGTAACATTGTAAACCGTTTTATAACCTAACTGTTGTGCGATCGCCTGACTTGCTGCTTGAGTTCTATTGCCAGTACGACAGATTAAAACAACAGCTTTCTCAGGATTTGTTATCGCCGTAAACTCTGGAACAAAATCAGGGTTTATACGCCCCGTATTATCAAAGAAAGTAATTGTTTTACTCCCTTTAATTATACCTGTTTGCTGCCATTCTTCCTTGCGACGAATATCAATAACAGTCATTCCAGATTTAATAAATTCAGCTAACTTTGCATTATCAATATTACTATAACCACCTGCTTGTGGAATAGGTTCTGCTGCTGCTGTTGTCGTTGTCGTCTTATCAACACTAGAAGCTGGATTTGAATTACATGCCGATAGTGCAAGCATCATGGTTGAAAGGATAATTAGTACTAGTTTCTTATTCATAGGTAATCACATTAAATTATTATTAATACCAAAAAACCGAGACAATGCTCGGCTTTTTTCTTTTATGTTGGTTTAGTTACTTTGTAACAGCAGTTGTCAGTTTATCTAAACCAGCAGCTACTTTATCTATAACAGGAATACCTGCTACATCATGGTTTGCTGTAAAATCTTTTGGATCATGATAGCTTAACCAAACCTTACCATCATTATCTTTATAAACGGCAACACGTAAAGGCAAATCTAAAGACATTCCAATGTCTTTATTCATCAAAACGGTGCCACCTTTTGGGTTACCAAAAATCAAAACCTCAGCATCATTCATTTTCATATCAATGCCAGCCGCATTTTTTTTATGGTCAACGCGAGCAAAAATACCAAAGCCTTTGGATTTAACCAGTGTTTCGAACTTATCCATCGTTTCTTTCACACTGTGAGCACTCGCTTTTTTAATTATATCCGCAGATGCTATCGAAGTCAGGCTTAGTGCAACCAAAGTTAGTAGAAAAAGTTTTTTCATTTTGATCTCCTTTAGAATTTTTTTAATCTTTTAGCACAACAGTTTATAGGTTACGTGTAGCAGTGAATTTTAGATCAACCTTTATTACCTTAATATGGCACCCCCCCCTTTTTTTGAAGATTGCTATTCGTTTTCAAGCGTTTTGCTCAAAGACTTGGTGCCAATATTCTCTTCCCACTGGTTGATTATATTACAAAATAGATCTGCTGTTTTTTCAGTATCATAAACAGCAGAATGAGCTTCCTCTGCATCCCACGGGAAACCTGCTGCTTTAACAGAACGTGCCAATACAGTTTGGCGATAAGCCATAGCAGATAATGTAACGGTATCAAATGTACTAAATGGATGGAATGGATTACGCTTCTTGTTGGTTCTTTTAACAGCTGCATTCATAAAATTTAAATCAAAAGCAGCATTATGACCCACTAAAATGGCTCGCTTACACTTATTCAGTTTCATCTCTTTGCGAATAAGTGAAAAAAGCTCATCTAAACATTTTTTTTCATCTACGGCGATAGCCTGTCTAAACGGTAGATTAGGGTCGATTCCGTTTACTTCTAATGAGGCAGGCTCAAGATTTGAGCCTTCAAAAGGCGTAACATGCCAACCATAGGTTTTATGTGGATGAAACATTCCATCTGCATCCATTCTAAGCGTCACTGCTGCTACTTCAAGTAATGCATCGGTGTGATGATTAAATCCCCCTGTCTCAAGATCAATAACTACCGGTAGAAAGCCTCGAAAGCGCCCTCCTACTGGATGGATAATTTCATTGTCGTCAGTAGTATTATCAATACTATCTTCAACGTTTTGTTGTGTGTTATTAGTCATTTTTTGAATCAGTGGACTTTGCAAGTCAGAACTGCTTATTGTAGTCATTTAACAAGCTTACAACAACCATCACAAAAAGGACACAAAGCGTTATATATTTATTCTGGCCGTGTATCTTGTTGTATTATAAGCTGTTTTATTTTGGTATCGAAAAACATCAAAGTAATGATATAATATATGCAATAATAAATAGAGCTGGAATAACAATGAGTGAGAATAAGATAAATGATGTCGATCCACAAGAAACACTGGACTGGACTGAGTCATTAGAAGCGATAATAGAAGCAGAAGGCGTTGAACGCGCTCATTTTATCATTGAACAACTCATCGATACGGCACGCCATAATGGTGCCAACCTTCCTTATTCTGCAAACACTGCTTACATTAATACGATTCCAACACACTTAGAAAAAGCCAATCCCGGTGATTTAAGCATTGAAAGTCGCATTCGTTGTTACATACGCTGGAATGCTGCCGCCATGGTTGTTCGCGCCAATCGAAAAAGTGCTGAACTTGGCGGTCATATAGCCTCATTTGCATCTTCTGCTACTTTATACGATGTCGGTTTTAACCACTTTTGGCATGCTCCTTCACCAGAAAATGGGGGCGATCTAATTTATTTCCAAGGTCATATAACCCCCGGCATCTATGCACGTTCCTTTTTAGAGGGGCGTTTTGATGAAGAAACCTTAGATACTTTCCGTCAAGAAACAGATAAACCTGGGCTATCTTCCTATCCACACCCGTGGTTAATGCCTGATTACTGGCAATTTCCTACCGTTTCCATGGGGCTTGGTCCAATTCAGTCGATTTATCAAGCACGTTTTATGAAATACCTACATCACCGCCAATTAGCAGACACGAAAGATCGTCGTGTTTGGACATTTGTTGGTGATGGCGAAGTAGATGAACCTGAAACACTGGGAGCAATCTCACTGGCTGGGCGTGAAGATTTAGATAACCTCACTTGGGTAGTCAACTGTAACTTACAACGCCTTGATGGTCCCGTACGTGGCAATGGAAAGATAGTTCAAGAACTTGAAGCTATGTTCCGTGGTGCAGGTTGGAATGTTATTAAAGTACTTTGGGGGTCCTATTGGGATCCATTATTAGCTAAAGATAAAGATGGTATCCTCAAAAAACGTATGCTTGAAGTTGTTGATGGGGAATTCCAAAACTATAAAGCGAAAGACGGTGCCTACGTTCGTGAGAATTTCTTTGGTGCTTACCCAGAACTTGCTTCAATGGTTGAAAAAATGTCTGATGATGATATCTGGCGCTTAAATCGTGGTGGTCATGATCCGCATAAAGTTTATACCGCATATGATTCTGCAGTGAATCATAAGGGTCAACCTACCGTCATTCTTGCACATACAGTAAAAGGTTACGGCATGGGTTCTGCGGGTGAGGGTCAAAACAGAACACATTCACAAAAGAAACTCAGTGAAGATGAAATGATCGCATTTAAAGATCGTTTTAATATCCCATTAAGTGATGAAGAAGCGGCTGCTGCAACCTACTTCCGTCCTGAAGAAGGCAGTGAAGAACGCAACTATATGTTAGAACACCGTAAAAAATTAGGCGGCTCTTTACCTATACGAAATAGTAGTGCTGCGCCACTAAAAGTTCCTTCTCTGGATATTTTTAAAGCTATTTTAGATGGCTCTGGTGATCGTGAAATATCTACGACAACGGCCTTTGTTCGTCTTCTCACTATGGTTACTCGTGATAAGAATATGGGTAAATATGTGGTACCCATTGTACCTGATGAAGCACGTACTTTTGGCATGGAAGGTATGTTCCGTCAACTAGGAATCTTTTCATCTGTAGGTCAGCTTTATGAGCCGCAAGATAAAGAGCAGGTCATGTTCTATAAGGAAGATAAGACAGGGCAAATTCTTGAAGAAGGTATCACTGAAGCGGGTGCATTCTCATCATGGATAGCCGCCGCTACGGCATACAGTACTCATGGTGTAAATATGATGCCATTTTATATTTATTACTCTATGTTTGGTTTCCAACGTATTGCTGATTTAGCATGGGCTGCTGGTGATTGTCGTTCACGCGGATTCTTAATTGGTGCGACAGCAGGTCGTACTACCCTAGCGGGTGAAGGTCTACAACATCAAGACGGGCATGGCATGGTGCAAGCTGGCTTAATTCCTAACTGTATTAGTTATGACCCTACCTATGCGTATGAAATGGCAGTGATTATTCATGATGGCATGAAACGCATGTATTGTAGTCAAGAAGATGTTTATTACTACATCACTGCAATGAACGAAGCTTACCAGCAACCCGCCCTTCCTGAGGGAACTGAAAAAGGCATTATCAAAGGCATGTATCTGCTTAAAAACGGCGGTAAGAAAAAGCATAAAGTTCAGCTAATGGGTTCTGGCACCATTCTTAGAGAAGTCATTGAAGCATCTGAGTTATTACTGTCAGATTGGGGCATTGACTCTGATATATGGAGCTGTACCAGCTTTAATGAACTTTCTCGTGAAGCAATAGATACGGATCGTTGGAATCGTTTACATCCGCTAGAAAAAGCCAAAGTTCCTTATATTACGCAACAACTAAAAGGACATAGAGGTCCTGTTATTGCAGCAACGGACTATATTCGTCAGTACCCAGATCAAATACGTGAATGGATTTCTACATCCTATACCGTGCTCGGCACAGATGGCTTTGGTCGAAGTGATACGCGCAAAAACCTTCGTAAACATTTTGAGGTTAACGCACACCATGTTGTTATCGCTGCCTTAAAAACATTGGTCGATGACGGCACAATTGCTGCAGCCAAGGTAGATGAAGCCATTAAAAAATATGGTATCGACACTGAAAAACTTAATCCACTTAAAGCATAAGGAGGCATTCAAATGAGTATTAAAGAAATCGTAGTGCCTAATATTGGTGATTTTGATTCAGTTGAGGTAATTGAAGTATTAGTTGCAGAAGGTGATGTGGTTCAAGTTGAAGATTCACTAATTACAGTTGAATCTGATAAAGCTTCCATGGAAATTCCAAGCAGTGAGTCTGGAACAGTCGTTAAGCTTAAGGTATCTGTCGGAGATGAAATCTCTGAGGGTAGCGTCATTATTATGATGGATGTTGATGCTTCGGCAGCTACTGCTCCAGCAAAAGAAGAGAAAGAAGAGAAAGAAGAAACTAAACACGAGCAAATGGCACCTGCTAAATCTACTCCTGCTAAATCTTCACCGGGTAAACTGCCCAGTGATAAGCCTTCTCCAACGGCACAAATTAATGAAGTACGATTTAGCAAAGCCTATGCCAGTCCATCTGTACGTAGATTTGCACGTGAACTCGGTGTCGATCTTGGAAATGTTGATGGAACAAGTCGCAAAAGTCGTATCAATAAAGACGATGTAAAAGGCTTTGTTAAAAAAGCAATGTCTACCTCAAGTGGAAGTGGTGCATCTCTAGGCATTAAACCCGCTCCCGAAGTTGATTTCAGTCAATGGGGCAATATAGACAGCGAAGCACTTAGCAAAATCAACAAGCTTACAGGGCAACATTTACACCGGAGCTGGGTGACTGTACCTCATGTAACCCAATTTGATGAAGCTGACATTACTGACATGGAAGCCTTCCGCAAACAGATGGGCAAGGAAATGGAAAAAGAAGGCATTAAAATTACGCCTTTAGCCTTTATCGTTTGGGCAGTAGTTGCCTCTTTAAAAGCCTTCCCACGTTTTAATAGTTCATTGGATATCACAGGTGAAAATCTTATTCTGAAAAAGTATTTTAATGTGGGTATTGCCGTAGATACACCAAACGGCTTGGTTGTTCCCGTTATCCGTGAAGCAGATCAGAAGTCATTAATTGAAATATCACAAGAAATTCGAGAGCTTGCCACAAAAGCTCGTGATAAAAAGCTTAAGCCCTCTGATATGCAAGGCGGTTGTTTTACCATCACTAGCCTTGGTGGTATTGGCGGAACTCAATTCACACCCATTGTGAATGCACCTGAAGTTGCAATCCTAGGTGTGTCGCGCTCTAAGCTGGAACCACAATGGAATGGAAAAGAATTTGAGCCACGTTTAATGCTTCCATTATCACTGTCTTATGATCACCGTGTGATTGATGGTGCTGATGGCGCAAGATTTACAACACATTTAAGTAAAATGTTATCTGACATTAGACGAATGATGGTCTAAGTTATTACTATCAGATCACATCTAAACGTACTTTCCACGTTGAAAAATGATCACTTACAATTGTAGGCTCACATTTACCGCCTTGAACTGGTAAAAGTTTGAGAAGCAATCTGATAGCAATAATTCATTAACATACAAATTACAGAGATTAAAACAGTGACAATAGAAATTAAAGTACCCGACATTGGTGATTTTGACGAAGTAGAAGTAATTGAAGTACTTGTCGGCAAAGGTGATAGCGTTCAAGCCGAAGACTCTCTCATTACCGTTGAATCGGATAAAGCCTCAATGGAAATCCCATCACCTTCCTCAGGTGAAATCACTGAAATTAAAGTTTCAGTGGGTGATAAAATAAAACAAGGCAGTTTAATCGCGTTATTTAAGGAAAGTGCTTCAGCTAATACCAAAGAGATAGTTACTGAAAAAGAAGTATCTAAAGTTGAGACATCAGAAACTCCTGTTCCGAAAGTTGCTAGCTTTGATGGAGAAGTAGATCAGCATGCTAAACTGCTTGTTCTTGGCTCTGGCCCAGGTGGTTATACTGCGGCATTTCGAGCCGCAGACCTTGGTGTTGACGTTATTTTAATTGAGAAGTATCCCAATATTGGTGGAGTCTGTTTGAATGTAGGTTGTATTCCTTCAAAAGCACTCTTACATACTGCAGAAGTCATAAATGAAGCGGCAGAAGCAGATCATCTTGGTGTTACTTTTAGTAAGCCAAAAATTGATATAGATAAAGTTCGAGATTATAAAGCAGGCATTGTTAATAAATTGACTGGTGGTTTAAAGCAACTGGCTAAACAACGTAAAGTACAAATACTCCATGGCTATGGTAAGTTCACTTCGGCAAATACGATCGAAATCACTGCAGATGATGACAGTACCAGCACCGTCGGTTTTGATAATTGTATTATCGCGGCTGGTTCGCGTGTAACCAAACTCCCTTTCATTCCTTGGGATGACCCTCGTGTAATGGACTCTACTGGTGCATTAGAACTCGAAGAAGTTCCTAAACGTATGTTAGTCGTGGGTGGCGGTATTATCGGTCTTGAAATGGCGACAGTTTATGATGCACTTGGCACTGATATTACCGTTGTAGAGCTAGGTTCAGGATTAATGCTTGGTGCTGATCGTGATCTTGTTCGACCATTAGAACGCCGAATTAAAAAGAAATATGAAAATATATTTCTGGATACCAAAGTGACTGAAATCAAACCTACTAAAAAAGGATTAGTCTGTACCTTTGAAGGTGAAAAAGTCGGTTCTAAACGTGGTGCTCCTGAGTCTGATACTTTTGATCGAGTACTGGTCTCTATCGGACGTAGTCCTAACGGGAAGCTCATTGGTGCAGAGAACGCAGGTGTCGCTGTAAATGATTGGGGCTTTATTGAAGTCGATAAACAACAACGAACCAATGTTGATCATATTTATGCGATTGGTGATGTGGTTGGTCAACCTATGTTGGCACACAAAGCCACCCATGAAGGTAAAACCGCTGCTGAAAATGTCGCAGGTCACAAATCTTTCTTTGATGCACGAGCGATTCCATCTGTTGCTTATACTGATCCAGAAATTGCGTGGATGGGTAAAACTGAAGAGGAATGTGAGGCTGAAGGCATCGAGGTTAAAAAAGGTGCATTCCCTTGGGCAGCTAGCGGACGTTCTTTAAGTATCGGTCGTAATGAAGGTATGACAAAAGTCCTGTTTGATAAAGAAACAGGGCAACTCATTGGTGCAGGTATTGTTGGAACCAATGCAGGTGAATTAATTGCTGAAGCAGTTTTGGCACTAGAAATGGGCGCTGATGCAGAAGATATAGGTTTAACCGTACACCCTCACCCTACACTCTCTGAAACACTTAACTTTGCAGCAGAAGTGGCAGAAGGAACGTGTACTGATATTTATATTCCTAAGAAAAAATAACTAGCATCATATCCTTTTGTGCCATTTAATATATACTGAGATCTTGCCCGAGTCGGCTGGCAAAGGTCTCAGTCTATATGGCACCCCCCCCTTTTTTACACAATTGTATGTTGTACTACAATATCAACATAGGAAACGTTAATGTCTGACAGCACTACTCGCACTCAACCTGCCCCAGCATCAGTCTCTATGATGGAATCTTTTATTTATTGGCTTAAACTAGGTTTTATTAGCTTTGGTGGTCCTGCGGGTCAGATTAGTATGATGCATCAAGAGCTAGTGGAAAAACGCCACTGGATTTCAAACCAACGTTTTTTACATGCCTTAAATTACACCATGGTTTTGCCAGGTCCTGAGGCTCAGCAATTAGCGACTTATATCGGTTGGTTAATGCACGGTGTACGTGGCGGAATTATGGCAGGTGTTCTATTTGTATTACCTTCCTTGTTTATTCTTATCGGGCTGACATGGGTTTATTTAGCCTATGGTAATGTGCCAGCGATTGAAGGAATTTTATACGGTATTAAACCTGCCGTAACAGCCATTGTTTTGTTTGCCGCATATCGTATCGGTTCTAAAGCACTCCCTAATAATGTATTGCGTGCAATAGCTCTATTTGCTTTTGTCGCCATCTTTTTCTTTAAAATTCCTTTTCCTTATATCGTACTGGCAGCCGGAATAATTGGTTATGTTGGATCTCAAGTTTATCCTGATTTTTTTAAAGCAGGAGGTCATCATGGTGATGCTAATGCTAACTATGGCTCAGCTTTGATAGACGATAATACACCTACTCCTAACCACGCGAAATTTAAATGGAGTAAGGTCATAAGTTATGTGATTATTGGCTTTCTTATTTGGGCTGCAGCAATGACAGCACTGACTATGGCTTATGGATGGGAAGGCACGCTGACTAAAATGGGTTGGTTTTTTACCAAAGCGGCACTGGTAACTTTTGGGGGAGCTTATGCTGTTTTACCCTATGTTTATCAAGGGGGTGTTGAAGAATTTTCATGGCTTACTGCGACACAAATGATGGATGGTTTAGCGCTGGGTGAAACTACACCCGGCCCACTCATAATGGTTGTTTCATTTGTTGGCTTTGTAGGTGCTTGGACAAAGGAAGTATTTGGTCCTGAGATGCTACCTTGGGCAGGCGCAGTAGGCGCTGCAATAGCCGCTTTGTTTACTTTCTTACCTTCATTCCTATTTATACTAGTAGGTGGTCCTGCTGTTGAAGCAACCAGAGATGATTTGAAATTTACGGCACCTTTAACTGCAATTACTGCAGCAGTCGTAGGCGTTATTTTAAATCTTGCACTGTTTTTTGCGTTAAATGTGCTTTGGCCGGAGAGTAAAGACTTAGACTTTAGCGGAAAGTTTGAGTGGGTAGCCGCATTGATTGGGATTGCTGCTTTTATCGCGCTAGTTAGATTTAAAATAGGTATTATGACAGTGATTATTGCCAGTGCCTTATTAGGTTTAGCCTATCGGTTCATCACCTAAACAGTATCATCACAAGTATTATTACTTACAATTTAGCCATTTGAAGAAATTTCTATGTCTTTTTTTAATTCTGCTGGCAATGACTTCCGTATTTTCCCAGTGACAGTAATATGCCCTTATTATTTTTGTTTTAGATGCGTTAGATAAGGTACGCCGCGTAAAATTAGCAACTAAGCGTGGAGCTTCTCGGTTGATCTTATAAACGTTATGATAACTTTTATAACGTTTTAACCAAGTCGCTTGATTTTCAATTAATGATAAGTTATTTGTCAGTATTTCTTTTTTTATCTTATTATCAGCATCAACAGTTACTTTAATCCAAGGATCACCACGATACTCTTGTCGTCTAAGCTTTCTATTAATACCACCCGGATAACCATAATAAACTGATTTAGCTTTTATTTTAGCCAAAGGTGGCCATTGATATGGTATAGGCGGGGTAAAGTGAATCTTCCATTGCGTTCTACTTTTCTTCGGCATTTTTTTCATCAAACGTGTATTAAAGAGGCGCCATTCTTTATTTACTATTTTAGTTAAATAGCTAACATGAATATTTCTATCGGCAGAGACATTACTTGTGTATATCAATCCAACGCTAATAATAAGTATACTTATGATATTTTTTAACATGGTTGACCTATATGAAAATAAGAACTCAAAAGTAGCAAAGCTATTTCCAAAAAAATGATTAAATAGGCTATAAGGTTATTATTTATAGACAAAGCATAACTGAAGAATAAAACAAACAGCTTTCTAATGTTTAAAAAAGCAAGTGGGATATATTAGAGACTGTAAGGTAATTATTATACTAGTACGGTTCTTTATTCATTTCTAGCTAAAACAAGAAATGTATAAAAAGAGTTTACTAGCAAATCCTCTCTTTTATAAATATCATAGAAAAGATATTGGCATTCAAACAATCATGACCTAAGGGTCTCTGATTAAGTCAATTAGAATTTAGCGCAGGAAAAACTAAAAATAATTGGACTTGATCAGAAATTCCCTAGACCATAATTAATTAATGATTGTCTGGCAAAGTAATATTCAACTCAAGTACATCGTAATCATCACCTTTTTCAACATTTACATTCACATCATCTTCACTTACGTGAACATACTTACGTATAACTTCCACAATTTCATCTCGAAGCTTAGGTAGATAATCTGGTGATTTCTTGGAGGTATCAGAGTGCTCATGTGCGATTACAATCTGTAATCGCTCCTTTGCAAGATTGGCAGTGTTTTTCTTTTTTTCTTTTTTAAAGAAACTTAAAAGTCCCATTTTTAATGTCTCCTTACCTTAACCGAAAAGCTTCTTAAAGAAGCCGCCTTTCTTTTGTTCAGATTTAATAAATCGCATGGGAATATCTTCCCCTAAAAATCGTGAAACAATATCCATATATGCTTGTCCTGCGATACTTTCTTTATCCAGAACAACAGGGATACCACTGTTTGAAGCTTGTAATACAGACTCTGATTCAGGAATCACTCCAATCAGTGGTATGGATAATATTTCTACTATATCCTCCATACTCAGCATGTCTCCACCTTCAACACGTTCAGGTGAGTAACGCGTAATTAATAAATGTTCCTTAACCGTGCCACCTTCTTCTGCTAGTTTAGAACGACTTTGTAATATACCCAAAATCCTATCGGAGTCTCTTACAGATGATACTTCAGGGTTTGTCACTACGATGGCTTCATCCGCAAAGTAAAGCGCCATAAAAGCACCTCTTTCAATACCTGCGGGTGAATCACAGACGATGTATTCAAAACCATCTGCTTTTAATTCATTAATAACACTTTCAACACCCTCTTCATTAAGCGCATCTTTATCACGCGTTTGTGATGCAGGCAGAATATAGAGATTATCAACACGTTTATCTTTAATGAGAGCCTGCTTTAATGTTGCCTCTCCATTAATCACGTTGACGAAGTCATAAACGACACGACGTTCAACACCCATGATTAAATCTAGGTTTCGTAATCCTACATCGAAATCAATAACAGCTGTTTTGTGCCCCTTAGCCGCTAACCCTGATGCAAAAGCAGCACTTGATGTTGTCTTTCCTACGCCACCCTTTCCCGAAGTGACAACAATAACTTTACTCAATGTAAATCTCCTAAATCATTAAAGTGTTCTACTTTGTTTGCTTAATATTAAGCAAGCAAAGGTTCGATAATTAGTTTCTCACCATCCAAGCGAATCATGGCTGGTTTGCCTATTAATTTTGTATCTAACTCATCTAGTAATTGATAACGCCCTGCAATAGCAATTAATTCTGCTTGTAATGACTGACAAAATATACGAGCATCTACATTGCCTCTTGCTCCTGCTAAAACACGTCCACGCAAGGGACCATAAATATGAATAGAGCCATCTGCCATTACTTCAGAACCCGCACTAGTTGCCGCTAACACTGTCATGTCGGCCTGTGCAGCATAAACCTGCTGACCTGACCTTACTGGTCGACTCACAGTAAGTGACTTTATTTCTGTAACTGGAGCGGCTTGAACTGGGATTTCAACAACATCTTTTTTACTATTTGCTACTACTGTCTGACTTTGCGGTTGTTGTTTTTCTTCCTTATTTTCTTGTGAATTAAATTTTGAAGGAAGTGCCTTGTATTCACGCATCACAGCCCAACCTTGTTTCGCTAATGATACAGCCATAGCTTCAGGTATATTTCTTACACCTACAGGAATAAACCCTATATCTTCAATGCCTTTTTTTAATACACTGAAATCCAAATCTTGGATTTTATCCTCAATATCCGCACAATCTACCACAAGAGGACTTTGAATGAAAAACTGAGGTGCTTCATCTTTTTTACTTTGTAATCCACTACAAATTGCACTCACGTTAATATCTTCCAGATGCAATATATTGAGCATTGACATTTCGCCCTTCAGTTTCATTTTTATACCCGCATATTTCGACGTTATTATTCTTTGACTGGTGCATAATATACGAGTCAGAATTATTTTTACATCGCTAATATGAAAATTTCACGGTATCATTTGCGGTTTTTTTTAACACTTGCTTGTAAGTCATTGATAGATGTTATTACCTACTTTAAATCCAATATATCCTGATAAAAAAACGGACAGAATCAGCTGGGGTAAATTACACGGTTGCTCCCAAGATTTACTCATTGCTAATGCAACATCCGAATTCAAAGGGCTAATAGTTGTTATAACTTCTGATAGCTCTCACGCTTATTCAGCTGAATCCAACATTCAGTTTTTTGCAAAGACTATAAGCGATGATAGTGGCATTAACAATGTTCATATTTTCCCTGATTGGGAAACATTACCTTATGATGTTTTCTCACCTCATGAAGATCTTATCTCTGAACGTTTAAAGACACTCTATCAATTACAAAATATAGAACAGGGTGTTTTAATCGTTCCTGTTGCAACATTAATGCAACGACTTCCCCCTGTTGCTTATGTTCACGCTAATACTTTGATGGTGAAAATTGGCGATAAATTAAATATTGAGAGTTTCAGAACTCAACTTGCAGAAGCTGGCTATCGTCATGTCACACAAGTAATGGAACATGGTGAATACAGTACTCGAGGCTCATTAATTGACTTATTTCCAATGGGTAGTAATAAACCATATCGAATTGATTTATTTGATGATGAAATTGAATCAATTCGTAGCTTCAATCCTGAAGATCAACGTACCCTAGAAAAAATAAATAAGATTCAATTATTACCCGCTCATGAGTTTCCACTCAACAAGGAGGGAATTGCTAAATTTAGAGAAAACTACAGTACCCAGTTAGGTGGTGATCTAGCACGAAGTCAAATTTACGACAATGTCAGTAATGGAAATGCGCCTTCTGGCATTGAATACTATCTACCGTTATTTTTTGATAATACTTCAACATTATTTGATTATCTGCCAGAAAAAACACTATTAATACGTTCAGATGGTACACAAGCAGCTGCCGAAACATTTAGTGGCATGATTCAAGATCGCTATCAACAACGACGTCACGATATAGAGCGCCCCCTACTCCCACCCGATCAGTTGTACCTAAGCACCAAAGAGCTTGTTGAAGAAATCAACTCGCATCGTCGAATTGATATACATACTTTTAAACAGCAAGATTCTAATGATGAAACAGGAACACATAACTACCCAATTTCAACACTACCTTCTTTACTTATACAAAGTCGTTCAGAAACACCACTGATTCTGTTAAAACAATTTTTTTCTCAAATTTTTACTAGTGAGACAAATACTAATAGTGAAACATCATCCTCTCGTGTTTTGTTTACCGCTGACTCAGCTGGTCGCCGTGAAAACTTATTAAGCTTATTACGTGACAACGGCTTTTCCCCCAGTGTTGTTGAAAATTGGCAAGGTTTCTTACAATCTGATCAAATCATATGTCTATGTGTCGCGCCATTAGAACAAGGCTTGTGGATTAAACACATTGATAGTGAACAACTTGCCATTATCCCTGAGTCGATGTTATTTGGTTCACAGGTACAACAAAAACGTCGGCGTAAAAAACCTACCCGTGATGCTGATACTATTATTCGCAACTTAACTGACCTTAGCGAAGGTGACCCAGTAGTACATGAAGAACACGGTGTAGGTCGGTATATGGGTATGCAAAAGTTAATAACCACAGGTATTGAACAGGAATTTATCACCCTTGAATATGCTAAAGGTGACAAACTTTATGTCCCTGTAACTTCTTTGCATTTAATCAGTCGTTATACAGGAGTTAGTGCCGAACATGCCCCCTTACACACTCTTGGTACAGAGCACTGGGACAAGGTTCGTAAAAAAGCGGCACAAAAAGCACACGATGTAGCAGCAGAACTTCTAGAAATTCATGCGCGTCGTGCTGCTCAAAAAGGTCATAGTTTCCCCTTTAATGAAATCGAATACCTCGCCTTTGCAGGTACTTTTCCTTTTGAAGAAACACCTGATCAAGCAGCAGCGATTGGTACAGTAATCAAAGATATGATTTCTGCAAAACCTATGGATCGCGTCACCTGCGGGGATGTTGGTTTTGGTAAAACAGAAGTTGCTATGCGTGCTACCTTTGTTGCCGCAAACGCAGGAAAGCAAGTTGCTATTATTGCGCCAACAACACTTTTGGTCCAACAACATGCTAAAAACTTTCGTGATCGCTTTGCCGATTGGCCGTTTAAAATCGGTTCACTGTCACGTTTTAAAACACCTAAAGAAACGCGAGAAACACTCGCACAAATGATTTCTGGTGACATTGATATCGTCATTGGCACACACAAACTTTTACAAAAAAATATAGAGTTTAAAGACCTTGGTTTAGTCATAGTCGATGAAGAGCATCGTTTTGGAGTACGTCACAAAGAGCAGCTTAAAAAACTGCGCTCTAATGTAGACATGCTAACATTAACCGCCACCCCTATTCCGCGTACTTTGAATATGTCACTCGCAGGGTTACGTGATCTTTCTATTATTGCGACACCACCCACACAACGTCACTCGATTAAAACCTTTGTTAATGAATGGGATAAGGCACTAATACAAGAAGCTTGTGCACGCGAATTAGCCCGTGGTGGACAAATATACTTTTTACACAATGAAGTAAAAACAATCCAAAAAATGACCGACGACCTACAGGCAATTCTGCCTAACACGTCTATTAGATTTGCCCATGGCCAAATGCCAGAACGTGATCTTGAAGGCATTATGAAGGACTTCTACCACCAACGCTTTCAAGTTCTTGTTGCAACCACCATAATCGAAAGCGGTATTGATGTGCCCACTGCCAACACCATTATTATTAATCGTGCAGATAAACTCGGCTTGGCGCAATTACATCAAATTCGTGGTCGTGTTGGACGATCTCACCATAAAGCCTATGCCTATCTCATCATACCGGATAAAAAACTGATTACTGCTGATGCTAAGAAGCGTCTCGAAGCAATAGAATCACTTGAAGACCTCGGTGTTGGTTTTACCCTTGCATCACACGATTTAGAAATTCGTGGTGCAGGAGAGTTACTTGGTTCTGATCAAAGTGGACAAATTCAAGAAATTGGCTTTAGTATGTATAACGATTTACTTGAGCGAGCCGTTAAAGCCCTAAAAGCAGGGGAACTTCCCCAATTAGATGGTCGTGAAAGACGTACTTCTGTCGATCTAGGATTGCCTGCTCTAATCCCTGATAACTACCTACCCGATGTGCATCACCGCCTCATCATGTATAAACGTATAGCCAGCGCAAAAGACTCTGAAGCACTACGTGAATTGCGCGTCGAAATGATTGACCGCTTTGGTTTATTACCCGATCAAGTCAATAATCTATTTGAAGTGACTCGCCTTAAACAAATCGCCCAAAAACTAGGTATCTTAAAACTTGATATGGGAGAGGAAGGTGGACGTATTCTATTTAATGAAAAGCCCAATATCGATCCGATGAAGATAATGGCTTTAGTACAAAAGCGCCCTTGGGAATTTAAAATTAAAGGGCAGGATAAATTATACTTTGAATATGAAGCAATGGAAGAACTAGAACAACGGGTACAATGGATTCGTCGTTTGTTTAACGAAATTGAATGATTTTATAACAAAAGAACTCAGCAGAACTCCTTTATATCTCCACTTGATTCAGATAGAGACTTTTTCTACTAAGGAAGAGATACCAGATTACAATATTTACCACAAAAAATAATAATGTCACTTCTTGTGGCAGTTTATTTACTAATGTAATCCCAAACAAAACATAGATTAACTGAATAGTTGCCAAGACAGCTACTGTGATTTTGACGTTTCCATTAAACAATCTAAGAAAAACATGATGTGAATGGTTTCTATCTGGTTTGAAAATTGACACACCCGCTTTTTTCCTTCTTATAATAATAACTATCGTATCAATAACGGGTAAGGCTACCAGATACAAGACCAACATCGGCTCAACATAATTTAATGATCGAATACTTAAAATGGCTATTAAAAACCCAAGCGTTAAAGACCCACTATCACCCATAAACGTTTTAGCTGGATTCCAATTAAAATATAAGAATGCCAGCATTGCAGGTATGATTAATGAGGGAATTCCAAATAATAAGAAATCATTGTGTATATACCCTAAATACCATAGAGCGCTCAGTATAATAATACTTAAGGTTCCTGCTAAACCATCTAAGCCATCAATCAAATTGAAAGAATTGGTAAAACTCGTAATCGCAAATACAGTGAAAGGTATGGCTAGATACCAAGCAAGCGTTATTTGGTGACCAAAGAATACGCCAGCATTCCAGATTATAATATTATCAAAACAAGTTAATGATGCAGCTGTCGCAATTACAATTAATTTGTATTTTGCTGGAAAGTTTTTGATATCATCAAAGACTCCTAATAAAAAAACCATAAAAACAGCCACTATCAGCATACTATAGTTTTCATAGTCTCCCATATCTGCAAAAATAGAAACTATAAATACAGCAATAAACACAGCAATACCAGAACTACTTGGCGTAGCCTGTTTATGTATGCTTCTAATATTAGGCACATCATAAAAGCCGAGCTGTTCGGCATATCTGATAAATAACCAAAGTGCACTAAAACACAGCACAAAAGTTATTATAAATACGAAATCCATTTCGTGTACCCCTCGACGGGTATAAATAATTTTCTAGTTATTAAAAATTTCTTTTATTACTTTAAACCTAATTCTCTTACTTCTATCTGACTATATAGCAGTAGGATTTTGACTCGTCAATCCAATGAGCAAATCTTATACAATAGGCTTGATACACGGTGTGTTACTTCTGTTAAACTGTAAATCTCAATTTTCACCTATCATTTAATAAAGACGACAATTCTTGAGTTTTAACTTTCATTAACTCAATATCACCTTGAGATTCTACATTCAATCGAACCACAGGCTCAGTATTCGAAGAACGCAAGTTAAACCTCCATGTCTCAAACTCTAAGCTAATTCCATCCGTTTCATCTACGTGTATTGCAGAGGATTTATATTTACTAATGATTTCTGCAATGGCTTCTGCAGGTTTTTTTATTTTGAAATTGATTTCACCTGATGATGGATAAGCTTTAATTCGATCCTCCACCATACTCGACAAAGCCTTTGAACTTGCTGATAGCAATCCAGCTACAAGCAACCATGGAATCATACCGCTATCACAATAAGCAAAGTCTCTGAAGTAATGATGCGCACTCATTTCTCCACCATAAATGGCATCTTCCTCACGCATTCTTTCTTTTATAAAAGCATGCCCTGTTTTACATAAAATGGGGCTTCCCCCATTGGACTCAACAATATCAATGGTATTCCAAGTCAACCGAGGATCATGAATGATTTTTGAACCTGGATTTTGAGATAAAAATGCTTCTGCCAACAAACCAACGATATAATAACCTTCAATAAAGTTACCCATCTCATCAAATAAAAAACAACGATCAAAATCACCATCCCATGCAATTCCCATACCTGCTTGATGAGTAACCACTGCATCAGAGGTGTCAGCACGATTCTCTATAAGTAAAGGATTAGGAATTCCATTAGGAAAGCTCCCATCAGGTTGATGATTAACTTTGATAAAAGTAATCGGTACATTACGCTTTTTGAATTCGACTTCAATCGCATCTATTACTGGTCCTGCTGATCCATTACCTGCATTCACAACTAACTTGAGAGGCTTAACATTACCTAAGTCAATATAGGTGAATAAATGTTCTATATAAGCATCCATACAGCTATGTTTACTGATTGAACCTTTATTGGTTACTTGAGAAAATTTATTTTTTTCAGCTAAACTTTGTATTTCTTTTAAACCGGTATCTCCACTGATAGGTTTAGAATCTTCTCTAATCAGCTTCATGCCATTAAAGTCTATTGGATTATGGCTGGCTGTTACTTCGATGCCTCCATCAACCTTTAAGTATGATGTTGCAAAATATATCTCTTCTGTTCCCGTCATACCAAGGTCAATTACATCGACGCCAGAGTCCATTAAACCTTTAGCAAGAGATTGCTTCAATTCCTCAGAAGTTTTGCGAATATCTCCACCGACAACAACCTTCTTCGGCTTTAAGAACTCTCCATAGGCTCGCCCAATTCTATAGGCTATATCACAACTTAATTCTTCTCCAAGCTTGCCTCGGATGTCATAAGCTTTAAAACACGTTAATTTATTCATAAAAGTTTTCTTTAAGTTTACAACCACACCCAGTAATTCTATTCACTTTGAGAAAATAGAATTATCTAAAAAAGGGGGGGGTGCCATATCAGATTAATCAGAGTTATTTTTATTCTTGAATCAGTCGGAGCGTCCATACATATCTTCAAACCTTACAATATCATCTTCCCCTAAATAACTACCCGTTTGAACTTCTATCATTTCCATGGGGAGCTTACCTGGGTTAGCTATGCGATGAGTTGAGCCTTGCGGTATAAAGGCAGACTGATTTTCGCTACACAAAAAGGTTTTATCATCACAGGTGATTTCAGCCATACCACTGACAATTATCCAATGCTCTGCACGATGATGATGCATCTGTACTGAAGTACCCTCACCTGGTTTTACCGTTATTCGTTTTACCTGAAAACGATCACCAACATCTACGCCATCATACTTTCCCCAGGGTCGATAAACTTCTCGATGTAATTCTGCCTCGCTGCGTTTGTCAGCTCTTAGCTGCTCAACAATTTCCTTAACATCCTGTACAGAATCTTTATCTGCGACTAGTACAGCATCTTTAGTTTCAATAACAACCAAATTATCAACACCAACTAAAGTGACTAATTTACTTTCCGCTCTAACAAGACAATTGCTACTAGCATGCGTAACAATATCACCGCGCACAACATTACCATCCTTAGTCTTTTCCTCAATCTCCCAAAGCGCATCCCATGAACCTACATCACTCCACTGCGCATCAAGAGACACAACAACCGCTTTATCTGTTTTTTCCATAACAGCATAGTCGATCGAATTTGCAGGACACTGCGTAAATGACTCTTTATCAAGACGAATAAAATCAAGGTCATGCATAGACTTATCTAAAGACTGACGACAGCAAGATAACATCTCGGGTTGGAATTGTTCTAATTCATCGATGTATGTCTTTGCATTAAACATAAACATACCGCTGTTCCAGTAATAGTCTCCAGAATGGACATAAACTTCTGCAGTTTCTAAGTCTGGCTTTTCTACAAACTCTGCTACCTGATGTAAATTCTTCTCTATTTCTTGACCACGCTTGACGTAACCATATCCAGTTTCTGCTTTAGTAGGAACAATACCAAAAGTAACTAGCTTATTTTTATTAGCAGATTTTGCTGCAAATCGTACCGCATCTTGAAATGCCTCAGTGTTCTTTATGACATGATCTGCGGGTAAAACAAGTAATACAGCATCTTCATATTTTTGAAGTGCTCGCAGTGCACCAATAGCTACTGCAGGTGCCGTATTTTTACCTACTGGTTCAAGGATAATATCACCGAGATCATCAGCATAAATTTCACGTAATTGTTCAGCAGCCGTGAAGCGATGATCTTCATTACATAACACAATCGGTGTTTCTATATTATCTATCCCTTGTAAGCGAGAAAGTGTTGCTTGCAAAAGTGTCTGATCACCCGTTAATTTTAAAAATTGTTTGGGATGATTTTTACGAGAAACGGGCCATAGCCGTGTACCTGAACCACCTAATAATATAATAGGAACAATTTTCATAATAAAACCTCGCAATAAACTAACTCAGCGACTTTCGCTATTGTTATTTTCTAATAACACTTTCATTTTCTAAAAACCATTGATAAGTAGAGCTTAGACCATCTTCTAATGAGATTCTTGCCTGCCAACCTAATGCCTTTAACCTTGATACATCCATCAGTTTTCGTGGTGTACCATCTGGTTTACTACTATCAAAAACAAGATCACCTTTAAATCCAACTACTTTTGCCATCGTTTCAGCTAATTCTCTGATAGTACAGTCTACTCCTGTACCTACGTTTATATGAGATAACATTGGCTGAGTATTCTTTTCATATAAATCTTTTTCTAATTGAATAACATGAATACAGGCAGCGGCCATATCATCCACATGCAAAAACTCACGCATCGGTTTTCCTGTACCCCAAACAACCACTTCTTTAGAAACAGACTGTGCTGCCTCATGAAAACGGCGCATCATTGCAGGAATTACATGGCTATTTTCAGGATGGAAATTATCATTCTCACCATAAAGATTAGTCGGCATCACCGATCGAAAATCAGTTTGGTACTGACGATTATATGATTCACATAGCTTTATGCCGGCTATTTTTGCCAAAGCATAAGGCTCATTTGTTGGCTCTAGAACCCCTGTCAATAATGCATCTTCAGACATTGGCTGATCTGCCATTTTTGGGTATATACAAGAAGACCCTAAAAATAATAAATGTGTGATTCCTGCTTTCCATGCGCCATGTACAATATTTGCTTCAATCATAAGATTCTGATAAATAAACTCAGCAGGATAAGCATTATTAGCCACTATCCCACCTACTTTTGCAGCCGCCAAAATGACAACATCTATATTATTCTCAGAATAAAAGCTATTCACCGCAGACTGATCACACAAATCCAATTCAGCATGAGTGCGAGTTACAATATTATTACAGCCAATTTCTTCCAATTGACGGATAATGGCTGAACCAACCATACCTCTATGACCAGCAACATATATCACATCAGATTTTTTAAGATTAGACATAGTTTTTACTCATGTGGAATCGAAATATCGAATCCATTTTCCTTTAGCAGTACACTCTTTCGTGCTTCTTCCAAATCATTAACTACCATTTCAGAAACCATCTCTTGCAAGGTGATTTCAGGAACCCAGCCAAGCTTTTCTTTTGCTTTTGTAGGATCACCTAACAGAGTTTCAACCTCAGTAGGTCTAAAGAAACGAGTATTGACTTCAATCATTCTATCGCCAACTTTTAATGCAGGTGCTTTATCTCCTTGAATAGCAGATATGACGCCAACTTCATCTACACCCTCACCTGTAAATTCAAGTGTTATTCCGAGTTCCTTAGCAGTAGCTATTACAAAATCTCGCACAGAGTATTGAACACCCGTAGCAATTACAAAATCATCAGGTTGATCCTGCTGAAGCATTAACCATTGCATCCGCACATAATCTTTTGCATGACCCCAGTCACGTAACGCATCCATATTACCAAGCTGAATGACAGACCCTATTCCCTGCGCATAATTTGCCATATTGCGCGTTATTTTACGCGTAACAAAGGTCTCTCCTCGACGTGGAGATTCATGATTAAAAAGAATGCCATTACAGGCATACATGCCATAACCTTCACGATAATTCACTGTAATCCAATAAGAATAAAGTTTGGCAGCCGCATAAGGAGAACGAGGATAGAAAGGAGTAGTTTCAGTTTGTGGTGTCTCTTGTACCTCACCGAATAACTCAGAAGTAGAAGCCTGATAGAAACGTGTTTTCTTCTCAAGACCAAGGATACGAATAGCCTCTAAAATTCTTAAGGACCCTATACCCACTGTGTCAGCCGTATACTCTGGAGATTCGAAAGATACCGCAACATGTGATTGCGCGCCTAAATTATAAACTTCATCAGGTTGACATTCTGAGATGATTCGAATTAAGTTCGAAGTATCAGTCAAATCACCATAATGTAAGTGTAAATTATCATGATCATGAATATGATCAATTCGCTGCGTGTTAAAAGAAGAAGCTCGGCGAATTATTCCGTGTACTTCATAACCTTTATCCAATAAAAACTCAGCAAGGTATGAACCATCTTGTCCAGAGATACCTGTAATTAATGCGACTTTCATAAAATACTTACCTTTACTTAAAACAATGTAGCGCATGATACTATCATGTCAAAATAGTTGAAATGTTAATTTCATAATCTGCTCTTAATTTAAATAGCAGAGAAAATAACTTAATCTTTAATTAATCTAGTACATATATCTAAATGATAGATGGTCTGATCTTTCTTCTAAACACGATTAATAATATTATTCTTTTATTTCCCTCAAGTGTTTTTCTGTATAATCCTTTGTTTATTTTAAAAATAGATTTTTATGCTTATTTCTTATATTGCAGCCATTCTGATTGGTCTTGCATTGCTTATCTGGAGTGCTGATCGTTTTATTGATGGTGCTTCTAGTATTGCTAGAACAATGGGTATATCCCCATTAATTATAGGAATGTTGATTATAGGTTTAGGTACATCTGCACCAGAAATGTTAGTTTCAGGAGCCGCTGCGTTACAAGGAAATCCCGGTCTTGGTATTGGTAACGCGATTGGCTCTAATATTACCAATATCACAATGGTACTTGGCATCACTGCCATTTTTTTTGTATTACCAGTTCATTCAAGCTTATTAAAAAAAGAATTGCCTTTAGTACTTTTTTCTGCAGTACTCGCTTGGTACCTAATGTCAGATGGTTTTTTCTCGCGACTTGATGGAATTATTCTAGTTATCACGCTGGGCCTAATATTAACGTGGATGATTCTCTCTGCAAAGAAAGAGGTTAGGCTACATGAGCATGACCCTTTAATTGAAGATACTTTGGAAGAATTACCTGATGAACTTCCGTTAAAACAATCCATTATTTGGACTATTGTGGGTCTCTTATTGTTACTTGTAAGTTCAAAAATGCTGGTATGGGGAGCATCTAATATAGCCAGTCAACTGGGAGTTAGCGATCTAATCATTGGCTTAACTATCGTTGCAATTGGAACCAGTCTTCCTGAGTTAGCCGCAACAATTAGTAGTGCTAGAAAAGGGGAAACTGATCTAGCTGTTGGTAATATAGTCGGCTCTAACCTCTTTAACACCTTGGGTGTTCTTGCCTTACCTGGCTTAATACAACCACTACAATTACCACCAGAGGTATTAAGTAGAGATATCCTTGTTATGTTGATTTTAACCGTAGTGCTTTTAATCTTTAGCTTTGGTTGCTTTAAAGGCTCAAAGGGTAAATTCACACGCAATAAAGGGATTATACTTCTAATTGCTTTTATAGCCTACGAAGCGCTCCTTTTCTATCAAACAGTTCAATAAGGATTTAGAATGACGCAATCTTATAACAGCCCTGATTTTATTGGGCTAGCTAAAGCAGTAATAGAGATTGAAGCAAATGCCATTCAGGCTCTAAGTAAGCGTCTAGATACAAATTTCGAAAATACCTGTAAAGCTATTTTAGCTTGTAAAGGTCGTGTCATAATTTCTGGTATGGGTAAATCAGGACATATCAGTAATAAAATTGCAGCAACCCTAGCTAGTACAGGAACACCTGCTTTTTTTGTTCACCCTGGTGAAGCCTTACATGGGGACTTAGGCATGATAACAGGGGAAGATGTTGTTATCAGCATCTCAAATTCTGGTACAACCGAAGAAGTGATAACACTTGCTACATTGGTTAAAAGATTGGGGGCAACTGTAATTGGAATGTCAGGTAATAAGCAGTCACCTTTAGCAGAAATTTCAGACTTCCATCTTGACATTGCAGTAGAAAAGGAAGCTTGCCCGATGGGCTTAGCCCCAACTTCAAGTACTACCGTAACATTAGTAATGGGCGATGCACTTGCTGTCGCTCTATTAGAAGCCCGAGGTTTTACGCCAGAAGACTTCGCACGTTCACACCCCGGTGGTCGTCTTGGAAAGCGATTGTTAGTGCATGTAAAAGACATTATGCACAGTGGCGATGACACGCCCCTATGCTTAGCAGAAACTTCATTAAAAGATGCAATTTTAGAAATCACGGGTAAAAAATTAGGTGCTACTCTTGTGGTAGATGGGGATAACAATCTACTTGGTATATTTACGGATGGTGATTTACGTCGTGCCTTTGAAGAAGGGGTCGACTTAAAGCATGTAAATATTGGTGATGTTATTCATCCAGATTTTATTACAACTAATGTTGATGAACTAGCTGTCAATGCCGTTAACAAAATGCAGGATAAAGAGATCACTGTATTACCCGTGGTTGACAAATCAAATAGGGTTATGGGAATCATACACATGCATGACTTACTTAAAGCGGGGATTGTTTAATGGAGTTACCTTTTAGTTCAGACATCACAGACACGCTTAACCACTTGGCAAAAGAAATTAAACTCATTATTTTTGATGTCGATGGTGTATTAACTGATGGCAGTCTTTATTTTGATAATCAAGGTCAGGAATTTAAAGCATTTAATTCACTTGATGGTCACGGCATTCGCTTGTTATTAGATAATAATATTGAGGTCGCAATAATAACAGGACGAAAGTCAAACCTAGTTTTGAAGCGTGCTGAAAACTTAGGCTTATCATCTGAACTCATTTATCAAGGTTATCGTGAAAAGATTCCTGCATTTGAAGATCTACTGAAAAAAACCAAACTAAACAAAAAGAACATAGCCTATGTTGGTGATGATGTCATTGACCTTCCCATTATGAGTCAAGTCGGGCTATCTGTTGCCGTTGGAAATGCGAACTGGTTTGTGAAAAAACATGCCGATTGGACATGTACGCAATCTGGAGGAAATGGTGCTGTCCGTGAAGTTTGTGAACTCCTTCTTAATGCTCAAGGGAAACTTGACAACTTATACAATGATTATCTTTTTACTAATTAGTTATCAGAACACACTATAAAAAATGAATAAAAGTGGCCTACTCTTTTTGTTTTTTGCCATTATGGTGCTTGTTGTATTTACATGGTTGAATTCAACATGGCTCTCTTATCGAGATTTTGATTTCAGTAGAAATGTTAAAAGAATTGATTATTATCTTAGTGATTTCACTTTACTTAACACCTATGCTGATGGAACAATGCGTTATCGATTAAAAGGTAGCCACTTAGTACACCAACAAGTCACTGGTGCAAGTGAGATATTTAGTCCTGAGTTAAAGGCAAGGGGCATTAATAACTCCATCATTACTTTGAATGCTAAAACGGCGTTACAAAATAAAAAGAATAGCTCTATACAGTTAACAGGTGATGTTTCTGTCATAAAAAAGGGTTCTAAACCACTGGATAGTTTTAAATTACTAACAAATGATTTAATCTATAACCCAATAGAAAAAGTACTGTCCACCGATAAAGAACTGATATTCACTTCTAACATGGGCAAAATAAAAGGTGTTGGTTTTAGCACCCACCTAGACAAACAGGAATTGAGGATCAAACAAAATGTACATACTGAATTCATACCTGCAAAGTAAATCTAAAGTAATCACACTATCTTTCGTGGCTTTCACCTTATTCTTTACATCTCCAAGTATAGCGCTTAAGAATGATGTTGAGAAACCAGTCCACATTGATGCTGATAGTGTTGTATTCAACAAAAACAAAGGCTTTGCTGTTTATGAGGGTAATGTCTCAATAGTACAAGGAAGTTTAAAGATTCGGGCTAATAAAATAGAAATAAAAGCACCAAATAATGAAATAAGCAAAATCATTGCTAACGGTTCTCCTGTTAGTTTTGAGCAAAAAATGGATGATGGAAAACTTGCTAAAGGCAAAGCTAATCGTGTTGTTTATTTAATCAAGGAAAAGAAAATTGTCCTAGATGGTAATGCTGTTATTACACAAAATAATGATACGTTCAGTAGCAATCATATTGATTACTCAACCCGCACCGGTGAACTGAGAGCAGGGAATAAAAAAGCTCCAGGCAAAAGTCGTGTTAAAGCCATTTTTTATCCTACTAATAAACCTAAATAAAAATAAGCTGAGTAGTTTTCTAAATGATGCTAAATAATAATCAAATTTCAGGATCTAGATTTTGAGTGTATTAATTGCAAACGAACTTCATAAAACTTATGGAAAAAGAGAAATATTAAAAGGTATTTCCCTTCAAATAAATAGCTCTGAAGTGGTTGGACTGCTTGGCCCTAATGGGGCTGGAAAAACTACCTGCTTTTATATGGTTGTTGGTCTAGTTGCATGCGATAAAGGCTCTGTAACACTTAATTCAAAAGATAAAATCATTGACCTTACTAAACTGAGCATGCATCTACGAGCACGGCATGGCATTGGATACCTTGCACAGGAAGCTAGTATATTTCGTAAGCTAACCGTAGCAGATAATATTTACGCCATATTAGAAACACGTAAGGATCTCAACAAACAATCTCGACAAGATAAACTAGAAAGCCTACTTGAAGAGTTTCAAGTTACACATATCAGGGATTCGTTGGGAATTAGCTTATCTGGAGGAGAACGTAGACGTGTTGAAATCGCAAGATCTTTAGCAACAGAACCCTCTTTTATTTTGCTAGATGAGCCTTTTGCTGGGGTAGATCCTGTATCTGTAATAGAAATACAAAAAATAATATCACACCTTAAAAATAGAGGAATAGGTGTTCTTATCACTGATCACAATGTGCGTGAGACACTAGGTATATGTGACAGAGCATACGTATTGGGGAATGGTAGTATATTAGCTGCAGGCTCACCTCAATCAATACTTGAAAATGATCAAGTAAGAGAAATTTACCTCGGTAAAGATTTTAAACTGTAATTAAGATCTTCGTTCTTTCTTGAAAGCTGACCTAAGCCTTTTCAAGGCTTAAATAACTACCAATTGTATAAAAACAGGGGGGGTGCCATAGCTATACTTCTTATATATTGAGACCTTTGCACGAATCAAGTGACGAGTAAAAATGACTAAAATATCACTGCTTTTCGTTGGAAAATTTACCAATAACCCGTTATTAGCCACACTTTCCGCCTCAATCAGTAAAATTTTAGCCTATTTTTCTTTCGCTACTGACTCGTGCAAAGGTCTCATATTATAAATAAATTGATATTTAAGCAAGATTCATACCATCAATCAGATATTCATTTTTTTTTCTTAACACCTGCTACAATTATACTAAGTTAAAGGTCAAACAAAAGAGATAAAACGATATAAATAATGATTAAGCAGGGACTCAATATAAAGCTTGGACAATCGTTGTCCATGACCCCCCAATTGCAACAAGCAATACGCTTATTACAATTATCTTCAGTAGAATTAGAGCAAGAAGTTCAAGAAATCTTAGATACCAACCCCCTATTAGAAAGACAAAGTGAAGAGTCGCCTCATGAAGAAAATAATATTTGTAAAGCGGATGATATAGAACCATCAAGCGATACTATTCCTGAAGATCTAAACATTGATGCAAACTGGGATGATATTTATGATCCCGAATGGAAAGTCACTAATTCAGACACATCTACAAGTACCTCAGATTTTATTGAAACAATGCACTCCGAATCCCAAGGCTTGCATGAACATCTAATATGGCAGGTAGAGCTTGGAAACCTTTCTGACCTTGATAAAGAAATAGCAAGGTTAATCATTGATTACATCGCAGATGATGGCTATTTAAAGGAATCTTTAGAACAAATACATGAATCATTGAAAGACACTTTGTTCATTGATTTTGATGAAGTTGAAGCAGTCCTTACCTATATTCAACATCTCTCTCCCTCTGGTGTAGGTGCAAGATCATTAGATGAATGCCTTTTATTGCAACTCAAACAACATCATTTAGGCCATCCATTATATAAAAGGTCACATAGGTTATTAGAAAAACATCTGGACTTACTCAAAAAAAGAGACTATACAGGTATAAAGAGAGCTTTGAGAGTAAACGACACAATACTAGAAGAACTCATCCAGTTAATTCGTTCTCTAGAGCCAGAACCAGGGAGTGCATTTAATACATCATCAACAGACTATATCGTACCTGATGTATACGTTAAAAAAATAAAAGGTAAATGGACAATAACACTCAATGGAAGCACTCAACAGGAGTTAAAACTTAATAACTATTACGTGGATATGCTCAAAAATACAACTCAAAAAGAAACAAGTCAGTACATTAAAGAGAATCTACAACAAGCTCGCTGGTTCATCAGTAGCTTAGAAAACCGTAATGACACAATATTAAGAGTGGCACAGGCAATAGTCGAAAAACAACAAGCTTTCTTTCAATATGGTGAAGAAGCGATGAAACCTCTAGTATTAAGTGACTTAGCTACTCAACTTAATGTCCATGAGTCGACAGTTTCCAGGGTGACAACTCGAAAGTTCATGCATACCCCCCGTGGAGTATATGAATTCAAGTTCTTCTTTTCTAGTCATGTCAGCACCGATACAGGTGGAGAGTGCTCTTCAACGGCTATCCGTGCAATGATAAAAAATCTAATCAATCAAGAAAATCCTACAAAACCCTTAAGTGACAATAAATTGACAAACCTGTTAAATCAGCAGGGAATCAAAGTAGCGCGACGAACCGTCGCCAAATACCGTGAAGCACAAGCTATACCTTCTTCTCATGATCGAAAAGTGTTTGCTTGAGAAGTTTTTTTACCAAGGTAACGCTAAACTTCATATATCGCGACTTTTCTGAAAGGGCTTTCAGACAAAAGAGTCGCATTAACCCAAAGATAGGAGTGAATAATATGCAATTAGATATTACTGGTCATCACATAGACGTAACACCACTACTCAATAACTATATCCGGGAAAAAGTAACACGACTGAAACGTCATTTTGACCAAGTTCTTAATATCCACATCATTCTAGAAGTACAAAAACACAATAATAAGGCAGAAGCCTCAATTAATGTTAGTGGAAATAATATTTTTGCAGATGCAACGGGGCATGATATGTACGCTGCAATTGACCTACTAGCCGACAAGCTGGATCGACAAATTCTTAAACACAAAGAAAAACTAAGAAGTCATCATAGAAATGAAGGTAACCATAGAAATATTACTATGGATCAATACGCCTAAATTATACTTTAAACTCAGGCACCTCTTCCTTATAATCTTATCTTGATTTGAGGTGCCTATGATACTTATGCCAGATTTAAACCATCAACCTTTATTAGAGCCTGGTCGTGTTAAGGTACTCAAAAAAGCTGAAAGTAAAAAATGTGTTTTTGATACATTAACTAAATTACTCACCAAAGGGCAATGCGAAGTTGGTAAAAATGATATATTTGATGCATTGATTGCTCGAGAAAAGCTGGGAAATACCTATATCGGTAATGGAATAGCTATTCCAAGAGCACACCTACAAATTACTAATACCCGAGCTGCTTTAATTATTTTAAAAAAAGGGCTTAAACTGAACTCGGCAGATAAACAAGATATTAGAGTATTTTTGGGTATTCTTATACCCGAAAGTAACCGTGAAAGCTTTAAAAAAATATTAACGAATATTAATAAAAAAATACAAAAGAAAGAAAAGTTAAGTAAACTAATAGACTCAGAAAATATTGAACTACTCACTGAGTATTTTGAAAAACTCTTAAGCTCGGAAACCAATTAATGCATGTCGTTATTATAAGTGGAATGTCAGGGGCAGGAAAATCACAAGTCCTTAATACGCTCGAGGATCAAGGTTACTATTGTATTGATAATTTGCCACTTGAGCTACTCGCCAACTTATTCGAAACAAAAAGCCTCCAAAAACACAATAAAGTAGCCATAGGAATTGATATTCGAAGTGGTGAAGAGTACATACAAAGTTTAGCTGAGATAATAGCCCCGTTAAAAGAAAAGTATAAGACAGATATTGTCTACCTATATGCTGGAAAAGCAGTTCTTACCAAAAGATACGATGAAACAAGACATAAACATCCACTGTCTAGTCCCGAGACAACCTTGCGAGAAGCACTGATAAAAGAATATGAGGTTCTAGCACCGATTAGAGAAGTTGCTGATATTCAGATAGATACCAGTTTTACCACTATTTATGAATTATCATCCCAAATTATTACTCGTATTTGTAACAATCGAAAACAACCATTATCGTTAATGTTTCAATCCTTTGGTTTTAAATATGGAACACCGAGAGATTCAGATTACTTGTTTGATGTTCGTTGCCTTCCAAATCCTTATTGGATACCTGAATTACGATCTCACACAGGTTTAGAAAAAGAAGTGATTGAGTGGCTATCAAAACAAGAACTTGTCACTAAAATGGAACAAGAGCTAGTGTCATTTATTGATCAGTGGATTCCCTATATTATTGAAGCTCAACGATCATACCTAACGGTATCTATTGGCTGTACAGGAGGCCATCATCGTTCTGTTTATCTAACAGAACAACTGGCGAAATATTTTAGAAAGAAATATAAAGACTCGGTCATTGTAAAACATCGAGAACTCGAAAAATAACTTACTTTAGGAAAAGGCAAAACCTACACACTTCTCTCTCTTCATTTAAAATACTTAGAAGCCTGAGTTAAAAAACTGAATAATCACGCCTACTTAGACGTGATTTCAAAATCTATCTCTGAATATACTTATGCAGGAACAGCCATTTCTTCAAATGATAAAGATAGTTCATTATCTACTTCTGTAATTCTAACCGTACCACCATCTTTACTTAGTTTGCCAAAGAGTAATTCATCTGCCAATTCACGTTTAATGCTTTTCTGTATTAATCGTTCCATTGGTCTTGCACCCATTACTGGATCATGACCTGTCTTAGCTAACCAACGTTTTGCTTTATCATCAACAATCAGTGTTACATTCTTATCAGATAATTGTGTTTCAAGACGAATTAAGAACTTATCGACGATAGAGATTATGACTTTCTCATCAAGCGGCTTGAACTGAATAATTCCATCAAGACGATTTCTAAATTCAGGAGAAAATACATTTTCAATTGCTTTCATTGTATCTAAAGAGTGATTTTGTTTAGTGAACCCCATAGAACTACGACTAATATTTTCTGCACCCGCATTACTAGTCATAACTAAAATCACATTACGAAAATCAACCTTACGCCCGCTACTATCAGTTAAGCTTCCATTGTCCATTACTTGAAGCAATAGATTATATACGTCTGGATGCGCTTTCTCGATTTCATCTAACAGTAATACAGCATGAGGGTTTTTATTAACAGCATCTGTTAATAAACCACCATCGTCAAACCCCACATAGCCAGGAGGAGCACCGATAAGACGTGAAACTGTATGACGTTCCATATACTCTGACATATCAAAACGTATCATCTCTATACCGAGGTTTTCAGCAAGTTGGTTAGTCACTTCTGTTTTACCAACACCTGTTGGACCAGCAAACACAAAAGAACCGATTGGTTTGGCATCATCACGTAAACCTGAGCGTGAAAGTTTAACAGCAGTTACCAATTGATCAATAGCCTCATTCTGGCCAAAAACAACTCTTTTAAGGTTAACATCAAGATTCTTCAACACTTCCATATCGGAACTAGAAACTGTTTTAGGTGGTATTCTAGCAATTTTAGCAACAATAGACTCAACATCAGCCACTGTAATTTTTTTCTTGCGCGTACTTTTAGGCTGTAACTGTCTATTGGCACCTGCCTCATCAATAACGTCAATGGCTTTATCTGGTAAGAAACGGTCGGTAATATAACGCTCAGATAATTTAACTGCTGTTTCTAATGATGCAGCCGTATAACTAACACCATGATGCTCTTCAAACTTTGATTTCAAACCTTTTAGAATCTTTATGGTTTCATTAATGCTTGGTTCTTTAATATCAATTTTTTGGAAACGGCGAGCTAATGCTCTCTCTTTCTCAAAAATACTATGATATTCCTGATACGTAGTTGATCCGATACACTTTAATTCACCATTAGCTAGCATTGGCTTAAGTAGATTAGATGCATCCATAGTCCCGCCAGAAGTTGCACCTGCACCGATCATGATATGTATCTCATCAATAAATAAAATCGCTTTTTCTTCTGATTTAATCTGATTAAGAACAGCTTTCAAACGTTTTTCAAAATCACCACGGTATTTAGTACCAGCTACCAAAGCACCCAGGTCTAAA
The DNA here is from genome assembly GCA_036478745.1 of Cocleimonas sp. Taxonomy (GTDB): domain Bacteria; phylum Pseudomonadota; class Gammaproteobacteria; order Thiotrichales; family Thiotrichaceae; genus Cocleimonas. The sequence continues at coordinate 83,691 of JAZGEM010000020.1, forward strand.
GAGTAAATAGTAGAGCCTTCCAAAACTTCCGGCACTTCACTATCAATAATTCGTTTAGCTAGACCTTCTGCAATCGCCGTCTTACCAACTCCAGATTCACCCACCAATAAAGGGTTGTTTTTTCTGCGACGACATAAGACTTGGACAGTTCTTTCTACTTCTTCATGCCGACCAATCAAAGGGTCAATTTTTCCTTCAATCGCATATTGATTTAAGTTCGTAGCAAACTGCTCTAATGGACTCTTTTTGGGTTCAGCAGCTTCTGCTTCAGGATTATTAGTATCAGTTTGATTTTCACCAGAGCCATTAGACTCGTCAATACTAAAGTCTGACAACATTGCTTCATCTTTATGAATATCATGTGATACATAGTTCACAAGGTCTAAACGTGACATATCTTGTTTAGAAAGATAAAAAACAGCATGAGATTCAGGTTCACCAAAGATGGCAACCAATATATTCTCACCACCAACCTCACCCTTACCAGTTGCTTGGACATGATAAACAGCCCGTTGTATAACACGCTGAAATCCTAAAGTCGGTTGAGTCTCTCTTTGATCTTCCAGACTTAATAAAGGAGTGCTTTCTTCAATATAACTCTCTAATTCCGTTTGTAAAATAGAAACATCAACACCACAGGCACGTAGCGCTTTACCTGCAGACGGATTCGTTGTCATTGAAAGTAAAAGATGCTCAACTGTAACAAACTCATGATACTTATCACGAGCTTCCTTAAATAGCTTGTTTATTGAAAATTCAACTTCTGTACTTAACATCTTTGCTCTCCTTGTCTGCCCATCTAATTTTTATTAACATTTTAATAAGACCTTAATAAGAAAATGATTAAGCTTTTTCCATTGTACATAATAATGGATGTTCATTTTCTTGTGCAAATTCATTCACCAATACAACCTTTGTTTCTGCAATGTCTTTTGAAAAAATGCCGCATACTCCCTTACCCTTGGTATGAACATTTAACATTATTCGTGTTGCACTTTCTTCATCATGGCTAAAAAATTGGCGTAAAATCTCTACGACAAATTCCATTGGTGTAAAGTCATCGTTAACTAGTATAACCATATATCTTTTAGGTTCTGCTACTTCTGGGCGGGATTCCTGTACCATCAAACCAGAATCTTGGTCAAATTCATCCCCTGACTGGTTATTGACAACCTTTGTTACACTGTTTATAACTTTACCAATTCTGTAAATATGTTTTCTCTGGTTTAAACTTTCAACCATATAATTCACCTGTCAATCTATTCTGTGAGTATTGCACGAAGGCAATAGTTCTATTAATGCGTATTGTCAAAATTCTTATACACAATTACATATGGCTAATCATATGATCACCAAATTCAGAACTACTCACCTCTGTAGCATTCTCCATTTGATCTGAGAAATCGAAAGTCACTTTCTTCGCTACTATTGCGCCCGCTAAAGCTTTAATAACAAGATCGGCAGCTTCTATCCAGCCGATATGTCTAAGCATCATCTCTGCAGATAAAATAATTGATCCTGGGTTGGCCTTGTTTTGTCCTGCTATCGGTGGAGCAGTTCCATGGGTAGCTTCAAATAAGGCAATCGTATCAGACATGTTTGCACCTGGTGCAATACCAATTCCACCAACCTGTGCAGCAAGTGCATCTGATATATAATCACCATTTAAATTTAACGTTGCAATCACATCGTATTCTTCAGGGTGCAATAATATATTTTGTAAGAAAGCATCTGCTATCACATCTTTAACAACAATATCATCACCCGTATTTGGATTTTTAAAAACGAGCCAAGGACCACCATCTAGATCTTCTGCTGCAAACTCATTTCTGGCAAGTTCATAACCCCACTGTTTAAAGCCACCTTCGGTAAACTTCATAATATTGCCTTTATGAACCAAGGTCAGACTAGGACGATTATTATCAATTGCATATTGAAGTGCTTTTCTTACTAATCTTTCTGTACCTTCTTTAGATACGGGTTTAACACCGATCCCAGATGTCTCAGGAAAACGAATTTTACTTACACCCATCTCTTCTTGTAAAAACTTTATAACTTTTTTTACTTCATCAGAGCCACTTTCCCATTCGATACCTGCATAAATGTCTTCAGAATTTTCACGGAAAATAACCATATCCGTTTTTTCTGGTTCACAAACAGGGCTCGGTGTTCCAGAGTAATAACGTACGGGTCTAAGACAGGTGTAAAGGTCGAGCTCTTGACGTAATGTCACATTCAGCGAACGAATACCGCCGCCTACAGGAGTCGTCAGCGGTCCTTTAATTGAAACAACATAATCTTTAATAGCATGCATCGTCTCTTCTGGCATCCATACATCAGCACCGTAAATTTTCGTTGATTTTTCGCCTGCAAAAATCTCCATCCACTGTATTTTTTTTTGCCCTTGATACGCTTTCTCAACCGCAGCATCAATTACCTTAATCATCACAGGTGAAATATCAACACCAATTCCATCACCCTCAATATAGGGGATAATTGGCTTATCAGGAACATTTAAAGAAAAGTCACTGTTTGTTGTGATTTTTTCACCAGTTTTAGGAATATTGATATGTTGGTAATTCATATTATTTTATTCATGCTCCAGTATATTGTTTAAGACTTTCATACAGCTTCGTACAGTAAAGTCTATGATTTAAATAGAATGTGGGTATTGTATCGTAAATCAACCTTTAGTTTTCCCTCAAATCTGTTAGATTAGCGCAACATTATCTTTGAATAGGCTTTTATTATGAAATACCACGTATATGGCATCGGAAATGCTCTTGTTGATAAGGAATTTGAAGTAAGTGATCAATTCCTCATCGACAATGATATCGAAAAAGGTTTAATGACCCTTATCGAAAAGGATCAGCAAGAAACCTTACTTGCAGACTTAAAAGAGCAATTTGGCTTAAAAAAACGTGCTGGCGGAGGTTCTGCTGCAAATTCAATTGTTGCAATTAGTCAATTTGGTGGAGATACATTTTACGCCTGTAAAGTTGCCGATGATGAAACAGGTGACTTTTACATGAAAGACTTAGCTGAAGCTGGAGTGGTCACAAAGCTTGATCAAGTCAAAGGTGATGGTGTAACAGGTAAATGCATGGTGATGGTTACTAGCGATGCAGAGCGTACTATGAACACTTACTTAGGTATAACCTCCGACTTCTCAGAACAAGATCTACATTTAGAAGACCTTGCCAATTCAGAATACCTCTATATTGAAGGCTACCTTGTTACTTCTGAAAACTCTCAAAAAGCAGCTTTAAAAGCACGTGAAATAGCTAAAGAAAATAATGTAAAAACAGCTTTTACTTTCTCTGATCCTGCAATGGTATCCTATTTTAAAGAAGGGGTTACTGAGATTATTGGTGATGGTGTTGATGTTCTATTTTGTAACGAAGAAGAAGCTTGCATATTTACTGGGAAAGATAAGCTAGACGATGCCATTACAGATCTGAGCAGAAAAGCTAGCAAGGTGATTGTTACTCTAGGTAGTAAAGGTGCCAAAATAGTCACAGGAGATAAGCAAGTTGATATCGAGGCTAGCCCTGTAAAAGCAAAAGACACAAATGGTGCAGGTGACATGTTCGCCGGAGCATTTATGTATGGTTTAACACAGGGAATGAGTGACCGTGATGCGGGGATGTTAGCGAGTGAATCAGCTGCTAGAATAGTGGCAACTTTTGGTGCTCGACTAGAAAAAGACACTCAACAAAGTATTTTAGAAAAATATATGTCATAGGGGTTGAGATATTCTATATTTTAATAAAAGTTATCCTTAAGTCTCTGTTTAAATCAATGATAATTAGCACAAAATAAACTGTTGTTATATTTTATGAACTGAAATGGTGCTCCCTTGTAGCGATCTTTGTGGAAAGTATCATCAGTTTAAAAAAACCAAAGTAATGGAATCGATTAATGTCCTAATAAATTTCACTAACATTTCTTGCAACCAGCTTCTTAAAACGATTTAAAGTCTTTCTAAACTCTGCCCGAACTTTGTCTTTTTCTATAATATTTTCTGTAATAGCTTGTTGATAAATTTTTAGATTATCCAGAACAACATCAATTTGTTTTTCCATCGCTTGTTTGTATTTTATTTCCACCAACTTCTCATATCTGTGTTCAAGAATTTCCAGTTTTTCAGATTGCGCTTTATGTCGTGATTTTAGGAGATCTATTGTAACTTGAGCTAGTTTCAATTTGCTTTCATATGCTTTAGTTAACTCTTTTTCAGAACTAAAAACTGAAAGCAATAAACTATCTTCTTCTTCTTGAAATTGAATTTTTTTCTGTTTTTCTGCAGCTTGACGCTTTCTTGCCTTACGAATTTTTTCAAGTTCTTTTAATTGCTTGTTACGCTTAGCAGAAATAACTTTCTTTGTTCTGATACCTTGCTTACTTAACTCGGTATGACCTAAATGTGCATTAGATTGCGGAACACTATAAGAATAATGAGTCTGTCCAGTATCATCAGTCCAGCGGTAATAAGCTGCATCTACAGAGAGATACGAGAAACTTAGCGCTAATGTGGTATATATAGTCAGTTTTTTCATTATTATTATATGATTTATTTTGTAAATTAGTGTTTGATATTCTTGTTCTATTTATTCAGTTAAGTCCATGTATCTTGTTAAATCTTCTTGATAGTTCATAGTGAGCTTGGTCACTTGTTCATTATTATCTTTTAATGCTTGTTTATACTGTTCTATGGTTGTGTGTATATCCACTATTTTTACATCTATATTTAAAATACTATTTTTAGACTTTATATTCGATTTGCTCTTCTCTAGCTTAATCACTTTTTTATTCAAAACGACATTTTGAGCTTCAATGATTTTAGCGCTTCCATTTAACATTTTTATCTTAGTTTCAAATGAATGAACTAATTCGCCTTTATTTTCATAAGTAGATAATAAATATTCATCTCGTTTTTTAATGACTGCTTCTGCTTCTTTCTTGATTTGATCTAACAAAAACTGTTTCTTTAGGTTTTCATCATATAAAGCCATATCTCTATTACTTTGAATCACAGCTTCTGGATCAATCGCCTTAGTAATATCACCTTGCTTATTCAGCTCAGCGTGAGATTTCTTTGATGCTGCGGCAGGTACTTTATCCGAAAAATGTACATTACCTGCATCATCTACCCATCTATACAGCCCTGCCTGTACAGAAAGAGACATTACTATTAAAGTACCTAATAAGATGGCTTTTTTCATTTTATATTCCATTATTTTAATTATATCTGCCCATTATAACATGTAATCAATTGATACCATGACTTCCCCGACGAACGCTCAGCTAAGTGTTATTTTTTAAGTTCTTATTTATCCAATACTTTCAATCTTCAAAATAAGGTGGGGGTGCCATTATAATATAAACAAATAACTGTAGCTCAACTGCTATAATAAAAAAATGCTATTAAACACTCTTATTATGAAACCATATCAAAAACAATTTCTTGATTTTTCCATTGAAAATAATGTCCTTAAGTTTGGTGAATTCACCCTTAAATCGGGTCGTCTTAGCCCTTACTTTTTTAACTTTGGTTTATTTCAAAATGGATCATCGCTTGCCAAACTCGGGGATTATTACGCTCAGACTATTGTTGATTCAAAACTTGAATTTGATATGCTATTTGGTCCTGCATACAAAGGCATTCCTCTGGTTGCAATTATCGCAGCTACGCTTTATGAGAAGCATGGCATTGATTATCCCTATGCTTATAATCGCAAAGAAGCCAAAGATCATGGCGAAGGTGGGAATATCGTAGGTGCACCATTATCAGGTAAAGTATTAATTGTTGATGATGTGATCAGTGCAGGTACTGCCTGTCGTGAAGCGGCAGATATTGTAGAGCAAAATAATGCTGAATTAGCAGGAATTTGTATTTCATTGGATCGTCAAGAACGTGGGCAGGGTGAAAAATCTGCCGTTCAAGAGGTGGAAGAGCAATATAATATTTCAGTGTTAAACATCATCGGATTAGATAATGTCATTCAACATATTAAAACTGCTACTGATGATCAGAAACTATTAGAACGTATTAGCGCTTATCGAAATAAATATGGTGTTGATAGTTAGTAAACCCGACATTAGCCCAGTAATACAAACAGCCAAATAATAGCTACATAAATCATCGCTAGGAAAACGGCGGCAGAACCCATATCTTTGGCTCTACCAGATAATTCATGGATTTCTCCACCAAAACGATCCACTACAGCCTCTATAGCTGAATTCAATATTTCCACAATAAGTAGTAGTAATACACTAGAGATTAATAGTGCCTTTTCAATTCCTGTGTCACCTAACCAGATAGCTAATGGCGTTGATACAATCAGTAAAAACACTTCTTGTCGAAAAGCTTCTTCATGTTTATAAGCGGCTTTAAGACCTTGCTTAGTAAATCCTAAAGCTTTAATCCAACGTGTGATACCCGTGTTTCCGCTACCTGCCATGTTATCTCTCTCAACTTAAATTAATATAATCCTAGAGTCTCCAATTGAGCGTTCTTCACTCACGCATAGAGTGAAGAACATTATCTTGTCCAACTAAAGATTCTAGGATACGCAGAATAACATGACCGCTATCGGTATGTTTCTATAGATGGACAAGAACAGATTAAATTACGATCACCGTATACATTATCAACTCGATTAACACTCGGCCAATATTTACTTGTTACTATTACCCCTTTTGGAAATATAGCTGTTTGTTGGTCATAAGGGCGGTTCCACGTTTCACTCAAATCTTGTGCAGTATGTGGTGCTTTAACCAGTGGGTTATTATCCAATGGCCACTCACCCTTTTCAACTTTTCGTATTTCTTTGCGTATCTCAATCATCGCATCACAAAACCGATCTAACTCATATTTAGATTCCGACTCAGTTGGCTCAATCATCAAGGTACCTGCAACAGGGAATGACATTGTTGGTGCATGAAATCCATAGTCAATTAATCGCTTTGCAATATCTTCTTCGCTGATACCTGACTCTTCTTTAATGGGACGAATATCAATAATACATTCATGAGCAACACGACCCTTATCACCACGATATAAAACAGGGTAATGCGCACTCAAACGCTCTGTAACATAGTTTGCACTAAGAATGGCAGTACGAGTTACTTGTTCGTTACCTTGCTTACCTAACATTTTTATATACATCCATGAAACAGGTAATATTGATGCACTACCAAAAGGAGCTGCTGAAACGGCATGAGAACTCTTGTCATCCTCATTATTATTTAAATGACCAGGTAAAAATGGAATTAAGTGTTTACGAACACCAATAGGTCCGACACCAGGTCCACCACCTCCATGAGGTATTGCAAAGGTTTTATGCAAGTTCAAATGAGAAACATCAGAGCCAAACTTCCCTGGTTTAGATAAACCAATCTGTGCATTTAAGTTGGCACCGTCAAGGTAAACCTGTCCACCGTTATCATGGATAATTTCACAGACTTCAACTATGTCTTCTTCAAACACACCATGTGTAGATGGATAGGTAACCATGATACAGGCAAGATTTTCTTTATTTTGTTGCGCTTTCTCTTTTAAGTCAGCGACATCAATATTGCCGTTGTCCAGACAGTCAACAAGTACGATCTGCATCTTAGCCATAGCAGCTGATGCTGGGTTTGTACCGTGTGCTGATGTCGGTATTAAACAAATATTACGATGTCCCTCCCCAATGCTTTCATTATAACGATTAATTGCAATTAAGCCTGCATACTCACCCTGAGCGCCCGAGTTGGGTTGTAATGATACAGCATCATAACCTGTGACTTCTTCAAGCCACGTGGATAATTCACTAATTAATTGCTGATAACCTTGGGTTTGATCAACTGGAGCAAAAGGATGGAGACTAGAAAATTCAGCCCAGCTCACAGGCATTAATTCACTTGCTGCATTGAGCTTCATGGTACAAGACCCTAAAGGAATCATAGCGTGTACCAATGAAAGGTCTTTATTTTCAAGGCGCTTTAAATAACGCATCATTTCAGTTTCTGTTTGATGCTGTTTAAAAACATCGTGTGTTAAAAACTCAGATTTACGTACATTATTTTTTGGAATACCTGAGTCACATTTAGCCGCTATAATTTGTGCGTCTATTGTTTCAACATTAAAACCATGATCTTTAGCGAAGAAGATATCAAATAACTGCTCCAAGTCCTTAATCGTTTTAGTCTCATCAAAACTAACACCAAGTTTATCTTCATCAATTAAACGTAAATTAACACCCTGCTCTAGGGCACTTTCGTAGATACTTGATTGATTCTTTCCAACAAAAACAGTCAAAGTATCAAACCATGTTGTATTAACTAAATACTCTGCTTTAGATAAATCACTTTGTCGTACAGCCGCAGCAAAAATACTGGCAAGACGATTTATCCGTGATGCGATGTTCTTTAAACCTTCAGCACCATGATAAACCGCATAAAATCCGGCCATATTGGCCAAAAGTGCTTGAGCGGTACATATATTAGAAGTCGCTTTTTCACGTCGGATATGTTGTTCACGCGTTTGCATTGCCATGCGTAAAGCAGGATTACCACGACTATCTATAGAAACACCAATGACGCGACCTGGCATAGTTCGTTTAAGTTTATCTCTGACCGCAAAAAATGCCGCATGCGGTCCACCAAATCCCATCGGCACACCAAAACGCTGTGAACTACCAAATACAATATCAGCGCCCATCTCTCCAGGAGCTTTGAGTAATGTTAATGCCATCAAGTCAGCTGCAACACATACGAGTGCTTTTTGATCATGCGCCTGAGTTATCACTGATTCTATATCATTGATATTACCCCTAGCATCAGGATATTGAAGTAACACACCAAAAACTTCGTGGTTCTTTAAGTCTTCTTGAGGATTGCCTACAATTAGCTCATATGCAAAATATTGAGCACGTGTTTTTAATACTTCTAAAGTCTGCGGAAAAACATTTTCATCAACAAAAAACTTATCTGTTTTTAATCGATTTGAACGTTTACATAAAGCCATTGCTTCAGCTGCAGCCGTCGCTTCGTCCAATAACGAAGCATTTGCCAAGTCCATACCAGTAAGATCTATTATTACCTGTTGAAAGTTTAATAAACCTTCCATACGACCTTGCGAAATCTCAGGTTGATACGGTGTGTAAGCTGTATACCAACCAGGGTTTTCCAATACATTACGCTGGATTACTGCAGGAACTAACGTATCGTAATAACCTTGACCTATATATGATTTATTAATCTTATTTTTGGAGGCTATTTTACGCAGTGAATCCAGTGCAGTTTTTTCTGAACAACTGTCGTCTAAATCTAATGGTGTATCAATACGTATACTGGCTGGAACAGTCTGATCCATCAAATCATCAACTGAGTCTACTCCTACTGTTTTGAGCATAAAACCCAGTTCTTCATCTCGCGGTCCAATGTGACGTGAGATAAATTCTTGATGTTGAAGTAATGTATTTAGTGTCTGTATTTTCATAGTATATAAATGTCTTTTTTCTTATTCTTGGCAAATCGCTTCATAGGCATTGGCATCTAATAAACTATCCAAATCATCCATCGAATCCAGCTTCATTGAAAACACCCAACCTTCACCGAAGGGAGCTGAGTTAATTAGCTCAGGTTCACCGTCTAAATCTTCATTAACCGCTGTCACTTCACCATCAAGTGGTGAATAAAGATCCGAAGCAGCTTTTACTGATTCAATCACGCCACAGTTTTCTTCGGCTTTAAACTGTGTTTCAAGTTCGGGAAGCTCCACATAAACCACATCGCCAAGTAATTCTTGTGCATGGTCTGTTATGCCGATGGTTACTGTGCCATCTCCATTATCTCTAATCCATTCATGTGATTTAGTGTATTTAAGATCTTCTGGGTTTTCATTACTCATTTTATTCTCCAAATTATAATATTAACTGTGCTTTTATTGAGCACTGTACTAAAAGTTTAAATCAGTGACTTCCCATTACGTACAAAAGGTGGTTTAACAATTCTAGCTGGAATTTGATTGCCACGTATTTCTACATGACAGCTATCTTTAGTTGCACTTGGTACACGGGCAAAGGCAATAGCAACACCCAGAGTCGGCGAGAAAGAACCGCTGGTTATCACACCATCACCATGTTCCGTAATAACTTTTTGCTGTCCGCGTAAAACACCTTTACCCTCTAATACTAAACCAACGAGTTTCGTTTCACTTCCCTTTGCCTTTTCAGCTTCTAAAGCTGGACGACCAATAAATTCTCTATCTTCAGGCTCCCAAGCTACTGTCCAACCCATCGCTGCTTGTAATGGAGAAATAGTTTCATCCATATCTGTGCCATATAAATTCATTCCAGCCTCAAGGCGTAAAGTATCTCTTGCACCCAGACCAATCGGTTTTACTCCAATATCAAGAAGTGCATCCCACAAACTATCAACAATTTCCACAGGCACCATAATTTCAAAACCATCTTCGCCGGTATATCCTGTTCTAGCAAAAAAACTATCACCTAACTCAACACCAAAGAAAGGCTTAAGTGCCCATACGCTTTTAGCAGAATCACCTTCAAGCAGTAAAAAGACTTTTTTACGTGCAGTGGGTCCCTGAACAGCAATCATCGCAAGATCATTGCGTTCCGAAAAATCAGCATCATAACCTTCGATTTGTTTAATTATCCACTTCACATCGTTGTCACGTGTTGCTGCATTGATAACCATGCGGTAATAATTATCATCAAGGTAGTAAACGATCAGGTCATCTATAACCCCACCCTCTTCATTTAACATACCACTATAAAGCGCTTTACCTTTTTCTTTGAGCTTATTAACGTCATTGGCGAGTAGATTTCTTAAATAGTCTTTAACCCCTTCACCTCTAAAGTCAATGATCACCATATGGGACACATCAAACATGCCAGCATCTTCACGAACTTGTTTGTGTTCTTTAACTTGCGATCCATAGTTAATTGGCATTTCCCATCCAGCGAAATCAACCATTTTCCCTTTAGCTTCAACGTGTTTATCATAGAGTCGAGTACGTTTAACTTTGCTTGATAGTTCTGACATTTTTTAGAGACTCCAGTAAATAAAAATTATAAACGACGCGCACAAAAAAAGGCGGCAGACTTAAAGGAAGTTAATCCTGAAAATCTGCCGCCCCTCTGTCCTGTTACCTGAGAGATTCCCTAATCAATATAAATGATGAGGTTAAACCCTTCGGCGGAGGAATTAAATACCTCGCTCTCCAGAGTCAGTATATCTCAACAGTCCTTTTACCTGAGCGTTTCTGAGCGGATTTGCGCCTTCGGTGCCCTAATTCAAGTGAATCGAACTAAGGTCTCTCCTGCTGAAATGTAACTGAGCTACACACTATACCTGAGCACAATAACTAGAGATAGTTATTTTACCCAGATCCATACTTAGAAGGACGAGATAGAGTGCAAGTATTTGGTTTCAAAGACTTGTGCTTATTCGTTTTTTCAAATAAAAAGATTCGGGTAGTATCTATTTCTTCTTAGTATCAGCCTCTAAAGCAGCGACTAGTTTGTCTGCAGGCATGTAACCTGGAATCAAGCGACCCGAAGATGTCACTAATGCAGGCGTTCCTGTTACGCCCACATCTCTACCTAATGAGTACTGTGCTTCAATAGGGTTTTCACAACTTTTATCAGCAATTGGCTTACGCTCTTTTGCATCCGTCATCGCTTGCTTATTATCATCAGCACACCACATACTAATGGCTTTTTTAAACGATGGAGAACCAATTCCTGCACGAGGAAACATAAGATATTCAACAGTAATCCCTTTTTCATTTAATGCCGGTACTTCACGATGTAACTTCGCACAGTATGGACAATCAATATCAGTAAAAACGGTTAATACATGTTTTTCATCTTTTGCTTTAAAAACAACCGGCTTATTATCCTGCTTTTTCATCATATCTAAACGAACTGTTTTCTTAGAGAGTTCAGATACATTCTCTCGTGTCTCTAAATTGATCATATCACCTGCAAGAAAATATTTTCCATCGGCAGAAAGATAAACAACTTCTGTGCCGTACATTGCTTCATAGATATTAGGTATCTGACTTTCTTTTAAAGAGCTTGGTGCTGACCGAAATCTTTTAGTTAGTTTTTCTGTTAGTGATGCAATTACATCAGCACTAGATGTATCCGCAACTTTAGCCTGAGTCACTGAAAAAGTGGTAAGTAATAGTGCACTTAAAGAGGCACCTAATATTATTTTTTTAATCATTTTATTTCCTAATTTTCTTATATATTTAAAACCCAAATTGATAAAATCTGTCTTTTACACAGAGCTTTCAAAGCATTATACACTACTTATTTATTGTTACCGAAGGTAATATGCAACTGGTAATACGTCACAACATAACATCCAGATGCACGTTCAAACTAAGCACGAGGATGATGCTGTTTATGCATCGCTTGCAGTCTTGCCTTAGCAACATGTGTATATATTTGCGTTGTCGATAGATCACTATGACCTAACAACAACTGTACGACACGCAAATCTGCACCATGGTTCAATAAATGTGTGGCAAATGCATGTCTTAATGTATGTGGAGACAGTTTTCTCTTAATCCCAGCTAAAAGTGCATAGCGTTTAATTAGATACCAAAAAGCTTGTCGAGTCATACCACTTCCTCTTCGTGTAACGAAAAGATAATCACTGATATCCTTACCTTTGAGAATATCTGAACGTGCATTTTGCAGATAATCAACAATCCATGATACTGCTTCATCTCCCATGGGCACTAAACGTTCTTTATTGCCTTTACCAACAACACGAACCACCCCTTGCTGCAAATTCAGTTGTGAATACTCAAGGGAAACCAATTCGGTTACACGCAGTCCTGTGGCATAAAGTAATTCCAACATAGCGCGATCTCTTAAGCCTATAGGGTCAGTCACATCTGCCGCATCAAGCAATAACTCTACATCAGTCTCACTTAAAGTCCCTGGCAACGTCTTAGCCAGTTTAGGTAACTCAATTAATGCCGTTGGATCTTCTGTTATTAGACTCTCTCGCAGTTGAAAACGATAAAAACGTCGGAAAGTTGAAATGGTTCTTGCGATACTACTTGTTTGAATTCCCGATTTAATACGATACGTGATGAAGTCCTGTAACTCACTACTATTTAACTTGAGTATTTCAATGGACTGTTCTTTCGACCATTTAGAAAGTGCTTTTAAGTCTCGTCCATAGGCTGACAGTGTGTTCTTACTCAAACCTCGCTCAGACCAAAGTGCATCCAAAAAAGAATCAATGATTAGTTGATCTTTTTCAAGCTGAGTATTGTCCTGCTTGACCATAGGTTTATAACTAAAGTTGATTAATTTTTATCAGTGTTGGCACAGACAACCCTGCTTTCTCTGCAATATCAATAGCTCTTTCTAATCGTGCTGGAGCACTTCGCCCTTTGCATCCATGATCTGGATCACCATCAAAGGCAACCAGCATCGCTTGAATTAATGCTTCTTTATCTAATTTTATTTCTAATAAATGCTCTTGAATGGCATTGACATCAGTGATCACCAATTCTGCAAAGTCCTTGTGCTCTTGCCAAAGATCACCAACCGTCCCACCCGTTTTTAAGCCTGCAATATTACTGGTTAATATATAATAATTTTTGCGCACCAACTCGAAGGTCATCTGCTCAGCATCAGTGATAATTTCATTGGGTATATCTAAAGCATTTAGTGCATTTGATAAAATAGCAGCTGACTTACCATGAATAGGAGAAGGCACAACCACCTTAACATCCTGTCCTTTTTTCTTTTCAAACCAAACTGATATAACCGTTGGATCAAGATCGTGTTGCTGCCAATCGTTAGGTAATAATTCATTTTGAATTAAAATTAATTTTGATCTCCAATTAGCTGGAACGTTCTCCAAGACTTCATGCAGACCTGACTCACCTACGGCAACAACAACTGCTTCAGGCTCATCCACTGAATCAGCAATTTGCTCCATATCCATATCACGAGTGACTGGATAAACAGGAAAACCTGTACGCAAAAAACCTCGCGCTAAAACGGAACCAATTTCGCCAATACCAACCACAATTATAGGTGATTTCATATTATTCCTTTATTTGTTACTAGTTTTGATAAGCTTATTGTGATGACAAGTCTGATATACAAATACCTGTTAAAAGCTGTTTTTGCAGTAAACTAAAGTCTTCTAAATACATGTTTTCTTGAATGCATTGTTCTTTTATATCAATTTCTTGTTTACTAAGTTCTAGTATTTGCTCTTCATTACTTTTTTCTTGATTATTGTTGTTTTCAAATACTTCCTGAAAATTACTAACGACACAATTTATGATGGCTAAATCTACTGTGGGATCATTCACCATAACTTTTCTCATCAGCTCTTGACAACTATTCTTAATCTGTTGTTTTGTCATGCTTTCAACTAATGAGTTTACCTTACTATTACCATTCAAAATTTCTGGTGTGAAGACATCAGCTTCCACTACAGGCTTGAGTGAATTTTCGGGCATATTAATAGTTGATTTAAGTTTCTCTTCAGGAATAGATAATGTTTTGACACCTGAATCAGATTTAAAGGAAAAGCCAGTCCAGTGATATTTAACCCCTAACAATACCAATACTATAAAGAGCAGAATGGCAAATAAAATAGTAAAAACTACAGGTTTAGAAAACATGATAATAGTTCTAAAAAAATAACCCAAGAAGTCTACAGCATAGTCCAACAGATGTAGATAGCTAACTGTATAATATTTATCTATTTCTATTTTCAGTCACTGATGCTGTAGGTATAATGCGGTAATATTTCAATAACGACCACAACTATGAATCCAGATTTAGACAAGCTACATCCCTACCCTTTTCAGAAAATCAGTCAGTTAAAAGAAGGCATAAAGGCAGCGAATAAACCACTCATATCACTGGCGATTGGTGAGCCAAAACATGCCACGCCATTAATCATTTTAGATGCATTGACTAAAAACATAAGTGGAATTGCTAGTTACCCCTTAACCAAAGGAAATAGTGAGCTTAGAGAAGCTATTGCAAATTGGCTTACCAAACGTTTTCACTTACCTACAAATTCCTTAAAGCCTGAAATAAATATAATTCCCGTCACAGGGACTCGTGAAGCATTATTCTCATTTGCTCAAGCCGTGATTGATCGCAATCAAAAACACGCATCTATTTTAATGCCCAATCCATTTTATCAAATATACGAAGGTGCTGCTCTTTTAGCAGGCGCAAAACCGATCTATCTCCCCTGTACTGAAAAAACAAATTTCAATCCCGATTTCAATATAGTCAGTGAACAAACTTGGGATGACTGTCAGTTGATTTATTTGTGCAGCCCTGGAAACCCTACTGGTGCGGTGATTCCAGAAGAGCAAATCAAACAGTTATTAGATCTTGCTGAAAAACACGATTTTATTATTGCCAGTGATGAATGTTATTCCGAAATTTATTTTGATGAAAATAACCCACCGATTGGCTTACTAGAAGTAGCTGCCAAACATGGCAATACCGATTACAAACGTTGTGTGGTTTTTCATAGTTTATCTAAACGCTCAAATGCACCGGGAATACGCTCTGGATTTGTCGCAGGAGATGCACAGATTTTAGAAAAGTTTCTACTCTATAGAACCTATCACGGTTGTGCTATGCCACCGCCAACACAAGCCGCAAGCATCGTTGCTTGGCAAGATGAAAAGCATGTACTGGATAATCGAAATCAATATCGAGTGAAATTCGATGCCGTATTAAAGCTTTTATCACCCATTATTAAAGTACAAAAACCTGACGCAAGCTTTTACCTTTGGGCAGATGTTGGCATGGATGACAAACTATTCACCCAAGAACTCTACCAGCATGAAAATGTAAATGTTGTTCCAGGTAGTTACCTATCACGAACGATTGATGGGAATAACCCCGGTAAAAATAGAATAAGGATGGCTTTAGTTGCTACACTTGATGAATGTACTGAGGCGGCTAATCGCATAGTTAACTACATTGAGAGAAAAAGTTAGGTTTCTAGCATTCATTATTCATCCATTCTTACTATACTGTTTATACCAATTACTTCAGGGGTTTTATACACAATGCAAACCCATAAAAGAAGTCTAAACAGACTATTATCAGCAGGTCTGACTGTATTGAGTCTTTTGGTAATCTCTACTACCCAAACATCTGCCAGTCCTACAGAAAAACTACCCAATATTAATGCTTTTAAACCGATACTTTATGACTTGCAAAGGCGCTTTCCTAAAGAGTCTAAAGCTATTTAATTTCCACTGCTGAAGCTGGACTTGGAAATACTGACGGAAGCAAAAAGACTCCCCTTGGTGCACATAAGGTTTCTGAAAAAGTCGGTAAAGATGCCACTTTGGGAAGAGTATTTATTGGTCGTAAGAAAACCAAAAAGATCGCGAAAATCCTTAAAAAAACAAAATCCAAAAGCAAAGATGAAAAAATTACTTCAAGGATCTTTAGATTAAGTGGAATGGAAAAAGGAATCAATAATGGAAGAAACGTAGACACATACTCACGTTTAATTTATATCCATGGCACAGACGAAGAAGGTCGGCTTGGAAAGCCCGCATCTAGTGGCAGCATTCCAATGGGAAATAAAGCCATTATCGATTTATTTGACCGAATACCAGTTGGTACAATTGTTGATATCGTTCGATAAAAGACAACAACAATTTATATTAAAAGGAGTACTCTTAAGATACATTCGAGTTGAATTCAGCCTCTATTCTTTTTTTAATCATTGAATAATCACCTAATGATCGACTACTTAGAGTCACGCTCAAACTGCTCAATAATCACCACGGCATAAGCCGCAATACCTTCTTCCCTTCCCGTAAAACCCAACTTTTCTGTTGTGGTTGCTTTCACGCTGACTCTATCGTTTGAGACATCTAAGTCTTTGGCTAGGTTCTTTCTCATATTCAATATATGCGATTGCATTTTTGGCTTTTCAGCGACAATTGTGCAATCACAGTTACTCAACCGATAGCCTCTTTTTTTAATTAGAGATAACACACTTTTTAATAAAATACGGCTATCGATACTTTTAAAATTATCATCGGTATCAGGAAAATGTAACCCAATATCACCTAGGGCGAGGGCACCCAGTAAAGCATCACACAATGCGTGGATTAAGACATCGCCATCTGAGTGCGCTAATAAACCTTTATTGTGAAGGATTTTCACACCAGCAAGTGTAATAGAGTCACCCTCACAAAAGGCATGAACATCGTAGCCATTGCCAATACGGATCATAGGTTTCCTTCTTTAGTTAGCAACCAACTAGCAAGCTGCAAATCTTCTGGGTGGGTAATTTTAACATTATTGCCACTACCTTCAACGATTAAAGGGGTTTTCCCGATCGCTTCCATGGCGGACGATTCATCACTAATACTAATAAACTTATCCAAACAATGCTGCAGTGCTTGATTTAATTCGCCTAATCGAAACATTTGTGGTGTTAAAGCATGCCATAAATTATCACGATCCTCTGTCTTTGCTATTTGCAATGAATCAGGCTGAGAACGTTTCATCGTATCTCGAACAGGGGTTGCTAAAATCCCACCAACACAGTCAGACTCTCTAATCACAAGTAAGGCATTTATATCTTCATCTGAAACACAGGGGCGTGCCGCATCATGCACCATTACCCAACTGTCCTCAGGTAATTTTTCTACCACTAAAAGATACTCCAGCGCATTCATAACCGTATCGCTACGTTCTTCGCCACCCTCTACTGTATATAAAGGTTTATCCGTATGATCTATTTTTAAATCGTTCCAGTATTCATCTTCTGAACTCAGTGCGACAATAACCCCGCTCACCTTGGGGTGCTTAATAAACCGCTTTAAGGTATGTTCAATAATGGTTTTGTGATTGATTTTTAGATATTGTTTGGGCGTATCTGACTTCATTCTTTTGCCTACACCAGCGGCAGGAATGATCACCCATACAGGTTTGGAACCTGTTTCACTCATTAACAGTTTTTTTATTCTTGGATGTTGTGCTATTTTTATCAGCCTTATTATCTTCGTCTTTTTCAGGCTGCATAATGACTTCAAAGAAAGTCTCACCTTTCTTGGTCATCCCTAGTTGACTTCGGGCACGTTCTTCAAGTGCGTCTTTACCCGTTGAGATATCATCAAGCTCTGCTCGCATTTTACGAATCTGATCTTTCTTCTCTTTGTTAGAACTTTCCTGAACTAGCTTGCGATCATCGATTCTCCAGCGTTCAGGATAACTACCCGGTCCTACCCATAATCCTACCAGTAGCAGAATTAACAGCAGTGAAAAAATGATGAGTAGAACCTTCATAGTAAATCAGTATAGCAAATTATGCTAAATGCTTAAATGCACTATTACCAGCATAGACACCGTTGCTACCTAATAGGTTTTCAATGCGAATCAACTGGTTATATTTTGCAATACGATCTGATCGAGACAAAGAGCCTGTCTTGATTTGACCTGCATTCGTCGCCACCGCTAAATCAGCAATGGTAGTGTCTTCTGTTTCACCTGAGCGGTGTGAAACAACGGCAGTATAATTCGAGTTATGCGCCATTTTAATCGCCGCAAGTGTCTCCGTTAAAGTGCCGATTTGATTGAATTTAATCAAAATTGAATTAGCAATATTCTTATCAATGCCTTCCTTGAATATTTTTGGATTAGTTACATATAAATCATCACCCACCAATTGGATTTTATTACCCAAACGTTGAGTTAATACATCCCAACCATCCCAGTCTGCTTCATCCAAGCCATCTTCAATGGTGATAATCGGATACTGGTTCACCCAATTCTCTAAATAATCAACCATCCCCGATGCATCAAAACTTTTCCCTTCAGCGGCTAAAACATATTTATCCTCTTTGTAATACTCAGATGCTGCACAATCCAGTCCAAGATAAATATCTTTCCCGGGACTGAAACCTGCATTGCTAATAGCCTCAAGAATCACTTCAATCGCTTCTTCATTAGAAGATAAATCTGGTGCAAACCCACCTTCATCACCAACCGCGGTATTCATACCACGTTTACTAAGTACTGACTTTAGATTATGAAAAACTTCCGTTCCATAACGAACGGCTTCGGCAAGGCTTGGCGCGCCCACAGGAATAATCATAAATTCCTGCATATCGACACTATTATCAGCATGCTCACCACCATTTATGATATTCATCATTGGCACAGGTAATTTGAATTTATTTTCATCCGACCCAAATAAACCACCTAGATATTGAAAAAGAGGAATTCCTTTATCATTTGCCGCCGCATGCGCACTCGCTAAAGAAGCGGCAAGCAATGCATTTGCGCCAAGGCGACCTTTATTATCCGTACCATCAAGCTCAGTCATGGCATTATCAATACCCGCTTGATCCGTTACATCCATCCCTTTAATGCAATCTGCAATCTCACCATTTACGTGAGCTACCGCTTTCATTACACCCTTGCCCATAAAGCGTGACTTATCTCCATCACGTAACTCGATTGCTTCACGAGCGCCTGTCGATGCACCCGATGGAACAATAGCGCGACCTGTTGTGCCGTTAGCCAGTGTGATTACTGCCTCTACTGTAGGATTACCACGTGAATCAATCACTTCACAGGCTTGGATATTTGTAATTTCAGACATTATGTCTCCGTAAAATAAATTTAATAAAATTCTGTATTGCTGTTAAAAACACCGAATGAAATCAGCCATATATAGCTATATGGCACCCCCCCCTTTTTTACACAATTGTAATTAGAGGTCTCGATTTATAAGGTTTCTTCTAAAAAAGGCTGTGCTTTAACCGCTTGATCAATCTTCAATAAGGTTTCTAGTAGCTCTCTCATGCGATCAGTTGGCCATGAATTAGGTCCATCACTTAACGCCTCTTCTGGCTTTGGATGTGACTCCATAAATATTCCTGCGATTCCTGCAGCCATTGCAGCACGTGCTAAAACGGGTATATGTTGGCGTTCTCCGCCTGAGCAGTTTCCTTGACCACCAGGTTGCTGTACTGAATGTGTTGCATCAAAAACAACAGGACAATTCGTTTCACGTAACGTCGCGAGACCACGCATATCAGAAACAAGTGTGTTATAACCAAAAGTATAGCCACGTTCACAAACCATAATTTGCTCATTACCCGTAGCTTTGGCTTTATCCACAACATTCTTCATATCCCAAGGTGCTAAAAATTGTCCTTTTTTGATATTTACAGGAATGCCTTGCTTGGCAACTTTCTGGATAAAATTTGTCTGACGACATAAAAAGGCAGGCGTTTGAATCACATCTACAACCGAGGCAACCTCATCTAATGGGGTATCTTCGTGAACGTCAGTAATAACAGGAAGTCCTAATTCTGTTTTAACTTTTTCCAGAATTCTTAATCCTTCTTCCATTCCCGGACCCCGAAAACTGGCATGTGACGAGCGATTTGCTTTATCAAAAGATGCTTTAAAAATATAAGGAATACCAAGGTCTTCTGTAATCTCTTTTAACGTTGCCGCAATTTCTAGTGTCAAACCTTCTGACTCAACTACACAGGGCCCCGATAGTAAAAAAAATGGTTGATCCTGCCCTACTTCAAAATGACATAATTTCATATTTATTTAGCTCTTCATTAACTCTGATCTTTTATTCGTTCTATATAGCCCGATTACACATTTACGACTTTACGTTTTTTCTTGAGAATCTCTAAATTCGATTGCCGCATTTACAAACCCTGTAAAAAAGGGATGCCCAGTACGTGGATGCGATGTGAATTCTGGATGAGACTGACACGCTAAAAACCAAGGATGCTTACTTTGAGGCAACTCTATCATTTCGATCAACGTTTTATCATGGGATACTCCAGATAATACTAAACCCTTCTTCATTAACACTTCTCGATAATTATTATTAAATTCATAACGATGTCGATGTCTTTCTATGATTTCTTCACTACCATAGGTTCTCGCCGCTAAACTGTCCTTCAACAAATGACTTTTTTGACCACCCAGACGCATTGTACCACCCATATCTGAACCTTCATCACGCTTTTCTGTGGTACCCTCTTCAGTCATCCATTCTGTAATTAGACCGATAACAGGGTCTTTTGTTTTTTGGTCAAATTCAGTACTGTTAGCCTTTTCTAAACCTGCAATATTTCGGGCATATTCAATCACAGCCAATTGCATACCTAAACAAATTCCCATATAAGGTACTTTGTTTTCACGTGCATACTTAATAGCCGCGATTTTCCCTTCAACGCCACGGTTCCCAAAGCCACCAGGCACTAAAATCGCATCGACATTTTCTAATTCATCAAGCCCATCTTTTTCTAGCTTCTCTGAATCAATATATACAATTATAACTTTAGACTCAGTTTGGATACCTGCATGACTTAAAGCTTCATTTAATGACTTATAAGACTCTGTAAGATCAACATATTTACCCACCATTGCGATAGTCACAGATGACTTCGGATAAGCCATACCATTGACGACTTTCTCCCAATCCGAAAGATCCGCTACAGGGAGATTTTCTAATTTAAGTTTCTCAGCGACTATTTGATCAAGATGTTGTGAATGCAACCACAATGGAATTTTATAGATATTATCCATATCCAAAGCTTGGATAACCGCCCTTTCTTCAACATTGGTAAACAAGGCAATTTTCTTACGTTCTTTTTCAGGAATCGGTTGTTCACTGCGACACATTAAAATGTCTGGTTGAATACCGATCGAACGGAGTTCTTTAACAGAGTGCTGAGTAGGTTTAGTTTTTAATTCTCCAGCCGCGGCAAGATAGGGCACTAAGGTTAAATGCATGAATAAAGCATTACTGCCTTCTTCAACACCCATTTGGCGTAACGCTTCCATGAAAGGCAAAGACTCAATATCACCAACCGTACCGCCTACCTCAACCATGGCAATATCATAGCCTTCTGCTGCTGCACGTACACTGCGCTTTATTTCGTCTGTAATGTGAGGAATGACTTGAACGGTTGCACCAAGATAATCACCTTGGCGTTCATTGCGAATAACACGGCTATAAATTCGACCTGTTGTGAAGTTATTTAGCTGGGTCGCCGTAAAATTAACAAAGCGCTCATAATGCCCTAAATCAAGATCTGTCTCAGCACCATCTTCGGTAACAAAAACTTCACCATGTTGGAATGGACTCATTGTTCCCGGATCAACATTGATATAAGGATCAAGCTTCATCATAGTAACGCTTAAACCACGAGCCTCTAAAATTGTACCTAATGAAGCAGCAGCAATTCCTTTCCCAAGAGAAGAAACAACACCACCTGTGATGAAGATATATCGTGTCATATAAGATTAGTCCGAATTTGTATTATTGTGATTAACATCGGGGGTGAATCGTACCATACCGCACCGCAGGGAAACAGTATTGAAAACAACTAAACGTAAAATAATTCAGCCTAATTAATGTGTTGTCTGGATGGTTTCTCATTAGAAAACATCTCTAGAGTCTACTCAGTAAGTTGGCATATACACAGTTGAGCAATAACGTATTACCGACAGGAATAAAAGAACTAAGAGGAAATCACGCTTCTAATTTGGTTTTAAACTATTTTAGCAAAGAATAAATCCGCAGTGAATCTTACTTTCTTGATCCCTGTGCTAAGTAAGTGGAAGCATGACACCCCCGTATTATTTGGATAATTGTAATGGCATCCCCGTATTATTATCATCAACTTTATTATTGTTTTCTTCCATACCTAATCCTTCCTTAAAGTTATTGCGCTTTTCAGTAATCGTTTATTTCAATAATGCGATGACTTTAATATTTTTATTCTTTTTTGTTAAATCTAATGCCGTTTTCATAGCATCATTTTTCAGTGTTTTATCTGCGCCATTTTCCAACAGAAACTTAACGATTTCAGGGTGCTTCCCTCGTACCGCAAGCATTAGTGGAGTCCAGCCTTTATTATTTTTTGTGTTTATACTATCAGTTTCACCTAACAGTAATTTGGCAATTTTCAAATGACCATAGCGCGATGCTAAAGAAAATGCACTCCAGTCTTTATTCGTTAATAAGTCTGTTTGTGCGCCTTCTTTTAGTAAGTACTTCACCATATTCTTTTTACCAAAAGCTGCTGCTCTCATTAATGCAGTATGTTTACCTTCATTCTCTTGTGCATCAATACTTACACCTTGTTTTAATATTAGTTTTACAATATCAAGACTTCCATAACGCGCACCAATCTGCAAAGCAGATGCCCCTTTTTTATTGCAAATTGTATTTGGGTCCATGCCGACACTAAGTAAGTTTTCTATGACCTCCGCTTTATCTTTTTTGGCTGCTAGAAAAATAGCACTATCTAGTTTTGCTCCATTATCTATTAAATAACTAAGCGTTTTAGTATGACCATTTAAAGCTGCCCACCAAATAGAACTGCGTTCATTTCTACTCTGAGCATTTATATTAGCCCCTGCATTTTTTAAAAGTTTAACGCTACTTAAATGCCCATTGTATGAAGCAAGAATTAATGGAGTAAATTTCTTTTTAGTTGATAAGTTTATTTTAACACCATGTTCAAGTAATGCTTTAATCGCATCATCGCTACCCCTATCAGCTGCATAAGATAGAGCCGACCAACCATTGTTTGTTTTATGATTTATATCTAAACCTTTTGAAATATAATAATGTATCAAATCAGCGTGATTATATTTTGCGGCATAATGTAGCAAACTTAGATCAGACGAGTTTTCGGATTGCTCCAGAGTTGCACCATTCTCAACAAGAAGCTTAATCAGTTCCAAATGATTACCATAGGTCGCACTCGTTAATGGTGTCGATCCTTTAGTACCCACAGTATTAACATCGGCTTTTTGGCTAATTAAATATTTCGCTACTTCTAACTGCCCTGCTCTTGACGCCGCTTTTAGTGGTGTATCTTTGGTGGCATCTTTAAGCTCTATATCAGCTCCACGATCAATTAATAATTTAACCACCTCCAATCGGCCTTCCGTGGCTGCTTTTGTCAGTAAGGTAGACTCATATACCTTTGAATTTACTGAAATTATTGGATCAATATCTAATAAACGACCTAACAACTCAGTTTCACCAACACCTGCTAAAAAGCTCAAAAGGATACGTTTTTTAAAATCATCGGCTTTTTCATATTTTTGAAACAAGCCCGCGTTATTTTTTAGCTGTTGCAGGCGAGCTTTATGTTTATCAGAAATCGTGTTTTCTGCTAGTACTTGGGGGCTGATGCTTAACAAAGAAAGGGAGATAAATAGGGTTTGCAATGGTCTCATCATATTACTCGTTATTTTTATTGATGAATTTATTCTATCAGAGTTACAACGCGCTATATATTTTATACGATAAGCTGTAATAGCCTCCAATTATGTAAAAAGGGGGGGATGCCCATTAAAATAATGGGCAATTTGATAGCAAAACCTCTTAAGAATAAAGAAAAATAATTGAATCAGATAGATAACTTCATTAGAAAAGAAGATTATAAAATAACTTTATAAATCATGTGTTTATAATAAATAATATTGTGCTTTTAGGTGCTAGTACAAATGTACTATAGACGCACTAAGAAAAAGAGTATTAGGATCTCCCTTTGAGTGTAGAGATATACATTCATTTATATATCAGGAATGTAATACATAACAGAAAGTCTGACTATTAAATTTTGATCAAACAAAGTTTACTAGAGTGTTAGAAATAATAACTGTTCCTTACCTAAAAGCTAGGTCTTATTGCTTACAGTCAATGAGATTTAAACAATAAATGGAGAATTCATGTGAACAACAAATTACACCATAGAATCACAAAAGGATTTTCCAAACTATTATTCTTATTTCTCATTTTATTACTCAATACTCAATATATTTCTGCTGCTAACTTATCTACAAAGTGTGTCTTTAACTATAATGAAACAATCTATGAATGGTTAAAAATTGACCAATTCACTCATTTTCAATACATCAATGATTCTGGACAAGCTGTTGCTAGTGATTTTACGAGGCGCGGCAACACTGCCTCAATTAATCTCTTTGACTCAAATCGCTTATTCGGTCCTTCTGTCGTTGCTGGGCGGGATTTTCGTGGTGATTATAATGCTTTTGTAGAAATTGCAGCCAGAGGTATGAATAATGATGGTGAGATTTTTGGTGATGTTTTTTTAGCGAATGAAATCCCCGACAATGCACCACCAGAAGATGCTAATAGTTTTAGAAATTTTAGCTCACAATTTTCTTTTATTTGGGATAAAGAAAATAAACTTAGGGACCTATCAACATTAGTTCAAGGGCTTTCAGGACCAGAAGATATAGGTTTACAGACAACTATAATCACAGAACCCAGACCTCCACGCTTTCAAGTATTAGAAAAAAGTGCGGAAACGAATATTCTCGTACCATTTGATATCCGAGAAAAACAAAATCACATAGTGGCTGGAATGTTAACGTCAATATCCAATCAATGTGGCTCTGAACCGACAGGTGACTTGAATATTAACGAAGTTATCGATAGTAATACTAACCTAGAATTTATTACCTCAGGATCAATTGTTCGATTTGCAAAACCACGCTTAAATTTCAGTGTTGGGTCTCTATGGAGAGTTAGAGATTCAGAAGGAAATGTCGAGTTCATAGATACTAACAGAAGAGATGGTGAAGTTGGAGATGGTCTAATTGTTGAAATCTTCTTAGAAAACGTCGGACCATTGGATATATCTGAAATTCAATACACTATCACTGCTGATAATGCACTACAGGAAGACTTTAAAGACAGCTTCATGCCCAATTTCATGGCTACTGACGATGAGAACCAACGCGTTAGTGTCTTTTATAGTGCAATTAAATCAGGAGACCCAAAAATACAACTAACATTAACAGCTATTGATCAAAATGGAGACGATATTGAATTAAAAAAAGAAATACAAGTTCGCATTGCAGGAAGCCCTCCTCTTGAAACAAAATTACGGTTTACTGATCGACGTTCAAATGGTCGATTAAGCCTAAATGAAGAGTTTGGAGTAACCATTGATATAGAAGTTGATGAAAAATCTGACGGTGTTGAGAATATTGTAGTAACACCTAATTTTATTAGAGCACCAAATTTAGAAATAGTTAGCGCTCCAAATATTCCGGCAAAGTTCGACCTTGTTTCTACTAAAAAAAGGAGCTTTAACTGGATTTTACGAGCCAAGTCGCCTGGTCGTTGGAGAATCACCGCTACAGCAGAAGGAACGGATATTTCAGGAAGTGGAGCCGCCAAAGGCTTTGATGACTTTGAAGGTTCAGTTGGCGGGCTTCAAGTAACCGTCACAACAGATAAATCGTCTATAGAGTTAGATGAAAATGATGAAGGTCCCATACCTGTTCCAGTAAATGTAAAAGTTGTTGTCAGAAATCCAACACATTTAACTATGAAAAATGTTATTTTAACAGCGAAGAAACCCTCTATAGTGACATTGACTGAGCGAGATATTACTGTCATTCCTTTTATCTATCTAAAACTAGCTAATCCAAAACCATTACCTATTATGGGCGCTCCAGAACCTATAGAATTGGCAGATATCCCCCCTGGTGAAAGTATAGAAGTCTCCTATATTGGTCAAGCACAAGATGACGGTATAGTTAAACTTGAATTTGTTGCCACCGCTAACGCAGATAACAAAAAAACCACAGGTATCAGTGAGGCAATAGTTAATATTTCATCTGATATTTTACTTCATTATGAAGATGAAGCTTCTCTGAGAGAAATAAGGGAAAATTCATCCTTTTGGGTTGATGGAGGTGACAAATGGCGCATTACCATAAAGTTAGAAAATCGCAGTGCTGAAAAAACACTTGATGTAGAACTACTCCCAGTAACGAGAGGTAATGCTTCTTACGCCGTACCTTTACCTTTAGGTGTAGATGCACCAGATGTAGCCTGTCCAACAGCTGTTAGACGGACGCTTGAGCCAGGTGAAAGAGAAACATTTTTTGCAGACGTATTTACATCGCCAGATGGTGGCACCAGAGGAGAGGTTGGATATAGCCTTCGTGTGTGGTCACACGAAATAATTGATGATGGTACTTCTAGAAGAAATGTTTTGGTTCAAGTTGATAATGATAAACACGTCTTACTAAAAGAAGGTTCTGCCATTGTCAAACAAGGAACAAATGGTGATTTTCATACCACAAGTGTAGATGTTCGAAATGAAGTTCCTCCTGTTCCTAGTAATGCTGAGTGGGCAGGTGCGTTTGCAATTGCAGGTTTAAAACCCTTTGCAGAGGTTGTTGAGTTACTTCCTGTTCTAGTCGAGTTATCTTACGAAGCCACTAAAGCAGGTGTGCAGTTCTGGAAATATCCTGAATACTATTCAGCTGCCGCAGATAAAACAGCTGCATTAATTGTTAATATTTACGAAGGAATGGATGAAACGGCAAGAGAGGCCTGGAAATTAGGTGTAGTGGGTTCCCTCGTTAAAGCTGGCATGAAACAAGAAGAAGCTTTGAAAGCATTTAATGGTTCTATCGTAAATGTTTTTCTACCTTTAACTGAGGCACATTACAATGGGGATTCTTTAGCTGTCGCTCGTTGGTATGGTGGTCTTACTGGTAATGTGGCTGGGATTGTGGCAGGTCCAGAAACACTAGCAGCTAGGCTCGCTGGAAAATTATCAATCTGTAAAATTGCTGTAACAAAAGTATCTACAAGTGCCGCTACAAAAATTTCCCCTAGAGCAATAGCTGCCTTGAGAAGGGGAGGTGCTAGTGCAACAAGAGTAGCTGAAAAAGTGACAGCCTTAACTGCAAAAGCAATGCCAAATGGTGCAGTATTAAGATACGCAGAGCATGTTCGCGATATATTTGGTGTCGATATTAGAACCCACCAAAAACTTAAAGAGCTCTCTGAAAATTGGGGAATTGTTGCCGTTGTTAGACGCAGAGGACAGGGGGCTATTAAACGCTTAAAAACAGGTTTATATACCCCTAAACCTTCAGCAATCCAAGCCAAAAATGTCTCTCATATTGATACTGATTGGTTAGGTTTTAAACCTCGCTCTAAGCCTGATGGCATTCCTAATGGAATTACCGATTTAACGGATGAAGTAGGTATTAGAAAACCACCAAAGTGGACAGAGGTTGAATCAAAACTTAAGGCAAGTGGTGAGTCTGATGAATTTATTAAAGAAGTTAGGGAGCGACATACGCAAAGATCTGATGAATTTGAAAAAGAGCTGACGAAATGGAACAAATATGCAGAAGATGATGTTGGTATTCCTTATCCCAAAAGTGAAGTTGGGGTTGATTTCAGAGATAATGTCGTTGAAAGTAAATCAATAAAAGCGTTCGCTGATGACTCCACTGTCTTAACTCGTCAGAAGTTTGAAATAGAACAAATCTTTGCTGAAGATGGCGCTATTATTTACCGCCCGCGTATTCAACGCCCAGATGGTAAATGGCAATATGTTACGGGAGACGTAGATCCTATGGCATTTGTTAAACCTAATGGTCGCCCTCTGAGTGAACAACAACGACTGGTACTTTATCGAGAACTCAAGGATATTGGTATTCAACATCCAGAGTCAATGACGTGGACAAATAAGAAAGCTCGTGATAAATATTTTGAAGAGTTCAGTGCGAATAATCCTGATTCTGAGCCTTTACTTGCCTATCTTCCCAATGGGCAACAAATTTCAACACGATTTGAACCAAGAAAAAGTTGGTTAGAGCCAGGTAAAATAAATCGACGTTTATTGTATTTTGCAGGTATGCATGCGGTTATTCAATCTCCTAATCCAACACCGACTGATATTGCTCCGATAACAGCAGACAATCTCGGGACTTTTATTTCCCCCAATACAACCTTTATAAATGATCCAAATTGTACTGCAAAAGTACCCAAAAATACCAAAGTGAGTAGAACAACAGCGAAAGAAAGTGACAAGTGCATTGTTGAAATGAGCCGTGATTCAGGTTCATCAATCTTACGCTTGACCGATGAAGGTATTGTTGAACAATGGACTGCTTCTACAGGATGGAAACCCTATGAGATAGAATCTTCCACGATTACAATGGCACCACAAACTATAGTAACTGATGTGAGTGTAGCGGGTACCAATACACTGGAAATCCGTACTGATTCAGAAATGAGTGTTCTTGCAGGAGAAGATGAATGGTTTAACGCAGGTGATCGTGTGGTAATTGACCCCGGTGGACCTAATCAAGAAACAGCTGTCATTGCTGCATTCGGTTCATTAGTTTTCACATCACCTTTGAATAATAATCACTTTGCAGGTGAATGGATATCTCTAATCGAAGCTAATGCTATCAATATTGATACTGATAATGACGGCATTCCAAATGGAATCGATGCTTTCCCTACTGACCCGAATGAATCGATTGATACTGACAATGACGGAATCGGAAATAATGCTGACCCTGATGATGATAATGATGGTTTTAGTGACATTGCTGAACTTAATGCTAACACTGATCCATTAGACTCAAATAGTAGACCTAGTGGTCAACCGATGGGCACAAATGAATCTATTCCTAGTCTTTCAGAGTGGGCAATAATTTTATTAACATCATTGATATTTATATTGGGAAGCAGGTTATATCGCAGAAAATATAAACGATGATTATCTAACCCTGCGAGATAAATTGTTGACTACTCATTAATCTAATTTGAGTACTGACAAATTTTGTATCATTACTTAAAATCAAATCACATTGCGCTTTTTGGGCTAAGACGTACTGAATTGTATCTTCTAAATCTAGATATTTAGTGCTTTCATCTAACATTAACTGACAGCTTTTTTTAATCTCTTTATTTGAAAATTCGACCACATCACAAAGATCAGATATATCTATTATTGTCTGTAAGGCTTGTGATTTATCGACCTTAGAAAGCACATAGTAAATGGTGGTAATAATATCGCAACTCGTAAATAACTCGACATTATAATCAGCCGCCAGATTTGAAACAGCCTCTAAACTCGCTTGATGAGACACTCTCGTATTATCATAAATATCAACAAGGATATTTGCATCTAAATAAATATTCATCTAAGAAGCTATATAGCTTGTGTGACTTTAATTGATTGAACGCTTTTATTTGTCAACAAACCAGAGGCGCTGTTACTCATACGTTCTAATGCCTGCATTCTTTTATTAACCTTGAGTTTTTTATAACGTTCTTCAATCATGTCTTGAACAAGATAGGTCATAGACTGCTCGCAAACTTGTGAAAGTTCTTCAAGGTGGTTTGCAACCCCCTCTTCAAGCACAAAGTTTTTTCTTATTGTTGTCATGAAATTACCTCACTTGTTCTTTATGTATGAATTCATACATAAAGAATAGCACGCAAAAAACATATATTCAATATGAGATTGAATCTGCCTTAATCAGAATCTCCTAAAACGTAATATAGAAAAGATTAGGCTTGACCTAAAGCCCTTAGAAATTACCGCTTGTAATCCATCTCAATAATTTTTTGCCACTTTTCAGGTCCTGTTTTATGAACGGATACTCCATTAGAATCAACTGCAACTGTTACTGGCATATCCTTGACTTCAAACTCATAAATGGCTTCCATACCCATTTCTTCAAAGGCTAATACTTTAGCGCTTATAATCGCTTTTGATACCAAGTAAGCCGCTCCACCAACGGCCATTAGATAAATGCTTTTATGTTTTTTTATTGATTCAATTGCAACAGGTCCACGTTCAGCCTTGCCAATCATCCCCAGTAGCCCAGTTTGAGATAACATCTGTTCAGTGAATTTATCCATACGTGTGGCAGTTGTTGGTCCTGCTGGGCCGACCACTTCACCTGCGACTGGATCAACAGGGCCCACATAATATATAAAGCGACCTTTTAAATTCACGGGGAGTTCCTCACCTGCATCTAGCATACTGGTGATGCGTTTGTGCGCAGCATCACGTCCTGTTAGCATTTTTCCTGATAACAGTAGTACTTCACCCGGCTTCCAGTCTTGTACATTATCCGCGGTCACTGTATCTAAATTTACGCGACGTGCTTGTTTGCCTGCTTGATAAGAAATATCAGGCCAAATATTTAAATCGGGTGGCGTTAAAATTGCAGCGCCAGAGCCATCCAAAGTAAAGTGTGTATGCCGCGTTGCCGCACAGTTTGGAATCATACACACAGGCAAAGAGGCAGCATGGGTTGGGTAATCAAGAATTTTCACATCAAGAATAGTGGTTAATCCGCCAAGTCCCTGAGCACCAATGCCAAGATTATTGACTTTTTCCATGATCTCTAGACGCAGCTCTTCAACACGATTTTTTGCACCACGTTGCTGTAAGTCTTGAATATCTATTTCCTGCATCAATGATTGTTTGGCTAACAGCGCTGCTTTTTCTGCCGTACCACCAACACCAATACCTAATACACCCGGTGGGCACCAACCTGCTCCCATGGTTGGCACTGTTTTAACCACCCAATCAACTAATGAATCACTCGGGTTTAACATCACCATTTTGGCTTTATTTTCAGAGCCACCGCCTTTAGCTGCAAGTTGCACTTCAAGCGTATCTCCCTGCACTATTTGAGTATGAATGACAGCGGGCGTATTATCTTTAGTATTCGTTCGCGAACCTAATGGATCACTCATTATCGATGCCCGCAAAACATTATCAGGGTGAGCATAAGCACGGCGCACACCTTCGTTTACCATATCCTCAACCGACATCGTGGCATCATTCCACTGTACATCCATGCCGACTTTCAAAAATACAACGACAATCCCCGTGTCCTGACATAAGGGGCGGTGTCCTTGTGCACTTAATCTAGAGTTAACCAGTATCTGTGTGATAGCATCTTTTGCAGCGGGTGACTGTTCACGTTTCCATGCATCTGTCATCGCCATTATAAAGTCTTCACCATGATAGTAAGAGATAAACTGCAAAGCATCTGCGATGCTGGTGATAAGGTCGTTTTGTTTTATTTGAGACATCTTTTTAGCACCTTTTATTCAACTATCATTAATTATAGGGCATCCATTTAACTGAATCTTGTAAAAAAGGGGGGGGTGCCATTACCACTACAGTGGTTTAAAAAGATCAGATATAGCAGAGCTATGTAAATATTGAGACACCTCATCAACATCACCCGTGAAACACATCCGATGTTTCTTTTTGTCACTTTGATAGTCATACATCGGATCGTAATAATCGATTAAAAGTGTTTTTACAATCGGAATAAAACCATCAAGTGAACCTGTATCTTCTCTGAGTTTAATGGCCGTATGCATCTGCTCTCTCGCCTGTTGATAACGCTCGCCGCCCAAACGCTTTTGGATTTTCTCAAGGCTATTTAATAGATGTTCTGAAAGCTTTTCTCTGCCTTTATCTTCGCCATGAGTTTCGTTAAAATGATCTTGTGTATCAACAATATACTCATTAATACTCACCTGATTTCTTTGCTCTTGAGACACATTCAACATCACAATGGGAGATTTTTGCATAGCATCATATAAAGCCTGCGGTACGCCTAACGACCCCACATTTCTTGCCTCATCTTCGATCACTAAAAACTGACATCCAGCAGCTTCTTTTTTTAGAAGCTGAATCGCCAACGCATTCTCAAAATTTATCGGTGTCGGCTGCGGTGTTGCGGTTGGACCAAAGGCAGAACCCCGATGATTTGCCAAACCTTCTAAATCAATACTATTTTCTAATTTATTCAGCAGCTTGGTTTTACCTGAACCCGTACGTCCACCTAAGATCACCAACGGAATTTCTGAAGCGATGCGTTCAATACTCTCAATCAAAAAACGGCGCATGGCTTTATAACCACCACTCACTCTAGGCTGATTAATCTGGGTATGATCTAAGATCCACTGCTGTGATATTTGAGAACGTAAACCACCTCTAAAACAGTATAAGGCACCCCCCCCTTTATTTGAAGATTGCTCAAAGAACTCAGCCCATTGGCGTTTGCGCTCTTCGCGAAGGTCTTCACTCACCAGTTCAGCCCCTAACAAAATGGCCGCATCCTGACCCTGTTCTTTATAACGAATACCGACAGCTTCACGCTCAGTATCTGTCATTAAAGGAATATTGATGGCATGGGGAAAAGCACCCTGCTCAAATTCTACGGGAGCGCGCACATCTAATAGAGGGACATCATTAATAAACAATGATGCAAGTTCATTGATTTGAGGGTGATCACCTTTAGGGAGACCATCGAGTTCTAACTTAGGCATTGAATAACAGTAAATTATAAAAAAAGTGTATTAAACCACAGTGGCTCAAGTGGTCACAGAAAAATCAATATTTTACCCTGTAATGACTTTCCTCACTGTGTTTTAATGTTGAGTCTCGAAGAAATAATTCAATATTTTTAGGATATTTAAATATGCCTACACTCCTTATCACAGGTGCCAATCGTGGCATTGGACTTGAACTCTGCTCACAATATCTGGCTAAAGGCTGGAATGTTCATGCCTGTTGTCGTCAGCCGAAAGCGGCAAAGGAATTAACAAAATTAGCTGACAGAAATAAAAAACAGCTAACGGTACATGAATTAGAAGTCACTAATGACAAACAGATGGAGGCACTCAAAGAAGCCTTACACAATAAACCCGTTGATATACTGCTTAACAATGCAGGCGTGCATGCATTAGGTGCCTCCCAGTTTGGTAATACAGACGATAAAGCGTGGGAAGAAGCGGTAGCGGTGAACCTCATTGCACCGATGAAAATGATGGAGCATTTTGTACAAAATGTCACTATGAGTGATAAGAAAGTCATTGCCAGTATGAGCAGTAAAATGGGTAGTATTAAAGATAATACATCAGGTGGTTCTTATGCATACCGCGCCACAAAAGCCGCACTAAATGCAGTTATGGTGAGTGCTGCTCAAGACTTACATCATCTGGATATTACCGCGCTCATACTACACCCCGGTTGGGTTAGAACCGATATGGGTGGTCCACACGGTGAAATATCTGTTGAGGAGTGTGGCACTATGCTATGTGAGATTTTAGATAACTGTACGATAGATGATAGTGGTAAGTTCTTGGATATAGATGGAACGATCATCCCTTGGTAAAAATTATTACACAGAGTATTCACTCTTTTACTTCAACTCAGCGTTGTGAAAACCAATTTAGTTATCATATGGCACCCCCCCTCTTTTTAGATAATTGTACTTAAATGAAAAAACAAAAAGTCATAATAGGCATGTCAGGTGGCGTTGATTCATCCGTTGCTGCCCTGCTTTTAATTGAACAAGGCTATGCTGTTGAAGGTCTGTTTATGAAAAACTGGGAAGAAGACGACAGTGAAGAATATTGTACTGCCACTGAAGACCTAGCCGATGCACAGTCCGTTAGTGATGATCTTGGGATTACACTGCACACGGTTAATTTCTCAAGTGAATACTGGGATAATGTCTTTGAATATTTCCTTGAAGAATATCGTTCGGGTCGCACGCCTAACCCCGATATTATGTGCAATAAAGAAATCAAGTTTAAAGCGTTTCTTGATTACGCTATCAATCTGGGTGCTGACTTTATTGCAACGGGTCACTATGCGCGTATTGATCGCTCCGACAATTCTGATAACAACAAAATCAGGATGTTAAAAGGACTTGATAATAATAAGGATCAGACCTATTTTTTATACACACTACAACAACACCAACTTGTTAAAAGTTTATTTCCGATTGGTGAACTAGAAAAATCAAAAGTCCGAGAACTTGCTCAACAAGCAGGGTTAGATACAGCGACCAAAAAAGACAGTACAGGTATTTGCTTTATCGGTGAACGAAAATTCACTGAGTTCTTACAACGTTTTTTACCCGCACAACCGGGGGAAATCATCACAGCCGAGGGCGAGCACATTGGTGAACATCAAGGACTAATGTACTACACACTCGGTCAACGCCAAGGCTTAGGCATTGGTGGTCTAAAAACGGCCAGTGAGGAACCTTGGTTCGTTGTTGACAAAGACATGAAAAACAACCAACTCATTGCAGCCCAAGGGCATAACCATCCACTGTTATTAAAGCAACAATTAGCAGCCTCTCAACTGCACTGGGTCGCCGGGAAACCTCCTTCTAATCAATTTACCTGCAAAGCTAAAATACGCTATCGACAAGAAGAACAACCCTGTCGGGTAAAAGTTACAAATGATAAATGTGTGGTATGTTTTGATGACAAACAACGTGCTATTACCCCAGGACAGTCACTGGTATTTTATCAAGGCGAAGTTTGCTTAGGTGGTGGCATTATTGATGAGATGTGGGATGAATGTAATTAGATTCACCGTTTCAATGGCACCCCCGCCTTTTTTACACAATTGGTTTTCGTACTGATGCACATTATCCTTGCGATTGCACTCGCCCTTATAATCATTATCGGGCTATTTCTAATTGTCTTACACTTAGGTTTTCGAGCGCCAAAAATTAAAGAAACAAAAACACCTTTGGATATTGGTATTCAATTTGAAGAAGTTTCTATTCCTGTTGCTAAGTCTAAAAAGCTATTTGGCTGGTTACTACCCTATTCAAGCTCAACTGAAACCTTAATTATTCTACATGGTTGGGGTGGTAATTGTGAAGTGATGCTACCCATTGCAGCCCCTTTTTATAAGAAAGGCATGAATATTCTACTGATTGATTCAAGAGGGCATGGTAAAAGTGATTCAGATACGTTTTCATCCTTACCACGTTTTGCAGAAGACCTTGGTGATGCCATAGATTGGCTGAAGAAAGAACAGCCACTATTATCTCAAAAAATTGCTTTACTCGGTCACTCAGTGGGGGCTGGTGCTGCCTTATTTGAAGCATCAAAACGTGATGATATTGATGCTGTAATTAGTGTTTCAGCCTTTGCCCATCCGCAATGGATAATGACTCGCTTTTTAAAAGGCTTACGCCTCCCCTCATTTCTCGTAAAAATTATTTTGAAATATGTTGAGTGGCTTATTGGACATCCTTACAGTAGCTTTGCACCCTTAAAAACAGTCTGCACAATACGAGCACCAATTCTTATTGTCCACGGCAAAGATGATAAAACCATTCCCATCAGCGATGCACATGCCATCATGTCACATTGCCCTGAATCTCATTTAGAGCTATTTGAAGTGGATGATGCTGACCATGAGTCGGTTGATAAATTTGAAGAGCATAGTCATACCTTAATCAATTTTTTAGCTAAAGCAGGGTTTAATTTTACCTGAATCATCACCCTATATTCTTCTGATCTTCTTTAAACTGTTTTTTTGCCTTGCGGTGTTTACGAGCAAACTTAGCCACATCCCCACCGACATGCTCTTCGCCACGTTTCTCAGCTAATTCTATCTGTCGTTGGCGCTCAATATAGCGTTGCTTTTGTACTTCATCAGTCACATCGTAACAATGATGACAGCTTACCCCATGAGTGAATTTCTGATGTGATTTGTCTTCTTCAGTAATCGGCATACGACAAGCATGACATTGATCATAAGAGCCCTTCTCCAAATCATGATTCACCGAAACACGGTTATCAAAAACAAAACATTCACCCTGCCAAAGGGACTCATCTTCTGGGACTTCTTCAAGATATTTGAGAATACCGCCATCAAGATGATAAACCTCTTCAAAACCTTGTGTTTTCAAATAGGCAGTCGATTTTTCACAACGAATACCACCCGTACAAAACATCGCTACTTTCTTATGTTTTTTAGGATCTAAATTGTCATTAACATATTTTGGAAAATCGCGAAAAACCTCAGTATCTGGATTGAGCGCATCTTTAAAAGTACCAATTTCTACTTCATAGTCATTGCGCGTATCCACCAATAAAACGTCAGGATCAGATATTAAAGCATTCCAATCCTTTGGTTTTACATAGGTACCCACTATATGTTTTGGGTCTATTGAAGGAATACCCATGGTGACAATTTCTTTTTTTAATTTAACTCGTGTGCGATAAAAGGGTATTTGATCATCATAGGACTCTTTTGTATCAAGCTTAGCCAATCGTTTATCACTCCTTAAGTAATCAATCACATGATCAACATCTTCACGAGTACCTGATATTGTGCCATTAATTCCTTCGTGCGCAAGTAATAGCGTGCCTTTTACATTATGAGATAACATAACACTAAGAAGCGGTTCGCGCAGAGACTCAAAGTCTTCTAACACTACAAAGTGATAAAGCGCGCAGACAATAAATTTAGACATCTTAAAATACCAAGTTAGATTTGAAACTATGCTAAGAGTCTCATTATAACTTTAAAAAAAGAATCATCAAATGTATGAGGTCATAATTAGTGTGTTTAAACTAATTGATACTTTGAGTACTTCAGTATATTAAATACTGAGATGAAGAAAGCTGTGAAAAAAGCTAGTTTCGCTTTATTACTCTTGCTTTCATCCATCTTTACTTTTATTTTCCCACAAGT
Source organism: Cocleimonas sp. (assembly GCA_036478745.1). Taxonomy (GTDB): domain Bacteria; phylum Pseudomonadota; class Gammaproteobacteria; order Thiotrichales; family Thiotrichaceae; genus Cocleimonas. Next base: position 121,093 of record JAZGEM010000020.1, read on the forward strand.
ATTCCATACTAAAAACATAGCGATACAGAGGATAAAAGTGGATAAAAGACAAAGGAACTTCAAACATTAAATTTTCAATATCTGGATGAGTTCCATAAGTAGGAAAGCCAAAATAGAATGGGTAAACAATGCTATAAAAGAACACCCAAAAAAGAAAAATAAAAAACAGAATTTGCCAAAAACGATGACTGAAAACCTTTTTAGTCCACGCCATACCATAAACACCAAGCAGTGACAGCACCCATAATGAAAAATCAAAACCATCTAACAAGGTGTAGTCAGCTTGTAAATCTAAAAAAACACGACTTTCAGTAAAACTCAGTCCAATTGACAACAACATCAGTAAGGAGATAAGAATACTTAACCATAAATAGATTTTCCAACCAACTAAGGGTCGGTACTTTTGAGCCTCTTCTTGAGAGACAAGTTTACTTTCTGGTGGTTTATAGGGATTGGTCATTCTTTTTTTTTCTTCTTTCCCTAAAAAAATCTTTCAATATCTGCCCGCATTCAGCCTGCATCACCCCGCCCTCAACTTCGACAAGATGGTTATGATAATCTCCCCCAAATACATTAACAGCACTACCCGCTGACCCTGTACGCGGGTCAGGGGCACCAAAAACAAGCTTTTCTATACGCGCATGAATAATTGCTCCAGCGCACATTGTGCATGGTTCAAGTGTCACATAGAGTGTTGTATTTGGAAGACGATAATTTTCTAATGCGATACCAGCAGCACGAATTGCCATAATTTCAGCATGCGCTGTGGCATCATGTTTATCAATTGGCTGATTCCAACCTTCTGCAATTAGTTCTCCATCTTTGACTATCACAGCTCCAACGGGAACCTCACCTTCGTCTTTAGAACGTTCGGCGAGTTTTAAGGCGTGTTTCATCCATTTTATATGATTATTAATCACTTCAGAATTCATATGGCACCCCCCCTGTTTTTACAAGATTCAACCATAAGTTCTTTTTACTGCTCAGATTGCCTCTAGAGTTTGTCAGATCAAGGCGGGGAAATGGGCGCTTACAAGTGTAAGTAACCATTTTCCCAACGCAGAGATGGCAAGCTATAGAGGTGAGCTGTGCAGTAAAAAATTATTCCCACTCAATTGTCGCAGGCGGCTTGCCTGAGATATCATAAGTTACCCTAGATACATTACTAATTTCATTAATAATTCGATTAGAAACCAGACTCAAAAAGTCATAAGGTAAATGCGCCCAACGTGCTGTCATAAAATCTACTGTCTCAACCGCTCGCAGTGCAATCACATAATCATATCGACGGCCATCACCTGTTACGCCTACCGATTTAATGGGTAAGAACACCGCAAAGGCTTGCGAGGTTTTATGATACAAATCGTGCTTATAAAGTTCTTCAATAAAAATATTATCTGCAAGGCGTAATGTATCCGCAAATTCTTTTTTCACTTCACCCAAAATACGCACACCTAAACCAGGCCCAGGAAAAGGATGGCGCTGTACCATTTCTGCGGGTAAACCTAGCTCTATACCAATGGTGCGAACTTCATCTTTAAACAATTCACGCAGTGGTTCAACTAAACCAAGCTTCATGTCTTCTGGCAAACCGCCCACATTATGGTGTGATTTTATGAGATGGGCTTTACCCGTTTTACTGCCTGCTGATTCAATCACATCAGGATAAATGGTTCCCTGTGCCAACCATTTGGCATTGCTTAGTTTATTTGATTCTTCTTCAAAGATTTCAACAAAGAGATTACCAATAATTTTACGCTTTTCTTCGGGATCAGTTTTCCCTGCTAAAGCTTTTAAGTATCGTGCTTCAGCATTCACACGGATGACGCGCACCCCCATGTGATCGGCAAACATTTTCATGACTTGATCGCCTTCTTGATGGCGCAAAAGCCCTGTATCAACAAAGACACAGACGAGTTGCTTATCAATTGCTTTATGCAACATAGCGGCAACCACGGATGAATCAACACCCCCTGAAAGACCCAGAATGACTTCATCAGAACCCACTTGTTCTTGCACGTTTTTAATACTGTCGTTGATAATATTTTGTGACGTCCATAAGTTCTCACACCCACAAATATCAGTAACAAAACGATCTAAAATACGACCGCCCTGCTTCGTGTGGGTAACTTCTGGATGAAATTGAATCCCATAGAACTGTTTATCTTCATTGGCAATACCTGCAATAGGTGCATTTTCGGTAGAAGCCATTAATTTAAATGTTTCAGGAATTTCCACCACATGATCACCATGCGACATCCACACATCTAATAAACCGTATCCTTCTGGACTAACTTCATCTTCAATATTTTTTAACAGTGCAGTATGACTACGCGCGCGTACTTGTGCATAACCATATTCTTGATGATCAGCGGTTTCGACCTTGCCACCAAAGTGCATAGCCATGGTTTGCATACCATAACAAATACCTAATATCGGCACGCCTAAATCATATACAGACTTTGGTGCTATGGGCGGATTATTACCAATAGTCGATTCGGGTCCACCCGATAAAATTATTCCCTTGGCTTTAAAGTCCAGCACATCTTGGTCACTGACATCCCAAGGATATATCTCACAATAAACGCCTACTTCGCGTATGCGACGAGCAATTAATTGAGTGTATTGTGCACCAAAATCTAGAATTAGGATGCGATCTGTGTGAATATTGGATGTCATAGCTTTTCCAATTAAAAAAATGGGCTAATTAAAATAGGCTGGTACTTAATTAGCAAGTCTTTTTTACCAAGGTACTTTATTAGAACGATGATAACAACTCAAAAAAAAACTTATAAAATAAGCTTAGTTGAAGATGACGTTGAGTTAGCAAAGATGATCAAGTCCTTCCTTATTAGTGAAGGTTTTGGTGTAACTTGGGTGGATGATGGAATTAAAGCGGTGCAACACATTTTATCAGATCAGCCTGATTTAGTGGTACTAGATATTATGCTACCAGAACTCAATGGCATTGAAGTGTGCCGTCAAATACGCAAAGAGTTTAACAATCCAGTCTTAATGCTCACTGCCAAGGACGATGACTTTACGGAAGTTTCGGCATTAAACACAGGCGCCGATGGCTATCTAAACAAACCCGTTCGCCCACATATATTATTAGCCCATATTAATGCTTTATTGCGCCGCAATCAAAATAAATCAATAAGAAGTGATACAGTACAAATACAAAACCTAAGCATTAATCTAAAGTCCTACACATTACAAAAAGATGGAGAAGAAATCATTCTAACCAGTGGCGAGTTTGAACTATTAACCGTTCTTGTAAAAAGTAATGGTGTCCCTGTTAGCCGTGATAGTTTGTATCAGCAATTACGTGGAATAGAATACGATGGTTTGGATCGCTCCATAGACCTACGCGTATCCTCGTTACGTAAGAAGCTGGATGATGATACTCCTCCCTATCGTTTTATAAAAACAGTACGAGGCAAAGGTTATCTGCTGGTTGTATAATCGTTAAATCCTCTGATAAACATTCCTACAATTACTTACATTTTACCTACAAACGCTGACGGACGACTTATCGCAGACCTGCCATGATTTGCCTATCAAATCAAAGAGGAAAACAAAATGAAAACGTTAAACATTCTAGTAACATTATTCGTTATTTATTTTATTACAGGTTGCACCCCACTATTAGTTGGTGCATTGAACCAGATTGAAATGACAAAAATCTCCATTCAAGATGATAAAATGTATTTAATGGGAGATTTTAATAGCAAATCCTATAAACAAGTCACCAAAGCGCTAAGAACGCATCCAAAGATAAAAACCATTATTTTAACCGCACACTCTGGCTCACTGGATGACGATACGACCTTTAAATTGGCTCGATACATAAGAAGCAAAGGCTTAAACACACATCTTTTAAGTAATAGTGTGATCGCATCAGGTGCTGTCGATTTGTTTTTATCAGGAAACCAACGCACTATGGAAAAAGGCGCACAGCTTGGAGTACATTCTTGGTCGGATGGATCAACACAAGCCAAAGATATACCGCGTGACCACACTGATCATCAATTAAATGCTGTTTATATCAAAGATATGCTCGGCTCAGATACCTTCTACTGGTTTACTATTTATTCGGCATCTGCTGATTCAATCTATTGGATGAAGCCAACTGAAATTCAACGTTACAAAATGCTTACTGCAAATGTCATGGTTGCAAGTCATGATAAAACACCTTTTGGAAAAGCTTTTCTTGAAGAACGTTTGAGTGTTTTAGAGGATTAAAAAAATTGAAGAATAAAAAACAACAAGATGTCAGGAATAGAGTAAAAAATATGTTCAATTCACTCTTTCTACGCATCTACTTAAGTGCCCTAGTTTTTTTGTTAGTAAGCTTTTTTATCATGATGTTTGCCTTAAACTATTTTGTTTTTGAAAAACAATTTATGGAGCAGTCAACCTTAATTCAACAAACGATTGAACAGGGGCTGCTTAATAAAACGCCACAACAGTGGGAAGAAGAAGTTAAGACGTACAATGCTTTAGAATCAGATTTTACATTATCATTGCTTCCATGGGAAAGCCTTACTGAATTTGAACGCACTCAACTAAAAAAAGTAAAAGATCATCGGCTTTTTTCAGATAACACCCTAGGTGAAAAAGATCTATATAGCCTTTCTTTGGTAAATGGTTCAATTGAATGGGTATTAAAAATTGATGAAGCGAATGATGATGGAGATGCTAGCAGTAATGACTGGATGGAAATTCTTATTCTATTTTCACTGTTATTTCTAAGTCTAGCATTTACGTTATTCCTATTAATAAAAAAACTGACTCAACCTATTGATCATTTGGTTACTATTGCTGAAAAATTAGGTAAAGGTGAACGTCAAGCAAGAGCTAGGAGAGACTTACTCCCACCAATGAATATCTTGGCCTTGGAGTTTAATAATATGGCAGAGTCACTCGATGAGACCCTAAAAGAACAACAAATACTAATCGGTGCGATACCACACGAACTCCGCTCACCGCTAGCTAGAATCCGCTTTGCACTAGACATGACGCGTAATAACACTACCGTTGAGGTATTCCACAAAGATATCGAAAAAATAGACGGTTTCGTTGATGACATGCAAAAAATTATCGAAGAAGTTTTGGAACTCAATCGCCTTCAAAATCATACTAATGTAACACGCACTGAATTTGATCTGTGCTTATTATTCAATGAGCTATTAGCCCCTCACCAGCAAGAAGCCCCTGAGCTTAAAATCACTTTGAAATGCGAAGAAAGGCTTAGTGTTTCAGCTAATGCTCCATTACTAAAACGAGCCATCAGTAATGTTTTAAACAATGCTCTTCGATATGCCAATGAGAGGATTATTATAAAAGCTGGTCAATCAAATAATGAAACCTATATTACTATTGAAGATGATGGTAAGGGAATAGACCAGGACAAGTTGAACAATATTTTTGCTCCCTTTTCTACACTCAATGACAGTCGCAACCGAAAAACATCCGGTATTGGTTTGGGCCTATCCATTGTTAAACTTATTATGAAAAAACATCAGGGTGATGTGGTGGTCAACCACGGTCATCTTGGTGGAGCATGGTTTAAATTATCTTGGAAAAATTACAGAAGTAATATTGTGAGACCATCGCGCGAGTCGGATAACAATTAAAAAGTAACACGTAGAGTTACTAACAATCACGGAAGTATGGTGAACTTTGTGTGAGGCTTGGATGCGATATAAATTTAGTAATTATAAGCATACAAATCCATACAATTATTAGCGTGAAAAATTAACAAAGAAATTTTATAGTTATTTTTTTATAACTATAGTCACTCGGAGAAAACATGAGAACGAAACTTTTTTTACCTGCTCTATTGGTTGCAATCACTAGCACAACATCTATAAATGCTGACGACGATACGGGATTTTACGCAGGACTTGGATTAACAAGAGCCGCTGTTACTGCGAATGACCTTGATTCAAGTAATACAAATGGATCAATTGCTCTTGGTTATATGTTTAACGATAGGATTGGTGTTGATTTTTCAACCTATATTCTTGGAAATAGTAAAGATGGCAATTTAACCGCTACAACCGGTACTTTAGCGCTGACGGGGGTTTATCAAATGCCTGTATCAGAACGTATTGATGTATTTGCAAAACTTGGTGTAGCTAGAACAGAGCTAGAATTAAAAAAGGGTTCAACTACCTTAATTGATGAGTCAACAAATGATTTCATTTGGGGTGTTGGTGGAAAAATGGATTTTGGTAAACATAACATATTGCTTGAATACAATAAGCTATCCCCAAACGATGGGGGTATTGATATCATTAACCTTGGTTATCGTTACGAATTTTAATAGGAAAATACGATATATCAATAAACTTCGTTCTATTCAGAGCGAATATATTAAAAACGCTGTAAATAACCTCATAACACTGCCCAAAATAAAGGGCATGTGGTATCCATATTTAAGGAGCAAACACATGAATACCAATCTATTTTCTAATAAAGGCAACCGCTTTGTCAGCTTATTTGTTTCAAGCATGGCTTTACTTTCCTTTACAGGGTGTGGTGGCGGAGATAGCACCACAAACCCACCCGTATCTAATACAATTGATATAAATTCGACACTGAGTAATGTTCAGGAGGTAGATAGACTCCGATATTTTAAAGAGATAAAAACCGTTCAAGCACGAAACAATTTTAATCTCACAGGAAAAGGCATCACTGTCACCATCATGGGGGAAATTGTTGATTCGAGTCATCCTGATTTACAATCCAGTGTTGTAAAACAATTTAATACTTATTCACAAAAGGACTCTGTTATTGCAGGCAAAGGAAGCCAACCTTATAAGTTTGAGCTTTTTGGTGCAGAAGGTCATGGTCATGGTCATGGTACGCATATAGCAGGAACAATCGCAGCAGAGTGTGATAACACGGGTGTTCAAGGTGTTGCATGTGATGCAAAGCTGGAAGTCTACGATATTGGCACTTATGGTAATGAACAAATACCACAACAGGGTTGGGAGGGTATCGAAGGGATTGAACGTTTAATTGTTGCTTTTTCTACCGCATTAAATGATGTTACTCAACGTCACTCTAGCCGGATACTCACGGGTAGCTTTAACATAGAGTCACCTACCATAATGTATCAAGCAGGTGGCGAACTCGAAAATCTCTCAATCACTCAAATAATCAAACGTTTTGAGCAAGATATAGATAGTATTGAAGACCTATCAGATGAAGGTTTAATCAGTTTCCAAAACGAGTCGGATAAAGGCTATTTGAATCGTGTTTTTACTAATAATGGAGAAGATCCATTCATTATTTTAGGTACTTTATTACCAAAATCTAAACAATGGAAAGAACTAGAAACAGCGATTAAGGCGTATCAAGACACCGATGGTGTTTATATTATTACTGAAAGTAATAATATTTTTGAAAACCGTACTTCTGTGCTTAATGGCATGCCAAGTTTAAGCAACAAGGTTGATCCTGATCTTTGGATATCAGCCGTATTAGTACAACCAAAATCTTATAATGACACGGGTATTACCAGTCTTGAGACTAATGTGGATTTAACTGCTGAATATATCACTCCCATAAATTCTTGCGGACAGTTAGCATCAAGTTACTGTATTTTAATACCTTCATATGATGTGTTATCAACGATGACAGAGGCTGTCGCTTTCAACGGTCCAATATATCAACTAAATAATCGTAATCACCAGATATTGACAGGTCATTCAATGGGTGCACCGATGATTGCTGGTGGGTTAGCATTGATGGAAGAATATAATCTGCGTGAAAACATGGGCTATACGATGAAAGACCTTGTGAGAATCTTAAAAAAGAATGCTTATAAAGCATTTCTTGGATACGATGTGACAAAGCATGGTAATGGCTTATTAGATATTGAAGCCGCCTTGAATGCTATGTAGTTAAGCAGTAGTGATTGGATCTCAGTATCTACTGTATCCAATCACTACTTATAAATAATTTTACGACTGAAGCTATAGAGTACCTATTATGAGTGATAATTTGGCGCTTCCTTGGTAATCGTCACGTCGTGTACATGCGACTCTTTCATACCTGCACCTGTGATCCTAACAAATTCAGGTTTACTGCGCATCTCATCCAAGTCCTTACAACCGACATAACCCATACTGGAACGAATTCCACCTGTTAACTGATGAATGATAGGCGCCAACGACCCTTTATAAGGCACCTGTCCTTCGATTCCTTCAGGGACTAATTTATCTGCTGCATTTTCCGATTCTTGAAAATATCGATCACTTGAACCATCAGCCATTGCAGCGAGTGAACCCATACCACGATAAGATTTATAAGAACGACCTTGGTAGATTACGATATCACCCGGTGCTTCATCGGTACCTGCAAACATGCCACCGAGCATCACACAATGCGCACCCGAAGCGAGTGCTTTAGCTATATCACCTGAAAAACGAATTCCACCATCGGCAATTAACGGAACCCCACTATCTTTAAGTGCATCAGCCACATTCATTATAGCTGTTATCTGCGGTACGCCCACACCCGCTACCATTCTTGTGGTACAAATTGAGCCAGGACCAATACCGACTTTAACGGCATCTGCGCCAGCTTCAACCAAGGCTAAAGCAGCCGCTCCTGTAGCAATATTTCCACCAATAACTTCTACTTCAGGAAAGTTAGTTTTCACCCATGAAACACGATCAAGTACACCTTGTGAATGACCATGTGCAGTATCTACAATCAACACATCAGCACCCGCTTCAACTAGGGCTTTGACACGTTGTTCCGTTCCGTGTCCAGTTCCGACGGCTGCGCCAACGCGTAAACTCCCTGATGAGTCTTTACAAGCATTTGGGAAATCTGTGGACTTTTGAATATCTTTAACGGTAATTAATCCACGCAGTTTAAAGGCATCATTAACAACCAACACTTTTTCAATTCGATGTGTATGGAGTAACTTCTTAATCTCATCTTTACTTGCACCTTCATTTACCGTGACCAAATTTTCTTTTGTGGTCATAATGGAAGACACGGGTTGATCTAATTTCGTTTCAAATCGTAAATCACGACTAGTGACAATACCAACAAGTTCATCACCATTTTCAACAACAGGTACACCAGAAATATGGTGTTTAGTCGTTAAGGTCATGACATCACCAATCGACATTTCAGCGTTTATAGTAATAGGATCTTTGATGATGCCGCTTTCGAAACGTTTTACGGTTGAGATAATATGAGCTTGTTCATCTATCGTCATATTTTTATGGACAATACCAAGACCACCTTCTTGAGCTAAAGATATAGCTAACTTTGCTTCGGTGACGGTATCCATTGCAGCAGATAGCATGGGAATATTTAATCTAATTTTTTTGGTAAGATTTGTAGCTAAATCTACATCCGCAGGTAATACATTTGAATGGGCAGGAACTAACAAAATATCGTCAAATGTTAATGCTTCTTCGAGAATTCTCATAGGCTAGTTTTCCGGTAGATGGAGATTTAAGAAGCGCCTCATTATAGCCATTGACCTTTATAAGGTAAACTGGTATCAATACAAAAAATAAAAATATATTTATTAAGCGGAGAAAAAATGAGATATACACCAATATTGATAGCATTAGCACTTTCGATCAACTTAACGGTGGTTGCAGATGAAACCACAGATGCTATTAAAGCAGCCAAATTAGCGCAAAAAGAAGCTATAGCGCTAGGCTTTGAATGGCGTGATATGGGAATAACGATTAAAAAATCGGAAAAGGCGGCAAAAGCTGGTAAACATCAAAAAGCGATCAAACTTGCAAAGATTATATCAGGTCAAATAAAAGCGATAAGGAAACAGGCAGCCATCGCTAAATCGGCTGGACCAAAATTTTAAACAAGTGATAATTCACAACTAAATGCAAACATCCAATCGTACGATACTCAGCGTTGCTGAACTCAATGCTGAAGTAAATCAACTTCTTATTCAGGGCTTTCCCCTACTTTGGGTAGAAGGTGAAATTTCAAATTTAATACGTCCTGCATCTGGACACCTTTACTTCACATTAAAAGATAATAAATCTCAAATTCGATGTGCGATGTTTCGTAATCGAAATATGAAACTTCAAATACAACCCGTCAATGGAATGAAAGTTTTAATTCGTGGTCGTGTTGGTTTATATGAACCTCGCGGTGATTATCAGTTTATAGCCGAACACATGGAAGATGCGGGTATAGGCGAGTTACAACGCCAATTTGAAATTCTGAAGAAAAAACTGGGTGATGCTGGACTATTTTCTACAGAGTATAAAAAAGAACTCCCAGAGTATCCCAAACGTATTGCTGTCATTACCTCACCTACGGGCGCTGCAATTCGTGATATCTTAAATGTATTAGAGAGACGTAGCCCACAAACACCTGTGTTGATTTATCCAACGTCGGTACAAGGAAATAATGCTAAAATAGAGATTGAAGCTGCTATTCACAAAGCAGATACCGATAAAAAATGTGATGTCATTATTTTGGCGCGCGGTGGAGGCTCAATTGAAGACCTATGGTCATTTAATGAAGAGAATATCGCTAAAGCTATCTATCACGCTGAAACGCCCATCATCTGTGGTATCGGGCATGAAATAGACTTTACAATCGCTGACTTTGTTGCCGATAAGCGAGCACCTACACCTTCTGCTGCCGCAGAACTCGTCACCCAAGATCGAGACCAGTTACTCACAGATATCATTCAGAATAGAGTCTGGTTACAACAACATTTGATCAATTTGATCCAGCAAAAACAGCAGAAACTGGACTGGCTAATTTCTCGCCTTGAAGTACAAAAACCATCCCGCATTATCCAGCAACAAAGTCAGCGTCTGGATGAAATAACAATTCGATTAAAGCAACATATGCTGCTCTTAATCGATAACAGAAAAACACGGTTCGATAATCTAAATACAAGAATGCTCGCGCATCGCCCCATAAGAAAAATCAAAGAGTCACAACAACAGTTATCCCATCTAGAGGAACGCTTGCAACAGGCTATGCACAGCAAACTAGAATACAGCCAATCACGTTTCCAGTTACAAATGGCAATGCTAGATAGCATTAGTCCCTTACGTACACTTGAACGAGGTTACTCAATTACCAAAGATAAAACATCAGGCGCTTTGATTTCATCTGTCAATCACGTTAAGAGTAAACAAGAAATTGTTGTTCAATTTAAAGATGGTGAAATTAATGCTCAGGTCAAATAGTTATTTCATTGGCACCCCCACCCTTTTTACAACATTGTAAGCTTTAGTGACTATATACTTTAAAAATATGAATGGATTAGAACCAGCAACAATCCAATGTCCCTACTGCTGGGAAATGATAGAAATAACCACGGATTGCTCTGTTACCTCGCAAGAATACATTGAAGATTGTGAAGTGTGTTGCCAACCCATCGTGATGGTGGTTGAAATTTCAGTAGAGGGTTACCCTAAAGTTTCGGTACAACGGGAAAATTAATCCGACTTTACTAATTCTAGCGTCATCACGAATAACGCACCTGACTCGCTTTCTTTAAACTCAATCGTAGCATTAGATGCTTTAAGTAATGACTCGATAATGCCAAGCCCTAAGCCCGTCCCACCTGTTTCTCTTTTGGTGGTAAAAAATGGCGTGAAAATTCTCTTCTTATTGGCATTAGAAACACCTGAGCCATTATCATGAAAATAGAGCTTTAACTGATTATTTGTGGTTTCGATCCTAATAGAAATCTTATCTGCATCATGTTGTAAACTATTATCCGTTAGATTACTCAAGACGCTTCGAAGTGGATTTGCACTCATTTTCACCTGATGCTCTAAGTCGTCTTCTGTATATACAAAACGAATTTTTTCATCCGTGTATCGAGACTTAATAATATTGATATTATCTTTTAAACTTGTTGAATCATCTGTAGTTTGCAATGAATCTGCCCTAGCCTGTTCTAATAATCGATTCACTAATTTTTTTAATCGTTCGGTGTCTGCTTGTAAATTGTGTAAAAATCTTTGTTTTTGCTCTTCTGGCATTTCATCATGATGATCTAATAATAACTCCAGTGAACCCTGCATTGAGGTTAAAGGCGTTTTAAATTCATGTGATACATGCGATGCGAACTGTTGGATATATTGAGAACGTTCATGCAGTGTGTGTGACATCTCAGCAAAGCTATTAGAAAGTTTAGCCAACTCATAAGTTCCTGGTTGCTTTAATACTTCAACGGTTTCAATCTCACCACTGGTGACTTTTTGTGTTTGCTCAATTAATTCACGTATCGGTCGGGAAAGACGCGATGAAATAAACAGTACAATCAGACCCGTTAAACCTAGCATTAGTAAAGAAATTAGAATCACTTTCTCTTTAATACTGTAGAGATGCTTTAAGATATTTTGCGGAGTACGTGAAAGATATACCACGCCGTAGACCGTCCCCTGATTCATAATCGGATAAGCAGTAAAAACACGGATGCCCGTTCCACGACTTAAAGAAGCTATCGAAGGTGGAGGCTCATCAGAAATGCGTGTTCGTAATACTGAGCTGTAATTACCATTCAATGCTTGCTGCACTTCTTTAATATGCCCTAACGACATATTTAACTCCCCGCCACCCGCCACTACAACGCCATGACGATCTAGTATTCGCATACCTGCCAGTGTAACTCTTTGTGTGTTTGTCAGTATGTTCTGCATACTCCTACCCGCAAGCTGTGCCGCTGGATAACCAATCGTTTGATTATAGGCAAAGCTAAACTCAGCATCAGGGCGTGGTGCTAAGATATCTTGTTTGGATAGATCTAACTGCGGAAAAACAGGTGTATAAACACCCTCTTTAAGCAGGGTGTTTTCACCAATTAACTCACGATAAATTGAAGCAAAAACAGCAGACTGTGTGATCAGTTCAACTTCTGTTTTTTGCACTAAGACATTTTCATAGAACCGAAAGAAATACAAACTCGCCAAGGGCAATAGTAGTACAGATAGCACCACCATGAGTAATATCGTTCTTAAGCGAAAAAGTTTATTGATGCGTTGCCTCGCGTCTATTTGCATATTGAAGGGTATCTTAAGTCACCTTAACTACAGGTACTTAGCTTATAGCCAACACCGTGTTGTGTCTCAATAATTTTAGGACAACCTACTTCTGAAAACTTTTGTCGAATATGACGAATATGACTATCAATCGTACGGTCACTTACATGAATATTGTATTGATAAGCCCCATCCATAATCAGGTCACGACTGAATACGCGTTTGGGTTGTTTTAAAAACTGTACCAACATCGCAAACTCAGTTGCCGTTAGAGAAACATCTTGACCATCCCACCAGATGGCATGTTCTTCTGTATCCAATACCAATTTGCCATGGGTTAATTTTGTACCACTTGTATTGATGTTGCTCGTGGCATGATTATTTTGAGTTCTTTTTAAAATAACATTAATGCGCGCCACTAACTCACGTGGACTAAAAGGTTTGGTAACATAATCATCACCACCAATTTCCAGACCTAAAATCCGATCAATTTCATCATCACGGGATGATAAAAATAAAATAGGCACCTCAGAAGTTTTACGAATTTCACGGCAACACTCCAAACCATCCATTTCTGGCATATTAATATCCAACACAATTAAATCACAGGGTGTTTTTACAAAAGAGACTAAAGCTTGTTTACCATCATTCGCAAGAGATACGGACATTTCTGCTTTTTCAAGTGCAAAGCTAATCACCTCTCGGATATGCGGATCATCATCAACGACGAGTATTTTTTTATTAATCATGTTTAAATTTGTTACCTGCCATAATTATCAGTCTTGTTAGCAATGCCACTGATGCGACAATAATTGAGAGTAATATACCATCAATAACGGTGGGGATATAAATCGTAATAAAAACTAAATCCTGCGGCGATAAACCAACTATATTTAATAATTCATTACTTGCACTTATAGAAATTATTCCGCTGTACATAACGATTGGGGGAAACAGCTGTGTCACTGTACAAACAAAAACCCCGATCAGTAATGACTTTCACCATTCTGATTTATTTTTTTGTTTTAGATAATTGTCCAAACTATAATAAATAAAGATAAAAGTTATTATTCCAAAGGCAACACCTAAAGCACCACCAATAGTTTTAAAAAAATTAGCACCTATAAATAGTGAAGTAAGTGTATTAAGAACAACAAGTAAGCTCCATTTTAATTTCAAATTCATGCTTTCTTACCTGTGACTAAATAATGACTAGGGTCTACATAGAATAAGCGATTCCAACTATAGACTTTGCTTGAATCGTACTTCCATAATCTGGGAAATATGCTTTTAATCGAATAGTGAAGATGGGGTGATTTACCCTTAGCATTGCCAGATGTGCCTACATGACCGAGTACTTTTCCTGCATTTACGAATCCAAAATATTTTTGATTATTGGTTTTCAAATGAGCGAAATAATGAAAGCGCCACTTAGGACCAATCATATAAACAACATTACCTCCTAGTGAATTTCTCCCCATAAACAGTACAAAACCACCTGTGGGAGCTACAACAGCTGTGCCCTCTACTGCAAAGATATCAATACCTTTGTGAACACGATTATTTCCCCAAGGATAATACCAAAATGATTTATCATTCCAATCATTAACCGTTGCATCTTGAACGGGCATGCGGTGTTGTTCAGGGGTAATGAAACCAATAATGAATATTGTTAATAAAAATGTGAGTGTGATTTTCATGTTGCTATTAGAACAACTTGAGATGCACTCCTGATGGTAAGTTTATGCAAGTTTTGTGCAGGAATATGTAGAAGATGAAACTATCTGCTACACTATATTCCATTATCAAATCGGTAACTTCTATGTTCGAAACAAATGAATACTTTGATGGAAAAGTAAAGTCTATTGCATTCCAAACCACAACTTTACCTGCAACGGTTGGTGTAATGGCAATAGGTGATTATATCTTTAATACAGGCGATAAAGAAAAGATGACCATCGTCTCTGGCACAATGATAATTAAATTTGCAGACTCAGATGAATCTCTAGCTTTCAATGCAGGTGAATCCTTTGATGTAGCAGCAAATAGCTCATTCGATGTTAGTATTAAAGAAGAGACAGCTTATCTTTGTGTATATGGATAATAGACCCCTTTAATAAGAGTTTATACAAATGAAAATATCACTAGGAACTCCCCTATCTCCAACGGCAACCCGTGTCCTCTTTTGTGGTGGTGGCGAGCTTGGCAAAGAAGTCGTCATTGAATTACAACGTCTTGGTGCAGAAGTTATTGTTGTTGATCGTTATCCAGACTCACCTGCCATGCAGGTAGCCCATCGTAGCCATTCCCTTTCGATGACGGATGGCGAGGCTCTTCGTAAAGTAATTGAACTTGAAAAACCTGATTTTATCGTTCCTGAAATTGAAGCAATCGCCACAGAAACGTTAGTTGAATTGGAAAGCGAAGGTTACCATGTAATTCCCACTGCCAATGCTGCTAAGCTGACGATGAATCGTGAAGGAATACGTCGATTAGCGGCTGAAACACTAGGAATTAAAACCTCCCCTTTTAAATTTGCAGAAACCAGACAGGAATTTGATGAAGCGGTAAAAGCAATTGGTATCCCTTGCGTAATAAAACCAATCATGAGTTCATCAGGCAAAGGTCAAAGCACCATCAAGACAGAAGCAGACATTGACAAGTCTTGGGCATACGCACAAGAAGGTGGTCGCACAGGTGCGGGTAAAGTGATTGTAGAAGGCTTTGTTGATTTCGATTATGAAATCACTCAACTCACAGTACGCCATCAACAAGGTGATAGCATCGTTACGAGTTTTTGTGAGCCCATTGGACATGTACAGGTCAACGGCGATTACAGACAGTCATGGCAACCGCAACAGATGACCGATTCTGCATTAGAGAAGTCCCGAGAGATTGCTGAAAAAGTCACAAATTCCCTCGGCGGTCGTGGGATTTTTGGAGTAGAGTTATTTATTAAGGGTGATGAAGTTATATTCAGTGAAGTGTCACCACGGCCGCATGACACCGGTATGGTCACAATGATTTCACAAGACCTCTCACAATTTGCTTTACATGCACGAGCAATCTTAGGCTTGCCAATTCCTAATATACATTTTCATGGACCTTCTGCCAGCAGCGTCATTTTAGTTGAGGGAACGTCTAAGCAAGTCACCTTTGAAAATATAGAACAAGCATTGCAATCGGCTAACACTCAGATTCGTCTATTTGGAAAACCAGAAGTTGATGGGGAACGTCGTATGGGCGTTGTTCTTGCTAGAGACCAAAGCACCGAAGCAGCCAAACATAAAGCAATTACAGGGTCCAATGCGATAACCATTAAATTGTGAGGTCTCATTGTGATATTTAAGTGCAAGTTTTTCACAAAAAGGTTAAAATCTATACAGTTAGAAGTTAATGATGTTTAATTGAAACACATTGCCTTTAACATTGTCTTACAAAGACAAAACACCGCTTTTCTAAAAATAGAATCAATACAGGATAAAAATATGAAGTTAACAAGGAAGTTAATGAATCATACCCTTAACCATACCCTAAGTGCTTTATTTATAACAACCTTAGTCTCTATTTCCACTACTGCACAGGCAGTTCCGGGACATAAATTAGGCTATAACACCAGTGGTCTACATCACCTAAGTTCTTCAAATCCCTTTATTGATATCTTTAAAATTTCTCGCGGATGGATTACATCCTGTGAATTTGATTGGCAACGCAATCGCCCCATTGACCCAGGTTGTTCTCGTAAAAAGTCATTTAACACAAAAGAAACAGATAAAGTCTCTGTGGATGCCAACGGCTGGCCAACACGTCTACCTGCTCGTGGCGAACGCCCTATTTTTACATCGATTAATGCCATCTGGGATATGCCTGCAAACTTCCCTGTTGGTCGTCATTTCGTGACCTATCAAGGTGATGGCGATATTACGGTGCATGGTGATGTTGAAATTATTCGCCAGATTCCTGGGCGTATTGATTTTAATTTGCGCACGACTAAACGTAAATTGCGTTTGCATATTACGCGCATTAATCCACGGAATCATATTCGTGACATTAAAGTCATTCCAAATAAGTATGCAAAAACCTATCAACGCCAAACGTTTAATCAGGAATATTTACAAACGGCTCGTGCGTTTAATTCGATTCGCTTTATGCCTTGGCAGAATACCAAACTAACAAAATTAGCAAACTGGCGTGATCGTGCCACACCCAGATCAGCTTTTTATAACCATAATGCAGGCATGCCATTAGAAACCATGGTTGATCTTGCTAATGCTACCCAGACCGACCCTTGGTTTTCTATGCCACATATGGCAACAGATGACTTTATGACTAACTTTGCGAGAACAGTAAAACAACGTTTAAGACCAGGGCACAAAGTCTATGTTGAATATTCAAATGAAGTATGGAACTCCATGTATCCTGCAACGCATTATGCCTCTCGTCAGGGTTTAAAGTTATGGCCACGAGGCAAGTTAGAGATTAAAAACCCCGGTACTCGTCGTTTATTTCTTGCTTTAAATTATAATGCTAAACGCTCAAAAGAGATGTGTGGTATTTTTAAACGTCACCTTGGTAATCGTGCCATATGTGTTGTTTCGGCCTATGGTTCAGCCCCTAAAATGGCAGAAGAGTTGTTAACTTGTCCATTAGTTGGTGGTAATTGTTACAAATCATTTGATGCCTACGCTGTCGCCCCTTATTTTGGTGACTATATTGCACGGATTGAAAACCGTCCATTAGTTAAACGTTGGGCACATCAGGGCAATGCGGGAGTTAATCAACTCTTTAGAGAAATTATGCACGGTGGTTTAGCCAAAGATAAAATACAAGGTGGCGCAATAGAAAATGCCATTGAAGAGCGCGTTAAAAAGAATATCGCGATCACACGCAAGTATGGTCTGAAGTTACTTGCTTACGAAGGTGGGCAACATTTACTTCGGGTTGATCGACCTCATGTTATTCATGATCCAAAAATATTCACACTGTTTAAAAATGCTAATCGTCACCCACAAATGGGCGCAGCGTACAGTAAATATCTACGTGCTTGGAATCGTGCCGGTGGCGGTATGTTAATGCACTTTAATGGAATTGCCGCAATTGATGATCGCAATTACTTCCCGATGCTAGAAAAAGCGGGAACGCGTACGGCTAAGTATAATGCGATGATTAATTATGTGCGTAGTCGATAAAAGGCATATGGTTGTTACAATTATGCAAAAAAGGGGGGGGTGCCATATAGATAAATATGGTACTTTCCTTCGTTAAAGCTAGTTTAAATCCTGTAATAATACATGGACAAACCCAGCGATATTAACCCAAATAAACCCATTGGCATATTTGACTCAGGTCTTGGGGGACTCACCGTATTAAATGAGATTCACCAATTATTACCCGATGAAGATTTCATTTATGTCGCTGATTCAGCTCATGCTCCTTATGGTGATAATAATGCTGATTATGTTCGTAAAAGGTCTCAGTTTATTGCTGACTTTCTAGTTCAAAAAGGTGTAAAAGCCATTGTTATTGCATGCAACACCGCAACAGCAGAAGCCGCTAATCAACTTCGAGACACACTTGATATTCCCATTATTGGTTTAGAACCAGCCATTAAACCTGCTGCTCAATTAAGTAAAAATGGCATTATTGGTGTACTTGCGACACAACGAACGATCAGTAGCGAACGCCTGCTTGGTTTAACTGAACGCTATGCACAAAATAAAAAAGTCCTCGCGCAGGCCTGCCCTGGTCTTGTCGAACAAGTTGAAGCATGTAAACTTTCTGATGCAACAACAGATCAACTTTTAAAAAAATACATCCTTCCTTTATTAGAACAAGGAGCGGATGCATTGATTCTAGGTTGTACTCATTATCCTTTTTTACTGCCAGCCATTCGTAAAATAACGGGCAATGAAATTGAAATATTAGAAACGGGCAAACCTGTTGCAGACCAATTAAAGCGCGTTCTGAAAAAGAATAGCTTAGAAAAATTAAGTACCAAAATAGACAAAAATTCAGAATACATTGGCTCGTTAAGCTTTTACAATAGCAATCCAGATAGACATCATCATTCCAACATGCAAAGATTGTGGAATAGTTTTGTACCTGAGCACATGAATAACCCCTCACTTAACCCCATTACAATTTTAGATTTACCCAAATAATGACAGATAATTCACACCAACTTGATAAAATCAATCCTCATACAGGTGAACCCTATAGTGAGCGTCCGAATAAAACGAAGCTTAAACGTGACTTAAAAGTATTGCATGGTTTAGGTAAACAATTAGTTGAATTAGCACCCAGTAGACTACCTGAGATCACACTATCTGAAAGAATGCTCGAAGCTATCACATTAGCAAAAAGATTGAAAAAAGCAGCCTTGCAACGCCAGTTACGATTCATTAGCGGTATTTTAGGCGAAGAGGATGTGGATTTAATTAACACACAACTTAAGCAAATTGCACTTCCTCAGCAACAACAAAATGAAGAATTTCACCAAATTGAAGAGTGGCGCAATAAACTTATTGCAGGTGATAATGATTTAATCAATGCGTTAGTCAATCAATTTGAAAATGTAGATCGTCAACATCTACGTCAACTGGTAAGAAATGCCTCTAAAGAAGCTCAACAAAATAAACCACCTAAGTCATCCCGACTATTATTTAAATATTTAAAAGAATTAGTGATCATCGATTGATTATTAGAGGCAATTTTTGTCTCATCATCCAACTCGTGCAAAGGCCTCTGTTAGTATATTATCTAGTCGCTTGTACAGTTACAACAAATATATCTATAACTTTCCTCTTAGACAACTAGTCATATCTAATCAATATATGACTAGTTTTAGCAGCTCAATTATATTAGTTTTCAATAATATTATAAATTATTAAACTTTAAGCTCATAAGCCTATCTAATGTGCGATATGATCTATTAGGTTTTACAACATATTAAATAATAAAAGGGCTTACACTATGAATAAAATATCTTTAAAAATGTCAGTAACACTTGCTATATCAGCAATAAGTACACCTGCATTAGCAGATGTAACACTTTACGATGACACAGAAACAAATAGCTCATATGAAGACGCTTATTTTTCTGGTAGCGCCAATATCAGCAAAAGCCGTAACGACAAGCAAACGGCTTATAATTTACAGCTAGAAACTGATATGAGAAAGTAATTAGTACTCCAAAACGTGATACTACGCTAGAATTTGATGCAAAAGGACTTGCGAAATTGATGATCGCATAGATTGGGAAAACTCGTGGGCTTTAGACTACAAAAAGCTAGATGGTGGCGATGATCAAACCATTAATTCACTAGGTTCAACTTTCCTATATGAACTATCAAACTCTTTAGACTATACAGTGAGTGCTAATATCACTAACACCGATGGAACGAGTGATGATGGAACAGATCGTAGTTTAAACATGGGTATTCGTTACCGTTTGAAATAAAGCCTACAAATTGCATACGGCAAATTAAAACACGAGTCTTAATTTCACTGTAACGTAAAGACAGGCACCCGATGTTTGTCACTAGAGCGATAAGAACAATCTTATCGCTCTTTTTTATTGTATATTTACAATACACATTTGTTTATTTTAGGAAAAAACTACAATGGCAGAAAATATCCCTTTCCAAAGTATTGATTGGACCACTATTCCAAAAGTTGAATACAAAGGAGAAACAGGAATAGCAACGTGGCAAACCACTCAGTTTGAAGGCTTACGTGTTCGTATCGTTGAATATTCAGCAGCTTATGTCGCTGATCATTGGTGCCAGAAAGGACATATTGTTCACTGTTTAGAAGGCGAAGTAAGCAATGAGCTAGAAGGAAAAGAAACAACATTATTAACAGCAGGAATGACCTACATCGTCTCAGATGATCTAAGCTCACATCGTTCTGTTACTAAGGACGGCGTGAAGCTTCTTATTATCGATGGAGATTTTTTGAAGAAGGCAGACTAGTATCACGCAAGGTTCAACACTACACCCGCAACGATAAAGCCCCTTGCTAGTGAGAGGTGTTAAATGGCACCCCCACCCTTTTTACAACATTGCGTTCCTTATGAGTAAACAGCACTCAACTCGTGCAACGGTCTCAGCTTATATCTAAAACATCCACCATTTGTTGCATATCATCAGGTAAACCAGCTTCCCATGATATTTCTTCACCACTTAATGGATGCTCTATCGTTAAGCGTGTCGCATGCAGTGCCTGTCGTGACATACTTCGTATTTTATCGCGTAGCTCTTGGTCTATTTTTGCAGGCACTCTTGCTCTGCCACCATAAACACGGTCCCCCAATATTGGCATATGTTTCCAAGCGAGATGAACACGTATCTGATGAGTTCGTCCGGTTTCTAAATTAACTCTTAATAGTGTGTGATGATAAAGACGTTGCTCGATTCGATAATGAGTAATCGCTTCTTTGCCACCACCCGCAGTGAGTACCGTCATACATTTTCTATCGCGTGGATGTCTACCGATATTTCCTTCGATTGTGGCACCTGCAATGACATCGGTTGAAACTAAGGCTAAATACTCACGTTTCACTTCTCTAGACTGTAATTGGTTCACCAAAGCGGTGTGCGCCTCGAGTGTTTTGGCCACCATCATTAAACCCGTAGTATCTTTATCTAGGCGATGTACTATGCCTGCTCTAGGTAAGTTTTTTTGCTGTTCGTTATGCGCTAACAAACCATTAACCAATGTACCCGTATGATTCCCTGCCCCTGGATGTACGACCAAACCTGCGGGTTTATTAATCACTAATAAAGATTCATCTTCATAAACAATATTTAATTTTATGGCTTCGGGTAGATCATGGGTTCGCTTAGTCTGTACAGGTGAAATCTGCACTTCCTCACCACCTACAACTTTATCCCTGACTTTGGCTGTTGAGCCATTTACCAGAATGTTTCCCGATTTAATCCATTTTTGTAATTGGCTACGTGAATAGGTCTGACACAGTTCAGAGACTACCGCATCGAGTCGGTTACCAATATACTCATCTGGAATTATAAATGACAGGTCATCTTCTTCAGACATACAAAACCACTGTTGTTAAAAAGGGTTAAAAAAAACGGATTATACGGTATCTCTCTGGTCTATGTGTATCTGTAATTTTGCTGTATAATTAGTGAACAATTATAGTAAAAAAACAAAACGGGCTTTTCATGTATACAATCAACCATAAACCATTTTCCATATTTCTATTTTTAATATTCATTTCTGTGTCTCTAGCATCATGTTCTTCTGCTAAAAAGAAAAAAGATGTTTCGAGTATTAAAGGCAATGCCACTCAGCTTTTAAAACAAGCAAGAGTTTCTATGAATGCCAATGACTTTGAAAAAGCGATCAAGAAATATGAATCATTAGAAGCCAAATTCCCATTAGGGCGCTATGCTCAACAAGCACTTCTTGAACAAGCCTATGCCTATTATAAATTCGATGAGCCAGACACAGCCTTAGACACCATTGATCGTTATATGCGTGTTTACCCTCGTGGACCGCGTTTAGATTACGCACTTTATTTACGCGGTTTAATTAACTTTACACGTGGTGGAAGCTTGGTAGATAAAGTGTTCCCAAGAAATTTCGCAGATTTAGATGGCGTCCGTCAAAAAGAAGCCTTTCATGATTTCTCTACTTTAATCAACCGTCACAGTGGAAGTCCCTATGCGATTGATGCAAGAAAACGAATGCACTATTTGAAAAACACACTGGGCGCATCAGAAGTTAACGTGGCAAGACATTATATGAAGCGCGGGGCTTATCTTGCCGCCTTTAACCGTGCTGATTATGCCATCAAGCATCATCAAGGCACGCCTGCTGTTATCGACGCACTCCAAATAAAAATATGTGCAGCAAATAAACTCGATAAAAAGACATTGGCTAATGATACGATGAAAGTGTTAAAACTTAACTTTCCTACAAAAACAAAATTTAAATGTATTAACTAAAATATTTAACTGGATGGCGTGGCTTTGGACGCTGACCAAGCATATTGAATCTTGTAAAAACATGGGGGGTGCCATATGAAACTAGGTGATTATGATAACACCCTGTATTTTTTGGAAGCTTATAGATGGCACTTAGATGCTGATATGGCACCCCACCCTTTTTTACAACATTGTAATAAAGCTATTCAACACTCGACTGGGAAGCTTAGACTCTAATCCGTGCACCTTTAGGATCATAAAGAGCGGATAAACTCGCTTTAGCATCTATCAACTTACCACCAACATTAATTTGAAATCGCCCTGAATCAAGATAGTCTTTTGAAATACCCTCTTTGTTTTTCACATAGCCTAATCCCGTTGCACCACCCAATGTATGTCCATAGCTTCCTGAGGTGAGATAACCCACCATTTCACCATCACGTAAAATGGGTTCATGCTGATATAACACCTGTTCTGAGTCTTGTAATACAAATTGGACTAATCTTTTTTGCTGCCAACTGGCTGTTTCTTTTTGCTTCGCAATAGCATCATAGCCTATAAAACGAGTGGCTTTTTGCATGTCACAAACAAAGCTTAATCCACACTCTAAAGGCGTATCTTCTAAACCCACATCATGTCCAATATGAACAAACTTCTTTTCAATTCGACAGGAATCCAATGCATGTAACCCTGCATGGACAAGTCCAAAATTAGTGCTATTCGCCATTAAGTAGTCATAGGCATGACGTGCCATATCAACAGGTATATACAGCTCCCAACCCAACTCACCCACAAATGAAACCCGTGCAGCCCGACCCACTGCAGAGCCTAGCTCAATCGCTTGATGTGTTCCAAAAGGGAAAGCTTCATTACTTAAATCCATCTTCAAAACCGATTCTAACAATATACGGCTATTCGGTCCCATAACACCAAAAACTGCCCAAGCGTTACTGATATCAGTCACACAACAATGTGCATCATCTGAAATGTGTCGCTTAAGCCAGTCAATATCAAATGAAGAACGTGCAGCAGCACTTATTACCCAAAACTCGTTTTCTGTAATACGGCTAACGGTGACATCTGCCTCTATTCCACCTGCTTCATTTAACCAATGGGTGTAAACTAATTTGCCCACTTCTACATCAATATTGGCAGTACATATTCTTTGTAGCTGAGCACAAGCATCCCTACCCTGCACTAAATATTTAGAAAAACTGCTCTGATCATAAAAGGTGACATTCTCTCGAGTAGCACGATGTTCATTGGCTGAGTATTCAAACCAGTTTTGTTTTGCAAAGGCATATTCATACTTAGGCTCAATATCTTTTGGTGCAAACCAGTTTGCGCGTTCCCAGCCTGCTACTTCACCAAAACAGGCGTTTTTTTCTACAAGACGTTCGTGAATAGGAGAATGTCGAATGTTGCGTGATGTTTCATATTGACGGAATGGGTAATGGTTTTCATATAAAAGACCAAGTGTTTCTGTAACACGTTTTTGTAAAAAATGTTGAGAGCCATGAAAAGGTAACATGCGACGTAAATCAAAATCCCATAAGTCATGTTGAGCTTCACCATTATCCATCCATTGAGCTAAGGCTAAACCAAGACCACCCGATGTCTGGATACCTACAGAATTTAAACCACAGGCCACATAGAAGTTCTTCAACTCAGGTGATTCACCCACATGAAAATGATCATCCGGGGTAAAACTCTCAGGGCCACAGAAAAACTTTCTCCAACCTGCTTCCTGTAGCATTGGAATACGTTCCATTGCCGACTCTAAAACAGGCATAAGCTGCTCATCCATATGCCCTTCTAACTCATCAAAGCAAAACCATTCGGGAATTCCCTTTTGCCCCCACGCCACCGCCTTTTTCTCAAAGGCACCTACCAATAAACTCCCCGCATCTTCACGTGCATAAATACAATTATCATGGTCACGAAGCACGGGCAAATCATGGCTAACACCATCAATCTTTTCAGTCACCGCATAATAGTGTTCACAAGCATGCAGTGGAATATTAACCCCAGCCATCTTGCCAATATCACGCGCCCACATGCCACCACAATTGACCACAAAGTCACACTTAATCTCACCCTGTTCCGTTACAACGCCTGTCACTTTACCGTTTTGTTGTGAAATAGCCGTAACGGCTATCTCTTCATAGATGGCACCCCCCCTGTTTTTAGCACTTTTAATAAAGGCGTTGGTAATATCAATAGGGCTTGCCGTGCCATCTTGCGCCACCCAGCTTGCTCCTAGCAAATCCTTTGTCTCTAGATGAGGGTATAAGGAAAGCGCTTCTTCAGGCGTTACAATTTCAACCTTGGTCACACCAAATGCATTATTCATCGCAGCAACCCGTTTTAACTCTTCAAAGCGCGCCACTGAATGTGCTACCGATAAAGAACCTACCTGACGAAAGCCAGTTGCCTGTCCAGACTCTTCTTCAATATCTTTGAGCAAACTCATAGAATATTCACACAGCTTAGCTTGAGTAATATCAGCTCTTTGTGTACCGATTAACCCCGCTGCATGCCAAGTAGTACCACAGGATATTTTCTTACGTTCAAGTAAAACAACATCTTTCCAGCCAAGTTTACAAAGGTGATAGGCAACACTAGCACCGATAACGCCGCCACCAATAATCACGGCTTTAGCATGTGAAGGTATTTGTTTGCTCATGAGTGAAATTTACTCTTTTAGTAGACTGATGTTTTTACTGTAGTAGAGAAAGTTTATAATGTGGGGATTAATTTTAAGTGATGTATCAAATTCACAGATAATGTGTAAAGGCACACAGCGAATAAATATGGAATCAAGAGAATAAATTAGAGGAAGGGTATACAAGATTGCTACTCAGATGTAGCTGAATAATTATTAAAGACCTTTGCACGATTCAATGGCGAAAGAAAAATAGGTTAACATTTTACTGATTGAGGAGTAAAACGAAGCTAATAACGGGTTATTGACAATTTTTTCAACGAAAAGCAGTGAGTTTTAGTCATTTTTACTCGTCACCTGATTCGTGCAAAGGTCTCTATTACTTTAATAAGTGCTTAACTTTATCAATAACATATCTAGAACCTTCACGACTTAAGTGGCCTCGATCTCTAAAAATCACAACATCTCCATCAACAACATTACATATCGAATTGTCACAAATCACATCCTTTAGATCAATTAAGGTCATATTTGTTAGTGTTTGCACAACTCTTAACTGTTGCATTATCTTTTGGTAGGCAGGTTTTACCTCTTTAACTGGAAAATTACATTGAGCCGTTTTATTAGTAGAGAATTTTCTCGCGAAACATTTACCATGATCTGCCCCATTAGAAGGAGGAGGTCCTATTACAACAACTTTCTTACCAGCTAACTCTAATTGATTGATAGTTTTGACAAATTCAACTCTTGCTACGTCTGAGGTAAAGGTGTGGAAGGGCGATGAAATAATAACTACTCTAATTGATGAGGTCTTAACAATAGTATTGATAGATTGTTTATTAAAGACATCGCATTTTTCTTTTCCAAACCTCTCTATTTCGATATTTTCAAATGGTTCACAAGTATCTTGAGTTAACTGTACTAAACCTTTTTTAGGAAAGCTGTTAGTCAAACCACTTACTAAATGCATTGCAAAACTATTTCCATAAACTGCTACTTCTGGTTCAGGTCCTGTAATACACTCATTAGATATAGATGAGTTGCCATTACAAGCTAGGGATAAACCAAAGTTGCTTTGAAGCCGACTAAAAACATCACTTCGCGCTGGATATCCATTATTAAAATGACCATAAACACCTAATACAGAAAAGATAACCATCAAGATTAATGATGAAGTGAAAATAGTTTTTTGCGTTAAAAAAGACCTATTCCGAATAGGCTTTTCAATTAATACATTTGAAACTATAGACAATAAAAAAGTTAAGAAAACAAGAGCAATAAAAACAATATAATTTGTAACATCAAAATCGAATAGACGACTAAAAGCAAACAATGGCTGATGCCATAGATAAACACTATAACTCACTAGACCTATACCTACCAATATCTTACTGCTAAGCAAGGTATGTACCACGGTTCCAGCTTTAGCAAAAACGATAATTAATGCCGCACCAATAGTTGGTATTAACGCATAATAACCAGGAAATGGTGTGTTTCTATCGAGTATGAAAACTGATAATAAAATTAGAAGTAGGCCGACAATACTAAAGAGTTGACTTCCTTTTGGAGAATATGAGCTAACAATATTTGTAGCTAGCATTGAACCAATTAATAATTCCCAACCTCTGGTAGGTAAGGAATAAAAGCTAAAAAGAGGACTGTCCGCAATCATCCATTGAGATAGACCTAAACTAAATATAAGTAAACCTAACAAGAAAACATACAAGAAATACCCTTTCATTTTTAATAAAAAAATCATTAAAATTGGAAAAAATATATAAAACTGCTCTTCAACTGCAAGACTCCACAAATGCAGTAATGGATTCAGATCACTAGCCAATCCAAAGTAATTACTACTGTGTAGATAAAAGTATACATTTGTTAAAAATGAAGCAGCAGAAGCGATTGTCTGAGAGAAGATTTTCATCTCATTTGGTAAAAAGAGAAACCAAGCTATACATGCAGATACGAATAAGACGAGAAATAATGGTGGCAAAATTCGTCTTGCTCTGCGCTCATAAAAACCAAGGAGACTGAACCTTTCTTCACGTGTTTCTTTAATTATTATAGAAGTGATTAAATAGCCACTGATCACAAAAAACACATCGACACCAATGAAACCACCACTGAAAGTAGTGAATCCAGCATGAAATAAAATAACTGGAATAATAGCAATGGCACGCAAGCCATCTACCTCAGCCCTATATTTCATTGCAGCCTATCCTTAGTGACAATTGGTTTAATATTAAGTTACTCACAAATAGTTTTATTCTCTTTATTAATTATCTAGATTAATCAACATTTAATTATTTAACTACTTTAATATAACTTAAGGGAGAATTACTGAGGATACAGAAGGTCTTGAAACAGTACCAGCATAAAATTAAATACTATAGAAATAGAATCATTCACTGTAAATAAGCTTTATTTTTTTAGACCTATTTTAAACAACATCATATCTATTAAAAATAATGGAGTGGAGACGAAATTCCTTTTCCATAAGCGTTTAGGTTCTTTCATTAGTCTTGCAAACCATTCTAAGTGTAAGCTAATCCAAAACGTTGAAGGTCTAGCAATAGTCCCTGCATAAAAATCAAATACTGCACCAATTGGCACAGCAACTTTAAACGTTAAATCATCCTTATGTTTTATTAACCATTTCTCCTGTTTAGGAGCAGTCATCCCGATAAACAATATATCAGGTTCGAATAGATTCACTTGCGAAATAATTTTGCGGTTTTCTTCATCTGTAAAGTTATCTTTAAATGGTGGAGAATAAGTTTCTACTTCAATATTTGGAAAATCTACAGATATTTTCTCATGAATTATTCTTAGTGTTTTTTTAGATGCTCCCATATAGAAGCACTTACCACCTTTCTCATTCAAGTCTTCTAATAAGTATTGATGTAAGTCTGCGCCGGATACTTTTTTAATATTGGTTTTGTAGGCTTGTTTAGCAGCAAGAACAATCCCACTTCCATCAGGAACAAGAAAGTTAGATGTCAATAGTGCTTTCTTAAAGTCAGGGTCAGTCTTTGCCGTTACATAAGAGTGAGGATTAATCGTAGCAATGATAGTCTTAGATTTATTATCTAATGGAAGAGAGGAAATATTCCCAATAAAAATTGGATATCCCATTACATTAATATTTTCTTCCACAAAATCTAACCTTTTATAATTTTAACTAAGTTTGACTCGAACAGCTGCATCGTAAAGTTCTTTAAAAACCTATCTCTACAGTACTGAGCAGCCTCAATCGTTACCAAATCTTTAGTTGCAACTGACAAAGCATCACCTAGTTTCGTAACATCATCTAAAACTATTCCGCTTCTCTTATCTAGTATGTAAGGGATTGAAGCCTCATCCGTAGCAATTACGGGAACACCATAAGAAAGCGCCTCTAAAATTGACAGAGGAAAAGCTTCTTTCTTATACCGCGTTGGAAACATAAACAAATGTGCACTTTCAAAAAGAATACGTTTTTCCTCTCCATTCACAAAACCATGAAAAACTACAATTTCTGACAAGTTATTTTCTTCGATATAGTCAAAGAATTCCTTCTCATCATTTGAACTTTCCCAACCGCCGGCAAAATGATAAACAACAGAATCATCTTTTATTTTATTTGCCAACTCCAATACTAATAAATAGCCTTTAGACTTAATCATATTAGATAAGTACAACACATTTAATACATCCTTAGAATCATACTTTAGTTCTAATGAATGTTTGAAGTCAATACCATTTAGTGTGTCTTCTACACCATTAGGTAAGTAATACATCCTCTTATAACTTTTAACTTTAGAAAAGTCTTTCTCAAGCATTGGACTGAGTAAAACGATATTTATATTTCTAACAAAAAAGTTGGTTAGTTTCAGGCTTATTTTTGATTCAGAAACAAACTCATCTACACCTTTAGTATGATAGTGATAAAAGACATCAACATTTTTAAATAATTTATACGTTTTCCAAAGAGTAGATATAAGTAAATCACGATAAAAAGCAACAGATCGAATCGAAGCAGTAAAGTATATTTTATCTGGGCGAAAAATAACTAAAGCCCATAAAACTCTAAAATACAATAAAATGACAAAATTGATTTTCTTAAAACTAAACCTACCTATATCAGCGATTGTATCGGATGACTTAATTGTAATAAAGTGACATTCAAATTCATCTTTTAGCTGACCACTTGATGCAATAAAATCACCGACTTTCGCAGCCCCATGATTGGGTGGTGAACGATGTAGAATGCAAAGGAGTCGTGTTCTAGCCATAGTTATAGTTACTCAATTAAACAAGAATCAATTAGAGTTTACCTAAAACTGCGTTGTAAACTTCTTTAATCTGCTGACCTCTTTTATCCCAATTATATTCAGTTTTAATTCTCTGTTTTGCATTTATTGAAAGCTGCATATATAGCTTACTATCGTGTGCAAGTTGATGTAATGCTTTAGTAATATCTTTAATAACTTGTTGAGGTGATTGCATACTAATTAAAAGCCCGCATTGATCAGTTACCATGTCTTTTGGACCACTCGTATCTAAACAAATTACTGGCAAACCATATGACATAGCTTCCATTACAGCCCAACTTCCACCATCTCTAAATGAGGGGTGTAATAAAATATCAGCGTTCTCTAATTGTTTTTGAACAATATCATTAGAAACAAACCCTCTAATCACAATTTTGTCTTTGAGATTATTAGAATTAATATAGTTTTGAATAGGTTCTAATTCCGTACCTTTCCCAAATAGTTCAAGCTTGCCATTACCTCCATTATTTATGAAATCATGAAAGCCTTTCACAGCAAGCATTGTCCCCTTCCAGTAAGTCATTCGTCCAATACAAACTGCATGAATATATCCATTTTCTCTAGTTTTCAGCTCATTAGGAATCGCTTTACTCCAGGCTGTTTCTGAAACTATGGTTCTGTAACTACAGCCACTTTTAGGAAATTGGTCTTTAGAAGAGATAGTTCGAAATAGTAAAGCACTACACTTTTTTCGACTGAAAATAGAGAAAACAGAAACTTTATTACTCTGGTTAATCAAATAGTAAATAGATTCTTGAAATATTGATTTTAATTTCATACCCTTAAGGAAAACGAAGGGTATATAGTCACCACCACCCATCGGCCCCCATACAAAAGGTAATTTGAATAAAAAAGCTGGGGGAGCTATCCAAGTAATCGAAAAAGTTAACTGATGAATAATATTAAATTTAAGATCGCCACTTTTAATTTTCTTTCTTACAGATATATATGCTCCCCATTGCCAAAGTAAAAAATAGAGTTGAGTACCTAATGGTAATCTCTTCTTTAGAAATAGAAATATTTTTGGTAAATCATAGTATAGGAAACTAATTGATGTCGTCTCGCTTGCTTCTATTTTAGGTTTGTTATTACTTCTAGTAAGGACAGACACGTTCATAAACTTAGAAATTTCTTGTGAAAAATTCCAACCAACACCGGGTTCAGATGTTTCATTCGGTTCACATGCATAAGCAATAATCAGTACATTTTTTTTATTTTTCATAACTAATTAGCCCTCTACTATTACTTCGTTCTTTTAAGACAAGTAGTATCTTTTCATAGTAAGTTTTTACTAAATATTCAATATCAAACGAATCCTTTAAATTAACCTCTTGATAACGATGACTACCAAACCATTGATGTTTTATTGCTTTATTACTACTTAATGTTTTTGGTGTTTTAATAACTAAAGTACTACCAAAAAGCGCCTTATAATCAATAGATAGCTTATTACTAGAATTAGATATAACAAATCGAAATAACAAACCAACTTTTCGGTCAAGTAAGATAATAAATTCTGCTAGTTGTTGAGTCGGTAGTTGAGGAATATTTATTATCATCCCACAGGGGTTAAAAACTCTATACAAAACTCTGCGAGCTTCCCAGTAGTTCCTTTTTATAAATTGCTTTTTCCTTAATAACATTAAGTCATCCATAGTTTGATTACTTATATTATTAAAGTTATTTCCAGATATTTGAGCATCAATTATCTTAAGACCAGCAACACCAAATTGTTGCAGCATAATAGTTTTTATGACTGAGTAATCTGCTTTTTTAAAATGTTCAATAAGATAAGTTTTATCCTGTTCTAACGCTCTCTTTTTAACAATTCTTTTAATAAATTTATAGCTGAATGCAATGCTACTATTTGGAATAGGAATTATTTCGTTAAACCGAGAGCATTGATCAGTTAATAAAGATGTTTTAAAACCATATTTCCCTATACCATTGTTATCAATTAAGAAATCAATTGCCAACTCCCTGTCATTGGAGTCATTTTTTAACACATAGTAAAAACACTTTTCAACGTCATACCATAATTTCTGATAAAGACTCCATCCATGTTGTTTGCCTACATCAATTATAAGTTGCTCTAAGCGAAATACATTACTCGCGCTAAATGCCATATCAACATCAGATTCAGAAAAATAAGGTAAGGTTTCATAAGAATGAAGTACACACCATTGTCCTAGGAAACTCTCATTCATTCGATTAAAGAAAGGTTTTAAAAAAGATTCATGTTCTGAATTCATTAAAGTTCTCCACTTCATCCAGCATTTGTATCTCAAAACTGGATTCAACATTCTCTTCTTTATTTCGGATAAGCTCTTTAATTAAATAAAGTATTAAAACAATTTCCTTTTCGTCTAAATCAATATTATTGAAGATATAAGTAATCAAATCGCTAGCTTCTTTTTTATCTATTAGCCGTCCTATTTGAAAGTAGTATTTAATCTGATCAAAACCTATTAAACCATCTTCAACAAAATACTCAAAATCAAAGGGAGTAAGCTCACCATTAACTTTTACTATATTCCATGGAGCGAAATCACCATGCTCAAAGACTAATTTATATTTACATTGACTCTTTTGGCAAGCTTTCTCTAATAGAGGGATATAATCTTCTATCTCTAGTTTTATTAGACTATTTTTGAGATTAATAATTCGTGGATGTAATGTTAAGGAGTATTTCTCTCCTCTATCAAATTTTAGCAATAGTGTTTCTATCTGTTGCTTTTCAAATAATCCAGTTTTCCCATCTAGATTGGTAAGTAATAAATATGGTTTGCCTTTATAATAACCATAAAGAAGTGCATCTTGAATAATACCTTGAGCAGACAACATTTTAATAGCTTTATGCTCTGTCTCAATATGCTCAATACCAATGCTACTAATAGGATACTTTAAATAGCCAACAATCTTTGCATCAGCTGTCTGTAGCTGTAATACAACTTTATCTTTAGCAGTTGCATAGTAAATAGATGAAATAAGTGAAAGATTTAGTTCCTCCTCCAAATATTCAATAAAAACAGACTTATTTTCTTTCTCAACTTTCCAGAAAAAACGTGTGATTGAATTGAATTTGTTAAAGAAAAAAGAAATAACTTTTTTAAAGGTTTTTGCCTTTGAGGAAAAAGGATTATATAGCTGAAATGAATTTTTTGACAAAACAGCACTATCTATTGTCAAAACAACTTTAGGGTTCTTCCTAGTTGGCAGGTATATATATTTATTTGCCGAGAAAAAATCAGTATCTTTCACTCACTTTCTCCAAAATAATTGACTTTATTTCTGCTGAAATTTCTCTTGGTGACCGATCAACATTAATCAAAAAATATCGTTTATTATCTGCCAATTGTTCATATTTTTTTATCTGACGTTTTAACTCCTCAAAGCTTACTTCTTGTTTTCGTGTATAGATTACTTGAGGATCAGCTACTAAAATAAAGTAAAGCTCCGGCCTTGGAATAATCACGCGAACTGTTTTCGCAAGTGCAATACTTCCTCCATATCGATAACGTCTATAATCTACTAACATGTCATCATAGTAACGGTCAAATATCACCAGTGAAGCTTTAAACTTAAGGGGAGTAACATATAACAACCAACCAATATTGTATTGTCCAATGAAATAAAGAAGTTTTAGAGCTGACTTTAATCGTGAATAAACAGGAAATTTATGTGGATCTTCAACAATGGTATTTATGGTAGCCGACTCTTTCTTAATTATTGGCTTAAGGTGGAAGTAATCGTGTCTGCGAAAAGGTAATTGATTACTTATCAGCTCTTCAATAATAGTAGACTTTCCAGAACCATCTGGTCCAAGAAACGAGATAGCTAAGCCGGGAGTTTTCAATATTTTTCTTATCATCTGAGACTATATTTTAAAACTATTTGAGTTATTTAATCAGAGGCTCCTTAATGGCACCCCCCCCTTTTTTGAATAATTGCTAACAAGAGGAATATGCAATCAACCAAATGAATTAAATTTCATCGTAATTCATGCTGTATGAAAAATCATATCTAAATTTCTACTCTAATATTATCAGCTACAGACAACTGGTAGCTGTTTTGCTCTATAGTGTTGATTTAATTCGTTCTAATAGTTTTTATAGAATTATTTTAAAAAATAATAGAATCTAACTAAAGAACTAAACAAGAATGCAGAAATCCTTTGAAAAATATTCATACCAGCCTGTTTTCGGGCTTCAAAAGCTTCTTTTGCTGATTGCCACTTAGAGGTTTGAGCGCTTATTCCAGCCAACCTGTAATTCACGATAGGGCTTTCAATATAGTGTATCTTATCAGGATGAACTAAAAATGCTTCCAAAATAAACTGATAATCTGATAAAGAATTTAGCCGAGTGTTATATAGGTGTTTTTTATACTCATGCTTGCTAATAAACATGGATGGGTGATTATAAGTCATTCCATAATACTTTAACTTCAAAGCAGAGGGATTGAATTTTCTTACATTTCTGTTACCTTCACTATCTATATCAATTCTATCAGCATGAAATATAGTTTTATCTTGATTAGATAAATAGGCTTCAACCATTTTACTAACAGCATCTAACTCATACCAATCATCACTATTGATCATTCCAATCAATTCACCCTTGGCTAGACCGATACCTTTATTCATCGCATCATATAAACCATCGTCTGGTTCGCTTACCCATTGAGAGATGTGATTTTTATATTTTTCAATAAGATCTAATGTGCCATCTGTGGAACCACCATCAACAACGATATATTCAATATTTTTATAGCTTTGTTTTATAACGCTTAAAATGGTCTGCTCAAAATATTTTTCTCCATTAAAGACCACTGTGATAATACTTACTAGAGGCTCATTGTCAGAAACTATATTATTCAATTTAGTATATCCATACTAACTCTTACTAATGATTCTTCTAAATAGCATGGGAGTCATGTAATTTTAAAATCATAGTTTTTTGTAATGTTTATTTATTACTCTTCTAACAATAATAGAAAAAGTATAGGAATAATATTGGTCGCATCTTCGTTACTAGTAACACCACTAAGAAATGTTGTACTACTTTCTTTAGAGGCGATATCACCAATAAAAGCTTGAATACTAACGATGATATTTGTTTCATCAACCGGTAAGCCTGTTATATCAAATTGCCCTTCACCTTCGATAGGGTCAACACCTTGTGTATCAAGATAAGCTGTATCATTTCCAGAATTTCCAGCTTTTATCGTCAATGAGGTAAATAAATCAGCACCTATTAAATTGTAAGAAATACTAGTGCTTTCTTCGGAGCTATTATTAACTTGATCTAAAATAACATTAGCTATAGCCAATTTATTAATCATATTTTGAACTTCAGTTAAGGTAGCTGGATTAGAAAAAAAACTAGAATTTTTGATAATAGCATTATATATGCTTAAATTAGTTAAAGTAACGTCGGTTACACCAAGCACCGCATAGTTAGCCTCACTAATCGATATATCTGAATGATCAAAACTTGCTTGGCCAATATTGCTAAGTAGCGTTGAAATGTTGTTATCTAAGGGAACGCTAGATTTCTCAAAACTTCGGGTTTCACCAGCAACCCAGCCAGTTTGGTTTTGAACATCCCAGATAGTTATCCATGTGCTATTTTCTGATGGAGGAACATCATTTGTTATTTCAAGTTTAAAATTCTCTGGGCTAAAGTCAGGATTACTGGGGTGCGTAGTTATTTGAAGTAGATTAGGTATAGAAGCCGAACTATCAAGCATTACTGTCAAGCTTTGTGGGAAGCTTTCAGATTGGCTTGAAAACCATGCGTTATCAACATTATTATTGACCGCTAAAAAGGCGACACTATTAACTTGGTGACTGGTACTTGTAACATTGGTTCCTGGTAAATTTGTATCAGCGATAGTAACACCATTGGTTCCAGATTGATTGGATGTTATCTCTAAACGCCAGCCTGTCATCGTAGCAGGGAAAAAATCTACCGGGTCTTTGCTATTAAATGTAGTGCTATCTTCAAGTATGACTTGACTTCCAATAAGGCTTTGTACTTTTATGATTACATCTGAGTCATCTAGAGGCAGATCACTAAGAATAACTTGCCCTGTACTCTCATGAGGATTATCAACATTAGTATCTAAATATGCAGTTTCATCACCTGAATTACCTGCGGTAATCCTTAGTGAGCTAAATACAGTTGATCCGGTAGTATTATAAGTAATATTTAAACTGGTATTCGCGTTATCACTAATTTCAACTACTGAAACAGAGGCATTAGCCAAACCATCAACCATTTCCTGCACTTCTAGAGTGGTAGCGGGGTTAGAAAATGTATTTGAATGTTCAATGATTTGGTTATAAGTCGTTAAGCTAGACAAATCAACATTGTTAATATCTAATATAATATAGTCAGACTCACCAAGTGAAATACTTGAATGATCGATGCTTGCTTGACCTATACTTTCAAGAAGTTGAGTCACGGCTGTGTCAGCAGGGTCAGATGGCTTATCGAAGCTTCTTGTTTCTCCTCCGATCCACCCCGTCTGATCTTGAATATCCCAGATTGTTTCCCATGTACTATCGATAGAAGGTGGTACATCATTAGTGACTTCAATTTTAAAATCTCTCGGACTAAATTCAGGGTTCTCATGATGTGTTGCTATTTCAAAAACATTTGGAATTGTTGTAGAAGCATCAAGTAATACTGTCATGTTTTGTGGAAAGCTTGCAGATTTGCTTGAAAACCAAGCTGAACCAAGATCATTGTCAACAGCTGAAGAAACAGCACTTTCACCTTGTTGGCTGGTACCTGTGACATTGTTACCTGGTAAGTTAGTTTCAGCAATTGTTGTACCAGTGGTTCCTGATTGATTAGAGTTTATGACTAATCTCCAACCTGTCATTGTCGTGGTGTTACTAGTAGAGCCATCTTGGTTGCTTGTCGTAATAATTAAATCAGCGGTATCGGTAACGCCTGATCCTGTATTTTTTGTTAGCGTGTAGCTTACTGCTGTTTCTCCAGCGGTATCGGCAGCGATGAAATTAATTTCATTATCTACAATTGATGCGGTTCCAGCACCTTCAGTTGAAATTATTGTTATTGCACCATTAATACTGTCATTTTCTAGTACATCTACTGATGTAGTCGTATTACGATCAACTACAGCTATATCATCATTTGCGACAATAAAATCCCCAACTGAAATTAAGCGATAAACATAATCGGCGACTAACCGTAATGAGGCAGTGGTAAAATGAGAGTTATCAGGTTTAGCTTCATAAGCTGTATTCGCAAGGACAAAAATATTGGGATCATTCGCAGCTTTATCATGCAAAATAGAGTTAATAGCAGATGCATCTCCAGCATAGTCTTGATAAATTTCATTATTTACAATTTTTATATCATTCCCCATCAAACTTCGAAATGAGGCAATAAGTAAATCATAGCGAGATGAGTAATTAGCAATTTTAGCAGGTGAGTTACTATCAGCCTCTCCTTGTGCCCACCAGACAATAGTATTTCCAATGGTATTTCCTTCAGCTTGTAATGCAGTTACAGCACCATTATAACGAGTTTGAAGCTCAGTAAATGTATCACTACCTTCCAATAAACTCTCAATATCTGTTCCACTCTTTGCAGCTTTTACAATATAAAGTTCTTTGTTTGAAGGGACAAGACTTTGCAAAACAGATTCAATACTGTGCTTTTGATTATTGTTTAGTAGGTGTGTTCCATTTAAAGTTGGATTGAGTTTATCGAAAGATGCACCATCGGCTTTAATAATAAAAATATTATCTTGTTCTTGATTTTCTGCTGCCGTTAAATTTTCTTTGTCTGCAGCTCCAAAAGCATTACTCTGTCCCGCAATAATCAGTACATCTACAAACTCTGCGACTGCTAAAAGTGGAAATAAAGAAATAAATAAAATTAATAGATAACTTTTGAATTTTACAAAATGCATGAGAGACACTTCCGTTTCGTCATAGTGAATTTATGGGTAGACACGATCTTTAAGATTGGGGTTACTGATATTGTAATCTAATTTATTTAATATAAAAAGAGAATGTAAACTATTTAATCATAAAATCTGGGAGGAGCGCTCTTTGCAGAAGCAAAACATGTGGTATTTGAGTACACCGAAGTTTATTATAATAGACAGAAAATGCATTCGAGTATTAATTCTCAGAGTCTTGGTGATAATGAGGCACAACGGCTTGAGAAAAAAGCCGCTTAAAAACCCTCCGATTTTATGAGGGTAACCCAGTCTATGTTCTACTACTTCTAGAACGATATGAAAAAGCTAGTTCTATTAAATAGAGTGTAAAGTATTAATTAACTCTATTCACATTGATTCATATTCTTGTAAGTAACTTAGGGCTATAAGGAAAGATGTATAAACCTTATCATTTACATAAAACAACATAAGCCTGTATAATGTCCTTTTTTAGTGTAACTAAGTTAATATAAACTTAGAATGTATGTATTACCCACATCTATTGATGCTATTTTCTAAAATACTTTTTATCTTATCTTTTCATACTTTACTCCAAGTAAGTTGCATTAATATAGAAAAGATTTGTTACAATTTTTTTTTATCTATTCAACTGAGGTATAGGATTAAGGAATGAATAATAAACATACTTTCCTTTTTACTGTATTACAATTTTTTCTCGTAACAGCCTTAAGCTTAATAATCTCTTTTTTATGGATGTACTTAGCTGACTCTTGGGATTTACTTGGAGATGGCATTCATTATATGGTGCTTTATAATGAACAAGTTGCAAATAGTCCATTCGGCTATCGAATTTTAACCCCATTTCTTGCTCGTCTTCTACCATGGGATGCACTTACTAACTTTACAGTTATTTCATTGTCTTGTTTGTCATTAACAACTGGGGTGTTTGTACTTTATTTTAGTAAGTTTAATATATCTAAATTAAGTACCATTTTTTTATTGTTCTTTTGGACCACCTCATTTCCATTTATATATTATGGGACAACTTTTATTCGGGCTGATGCACCTATGCTCTTAGTCATTGCAGCAACCATCTTACTATCTCAACACCGTGTTCCTCCTTTTATACTATTAACTCTCTTTGCTGCCGGCACATTGTTTCATGAAATGGTTATGATTGTTATACCAGCACTGTGGCTGGATAAATATTTCACAGGGTCTTTAACAGGGGGATCAAAATATAGCTATCGTGAGTTATTGCTAATCACACTAGGTACAATTCTTTTTTATATCG
Organism: Cocleimonas sp.; assembly: GCA_036478745.1. Classification (GTDB taxonomy): domain Bacteria; phylum Pseudomonadota; class Gammaproteobacteria; order Thiotrichales; family Thiotrichaceae; genus Cocleimonas. The sequence goes on from JAZGEM010000020.1 coordinate 160,284, forward strand.
TATCTAGGCTGACAATACCCACAAACCCTTCTGAGGTTTTACATTATCTTAATGTGCAATCACCTATAGAAATGATCAACCATGTCTTAATTTATAGTGAAGGTTTTATCAACCACATACTGCGTATTTACGCTTCTTTCGGGCCAATGTTTTTATATAGCTTAGCTTATGTACTATTCATCAGAAAACAATATTCTGATACTATGGTTTACCTTATTTTACTTTTAATTACAGTAGTGGCTACTTTTTTAGCGACAGATACTCTTCGAGTTATGGCAATTATTAGTTTTGCTGTAATTATATATGCTAGTCACTTTCTTCTTAAGACATGGGAGAAAGGACACCGTGTTATAACAATTGTTTTATTATTATTACAGGTAGTTTACACATCAGTTGTTTACCTTAATTTAAGAACATTTGAGTTATCATTAGAATGGAATATTGTCGCAGCTGTCATTTCAATAGTGACTTTATTATTGTGCTTTTGGGAAATAAAAAGACCTATTTCCAATAATGAAGTTTGAATCTATTCAAAATGAATTTCACCATTGTGTATTACAATAGTCAATAATAATACTAACTTATACCTGATTATCTAGTTTCATAAATTTCATTTTTAATACTTAACAAGTCCTGATTACTTAAAGACCTAGTAGTTCTAGAGATTGCTGTACCAGCAGCCATCCACAATAAAATAAATTTAGGAGAGTAAACTGGGTAATAGCTAATACTCCAAAGTAGCAAATAAGCTAAAACTAAATAACCACTCATTCTACTAATAATATTGTTTGATTTAAAAATACCTAAATATGCAGCGGGTAATAAGAGCAATAAATAAAGAGCCAACATGATATACCCTCCCTTAAAAATTATTTGCAAGTAACCAACTTCAATTGATGTCCTTGTTGGTGAATCTCCACTAAGACCATGCTCTTTAGTATATTCAAAATAAGGACTATGGTATGTTCCTAATGTTCCACGACCAATAAGTAAATCATGGTCAGACATATCTGCATATAGTTCTTCAAAAAGGAAGGAACGAGTGTCCGTAGCTATTTCTTTATTTTCTATATCAAAACTTTTAGCTGGGAAGTCTTGCAATAAAACAAGCAGTCCTATTATTGTTATCGTCACAAGAATGGAGACTTTCTTATATAAGTTTGTAGTCGATGACCTAAAGTATTCTAAACCAAGAAATATTATGATAAAAAATGAAAGAGCAATGTTTACTCTTAATGAGGCAAAATATGTAAGTATCAAAAATGCAGGTATTGCAAAGAGTAAAATCTTTTTATTTTTTTTACTTTGAAAGGAGTAGGCAAGCATCATAATCGGCAAAAAAGCCATCCATTCTAAAATAGCAAAAAATATAGCATTACTATAAAAAAGAACACCAAATGCTGCAATCGATGCTAAAAGCAATAATAAAGAAAAAAAATCAAATAGGTTTATCCAGTTTTTCACATTCAAACCAAAGACTATAGCTAAAGGGGCCAGCCAAGCCCAACCCATAAAATGATGACCAAACAAAGTAATCAACGAAGGACCGTTGAATACAATACTTCGAAATACCGTGTAAAAACTCCAGAGAACTAAAAGTGTCAAAATGATTTTAAAATACAAGCTAATATTTAAGTTTCTCTGAATTCGCTTGAAAAAATAAGTAATTAACATTACACCAGAAATATTCATTAAGATTGCTATAACAAGCCTTAGTCCTCCACTTGAATGAAAAGCGGTAAAAACCGAACTATTAATTAAGGATAATAAAAAAATTATTTTTAACTGGTTTTCTATTGTATTCAATTTAATCATGAGTATATTTTTGTTTTATCATATTTTAAATAAAGGGTTGATATAGGTTGACTCAGAAGTAAAGAACTTATTCAATAAGTGAGTTATAAAAAAGATATAAAATGGTTCTTGAAGTTATATCATGATTTTGCCAATTAACAGATCTATTTTGAAATGTTAGGATTTTTAGTACAGCTCAATATCGATGAAAAATACCATCGACTTGTAATAATTGACCCGTTTGAGCATCTGAAAACCCTGGTTCAATTGCCACAAGGGTATATCCTTTAGATAATAACAAGCTATACATATCCTGAAATGACAGCTCATCCTCATATAGTTGAACTAACGACATCTCTAGTTGTAATGTATTTATAAGTTCCAATGATTGTTCAGCGCCTTTAATTACCCTGCTTTCAAAACCTTGTGTATCAATTTTAAGGTAAATATTTTTTGCAGTTATTGATAACTCCTCCATTAACTTATCCAAAGTTCGTACTTCTATTGTTTCTTTACCTACGTATTTTGATTCTGGTGCAGAATTCTCGTGAGAGTCAAGCATGGACAATAAAGAACTACTATAAGAGTTTCCAGCAATATTTATTTCAGACTTTTCATCTGAATCTCCAAGTGCCCAATTATATGCTAACCATTTATCATCAATAGCAGCCTTTGAGTTTAATATTTCAAATTCTTTTTTTAATGGTTCAAAAGAAATAATCTCTTTTGAATAGTGTATATCACTTCTCATCTCTTTCACATATTGACCAATATTCGCACCAACATCGAGAACAAGATTTATATCATATGTTTCAATTAACTTTTTTCTTCTAGCTAAAGGATGTGTAGTTGAGCTATACCGAGAAATATCAAAACCTTTATTTCGCAAAGCTGATTTTAAAATTTTTCTAAAATTAATCATATTAAAACTCTCTTATAAATTATAAATATTACGTAATATAAACCATTAATTATTTGCTTTGTCCATAAAAGCGGGGGCACTCCAATGTATTAAATATAATATTTTGTTACCATATCAACACCTAGAATCTGTGTTAGAAAATATTTTAGTTTTGTGAATATAGTATATTCTGATTATCATAAGAATAAGTGGAAAAACAACGGCTGACATCGATACTAAAAAAATATTCTTAAAAAATAGAGTGACTATAGTTATATAGAGTGTACTAAGTGCAGATGCAATAATTAAACTGTTGTTAGCTTCTTTTGCATGACCAAGAGCTGCTAATACAGGATAACCAATTAATGCACTAATAGTTCCAAAAATAGCGCCACTAAATATTATCAGAAATATTTTAGATAACATTTCATTTTCAATATCAAAAATCAACTTGAGCAAAATTTCATTAAAATACATTGTTGGTATTAGAATAATAATTGCAGTTACTAAAACAAAGAAGAATACCTTTATAAAAAGTTTAAGGTTTTTGGTTCGAGTCATATATGGGTAAAGAGTTTGTGAAACTATACTACTAAGACTCAAAAAGGCATAAAGTAACTTTTCTGCCATAACATAATAACCAACAGCAATATTCTCAAATGAAATACCAATCAATGTAATAATATAATATCGATATCCTTTGTTTGCTGCTCCAGATAAGAAAAAATGGTAACTACTTTTTACCTGCCGTAAAATCAAACTTGCGTTTTGAACTTTAATATTTACGCGAAATTTATATATAACGAGCCACAATGAATAGATGCCACCGACAATTGCACCTAGTGAAGTTAATGCAGCAACATAGATAAAATCTGCCTCATCTTTAACTAATAGAAAGACTAGCAGTGTAAAGAAAACTTTTACTGAAACATTTATATAAGTAATGTATTTCATTTTTTCCATCCCCTGAAAAAACCAAGAAGAAAAAAGAGAGTTACCAATCACCAAACCAAATGTTACATAATATAAGATTGCATTCTGATTTATTTTATCAACTGTTACTACTAAAATAGAAAGAATAACAAGGGAAAGTAATAGTAAGAATAATTTGATGATTAGTACTGATGAAAATATCTCAGAAACTATATTAATATTATTTCTGTTAACCGATATTTCTCGAGTTGCAGACAACTCAAAACCAAAGCTAATCAAAATATTAAAAAACATAATTATTGATAAAGAAAAATTTACCAGACCAAAGTTTTCTACACCAAGAACTCTCACTAAATAGGGTAAAGTTATAAGGGGCAAGATCATATTTGCTCCCTGTAGCATGGATAAAGAGAAAAAGTTAGATATCAGATTATTTTTATCTTCTTTTGATTCCAACATTAATTAATTTCCACACTTTAGAGAAATACTATAAAAAGGCTTGAGTTGTCGAAAATCATGAGCTACATGGATCACAAAAATGTTATCGAGTCTAAGCCAAGTAAAATATGAATATGAAAGTTAGATATTTTGTAAACCAAGAAGTTATCATATGAAAATTCCATAAGTTACAATTTTAATCAATGCAGACAAAGGCAAAACTTGTTTAATTAAGATGGCACCCCACCCTTTTTTACAACATTGGAAAAAACAACTTACTTATCATTATAATCATTGAAAATTAAACCGCGAACTCTTACTCCTGTAACCGTTAGTGTTCTGACTGCTTTTAATATTTCATTTTTTGCTTGCCTAGCTGAACGAACTACCACAAAAACTGCTCCTGCATATTTTCCGATAATAGTTGCATCTGATAAGGAATCTAAAGGGGGTGTATCAATTACAATAAGGTCATATTTTGTTGATAGAATTTTAAGTACTTTATCTAAATTGCTATGCATTAGAAGCTCAGATGGACATTGAGGAGTTTGTCCTCTCGTAATAATATCCATGGTTCCATAACCAACCTGGATTGAGGATATAACATCCTCTGGTTTTACATCACCACTTAATATTTCAGCAAAGCCTTGTTTATTAGTTTGTTTCAATAATGAATGTAAGTAGCCATTTCTTAAGTCTCCATCAATAAGTAATAAACGTCTTTGTCCAGCAGCGGTTAATGCCGATAAATTTGATACTATAAAAGATGTACCTGTATTCGCTGTTGTTCCTGTGATCATTACAACATTATTTCTAGCTTCACTGAGTGCATAATGTAAACTACTTCTGAAACTTCTTAGTCCTTCTATCGCTACATCAGGCTTATGTTTTAAAGCTAATAAGTTTTTTTGTCTTCTATAATCAGCTTTATAACCAATGGTTTGCTTTACTTTTTTAGAAAAAGGTACCGAAGATAAAACAGGAATTCTAGTTATTTTTTCTAAGCTATCTGGAGTATCAATTAATACTTTTGAAAAACCTTGGCGCAATAAAACTAAGAGCATCGCTAACAAAGCACCTAAAATAGGTCCTATAGCAAATAATAATGCTTTATTTGGTTTTACTGCTTTTTGATGCGCTGCAGCAGAGTCAACTATATACACATTTCCTATACTACCACTAGCCTTTGCGATCTTAAATTCTTGAACTTTATTTAGCATGTCTCGATAGACTCGATTAGCGACTTTAAAATCTCTTTCAAGTGTCAATAGGGATTGCTGTGTATGAGGAAGCTTAGAAATTTTTGATAAATTTCTTTTCTTCCGTAGTTTTAACTTTCTTTCTTGGGACGCTATCGAAACAAGAGCAGGATGATTAGCGGTATACTTTTGCCCAAGCTCATCTTTTCTAATCGAAAGGTTTTGAATATCCGTTTCAATTGCCGAGGTAATATCCAAAACTGCCTGTGTTTCCATTGACATATTTGCTGTTTGATTTCTAGTACGATAATTCCTTAATTTTACTTCTGCTTTCTCACTGTTTTTCTTAAGTGGCGCAATCTGCTTTTGTAAGAAAACTAATGCCTTACTTGCCTCCTCTGAGCTACGTGATTTGTTTTGAGAAAGATAGGTCTCGGTTATATTCGATAGAATAGCAACAATCGACTTTTTACTTTGACCTTCAAGCATAAGATTGATTATGCCTGTTTTCTTATCACCACCATCAGTAGCTACAACTCTAGTATTTAGCTCATCAACAACAGCAAGCTTCGATTGTTTTAAGATATTAAATTCCGAATTAGGTAAACCATTTAATTCAGTTACATAAATACTAAACTGGTTGTCTTTAGATGTAGAAGTTTGACCTACTTTACCTGTTAAAAACACCTCTTTTGTTTCATCTAAGACAATGTCAAAAGTATTATCATGTTTTACAATTAATGTTAGAAGCTGATTTTGATATTCATCTGGAACGCTTAAACTTTTAAGTACTATACTTTCATTTCCCCAAGCATACTTTTGAGTGAAATTATCAAATTTTTCAGATATTTTAGGGAGTTTACCTAAAGCATCAGGGCTTATTAGGTTTTTATAAACATTACCTAATAGTGGAACTCTTTTAGGCCAAGCTTTAATTTCTAGACCTAGTGAATCAACCGCTAAACCTAAGTTTTTCCTCGATTTAATTATGATCAGTTCTGTATAAACTAATGGACTTGCACCACCTAAGGCTTCAATTCCAGGTATTGTCGCTTTCTGAGATTCAACTCTTAACAATGCATCTGCTCGATATGTCGGCTCTTGTCCATAGGCATAAAGAAATGATACGAGAGCACCTATTAAACAGGCTAATAAAATAAACCACTTGCCTCTCAAGATGGTTTTAGCGAGTTGAGAATAATTTACGATATCATTATCTTCAATAGTATCATGTGCGCTGATGGCAATATTTGTGGGGGTATTCATTTTCATGAAATTAAACTTCCTGTTTATTTCAAAATTTTTACTTTATCCCAAGTTAAACATTTATGTAAAAAAATATGCATACCTTGGTCGTAGACCTATTATAACTTTTAATGTATTAATTATAAAGTAGCCAATAGGAACTATAGGAACGGTACTTTTTCTCAGATATAACTTAAGCTTTAAGTTATTAAATATGGCTTATAAAATCAAATTACTTTTCGTTTAATCCAACCTATTATCTTAAATAACGTCTGCGATCTACTAATATATGAGCGAATAGTTAGATACCAACCGTAATTTGTTGCTGGAGTATTTTCTTTTGGTGTCATCCAATCCTTTCCATACATTGATACCAACAACTTTTCAGTATCCTCAGGGATGTTAAACATCTTCCCTAGGAATTCATACTCTTTTAGATTGTCGAGAAAACAACTATTAATAACATTCCCCAAACATTCACGCGTACTCCTTCCCTTTTTTTGAAATATGTAGATGTCTATATATTCATCGTTTCGTATAATAGAAACTAAACTCCCCCTGTATCTAGCTACTTCAAAACCAATGTTTCTTAATTCAAAAAGTATACTAATTAACTTATCTTGATCTTCATTTAAGATAAAAATATCAGTATCAATATCATGTTCAATAAAGTTATTTTCTCTATAAGCACCTAATAATGTTCCATAAATCAACCCAAATTTAATATTATTTTCATCTAATAGTATTTTGAGATCTAATAAATTATCTTTAGAGATGAGTCTATTTATCCTCTTTTCTCCTGTTAATTCAATTTCATGATATTCATAAATGCCATTATTCGTATTAATTGTTTTCATCTTAAAACCTATTATTTTCCTTGTCTTTTCGTCTTTTACTATTATATAAGGATATGATTTTATTTATTTCTAACATATCTACAGATATTAGCTTAGATGATTCAGTTTTATTTCGTTGTATATTTGTCATAAATTCAGATATTTCATACCGAATTCCATCACCTTCAAAGTCATACAAATATTTTGCATTAATACTTGGATCCTCATACCGAATATAAAACTCCTTTGTTAACCACCATGGTGCAGGTATGTAAATATACCCCTCAGTCCCAGAAATCACTGCTGAACCTTCTCCTTTTGCTCCAATAGCTACGGTAGAAATTGAGAATGCCCCTTTTTTATGAGTACAAACAATACGATTCGCTATATCAACATCACCTTCTATTTGATCGTAAAAATTTATTTCAGTACTTTCACCTAGGATTTTATGGGCAAGTAGCAGAGGATAACTGGAAAGTTCATTAGTAGAACCACCATAAGGGGGAGTCCACTCTCGAACTGATTTGTCTTTAATGAGTTTTGTAAAGGTGGATCTAACTTCTTTAATCTCACCTATCTTACCCTTATTAATTTCCTCTAAAACTTTTGTAAAAGCTGGAAAAAAGGCAGTCTTAATTGCTTCCATTAAAATCAACTTTTTACATCTAGCAAGCTCTACAAGCTCTACTAGTTGCTCATGCTCTAAAGTAATAGGTTTCTCACACAGTACATGCTTTCCTTCTTTAAGAGCTTTTTTTGCTTGTAAATAATGAAATTGATGAGGAGAAGCAATATAAACTGCGTCAATATTGTCTTCCAAAAGCCTTTCGATATTATCATAACCATATGGAATTCCTCCTTCTTCAATAAATTTTTGAACGTTATCCATATTTCGAGACATTGCTGAGTGTATTTCTATATCACACACATGTTTTGACTCGATGAGGAAGCGTTTAGCTATACGACCTGTACCTACAATTCCAAGCTTAATAGTTTTTATATTTTTTTTACGTAACATCGTACTTGATACACCCTCAGTACGAGGTAGATATTCAACATGGCAGTATTCTCTCAGATAATCAAACTTACCTACCCAATCATCTCCAATAACAAAGGTATCTACGTTATGATTTTGAATATCCTGTATCTTTTGACCTTTATGCTTTTCTATAATTACTTTATCAACAAATTCTAATTGCTCAACAGCCTTTACCCGTACTCTTGTTTCTTGAGAGACATTTAGCTTGCCTCTTGAACGATCATAATCTTCAGAAGTTACACCAACAATAAGGTACTTGCCTAGAGCTTTTGCCCTTCGTAGTATGTTTAGGTGCCCTATATGCAACATGTCAAAGGTACCATATGTTATTACCACCCTTTTCATTTGTTCAATACCCTTAGTTGAAGATTTTTTGACATTATAGCAATAACGATTTAATTCGTGTTATATCCGATGAGATGCGTTAGAAAGATTATTAAGGGGTCTTTGATTTTGCTTATAAATTTTTAAAAGTGAAAACAACCATCCTTTAGTATCCATTGGAAGAAGGTCATAACATAATTACAATAAATGTAAAAACAAATTTGGCTTATGTGAAATCTCAGGGGATCCCTGATTTTGTACAATGAAGAACATAAATAGTGTATTAACTCACAAAAAAATTATCAAGAAAAGCACTGCTTATATCACCCTGATTATCTCCAAAATTCATCGCATTTGGAAATATCGAAGCAATGCTTGGTTTATCTACACCAAACCAGTTACAAATAGTTGCATTTAATTGATCCTGAGCAATAGTAGGGATGATCCGCCCTCTATTATTAGTGTCATTAATCCCGCCAAGTGTTAAATCAGGGAAGTCTCCAATGAGTCTTCCTCCATTAAAACTTCCAATACTTCCATCGCCTGCTCCGCCCATAACAATTTGATTCCCCCCCCATGCATGATCAGTACCATGACCAGTATTTGGAGTTAAAGTACGACCAAAGTCGGACATAGTAAATGTCGTTACTTCTTTCTCGTGTTGGAGGGTTTCTAATGCTTTTTGAAAGCTCCAAAGCCCAATACTAAGTTCTCGTAAAAGTCTAGGGTGTGTATCTGCTTGATTATTATGATTATCAAATCTATCAAGATTGACATAAAATATTTGTCGTTTTGCTTTTCCAGACGCTTTTGCTTCCTTTGCTCCGACATCAATCATTTTAGCTATAGATTCTAAATTCTTCAGCAATGAGCCTTGTAATAAGCCACTTTTAAAACCTAAGTCTTTAGCGCTAGGATTATTAAATAGTTGTTCTCCATAAGGATTATTTAAACTCTCAAAGTTAGTGTCATTTTTATTCCAAGCTGCAGATAAAATATCAGTTCTTGTAATTGTATTTTGAATAAAATTACTATATAAACTCTTTAAAGGATGATTGTTTGAATAACCATCAGATAATGACCTAAATAGACTTCTACGTGCATTCATTAACTCATTAGTATCTTGCGCCATACCTGAAAATATTGGAATATCACCTGCCCTTAATACTAAGGGTGCCGTTGATTTCCCTATGAGCATTCTATTATTACCTGAATATGAAAAATTCAAGCCAAGAGAAGTGTTATCGTTTGAATCTGCCCAATTATCTGCAATTTTCCCTGCCCAACCGACATCATTTAGGTTATTACCTTGCCCTGTTTGTAATGCACGTTGTTGATGGTTATGTGCAAATAGAAAAAGAGGAAGGTCGGCTGAGTCTTTAAGGATTTCTGATCGGGTGACAGGGGTTACTAGATTACCAATGTTCGCTATGATTGATGCTTTTCTATTAGTTATTAGTTGAGCAAGTTCTGGCATAACACCGTTTACGCCTAGATTAATACCAATATTTGACAGGTCATAGTAACCTTTTGTATAAGCTTTACTTGCCGTACCATCCACATTGTAAGGATTATTAGCTCCTTTTCCTAAGGAACCATTATTAATTTTTTCATCAATTGACTCTAAACCTAAATCTTTATTATTAACCGCAAGCTCTCCCCTGCTCTTTTTATAGATTGCATAGTCTTTATGCTTACTGGGAATAATCATATTGAAACTATCATTACCTCCACGAAGAAAGACACAAACTAATGCTTTATACCCTGATAAATTTTCTGATGCAGCTAAACTTTCATTTAATAAACTTAAATGACCAAACGCGGCCGCACCTCCACCTTTAGCTAATAGTTTTAAGAAATTTCTTCGATCCAAATTGTTTTTTGGTAACATTCACTCTCCTACTATTTTTGGATCATGTAAGCACTAGAAGTCGCAATAAAACGAATGCTTTCTCTAACGATATTATGTGCTTCTTTAAACGCATCATTGTTTTCTAATCCTTTAGTATTAAGTAAATAATCACTTAATAGTGATTGATATTTCTCAGTCATTGTATTCCCTAACATGACTTTATCTAAATGTTCAAGTAAAGCATGAATAGCTTTTTCTTTTAATAAAACGTTTTTAATATTTGAGAACTCGTTGTCTAGTTTCTGCTGGATAATCGATAATTCTCTATCGTAATCGACTAACATTAGATGACTTACAAATAAACTCCTTTTACTTGCATACTCTGTAAGGTTCTTACCTTTTACTTTGGTGAGATATTGCTTTTCACAACAGCTAACAAAGCTTCTAATCGAGTTGTGATAACTCACTAAAAATTGATCCGATATTATCTGAGCTTCAGGAGTAACTAATTTATTATTAGAAAAATATGCGTTACTTGGTACATAGTCAGGAGAGTAAAAGTTAAAAACAGAGCCTGCTCTTAATGGACCTTGGTTAAGCCTATCTTCTGGCCTCTTAAAAAAGTAAACATCTTGTACTTTAGAGGGTCCCCAATTTTGTAATGGTTGTACACCGAATATTCTTAGATACTGTGTCCAAGCTAGAATTGGCTCCTTTACTTTTCCAAAATTAGCATTATCTCTATTATTAATATCTCTAGCTTCAGGGTCATATAAAATTGCTTTGACTACAGCTTTTAGGTCGCCTTTAATGCCCTTTCCATTATCATTAAATACTGCTGAAACCCTCGCAACATAATCAGCGTTGGGGTTTGAAGTAATGAGTTGTTTAATTAGGTGTTTACTTACAAAAGGAGCAATATTTTGATGATCAAAAAGTACATCTAGTGCAGAATCCATTGCACTTTGATCATTGCCAGATTTCAGTGAAAAAGTTTTCCCTATAACAGTTACATTTCCATCACCACCTTCAGCAACCTCATCTTCATGATGTTTTGGATGAAATTCCATTGATCCAGAATATAGACCCCTATTAGAATTATCACCACCATAGGGTCTATTTCCTTTTCTATCCCAACCTGTCATTACCTTTGCTAGTTCAACAACATCATTTTGAGTATAGACAGGAGTTGGAACTTCATTTGTTAATATTGGAGTTCCATCAATATTGATTTTATATAAACCAATAGTAAATAGTTGCATTAATTCACGAGCAAAATTTTCATCTGGGTGAGTATTTTTTTCTGGATTTGCTTTGTCATTTCCCATATGAGACAAATACATACCCATAGCTGTACTTCGAGAAATTTCGCCTAACAAATCTCGATAATTACCAAATGCATTTTTTGCCAATATATCATTATAGATTGCTACAGTTTCAGCATGGTTTTTAGTTTGACCACTTAGATCTGAAACTACTAACAATTGACTCAAGGCATAGGCAATTCGTTGTCGAAGCTGATCACTTCCGCTATCATTCTTTGGACTTTCTAAGGCGTTTTCTAACCAAACAGACATTCTGTATTTATGGATATGTGCATTATTCCCTTGTTGGTTAAAAATGCCATAGTTTCTATACCAATCATATTCTGGTTGAACGGCTTTACCTACTTCTATAATCCGTTCAAAGTGAGTTTTATGATTATCATCTTTATTATCGTAAGCAGATTTTATTTCTAATTGCTCATCAATCCATGCATGTGTACCTATTTTAACTACTCGATCAATCTCTTCTTCTGTTGCCCCAAAAGTAGCCTGTGTTAACAAACGATGTGCGCTTGTAATAGAAGATGCTTTTAAACTATCGTTTGGGAATTCATCATAGATATTAGGTACGCCATCTGAGTCTGTATCCTCATCAGTATCGACGCTTGTAAGCTCATCTAAACTAGTGGGATTATCACTATTTGAAGTACTGATCTCACAAGCATCACCAATACCGTCATTATTTGAATCTAATTGAGCAGTATTAAGAATCGCTAAACAGTTATCCTCAGAGTTGAGAATAGTATCATTGTCATCATCAAGTAAAGCTTCACTGAGAGAACCTGTAGATCCACCACCACAAGCACTGACTAGTATGGAAGTAAGTAGTAGTAAAAATAAGGTTTTATAAATAGACATACACGTTTTAAACTAAACCAAGACTCAATTTGAATCAAACAAATAAGTTGTGATCAGTCAATTGTTGGGTAGAAAAGTGACTGAATATATAACTTACACGATTAAAGCGCACAAGTTAACTACCCTATAATACTAGTCTCAGGAAGCTTAGGTCAAGTTAGATCATCATTGTTTCTTACTTGGCAAATAAAATATTTTGATGTGTTTAGTGCTCTCCTCCCGCACTAAAGTTAAATACAGCACCAGAACGAATACCTGACGGCCAACGTGTTGTTACTGTTTTTAAGCGTGTGAAAAAGCGTACACCTTCTGGTCCATGCATTGTATGATCACCAAAAAATGATCTTTTCCAGCCACCAAAACTATGAAATGCCATTGGGACAGGAATGGGAACATTAACACCGACCATACCAATTTGGATGCGGCTACTAAAGTCGCGTGCTGCATCTCCATCACGGGTGAAAATAGCCGTACCATTTCCGTATTCATGGTCATTAATTAAGCCAACAGCTTCTTCGTAGGTTTTTGCTCTTAAGATACTAAGTACGGGGCCAAATATCTCTTCTTTGTAAATACTCATATCCTTTGTGACATTATCAAAGATTGTTCCACCTACGAAACAACCTGTTTCGCAGCCAGTGACTTTTTCATTTCTACCATCATAGACAAGCGTAGCTCCTTCGCTTTCTCCTTTTGCGATATAGCCTTTCACTCTTTCTTGAGCCTCTGGCGTAACTAAAGGTCCTAATTCAGAAGTAGAGTCTGTATAAGGTCCCATTTTAAGTGATTTAACACGTGGGATTAGTCGTTCTACAATCGAATCAGCCGTAGCATCATCAAGCGTAATCACAACGGCAACCGCCATACAACGTTCACCTGCTGAACCATATGCAGCACCAATAATTGCATCTATCACTTGGTCTAAATCAGCATCCGGCATGACTAACATATGATTTTTTGCGCCACACATTGACTGAACTCTTTTGCCGTTAGCTGTACCCGTTTTATAGATGTATTCACCAATTGCAGTAGAGCCTACAAAGCTGATGCTTTGAACACGTGGGTCTGTAAGTAAGGTATCAACCGCCTCTTTATCACCATTTATGACATTAAGCACACCATCTGGTAAACCTGCCTCAGTCATTAATTCAGCTAACTTCAAACAAACAGATGGGTCTTTTTCAGATGGTTTAAGCACGAAGGTATTGCCACAAACTAGGGCTAGAGGAAACATCCACATCGGCACCATGGCAGGGAAGTTAAATGGTGTAATGCCAGCACAAACACCTAATGGCTGACGCGTATTATAAGTATCAACACCGCTTGCTACATTTTCAGAATAATCACCTTTTAGTAACTCTGAGATACCACAGGCAAATTCAACTACTTCTAGTCCTCTGGTAATTGAGCCTTTTGCATCGTCTATAGTTTTACCGTGTTCTGCTGATAATAATTTTGCCAAAACGTCCATATTATCAATTAACAACTCACGATATTTAAACATGACTTGTGCTCGACGCCCTGCAGGAACTTTAGACCACCCAGGAAAAGCTGCTTGAGAAGAGGCAATAGCGGACTCTACTTCTGCCTTGGTTGCAAGAGGTGTTTGTTTAACGACTAAGCCCTGTGTTGGATCATAGACATCACCAAATCGATTACTGGTTCCTTCAATGTATTTACCATTAATGAAATGTTTTAGGGTTTCTTTTTCAGACATTGTATTACCTTTTATACTTACACTTTAATCAATCTAGAATAGATAAGTGAGCGGCTAGTTAATAGTACCAGCTGTATTATATTTATAAGCCAAGAATTCTTTGGGAGAATAATTTACAAGTGATCATATTGAATGTGCTGCTTCACAAAGATTAATCAACTTTAGATGTGTCAACTCCCAACCTAATAATCCTAGACCACAATCTGGTGCAGCAATCAGCCGATCTGTTTGCTGGATTACTGTAGAAAACATCTGCTGTAGTATCACCAATTGTCATAGACCCTAGAATTGTAATTTTAACGGGTCGATCAGTAAAACTTTGAGTCAGGTTTTGGATAAGCACCAATACATGTAGTTCTTATAGTCATTACTTCTGATCTAATCAGACCCCTCTGACTGTTTCTTTAAATTACTTGGTGCAAACAATCCTCCATTAGTTCCTTCAGGTTTTTTCTCCTTAGGTTGATTCTCTTCTGAATCACCTGCAAGACCACCAAGATTATCGGTACTATACATACCTCCAAAACTTGACGACCCTGTTCGACTTTTCTTTGGTGTCACAGTGGTAGTAGGCTCTTTTGCTCTTCTAGCTGCATCTCTAAACATTGCTTTTTGTTGCTGTTTATGAATACTTGCATCAACACGTTTTTTCTTTTCAGCTTTAACACGTACTTTACACTCTTCAACCCCCATGGTTCCTGCAAAATAGGTCGTACCGAGTCCTGCAACAAATACAGCAATAATCAAATAAAGAGCAGGTTGTGCAAAGAAGCCACGTTTAACAAAGGCACTATGTTCCTTAAGTGCACCTTTTGCCATTAAGTCTGATTCTTTAAGTGCCTTAAGTTCTCTGCGTTTTAACATTTCATGCAAAGCTGCACCAAATAAGGTAATAACGACTATAGCTACTGCTAAAGCACTTACTGAAGGGTTAATGCCATGACGTACTTTTGCCGCTAAAAATGTGGTTATAGTACTTTCAGTAAGTATGGTGAAAACAGTCGTATTATAGTTTTCAAAGGATGCTAGAAATGCAAGAACTGCAGCGGATGCAATAGCAGGCTTTAAAAAAGGTAATAAGATTTTACGGAAGGTCTGAACATGAGTTGCGCCTAAATCCAAAGCGGCTTCCTCTTGTACCGTATCAAAACGCTGCAATCTAGAGATAAATATCAACATAGTGTATGCCGAAATAAAGGTAGCGTGTCCCATGATAGTCAGGAAATAACCATTGTAAAAAAAGCTATCACGAGTAGCACCAAACATATTACCGATACGATCCCAGAACAATAGTGTCGATATACCTAGCACCACCCCTGGAACGAGGATAGGAGATATAACAATAGTGTAATACCAAGGACGAAGCCGATCTTTGACCTGTGACAACATTAATGCACCCGCTAAACCGAGGGGGACAGCTAATGCAACAACACCTAAGGATATAAAGATACTATTTCTTAAACCTTCAATTAACTTATCGTCGTTAGCTAACACGCTAAACCATTCTGTAGAAAAACACTCCCAAGGCGTTACTCTTGGAAAAGCGGAACTATTAAATGCCGTTAATCCCATAATGATTAACGGACCAAATAAGTAAAAAAAGAATCCGAAGACAAAGAATAAAGTAAAAAACTTACGTACGCGATCTGAGGTCATTTGGCGATATCTCCAAATCTAACTTTAAAGAATTTCATCACCAGTAACACAAAGATAATACTCGTCACCAATAACACAATTGCGTAAGCCGATCCACGCGCCCAGTTTCCTGCATTGTTAAATGCTTGGTAGATAATTTGCGTAAACCAGAGACTACTAGGACCTCCTAAAATCTGTGGAGCAGCCAAAGCGCCCAAGGAAAGCATAAAGACCATAGTTGCACCAGAGGAAATACCTGGCTTCGCATGAGGTATAACTATGCGTCTATGAATACGAATAGTCGATGCACCCATGTCACGAGCAGCTTCAATTTGATTTTTGTCCAAAGACTCTATTGCATTATAAATAGGGAATATCATCAATAAAATATAGGCATAACTTAAGCCTGCATAGAGGGCAACTCCCTCAAAGATAAAGTCATAGGGTTGATCTAGAATACCTATCCATATCAGGAAGTTATTAATAACACCATTAGCACCAAACATAATTTTAAATGCAAAGGCACGTAATAATTCATTTACCCAAAAAGGAATGATCAGGGCTAACACCATTAAACGCGCCCAACCACCCTTTGCAACATGCGCTAGATAATAAGCAACGGGATAACACAGGGCTAAATCAATTAAGGTGACAAAGATCGCGGCCAGTATCGTTCGACCGAAAACACTCAAGTCCACCGTGTTGTATGTGCCTTCTGCATTAGCACTGCCATACAACATATATTTATAGTGCTCTAGTGTGTAGAAATGTGAATCTGTTCCCCACTCTGGTGGTGGAACATTTGCTCTCAATGAAAAATCCACCATAAACAACTGGGGCATTATAACGAGAATGACAATCCAAAAAATAACGGCAAGCAATAATGCTATGCCTAATGTTTTACCATTTTTTATAAAATAATCTTGCCAATATTTTTGCATGATTCTAGTTCCTCTCCCCTATTCAGCTGCTAATTGCCCTTTTGGTAAAGCAATACCTTGATCTGCATTAAAACCAAGTAATACATCATCACCTGTTTCTTGACCAAGATCACCACCTGAATTAATCAACGACATTTTGATTTGTTTTTTACTACCTTTAACATTACAAAAGACTTGCCAAAAATTTCCTTCAAATTCTTGATTTTCTATCTTGGCTTGAACTGAATTATCTCGCTTATTATCCTTAACCAATACTAAGGACTCAGGTCTTACGAATAAATAAGCATCATCTCCCACTGATAACTGAGCTTTACCATCTTTTTTACCATTGATGGCTTGGAGTTGACCTGATGCTGTGTCCACCGTTGCATAATCACCAGAAACATCAATAACTTTCCCTGAAAATAAATTATTCTCACCAACAAAAGATGCTACAAACGCGGTTTCAGGGTGATTGTAAACAGCATTACCATCGCCGATTTGCTCAATCACCGCTTGACTCATAACAGCAACATTATCTGACATAGTCAGTGCTTCACCTTGGTCATGTGTGATGTAAATAAAAGTAATTCCTACGCGTTGTTGTATTTCGCGAAGCTCGGTACGCATGTGTTGACGTAATTTGAGGTCTAATGCAGAAAGTGGCTCATCAAGAAGCAGTACATCTGGCTCAGCGGCTAATGCTCGTGCTATTGCAACACGTTGTTTTTGACCACCTGATAATTCATCAGGCATCTTATCACCTTGATCCCCTAAGGCTACCATTTCTAATAGTTCATCTGCTTTTTTACGGCGATCCTTTTTATTTATACCTTGGACTTCTAGCGCAAAAGCAACATTCTCCCAAACAGTCATTAACGGAAATAAAGCGAGGTTTTGAAAAATTAAGGCAGTGGGTCGCTTGTTAGGACCGATTCCATCCATATCCTTTCCACCAATTAAAACGCGACCCTGTGAAGGCTCAAGAAAACCTGATACAGCGCGTAATAATGTGGTTTTACCACAACCCGATGGCCCTAAAAAACTAAAAAATTCCCCTTCTTTGATATGAATATTAGCTTCTTTAGCAGCAACATAGTCACCAAAACGAATCCATACATCGTCCAACTGGACATCAGCACTCATAAATTAAACCTCTTTCCTTAGAAGACCACTACACAATACAGGTATAGGTCTGAGTTTATTGTTATTACTACATCAAACACACATTCCAATTAATTCTTATGGTGAGCATAAGTAAAAATGAATTGGAATATCTTCTTATATATAAAAACCCCAGCTAGAAATGCTGGGGTTTTGTCGTACTTAAGACTTGGCGTTAACGAACTTATTGCGATATTCTGTGCGAATATCTGCATACCACTGTGGCTCGGCTGGCCAAGGGTTAAGGTTCTTCAATGCATCACCTGGGTAAGCTGCAGCAAAGTTCTTTTTATAGTTATCATCTGTATGTCCATCAGCACCAATAACAGCAGAGTTATATCCATGCGTGTTGATAGATTTACCACCCACTTTTGGATCCATCACATAGTTCATTAACTCATATGCCTGCTCTAAGTTAGAAGCAGCAGAGGAAACGGCCATACTATCAACCCACGCCATCGCACCTTCTTTTGGTGCTTGGTAGGCCACTGGCTCACCAGCAGATTTCATCGCTAAAACTGGACCATCCCATGTTTGACCAACAACTACGCCATCATTCAACAAACCATTTTTCTGACTATCTGTGTCATTCCAAAATAGTTTAATCTGAGATTTATTTTCAATACAGAATTTAGTGATTTTATCCCAGATTGGACGCATTTTTTCTTCACTTTCATAGGCTTTCCAAACATCGCCTGGCGCTAATTTGCCAACTGTTTCCATGTAAAGACCTGCACCCAACATACCACTGTGAGGACGTATCATGGTCTTACCTTCAACATCCTTTTGCCAGATATTTCCGTAACTTGGTGTACCACCTTCAGGCGTGTACTTATCCGTACGCCAACCGATAGCTTCAGTACCCCAAATTAAAGGTACCCAGTGCGAACCTTTGCCATCAAAGTTCCACTGTTCATCACCAACTTTTAGCATCGCAGGATTAAGGTTTTTGATATTAGCGATTTTCTTGTAATCAATGGGTTGTAATAAACCGAGTTTAACCCACTGACCAGAACGGTTATTGGTTGGACTACAAACATCCACACCAGCACCTTTTGTCGCTTTCATCTGGTTGATCAGCTCTTCATTAGAACCCAAGTCTTTGTAGTTAACTTTAATTCCAGTTTTCTTAGTGAAATCTTCGCGCACGCTCTTCGGAATATAATCAGACCACATGGTGACATTCACTTCTCCAGAAGAGGCTAAAGCTTTTGAGCTTATTACCCACGGTCCTACGGCAGCAGCAGTACCCGCTGCAATTCCCTTAAGTACCTTTCTTCTAGAATTTTGATGTTTACTTTCTTCACTCATTCTTTACTCTCCTTAGGTTTAAAGTCAGACTAATTTTATTCTGTCTATATGAACAAACTATGACAAGAATCACTTTTCTTATTCATCACTAAAAAGTGTAGAACAAAAATAGTCCTTTGTCTCAAGGACTTATTAATATAATGATATTTCCATATATTAAAAAGTAGTACCCTGAAGTATTATTGTTAGTGCCAGTTACACAAAATTAATAAGACCAATCACTGATATCACTAGGCTAGTGGGAGGCTAGAAATCTTGAAATTGGTACTATTCTTAGCAGACAGTACAAATATAAACTATATAAATGTAAACATAAGAAATATCAAGAAATATCAAGGAGCCTGCTATGACCAAACATAAAAAAATATTCACTGATCATAGTGATATCGATAGTGCATTACTGAGTGACCAACAACATGTTTGGCATCATCTCACACAGCATAAGGCTTTAGAACAATCGCCACCGATTATGATTACTTCCGGCAAAGGAATGCGGATCACTGATACTAATAATAAAGAATATCTTGATGCCGTATCAGGTGCTGTTTGGACTGTTAATGTAGGCTATGGCAGAGAACGTATCGCCAAAGCGGTATATGATCAATTATTAGAAATGAACTTTATCGCGGGTTCAATGGGTAATTTACCTGCCGCTATTTTCTCCGAAATGCTCACTGAGATAATGCCTGGGATGAGTCGTGTGTATTATTCCAACTCTGGTTCAGAAGCGAATGAGAAAGGGTATAAAATCACCCGACAAATCGCACACCATAAATACGATGGCAAAAAACACAAAATACTATACCGCGACCGTGACTATCATGGCACGACTATTACTACTTTAAGCACTTCAGGTCAGGAACAACGCAAAGATCAATATGGCCCGTTTACCCCTGGCTTTATCCAGTTTCCTTCCTGTGATACCTACCGTAGTCATCATAGTGAAGAAGAATGTACAATTAACTCAATCCGAGCAATTGAAGAAATTATTCAAGACGAAGACCCAGACACCATTGGATCCATAATCATAGAACCTATAACTGCTGGTGGAGGGGTATTACTCCCGCCAGAGGGTTATATGCCGATGCTTTCTGATCTATGTAAAAAATATGACATTCTGTTACATATTGATGAGGTTGTCTGTGGCATGGGACGCACAGGAAAATGGTTTGGCTACCAACATTACGGCATTCAGCCTGACATAGTCACTATGGCTAAAGGTCTAGCGAGTGGATATGCCGCGATATCTTGTACTGTGACAACTGAAGATGTCTTTGCCGAATTCAAAAAACATCCTGAAGATCCCATGGATTATTTTCGCGACATATCGACCTTCGGTGGTTGTACTGCAGGTCCTGCGGCTGCCGTTGAGAATATGAAAATCATCATAGAGGAAAACTTACTAGAAAATGTTACCAATGTAGGTCACTACGCGCTAGACAAACTTGAAGAACTTAAAGACAAGCATCAAATCATTGGCGATGTTAGAGGTAAAGGCTTATTCCTTGGTATTGAATTAGTAAAGGACCGTCAAAGCAAAGAACCTGTAGATGAAAGCGTCGTTGCCAATATCGCTGCAGATTGTATGCAACAAGGGGTTATTATTGGTAGAACAAATCGTAGCTTTGCCACACTTAATAATACCATTTGTTTAGCACCTGCATTGATTGCTACAACGGATGATATCGATGAGATAGTAACTGCGATTGATATTGCTATAGGACGTATTTCAATCTCCTAGAGACTGGAATCCAGCAATTGTTTAAAAAAGGCGGGGGTGCCATTATAATTAACTGGCTATTGAGTTATTTTTGCTAAGAATAGTGGAAATAATTAGCCATTTTTACTTATGCTTGAATTATGCTGAGGTCTCAACCTATAATTCAAGCATTATTAAAACACTTACGAGAACACCCTATTGACCGAGTATTTATTCCAACTTCCTGAAAATTCCACAGGTACATTACAAGCCCGCATTCAAGAGATGATGGTCTCTGCCATTCTCAATCACCATGTTAAGCCCGGTATGCCGTTACCTTCAGGTAGAAAGCTTTCAAGCCAGTTAAAAGTCTCTCGTAATACGGTAGTGCTAGCCTATCAAAATCTTGTTGACGAAGGTTTTGTCGAAACGCGTGAACGCAGTGGTTATTATGTCTGTGAAGATGTCCTTTCTGGTTATGCAAAACGGGATAAAGAATCACTAAAAAACCATCAAAAGTCTACTGTCAACTGGAATGAACTGTTTAGTATTCAACCGAGTCAATTAACCACCGTTAAGAAACAGCAAGATTGGCAACGTTTTCCTTACTCTTTTTTATACGGTCAATACGACAAGAAAATATTCCCTATCGGAGATTGGCGTGAATGTTGTCGTGATGCTGCAGGTATTTCAGCAATCTATGACTGGGCTTCAGATCATATTGATCAGGATAATCCACCTTTAATAGATCAAATACACAATAAACTCTTACCACGTCGTGGGATTTTTGTTGATCCAGATGAAATTCTTGTCACACTGGGTGCGCAAAATGCTATATTTCTTGCGGCACAACTTCTACTAAATAAAGATAAAACAATCGGTATAGAAAATCCGGGCTATGTCGATGCAAGAAACACTTTTTTAACCCAAACTGACCATATTAAATGTCTTGATATTGATGAACAAGGTTTAATAATCAGTAACGATGTAGATGAATGTGACTGTATATATGTCACGCCCAGCCATCAATACCCAACCACGGTCACCCTTCCACAAGATCGACGACAGGCTTTATTAGAAAAAGCCAGTAAACATAACTTTATAATTATAGAAGATGATTACGAAGCAGAGCTGACCTATAACAAAAAACCATTAGCCGCTCTAAAAAGTCAAGATACAGAAGGACGGGTTATCTATATCGGCAGTATTTCAAAAACGCTGGCTCCCGGAATTCGCCTTGGTTTTATGGTTGCTCCAAAGGCATTCATAAAAGAGGCTCGTGCCTTACGCAGGTTAATGCTAAAACATCCACCGAGCAATAATCAATATATCATTGCTCGTTTTTTACAACGTGGCTATCACGATTCATTAATCAGAAAATTAAGCATGACCCTGTATCAACGTTCCACCACGTTGCGAATGCTTATTAATGAACACTTCCCCGGTGAAGCTTTGACTTCTCATCATGGGGGGTCAGCACTTTGGTTAAAAGGTCCAGAGGGTTTAGACTCCCGCGAACTAGCGAATATGTTGAAAGATGAAGGCGTTTTAATTGAACCAGGTGATCTTTTCTTTTATCCAAAACAAGAAAGGTGTCCCTATTTTAGATTAGGCTTTTCTTCACTAGAAGAGGATAGAATCGAAGAGGGAGTGAATAGAGTTATTCAGGCCGTTAAGAAGCTGATTAACTAGAAGAACTAACTGTATGGCACCCCCGTAGTTTTTAGAAGATTGCTTTAGCTAAAATAAACTACAATCTTGTAAAAGGCAGGGGGTGCCATATAGCTTCTTATCTTAATATTTCTACAGATACCTCGATTAAACCAGTATTTACGTTTCCTATGGTATTAAAAGCTGACTTAGATAAATCAATAATGCGCCCGTTAACAAAAGGTCCTCTATCATTAATCTTAACTATTACACTTTGATTGTTTTTCAGATTGGTTACTTTTACACTCGTTCCAAAAGCGAATGTTTTATGGGCAGCTGTTGCTTTATTTTGATCAAATAATTCACCACTGGCAGTCTGCTCTAATTGGTATTTATCTGCGTAATAAGAAGCTATCCCAATTTGTTTCAGGCTATTTAAATTCTGCGATACGTTTTGTTGTCCGTTAGAACAAGCAACAAGCGTTGTGACTGACAGTATCCAAAGTAGTTTCTTCAGTGGAATCATCATCGCTTTGAAATGTGTGAAAGCAAAATTTTAATCAATCAATTATTAAAATCATAAATATTATTCATCGTAAAGCTAAACGTATCAGGCGCATTGGGTACGCCAGTGCCCACATCTATGGCTTTAGTCAACGTGATCGGTGATACGATGCTGAAGTGATATTTTCCATTATTATCTACTGTAACCTCGACTGTTCCTGAGATAGCCTTATACGATGTGGCAGCTAATGGGCTATTAATTGTACCTGCTGTTACTGTGAGTGTTATTACTTTATTGGAAAGACTAGTGATTAAATCAGTCGTGTTTTCTTCTATTGTGTAAGAACCTGACCCTTGCAAACTATGTGCAATACTAACTCCTGAACCAGAGAAGTCACCATTTGATCTATCAAATCCGATGGTTGTAACTTCAAGTACTCCAAAGTTATCAACCGTAGAATTATTGATACTTGAGAAGAGAGCTACGGAAGTCCCACCATTGTAACTATTATCACCTAGTTTCCATGTCACATCACCATTAGAAACTATTACTCCATCTGTTGCCGTTACAATGGAGGTATTTGTCGATTTAGTATATTCATGTCCAGCAAATAACAAATTGCCATTTGTTTTTAAACAAATATTAGTTGAATCAGGCAGAAAGTCATTTCGTGACCCTGTGACAAGCAGTACACCATCATTTAAATCAGGCTGTGTCGTGGCTTCATTACCCGATGATAGAAATTGTGTCGGTGTAATCGTAGTTTCTATGCCAGTACTATTTACACATTCGCTTTGCGTTTTTTCAGCCCCAAAAGTGAGAGTCGCTGTAACATCTGAGTCAACAATAATGCCTTGGCTGGGTATCGTACAATCTAACGAAGATAATTGCCCACCCGTATAACTCGTTATAGCACTAATCAAACTAGTGCCACTTAGTGTGATTGTCTGCCTTGCTGAATAGTTGAAGTTATTATTAACACAGGGACCAAACCATAAACCGTCAAAGCTTCCTGAGTTAATATCATCACTTCCATCTGGTTCAGAATTAGTAAAACTACTACTTCCACCACCACAGCCACTTAATAGAACACTTAAAATTAAAAGTAAAAAACTTTTCTTAAACAACATGGTATCTCCCACACAGAATGATTGATATAGATACTCTGTATGGTAGTAGATTAGTAAAGTCTGTCAAGTCACATACTGGCATGTTAATTTTTTAATTATTGGCACTACAACTCTACTTGCTAACTATCTAACTTAGAACTATATAAAGGATTATAAACTTCGTTAATTTCGCTACACTACAAAAGGAAACAATTATGCCTAAAATGACACCCAGTGAAGCATTCGTAGAAACCATGGTCGCCAATAAAGTTGAGACTATTTTTGGCATAATGGGTTCTGCCTTTATGGATGCAATGGATATATTTGAACCTGCAGGAATTCATCTTATTCCAGTGGTCCATGAACAAGGTGCTGCACATATGGCAGATGGTTATTCACGCGTCAGTGGCAGACACGGTGTGGTTATCGGACAGAATGGTCCTGGCATTAGTAACTGCGTGACAGCTGTTGCAGCAGCATACTGGGCGCACTCTCCTGTGGTTATGATTACACCCGAAACTGGAACTATGGGTCAAGGGTTGGGTGGTTTTCAAGAAGCAAATCAATTACCAATGTTTCAGGAATTTACCAAATACCAAGGGCATGTGAATAACCCCAATCGAATGGCAGAGTTTACTGGGCGTTGTTTTGATCGCGCTATGTCTGAAATGGGACCAACCCAACTTAATATACCGCGTGATTATTTTTACGGTGAAATTAATGTGGAAATACAAAAACCTCAAGTTCTTGATCGAGGACCAGGAGGAAATAAAAGTCTTGATCAGGCGGCAGAGCTTATCGCTAGTGCTAAATTCCCAGTCATTATCTCGGGTGGTGGTGTCGTTATGGGGGATTCTGTTGATGAGTGTAAACGTCTGGCCGAACGACTAAATGCTCCCGTTGTAAATAGCTACCTGCATAATGATTCATTTCCCGCCAGCCACCCATTATGGTGCGGTCCTTTAGGTTATCAAGGCTCTAAAGCGGCGATGAAACTGATCTCACAAGCAGATGTGGTGATCGCTTTAGGTACTCGTCTTGGACCGTTCGGAACACTACCACAGCATGATATGGACTATTGGCCAAACGAGGCAAAAATAATTCAAATCGATGCCGACAATAAAATGCTCGGTCTAGTGAAAAATATTACTGTTGGAATTTGTGGAGATGCTGGTGCAGCCGCTGATGCAATCAGTGATCGACTTACGGGTAAAACATTAGTTTGTGATGATAATAAGGACGCACGTACAAAAATTATTGCGCATGAAAAAGCCGTATGGGAAAAAGAACTCGATGAATGGATTCATGAAACAGATCCTTACAGTCTTGAAATGGTCGAAGACAATAAAAAGAACTTTGGTTTCCCACACCCGCGTCAGGTATTACGTGAGCTAGAAAAAGCCATGCCAGAAGATGTTATGGTGTCAACTGACATTGGGAATATTAATTCAGTTGCCAACAGCTATTTACGCTTTGAAAAACCACGTAGTTTCTTTGCTGCGATGAGTTGGGGAAATTGTGGTTATGCCTTTCCTACCATTATTGGAGCAAAAAAAGCAGCCCCTGATAGACCTGCTATTTCTTATGCAGGAGACGGTGCATGGGCAATGAGTATGGTAGAAACCATGACATGTGTTCGCCATGATATCCCTGTCACTGCTGTTGTCTTTCACAATAAACATTGGGGAGCAGAGAAGAAGAATCAGGTTGATTTTTATGATCGGCGTTTTGTTGCAGCTGAATTAACAGACCAAGACTTTACCGCGATTGCAAAGTCAATGGGAGCAGAAGCTATTACGGTGACAAAGCTTGAAGAAGTAGGCCCGGCTTTAACAAAAGCGATTGATCTACAAATGAATCAGAAAAAGACCTGTATTATTGAAATTTATTGTACACGTGAGTTGGGTGATCCCTTTAGAAAGGATGCATTAAGTAAGCCTGTTCGTTTCCTAGAAAAGTATAAGGATTATGTTTGATTAAATAACAAGTAAAATTACTAGCGATATCAAGACACATGACACCTGATTTTATCCAGCTTGCTAAAAAGCAAAAACGTAAAATTGTGCTTCCAGAAAGCGATGATTCTCGCATTCTGGAAGCAGCTGTTTATTGTGATCAGAATAATATAGCTGAAGTAGTTTTACTTGGCGATTCAAAAGTCATTCAGCAGCAACTTTCAAAACAAAAACTATCAATCGGTAATATTCAAATAATAAATCCACAAAAGCATAAAGATCTAAATAGGTTTGCAAAAACACTAATAGAAGTCTGCCCTCGAAAAAAACTCAACACAGATCAAGCCTATACCCTGTCTCAACAGCCGCTCTATTTTGCAAACCTACTGGTTCGTGATGCCCAAGTTGATGCTTGTGTAGCGGGAATTAACCATACCTCGGGTGATGTCATTCGTGCTGCCTTAAATGTTGTTAGCATGCAAAAAGAAAAAAGTAGACCTTCTAGTTTCTTTATAATTATCAGTAATATTTTTCAGAACCCTGTCATTTTTGCCGATTGCGCAATGAATATTTCACCCAATGCCAAACAACTCGTGGATATCGCCTATCAAAGTAGTAAAAGCATCCAATCACTCCTAAATCAAAAACCAAAAATTGCAATGCTGTCGTTCTCAACTAATGGCAGTGCCATACATAGAGATGTCACTAAAGTCAGGAATGCAACTAAGCTATTAAAAGAACAACACCCCGAACTGGAGGTCATAGGAGAAATTCAGTTTGATGCCGCTATTTCTAAAGACATATTCCAAAAAAAATGGCCCGAAAGTAGCTTTGAACCACCTGCCAATATTTTTATTTTTCCTACACTTGATGCGGCTAATATCGCTTATAAAATTGCAGAACAAATAGGACAAGCTACCGCTATTGGACCTTTGCTGCAAGGTCTGGCTAAACCAGTGAATGATTTATCCCGTGGTGCAACGGTGGAATCTATTGTTAACACCATTGCTGTGACTTGTTTGCAAGCTATTGATAGATAATTGAAATGCTAAGTCTAATTATCAAAAAAAAAAGGGGGGGGTGCCATTGAGAATATGAAGATATTTATACTTCCAGAGACAATCAAATCAACTTACCAGGATTCAATATATTCAAAGGATCAAGCGCTAATTTAATGGTTTTCATTACATCAACACCACCACCATGCTCATCGCGCAATGCACTTCGTTTACCTGTACCAATTCCATGTTCACCTGTGATTGTTCCACCCATTGATAAGGCACGATCAAGTAAACGTTTGTTAAAGTTTTCACAGTTTTTCATTTCTTCTTTATTATCTGGATCAACTAGAATGACGGTATGAAAATTACCATCACCAACGTGACCTACGATAGGAGCAAGTAAATTATTCTCATCGATATCTCTGCGAGTTTCGAGAATACATTCAGTCAGCTTTGATACAGGCACACAAACATCACTCACCCACATTTTGGAACCTGGCCGTAATGCCATACAAGCATATGCAGCGTCATGACGCGCTCGCCATAGTTTATTTTTTTCTTCTTCCTTATCACTCCATTGAAACTCATCACCCCCATTTTCTTTAGCTATTTCAGCTACATTCATTGCCTGTTCCTTCACACCTGCATGAGTTCCATGAAACTCAAGAAATAATGTAGGCTCAACAGGATAGTTTGTTTTAGAAAATTGGTTAATGGCATCAATTTGTACTTCATCCAATAGCTCGATTCGCGCAACGGGAATACCGAGTTGAATGGTCTCTATGGTGGTATTGACAGCACCTTCCAACGTCGAAAAGTTACACACCGCAGCTGCCATTGCTTCTGGTCTGCCAAACAAGCGCAGGGTGAGTTCTGTAATAATTCCCAAGGTCCCTTCTGAACCAATCATTAATTTGGTTAAATCATAGCCTGCTGCTGATTTTCTAGCTCGCCCACCTGTTTTAATTATTTCTCCATTTGCCATAACAACGGTTAAACCCAATACATTTTCACGCATGGTGCCATAGCGTACTGCATTAGTGCCTGATGCTCGTGTTCCTGCCATACCACCCATGGTTGCATCAGCGCCAGGATCTACAGGAAAAAACAGGCCAGTCTCACGTAAATAAGTATTTAATTGACGACGGGTAACGCCTGCTTGAACTTTCACATCAAGATCAACATCACTAAAACGTAAAATATTCTTCATCTCGCTAAGATCAAGTGCAATTCCTCCCTGAGTTGGAATGACCTGTCCTTCAAGCGATGTACCTGCACCAAAGGGAATAATCGGACATTTATATTTAGCGCATATATTGACTATTCTTGAGACTTCTTCACTAGAGTGAACCATCACAACCGCATCTGGTAATTGCGGTGTATGGTAAGACTCGTCTCTACTATGCACTTCTCTAACGGTATGATTGGTAGAAAAACGCTTACCTAATAGCTCACTTAGTTCGGAAAATAAAGGTTCTGAAAATAATTCACTCATTGCTAAAGGCAGTCAATATTTTATTTTTCAAAATTAGGATGATCGAAAAATTTTGGGTATTGTTTTAAAGCTTTATGAATCCGTGGAAAACCACCTTGAGAATCTGGAACTTTGGATAGCTCCCCTACTCCCTGCATCATTTCACCAATGATTACATGCAAAGAAGCATCTGCTTTGGGTTGCAGTTCACAGTTTTCTACCATATACATAAGTTGTTTATTAATATGTGATGCGAGAACTTCACCTTCTTTTTGTGTCAGTGTTTTACTCGCAAAAGCTTTTTCCGAATTTTCTACGGCATCATGAATACTCTGCATACCCTTGCGTAAAGGGTCATCTGTCTGCCATTTTTTCCCTTCGTTAAGAACCATTCCCATATTAGTTTGTTCTGAATGCTCGTGTTCATGCTCATGGCTGTGTTCTGCTTTTTTTTCTTCAGCTTGAACCGAGCTTGTACCTGCGACATAGAGTAAACTGATAATTAAGATTTTTGAAAGTGACATTAAAGGTAATTCCTCTTTTTGATTTGTTAACATGATTAGTATTAGTCTTGTAAATATTATAGCTTTATGTGACCATCTTTTTGAGTTTAAATTCATAAATTAAACTTAACTAGAAATATCTAAAAAAGCTAAATAATGAAACAAAAAACAAAACCAAAGTTTGAAGTCATTTTATTTGATTTAGGGGGTGTTCTCATTGAACTGGGTGAGCATGCACTCCCCACGAATTGGCTAAATAATAAAAGTTTTAATTCAGCAGATTGGTTCCAATCTCCTACTGCCCTTAAATTTGAGAAGGGACAGATTTCTGCTGAAGAATTTGCACAGGCTTTAATTCAAGAGCTTGAATTAGACGTTAATAGCCTTGAAGTAATCGCAGCCTTTAGTGCCTGGCCAAAAGGTGTTTTTCCTGAAGTTCCCAAGCTTCTAACAGCTTTGAAAGGCAGCTATAAACTGGCGGTATTATCTAACTCTAATGCATTACACTGGCCAAGAGTTTTAAATGAATTCCAACTTTCTAACTATATCGACACGATGTTTTCATCTCATCTTATCAATCTTGCAAAACCAGATATTCGTGCCTTCAAATATGTATTGAATACCATGGAAGTAGAAGCGAAAGACGTGTTGTTCTTTGATGACAACCAAAAAAATATTAGCACCGCAAAATCACTGGGAATTGAAAGTGTTTTTGTCAGTAGCGCCAAAGAGATTGTTGATTATTTTGCCTTATAAATTTCAGCCTTTGGGTGAAAGGCATACCATGCAAACCAAAATGTATTGATACTAGGAATAACTTTTCCAGAACTGTCCTTGATAGAACCATCACGGTTTTCCACATCAAAAGTCAATTTAAATTGTTTTCCTGCAAAATTATCATTTAAGCTATTTTTCTTTGTTTTTGCCAATTCAGAAAATGGGTACACCTTTTGTTTTCCATTGATGGTAACACCCAAAACACGTTCTTTGGGATGATATTGTTTATTACGAAAAGCAACTGGAAAATAAGTACTTTTATTGTTGTTATAGTCTCCATAAGGAGAACGACTATAATCTCGACTAAAGCCTGTTTCATTCGATAACACTTTACTGTTTGGGTGCTTTTTAAGCCAGTCTTGCCAGCTGGTATGGGATGAAGGAATAATTTTAAGCTCTTGATTGACTAGTTTTCCACTAACACCCTTTGATAAAATCTGTGACCAAAGTGTTTCGGTTTGACGATCATAAAGTAATACATCACTGTTATATAACAAACCTGACACACCAAATTGATGTGCCTTACCATTAAAATCAGCAGAGTAAACAATACCACTACCACATAGCGGACAAAACGTTACGGCTACAGCCTGTCCTTTTATCACATCATTGATTATCTCATGCCAATTTAAAATTCGAATCGGATATGCGCGTGCTTCACCAGCAACCACTATACCAATAACTCGGTCTTTCGGTTTTAAATAGGATACTTGATTAGCACCCATAAATTTTGGTTTATCAATCGAAGGAATACCATCGCGAGGTGGGCCACCGCTCAATATTTTTTCTGTGGGAATTATACTGTTCTCTAAGGGAAAGCCATTCTTGGAGTAAGCAGAAACATTAGATGAAATTAAAAATAATGAAATCAATAAAATGTGGATTAATTTTTTCATGTGATAGTTACGTTTAAACGATAAAAACAGATCATATGGCACCCCCCCCTTTTTTGCACTTTTCTTCTATAATCTAGCAAGTACTTACTCAAACAAGGGAAATAATGCCTACTATTACTACCATACACGACTTACAACGCCTATTTAAAAAACGTGTACCTAAGATGTTTGCAGATTATGTTGATTCAGGCTCATGGACAGAAAGCACTTACCGGGAAAATGAAAGTGATTTTCAGAAAATAAAATTTCGCCAGCGTGTTGCGGTTGATATGAGTAACCGTTCATTACAAACCACAATGGTCGGACAACAGACAAGCATGCCCGTTGCCTTAGCTCCTACGGGACTAACGGGTATGTTTCGTGCTGATGGTGAGATGTTAGCCGCAATGGCCGCTGAAGCAATGGGCGTTCCCTTTACTTTATCCACCATGAGCGTTTGTTCTATTGAAGATGTAGCGAGTGTCACCACCAAACCCTTTTGGTTTCAGCTTTATGTAATGAAAGACCGCGACTTTATCGAAAACTTAATTGAACGCGCTAAAGCCGCTAATTGTTCGGCCCTAATGTTAACCCTTGATTTACAAATTCTTGGTCAACGTCATAAAGATATTAAGAATGGCTTATCTGTACCACCAAAACTTACCCCTTCACAAATCTGGAATATGGCAATTAAACCACGTTGGTGTATGAATATGTTAAGTACTAAACGACATAGCTTTCGCAACATTGAAGGGCATGTAAAAGATGCACAGGATTTATCTTCTCTGAGCGTTTGGACACAAAAACAGTTTGATGAAAAGTTGTCTTGGGATGATGTCGAATGGATTAAACAAAAATGGGGTGGTCCATTGATACTAAAAGGAGTTTTAGATGAAAGAGATGCAAAGCTAGCGGTAAATTCTGGTGCAGATGCCATTATTGTATCCAACCATGGCGGAAGACAATTGGATGGCGCACGCTCTTCTATTTCGGTACTTCCTGAAATTGTGGATGCTGTTGGAAATGATATTGAGGTTCATATGGATGGTGGCATTCGCTCAGGTCAAGATGTTTTAAAAGCAATTGCTATGGGAGCAAAAGGTGTTTATATCGGGCGCTCTTTCTTATATGGGCTTGGTGCTTTAGGACAGGAAGGAGTAACTCAAGCACTTGATATTATTCGTAATGAAATGGATATCAGCATGGCTTTTTGTGGAGAACGAAAAATCACTTCGATGAAGCGCAGTCATCTTTATTATTAACGAGTTGAGACCTCAACATAACTCGGCTTAGTCTGTTTTTAGTGTTTAATTTGAGGTATAGACTATATTAGATATATTGATTTGCATATAAGTCAACAAAACTATAACATCGTTTGCTAATATAGATACCCATTCAATTATTTAATAAAACCTATTCACTAGCCCTCTTATTTAATAAAGAACTATATATGAATAAACTACAAAGCGTTTTACCACTTTTAAGCATCGCATTTGGCTCTCTAACAGCCTGTAGTACTCATTCAACTATTTCCAAAAAAATCAGCAGCAAAAATAAGTCCCATCTTGGCATGACCTGTATCGCACCTAATATCTATGTTGATCCTGCGATGTCAAAACAACAACAAAATGAATTTCTGCTGACAGTTAAAAAATCTAAAGTAGAGATTACAAAGTTTTTTGGTGGAATGAAGTCACGACCAGATATATACGCCTGTACAACGGCGTCTTGTTTTAGCAAATTCGGTGGTGTACCTGCTAAAGCTAAGGCTTTCGATGACAACAAAGTGTTACTGTCATCTCGGGCACTCAATAAAACCACTTTAAGTCATGAATTAGCCCATGTCGAATTTCACAAACGTCTCGGTACGCCTCATTTATGGAATAAAATCCCAATGTGGTTTGATGAAGGTTTAGCCGTTTTAGCCTGTAAAGATTCAAAATACTCAAAACCTGTCACTAAAATTCCCTTAGATAATCTCGTTAGTCAAGGTCAGTGGATTAATGCGATTCAAGAGAACAAACCCGCCTATAATGTGGCAAGACAAGCCGTTGATAGTTGGTACCGTGAAGTAGGATATCATGGTTTACAAGCAATGATCATACGTATGAAAAACGGTGAAGGTTTCTCATTAAATGCCAGTAAGAACCCACAATTAGTGGCTGTTAAATAATAAAAATATCAAATAGGAACGCGAATCATTGTCCCAGGAGCAAGGAATCGTGCACTTTTTTCAGTAATATGAGGATTTGCTTTCATTATTTTATGATACTGAAAACCATCACCATAGGCTCTTTTTGCCAATATCCAAATTGACTCACCTTTTTTAAGTGCAATAGAGCGAACTTCATTTTTTCTTACATCTGATTCTTTGGAAAGATTTTCAACATAATTTAATTCCACCTTGTTAACAATAGCAGATTCTTTTTCCGTGAAAAATTGATTAATTTGGTTCTGTAATTGTGAGTTAATGTGAGTTGATGGCTCAACAACAACACGATTATAATAATCGGTGTTAGTAATCGTCTCTTTATTAGGTTTTGTTGCAGTTGATTTCTTTTCTACCTGCTTTTCTAGCTCTGAGATGTAATGCTTATCGTTCTTACTTACTTTTTTCAATGCATCATCTAAAAGTCCACCAAAGTTATCTTGCTGAACTTTTATTAATCGCGTTAATTCAGCCGTTTTTTCCTTTTGCTGCATAAGCTGTTTGGTTAACTCTTGTATTTTTGTGGAATTATCCTGTGTCTCTACATTTGTTTGTGCAACCACTTCATTAAGTTTTGGGTCGGTATTTAGCAAAGCTTTTTGATTATTATTTTGCACATAGACTTTACTAAGAAAAGTAAGCCACAGCATTAAAGCCGTTAGAAAAAATATCAAAGGAATAAACCCAGGATGCGCAATAATTCGTTTGAATAAAGACTTCTTAATTGGTACAGACCTTTGTTGGCGAGTTACTGTAGACATACAATCCTTGTACTAATACTTAAATATTTTTTTAAACCTTTGTTTCTAAATACATGATTTAATTATTATTAACCAGTGTTCATCGATAAGACATTACTAAAGGTAGTATAACAATGATATAAGGAAAACCAGATAATAAATATTCACTTTTTCCATTAATTGTTTCATCGTTTTAGATCATTTATTATTCACTTATTTTTAATAATTACTGAACCTATATGGATAGTATTTTCTTTTGGATTTCAAAGCTTGCATGGCTTTTAATTGCCCCTGATAGTTTATTAATTGTATTGCTATTAATTGGTACATGGTTACTTTGGAAACAAAAAATTAAATGGGCTAAACGGATCTTTACCACGGTTAGTGTGACAGTTTTATTGATTGGGTTATTTCCTGTAGGTGAGTGGCTACTTTACCCTTTAGAAAGTAAATTTAAAGTCAATCCAGACTTGTCTAATGTCGATGGAATTGTAGTGCTTTCTGGGGCAATAAGTCCTAGTCGTAGTTTTATATGGAAACAAACCATTCTCAGTAACTCTGCAGAAAGAATAGTCACATCCGTCGTTTTATCCAAAAAATATCCTAATGCGAAACTGGTCTTTAGCGGAGGTTCTGGCAGCATGATTGATAAACTACATAAACATGCTGATGCTGCAAAAGCGTTTTATAAAGAACAGGGTTTGGACACCTCTAAAATCATCTTTGAAAGTGAGTCAAGAAACACTTACGAAAATATCATACTCACTAAAAAACTCGTTAATCCTAAAGAGAATGAACATTGGGTGGTGATAACTACAGGATGGCATATGCCGCGTTCAATAGGTATTTTTTGCAAAGCAGAATGGAAAGTGACTCCCTACCCTGTAGATTTTAGATCTAAACCTGAAAATTTATTTCGTATTGACTGGGCATTTTCAGATCACTTAAGTAATTTGACAACCGCTGTTAAGGAGTGGATTGGCTACGTAAGCTATTCTTTAACGGGGAAGTCTTGTTAATATCTAATGGCACCCCCCCACTTTTTACAAGATTGTAAATAACCCCTCTTTTAGATGGGAAAACTCACATTAACCATTAGCTAAACATATTTCCAGATTAAGACAAACATTGACTTGGAAAGTGACCGTCATCATGAAAATATTTGGAATTGGCAGTAAACGTTATAAATAATCAGCTATCCGAGTAGCCTGTACAACCTCAGTCTTCACCCCTGCTGCTAGAACAGACTCACTAGCGATAATCCTCACCTGCTTCATAGCGCGTGTAACCCCTGTATAAATCAACTGCCGAGTCAGCAATGGCATCACTTCATGCGGCAATATCAACGTGACTTGATCAAATTCAGAACCCTGACTTTTGTGAATCGTCATTGCCCAGTTTGTTTCATGGGC
This sequence comes from Cocleimonas sp., assembly GCA_036478745.1. Classification (GTDB taxonomy): domain Bacteria; phylum Pseudomonadota; class Gammaproteobacteria; order Thiotrichales; family Thiotrichaceae; genus Cocleimonas. The sequence continues at coordinate 195,684 of JAZGEM010000020.1, forward strand.
GGGTAATCTTACCGGTGCGAATGACTTGTATTGTCCTTCTTCGGCATCTGGGAAGTAAACTCTAGTTTCTCCATTTCGGATCAAAGTGATTCCCGTATCACCATTAAACAATCCTTTGCTGTAGCTGTTTTGGGTGATCATAACTGGGCGACCGTGATACCAACGTTTATTTTGTGATCTACCTAAGTTTATAAAACCTGATTTTTGCAAAGCTGTTTCAATACGGTTGCTCAAAATGTTGCTCCCATTTAAGCCTCGACGTAAAGCGCATAGAATCCGATATTGATTAAAAGCCTTAAAAATTTCAACCATACTGGAATCTGAATTATCTAGTACATTAAAATAGTTTTTCCAAGGTGCGAATAAATTTTCTGGGATTCGGTTATTGGCTAGAATAGTGGGTTCAATCAAAGAACACTCTGATTTACTTTCATCCTTTAGGATTTCTATTACTTTTTTAGTTTCGCCTTGATTACTTGCTTTTGCTAATTGACCAATGCCACTGTCTTTTGAGAAACGCCAGTTTTTTTGTAAAGTAACGAGGTTTCCACCCCTTTTCCCCAACCCTTTCTCGTGCTTTAAACCTTCACAAAGGTCAGCGAAGACTGAACCAGTTTCCACCGATGAAAGTTGGTCTTTATCCCCAATAAGAATTAGCTTGGCATGAGCAGGGACGGCTTCTACAAGTTTTGACATTAAGGCAATATCAATCATTGAAGCCTCATCAATTAACACCACATCCGCATTTAAAGGGTTAACTTTATTATGCTTAAAATAAACACTTTGATGCTTGTAACCCAATAATTTATGAATCGTACTCGCTTGTATTGGCATTTGTTCTAATACGTCTTTTGGTAGATCTAAATCAGCCTGTGCGATTCGAATAGAATCTAGCATTCTAATCGCAGCTTTGCCTGTGGGAGCTGCAATTAAAACCTTTAAAGCATTTGATACCTGTGCTGAGCAGGGTCTTTGTATGGCACCCCCCTCTTTATTTGAAGATTGTAAATGTTGCTCAATCAATAAAGCGAGGATACGAGTGATGGTTGTGGTTTTACCAGTTCCAGGACCACCAGATATAATCAAAAAATCTTTATTTAGAGCTCGTTCTGCCGCTACTTGTTGCCAGTTAGTTTCTCCCTTAAGGGAGTCTTTTTCAAAAAAGTAACAGAGGCGTTCTTTTATCCATTGATTACGATCATTAGTGTCTTCTCGTTTAATTGTTCCCAGTCGAGAAATAATGTTATCAGCCAATTGTTGTTGATATTGCCAATAACGTCGAAGGTATAAATAACCATTTTCTATAATTAAAGGCTTGTAATCACCCGCACCTCCAACTACCTTTGTTTTAAATAATTCACGTTGTTGTGAGTTAGTACAAGGAAACGTAATCTGACCTTCACGGGTGTGCTTACTAATTTCTAAAGTGAAGTACTTAAGTAGTTGTTTTTGCTCTGCATTTTGTTCTTTATTTTGTTCTTTATTTTGTTTAGCGTGTTGATCAAAATTTAACTCCTGCATTAAATCCGCTAATTGAATATCAAGAGCTTCATAAGAAACTGATTCATCAGCTGTTTGATTAGGATGTTTATTAGGACAAACAGATGGGAATTCAATACGTAATTGTTCACTCATATTAAAGACTCCTCAAACAAGCCATCTAGTGCATCAATCAATTTATAATCAGGTTTATTATAAAAGGCACCCCCCCCTTTATTTGAAGATTGCGCAGCAGCATCTTCTCCCATGCCACGAATAAACAAATAATAAACCCCACCAATATGCGTCTGCCAGCTATAATTTTCTATACGCTTTTTTAAATAACGATGTAAAGCAACACTATACAAAAGGTATTGCAAGTAATAGTGCGAGTCTGCCATGACAGGCAAGAGCTTATCCGTTTGATAATCTGTGAGTGTATTGGATTTATAATCAACCACGTAATACTGATCATTATGTTCAAAAATCAGATCGATAAAACCTTTTAGATAACCTTGCACTTGATCAAAATTTAAGGTGCTAACTGCATCTCGCACAACCTGCCAATTCTCAGGTAAATGCTTTAATAAAATCTGTCGCAAATGTTCGATTTGTAACTGTTTTAGCGGTAAATAAAATTCCATTTCATCGAGTCGTTTATCTTTAGTCAGTTGATTTAAACGAAAGCCCTTAAATAATTCAGCTTTTAAAGAATTTTCAATTAACATCATGGCAGATTCTTGATGCTTTTTATCGTAAGAAAATTTATTTAATGTACCTGTAATTAGCTCAGATTGTTCATCAAGACTTAAAGTGAAATCTAGGTTTTCATACATTTCATGCAAGCAACTACCTGCCGTTGCTCCTCGTGGAAATTCATTTTCTGTTATTGCAGGGAGATGTTTATCTGAATGGGATGAAGCATCATAATCAGGTTCTTCTTTATGCGCCCCAGCGCTTAGCTTACTAAAGCTAGTAACCTGTGCTTGTGAACGTATTTTGGCTTTAAAACTTCTGGCAGTAAGCTGTTGATTAACATGTGTTAATTTAAAACATAAACTATCACTAAATTTGGGCAATGCTAATAAACTAATGCCGTTATTACGTGAAAGTAGTTCGAGTCGTTTGTTATAACTTTCATAAAAGTCAGCATCATTCTTGTCTTTTTCAGCTTTTTTACTTTTCGATGGCATGATTGACTTTCCATCTGTGAGCAACCACCCTAATGCCGTTTTATCTGGTGAACCACTGATAGACTCGGGCGAGCAAACAACGGTACATTGGTATTTTGCGCGTGTTAATGCCACATATAATAAACGTGTGTCTTCCGCACTTTCTTCTGCTTTTCTAAGCGTTTTGTGATCCTCTATATCTGGCGAACCAATTTCTAAGTAATTTTCTTTATCCTTATGAAAACTAAATATTTTGTCTGAGTTATCTTTTCCGCTAATACCAACAAAAGGACAGTAAACAATAGGATACTCCAATCCCTTTGATTTATGAATAGTAACGATTTTCACCAGCTTTTCATCACTTTCAAGGCGTAACTCAGACTCAGTTTGAGAACTGCTCATCTGCTTTTGACGTAACCAGCGTAACACTTCTTCCATGCTCAAAGACAGCTTTTGACTTTGCTGATGAATCAACTCTGATAAATGTAAAATATTAGTGATGCGCCGTTCACCATCTGAAAATGATAGTAGATGTTGATGTAAGTTTTCACTGTGCATCAATTCGCGCATCATCGGTAAAAAGCCTTGCTCTTTCCATTGATAATGCCAGTTTTGCATATTTAATAATTGGCTTTCCCAAGTGTTGCTATCACGTTCAAATATCAATAAATCTTCTGCCTGTTTACCGATTAACTCAGTCACTAAAGCACGGCGTACATTATCTTCTCGTTGTGGTTCGACAATAGCCGTTAGCAGAACGATTAGTTCGTTTGCCTCATGTGTTTCAAAAATACTATTTTTACTGCTTTGAACACTGGCTATGCCTCTATCATTTAACGCAGACTTTATTAAGTCACCTTCTGAGTGCGAACGAATTAAAATGGCAATATCACCACCTTGAATCAACTCATCACCTATTTTAGCGTTACCCTGATTTGATGCATTAAGTAGCTCGGCTATATCTCCAGCTACGGCGTTAGCAATCGCTTTGCGAACCTGCTTTACACCTTTTACTTCCTCTGATTGTTGCACTTGCCAAAAACGTAAGGAGCTAGGCTCATTTGGTGTCAATAAGTCTTGATTAACTTTATCTCCAGCTTCAACCTCAATATAATTAATCCCCTCATCCCTAAAGGAATTGTCACGCTTCGCATAAAGGCTATTAAAAGCAGCAATAAGATCAGGGTGTGAGCGCCAGTTCTTTTTTAAAGTATGGTGATTTGAGTCTAAGGTATTAGACTTAGCGAATAGGTATGTATCAATATCACCACCACGAAAACTGTAAATTGCTTGTTTTGGATCACCCACCAAAAATACGGCACTGTTACTACTACCGCTATAAATTGAGTTAAAAATCTCATACTGAATCGGGTCAGTATCTTGAAATTCATCGATCAACGCTGCTGGGTATTTCTGGCATAAATCATTTGCCAACTCGGGGCGTGCTTTTATTGATTGCTGCAGGTTTAGCAATAAGTCATCATAAGATAGCAACCCAAGGCGTTGTTTTTCTTTGGGGAGTTCTTTGCGCAAATAATCAAGCAAGTCTATTTTTATTTGTGAAATATACCCCTCAATAATGGTTTCAACTTGTTCCCATAAATCAGAAAAAGACTCCCATAATTCAAAAAATGGATGTGTCGGCGTTTCACCTTTCGCGTTAGTTCCCTCAACTAAAGAAGACGCTTTAAAACGTTTTAAATCAACTTTTAATAAATCTTTTGTAATATCAGATAGCGATGTAATTTTCATAAATTGCGAACAATTTTTTTCAACAGTACTTACTCTGTATTTATTTCCATTCAGATTTTTATTAGCTATCAATAGTTCACTTATTTCACAACCATCTATTTCCCACATGGTCATCACATCATTAAATAATTGATCTAGTTTCACCCAAGTTTCATTGCTGATTTGAGTTTTTAGTGGACCCTTATTGACTAAATAAGGTTTTCCTACATGTTTCCAAAGATCATTCAATAAAGTATCAGGGGTAATTTTTGTATTTTTAAGTTTCAGTAGCAAAACCTTAGGGGCTTTCTCAAAACGGCGTCGCCAGAAATCATCCGTAAGCTTTTGCATCAACTCTCTGTCATCATCCATGAGTTCACTTTCAAAAGGCAAGCCTGTATCAAAAGCATTTTCATTTAAGGCGCGTTTACAAAAGCTATGAATGGTAAAAATGGCTGCTTCATCCAAACTGAGTTTTGCGCGATTAAGCTGGCTGAGTGCTTGTTCTTTATTATCACTCGACTGAATCAGTTTTAGATATTCATCATCTTTTTGATAATCAGCCTGAGCAAATGCAAGCGTTGCTTCAACTAACCTATTTCGAATATCATTACGCAACTCTTTAGTTGCTGCCTCGGTAAAGGTCACCACTAAAATTTGATCGACCGTAAGGTTTTTTTCCAAGATTAAGCGTAAGTATAAAAGCGTTACCGTCCACGACTTACCTGTACCCGCACTGGCCTCGATAAGATGGGTTGACGCTAATGGTATAGAATGTGGATCAAGATTTTGCATTAAATTTGAACTTGTAGTTTATACAAGGTCAACATAGCATACGTAGTATTCACATACATAACAAAGAACAATTAATTTTATGACACGCAAATTTAAATACATTTATACCCTGTTATTATTCATCGTTCCACTCACTTTAAGCTTTTCTGTAAGTGCAAAGGTGCGCGTTTATATTCTAGCGGGGCAGTCAAATATGATGGGCAAAGGCAAGACTCATAAATTACCAGCAGCCTATAAGAAACAACCTAAAAATGTAACATTTTATTATCAAGGTCGCCCTCGAAAACTGGCTCAATATTCTCATTTTGGTCCAGAGGTCAGCTTTGCCCATGAAATTTCACGCGCCTTTCCAAATGACAGTCATATTATAATTAAACATGTTGCTACGGGCAGCTCTATCCAACAGTGGTTACCTGGGTCTGGATTATTTAACAGCATGTTACGTCAACGCGGCTTCGTCAAAGTTGGTAATAATTTAGATATTAATACCATTAAAGTTGATGCGGTTTTTTGGATGCAGGGCGAAGCAGATGCACGCAATAGTCATGATGCATCACGCTATGAAGGCAGCTTAAAACGCTTTATAACGGGTGTAAGAAACAAATTAGAATCACCACATAGCTTATTTATAATGGGCGAGATAAATCCTGAAGACCCTGCTTTTGCAATGACCGAAACCGTTCAAAAAGCACAACAAAAAGTCCAACACAGTTTGGCTAATGTAAAACTCGTTTCCACTCAAGGGCTGGGGAAAATATTCGACCATGTCCATTATGATGCGGCAGGTCAAATAGAGCTAGGGAAACGATTTGCTAAAGCCTATAGGCATTAGTTAGAGTTTATTTATTCATTTCTTCAATTCTGTAAAAAAGAGGAGCATAAACTTACTTTCAAGTTGAATTCAAGCCCCTTGATTTTAAATAATTAACTGTTCATACGTAATTTTTTTCCTATACTACTGTAATGTTCTAAAAATCTACAAAAGGAGAAATAATGAAAAAACTCATCACCGCAGGTATTACTGCAATTGCACTTTCTGTTAGTTCTATCGCAGTAGCAAAAACTAAAATTGGTATGATAACCACTCTCTCTGGTGGGGGATCTAGTTTAGGTAAAGATGTTCGAGATGGATTCAAACTGGCTCTAAAATTATCGGATAATAAAGATATTGAGCTTTTAATTGAAGATGACTCACGTAAGCCTTCTAAGGCTGTTCAGATTGCTGATAAGTTTATTCAAAAAGATAAAGTCGATATTTTAACGGGTATTATTTTCTCTAATCTTGCTATGGCAGTAATTCCTTCAACGGTTAAAAAAGGTGTGTTCTATATTAGCCCAAATGCTGGACCTTCAGCATTAGCAGGTAAAGGCTGTCATAAAAATGCCTTTAATGTTGCATGGCAAAATGACAATCTGCATGAAGCAATGGGGAACTATGCCAATGATGCTGAACATAAAAAGACCTTTATTCTCGCACCAAATTATCCTGCAGGTAAAGATGCACTAACGGGGTACAAACGCTTTTTTAAAGGTGATGTGGCAGGTGAGATTTATACCAAATTAGGACAAAAAGACTACGCTGTGGAGATTGCTAAAATTAAAGCCTCTGGTGCTGATTCTGTGTTCTTTTTCTTACCCGGCGGCATGGGTATCGCTTTTATGAAACAGTACTCACAATCAGGCTCTAAAATTCCTGTCATGGGTCCTGCTTTCTCATTCGACCAAGGCATTCTACAAGCTGTTGGTGATGCGGCATTAGGTGTTAAAAACTCGTCACAGTGGAATAAAGATATTGATAATCCTGCCAATAAGAAATTCGTTGCGGCCTACCAATCCGAGTATAAACGTCTACCTTCTCTTTATGCGAGCCAAGGTTATGATGCTGCAAACTTAATTATATCGGCTTTAAAAAAGTCCCCAATAAGTGACAAGGATGCTTTTCGTATTGCTTTAAAAGCAGCCGATTTTTCTTCACCCCGTGGTCACTTTAAATTTGGCAATAACAACTTCCCGATTCAAAATATCTACGTTCGTGAAGTAGTAAAAGAAGGTGATGTTTTAACCAATAAGATTATTAGTACCGCATTTGAAAATCATCAAGATGCTTATGCTAAGGACTGTCAACTTTAAATTCTTTCGCTTCGGAATTCACAGAGCTCACGAAAAAGTGTTAAACAAAGATTTGATTTAACGTCCCTCTTTGTAAAGAAAGCAACCTGAATAACAGTTTTTTCTTTTTCTGTGTTTTTGTAGACTCCTTGGCAAAAGCAAAATGACTACCCTACTTCTCCTAGAACAACTCCTTAACGGCTTACAGTTAGGCGTGACTCTATTTCTCATGGCAGCGGGTTTAACCCTTGTCTTTGGCGTGATGGGCTTAATCAATCTTGCCCATGGTTCACTTTATATGGTGGGTGCATTCTGTTGCGCTTGGGTGGCAAATACCACTGGCTCATTTTTACTCGGTCTGCTTGCAGGTTTTTTGGGGGCAGGGATTGCAGGTGCCATAATTGAAATTATTGTTATTCGCAAACTCTATGCAAGAGATCATCTTGACCAAGTATTAGCAACATTTGCCTTAATTTTAATATTTTCAGAAGGCACTAGTTGGATATTTGGTTCTAGCCCCTTGTATCTAAATATTCCCAGCTGGTTATCAGGCTCAGTTTCATTCGGTGAAAATGCTAGCTACCCTATTTATAGATTATTGATTATTGTCATTGGGCTGACTATTGCTTACGGGCTTTATTTATTGATTACAAAAACCCGATTAGGAATGCGCATCCGTGCAGGTGAATCCGACCGTAAAATGATTGCCGCTCTAGGCGTAAATATTCGCAGTATTTACACCATTGTATTTGCCTTAGGTGCTGCCCTTGCTGGTCTTGCTGGGGCGTTGGTTGGTGCGCTTCGCTCTGTAGAAGTGGGCATGGGTGAACCTGTTTTGATTTTAGCATTAGTGGTTATAGTCATTGGTGGAATCGGTTCTGTTAAAGGGGCTTTAGTAGCGGCAATTTTGGTGGGGTTTGTTGATACCTTAGGACGTGTTTTTCTACCTGATTTACTAAGTTTAATTATCCAAGATAGATCAAATGTCGCCACACTAAGTGCATCGCTATCATCCGTTCTGGTTTATATATTAATGGCTTTGATTTTAGCTATAAAACCTCAAGGCTTATTCCCTGCCAATGCTTAAAAGTATTATCCCAAAAATATCAAGGAAGCGAGAAACTGTTGTTAATGCAATAATTCTCACGACATTGATAATAACGGCGTTTTGGCTAAATGCCTTGGGTGAAAGTTACTATGTAAACCTTGTCAGCCGTGTTGTTATTTTTGCGATTGCGGGTGTTGGGCTCAATTTAGCACTTGGCTATGGTGGTATGGTGAGTCTTGGACATGCTGCTTTTTTTGGCTTAGGTGCTTATGTCTCAGGTATTACCACTTTTCACTTTACTGAGAATACCGAATTTATTGTAGGAGTTGCAGGAACAAACCAAATGCTTCTGGTTTGGTTAATAACATTCGTTGTTATTGCTCTCGTTTCCCTTTTTATTGGTTTAATCTCAATTCGCACAACAGGCGTATATTTCATCATGATTACACTCGCCTTCGCACAGATGATTTACTATTTTGCTATTTCTTGGCCAAGTTATGGTGGTGAGGATGGTTTGTTAATGCAGTCTCGACATCAGTTTCCAATGCTAGATACGGATAATACGATTCACTTTTTTCTAATTTGTTTTAGCTTACTGCTATTAGCGCTTGCTTTGACATCCCGTATTATGAGTGCCCGTTTTGGTGCGGCATTAGATTTTGCTCGCATTAATGATGTTCGTCTTGCCACAGCGGGAGTGAACCCCTTCCCAATAAAACTCACAGCTTTTGTTATCTCAGCCATTATAACAGGGCTTGCTGGGACACTTTTTGCAGATTTAAATCGTTTTGTAAGTCCTGATATTTTAAGTTGGCAGATGTCGGGAGAGATTATTATATTTATTTTACTCGGTGGCGTAGGACGTTTGTATGGTCCCGTAGTTGGAGCAACAATATTTGTATTGCTAGAAACATTCATTGGTGAATATAGTGAACATTGGAAGCTGTTTCTTGGAGTGATTTTGCTGCTTATCGTTTTATTTGCTAAAGGCGGTTTAATGCAGTTATTAGCAGGAAACAAACGCCATGACTGAAACCGTTTTACACGTAACTCAGCTTAATAAAGCTTATGGTGCACTGCAAGCTACAGATAATGTTTCATTTGATGTAAAACAAAGTGAAATCCATACACTAATTGGTCCCAATGGTGCTGGGAAATCAACGTTGATTGGGCAGATTACAGGTTGGGTAAAGCCAGACTCTGGTAACATTTTTCTGAAAGATAAAAACATCACAAAATACTCTGTTGCCAAACGTAGCCGTCTAGGTATTGGTCGAAGTTTTCAAGTCTCTTGTCTTGCCATGGAATTAAGTGCAAGAAGAAATATCATGTTGGCTGTACAGGCACAACAGGGATCAAGCTTTAAGTTTTTCAAAGCAATAAGCAAAGACCAATCATTAATTCAAACATCAAATGAAATCCTCAAACAATTACATATTTATGAATATGCCGACACACTCACCAGTGAACTATCCCACGGTAAACGTCGTGAGTTAGAAGTTGCCTGTGCACTAGCCTTAAAACCCAAAATATTGTTACTGGATGAGCCGATGGCAGGACTTGATCCTGCTAGTACAGTAGGCTTAATTAAGTTTCTAAATAAACTAAAAAATAAGATTCCTATTTTGTTAATTGAACATGATATGGAGGCTGTATTTAAATTATCTGATAGAATTTCAGTGCTTCTTTATGGAAAAATAATCTTCTCTGGAACACCTGATGAAATTCGTTCATCAAAGCTCGTTCGTGAAGCTTATTTAGGTGATGAATAATGAGTGCCTTTATATAGTGAACCTACTAACAGTACAAAATATAGAAACCTACTATGCATCTTCGCAAGCATTATTTGATGTCAGCTTAACGATTAACAATGGTGAGGTTGTTGCTTTAATGGGCCGTAACGGCGTAGGTAAATCCACTACCATTCGTTCAATTTTAAACCTTACACCTGCCAAAACAGGAAATATTGAATTTAAAGGAAAAAATATCAAAGGTTTAGCTTCTTATAAAACTGCTCAACTTGGGATAGGTTTGGTTCCTGAAGGTCGACGCTGTTTTGCAAACCTAAGTGTTTACGAGAATCTAATAGTCACAGCAAGAATAGGTTCATGGGATGTAAATAAAATCTACCAACTCTTTCCGCGTCTTGCTGAACGTAAACATCAATTAGCGGTAACACTCTCAGGGGGAGAGCAACAAATGTTAGCCATCGGTCGCGCTTTACTGACAAACTCTAAACTAATAATTTTAGACGAAGCCACCGAGGGTCTTGCACCACTCATGAGACAAGAAATTTGGTCTGCTATCCATCAATTAAGAGACCAAGGACAGTCCTTATTAGTTGTTGATAAGACACTCAAAGAGTTGCTCCCTGTATGTAATCACTGTTTCATATTAGAAAAAGGAAAAACGGTATGGAGTGGGAAACCTAGCAACCTAGATCACGATATTAAACATCGCTATTTAGGTATAAGCTAAAGAAACACAGATTCAGAATCCTCCTAACATAAGCAGTTACCCCTTAAGTCCAGAAAATTGTGCCATTAATCCCCGCCTATTTACACAATAACTTTCATCTTATGTATGCTTTACTATACTATAACCACCCCTTTGGATAGATGTATCTACATAAAATGGACTTTACCTTCTTTAATTTTGTAAAAGTTAGCCTTATGGCATTCGTGTTTATGCTTTTAAGTTCTTTTTTCACTGCTAATGCAGATGATAAGTACCCTGTTGGTTTAACAGCAGAGATGCCCTTTGTTTCTGTTTCACATCAAGGAAGAGACGTTAAAATTAAGCGAATCCAGGATACCAACAATAAATTGGTTGATGATTTCGCAAAAACATCACGCCCATGCCCTCCATTTTGTATCCACCCAATGTCGGCTGCACCAGGAGTAGCTACGATTGGTGAATTAGAGCTTATCGATTTTGTAAAAAAAGAGGTGAAGAATGGCTCAGGAATTCTTGTCGATGCAAGAATGCCTAATTTTTTTAACAGTGAAACCATACCAGGTGCCGTTAATATACCATTTGTATTATTTACTGGAGATGCAACCGCGAGTAAAATTATTAATCTCTTAGGTGTTAAAACCGACAAAGAAACCTATGACTTTTCTGAAGCAAAAGATTTATGTTTATTCTGTAATGGACCTTGGTGTGATCAATCTCCTCGTGCCATCAATGCTTTGATTAAAATAGGTTACCCTGTAAATAAACTTAAATACTATCGAGGTGGAATGCAATTATGGAAAAGCTTTAGCCTTACCACTGTACTACCTCTCGCAAATACCGTAGAAGGTGGAAAAAATGATAGATAATAGCTCAATTGAAAGTCGTTATAAGATTGAATATGTTACTCAAAATAGTGAAAAACGTACCCGTAAATCTGCTAAAGGTTGGATAATTCTGCTATCTGCTTTATTAATGTTGGGGGCTTTTGCTTATATTTACAACCCATTCAAATCACTCAGTGATAAAGCTAAGCCAACGGCTATCGTTAATTCATCAAAAACGGCATCTATTGCCGTAAAACAAGTCGAAACAACAATAGATGTTGAAGGAAATTCAGAAGATAAATTCATCTCCACAACCACAGAAGAAATGGATGAATATATTGCGCTAAAAGAAGCTGAAAAACTTTTAGCCTACCCCACTGACTCTTCTAATCTAATACCAGTTTCCTTAAGTTCAAATGATAATGTTAAACATAAGGAAAAAAGAAATCAGAGAATAATTAATACACATTCTAGTACTGAAGCCTTAAAGGATGAACTAACACTTAAAAAAGAAGTGGATAGTTTATTACTCAAAAATAACGCACAAGAACAGGCTGCAGTTAATCAACTAAATGTAAATGAGAATCTTAGTAAAAAGCTAGAATTCCTTACAAGTAAGCTGATGGCTGAAAAGCAGAAAAATGAAAATTTAAACACTCAAATCAACATCCAAGAAAATAAAAATATTGCGCTTACAAGTTTACTTGAAACGGCTGTTAAAACTGTAAATATTGCAGACCAGCAATATATTTCAGCTATGAATAAACTAAATGCTACAAAGAATGAAACGACTAACCCTAAATCCCAAAACAAGAACCAAGTGAATATTAATGAGCTAGGTACTGATATAGCAAACCAAAAACCTACGCAAACCAAAACTATTGATTACAACAATTCAATAAGTCTTTCAACTGCGCAACAAGTTGATGCAATTGTTGCTGCTATGCAGAATATTAATAGCACGACATATACTACGAAATATAAGAAGAAGATAACTCCTGCTAAAAGCCAAGAATCAGAACAACTCTTTGCGTCCTTACAAAAACAAATTAATGCATTGATTGACCTAGAAAAAACACCTAAAACAGATTATAAAAAAGCACTTTCAAAAGAATCTGATGTGAGAAATAATGAAATGCGATCCATCGTAGTTAAAAAAGGTGAAACACTATGGGCAATTTCTAAACGTGCCTATGGTGATGGTTTGTTGTACAAAAAGATTATTAAAGCAAATCCTCATGTATTCAAAAATGGCAAAGTATTATTACTTGTTGGTCAAGTTATTAGGGTACCTATTTAAGTGGCTCCTTAAGGGACCTCTGATCAAGTTTAATCATATATGGGCATCCCCCTTTCTTTAGACAATTGCTACATAAAAAGGGATAGAAAGCTACAGCTTAATAAAGCCTCCATCAACAATGTATGTTACGATAATTACTGGTTTTTCACTATTTATTTAGTGTTCATATTGGCGTTATTCAGATGGATCAATGGATTATTAACTGTCGTTTTTTCATTTTCCCACAATACTCCATCTCTATCAAATCCTCCTGCCTATCAATTTTGATAGTTGTTTGATTCTTACTTTAACTTTATGTTCTAAAATTAATGTAGAGAAGTAATTCAGATGAAGTATTCAGTTGTACAGACGCGCAATGTTTTACCTAAGTTTAATCTCATTTGCCTTGATTCTGCAAGTAGCATACATACTGGAGATTTAAGTACAGGATATGGTTCTGTAGTATCTTTTACTAAAATATAGTTTTCAAAAATACGATTAAGACAGAACTTTAAGCATCTAGACAAATAAGGTGATAAAATGAAACATGGTGAAAAGTTTAATACCGTTACCCATTTTCTAGCAGCAGTATTGGCATTGCCCGGTATGATTTATCTAATATTTCTTGCCTCAGAAACTGCTGATCCTTGGAAAATTAGCAGTGTTGCAATTTATGGTACAACACTGTTTGTTCTCTACTTCTCATCAACTCTTTATCATGGACATAATGGTCATTTTAAAAAGCTCTTTCAGAAGCTAGATCACCTATCCATATACTTACTCATTGCAGGAACTTATACGCCATTTATGTTAGTTACATTGCGTGGTGCATGGGGATGGTCAATTCTAGGGATAGTATGGGGATTAGCAATTATTGGCATAGTTCTCGATACTTATCCCAAAAAGAAAACAATAAAAGAAGACAAACGTATCCCTCAGTTGATCATCTATTTATTAATGGGTTGGTTAATAATAATTCCATTAAATACCCTGTCTGATCACCTTCATAGTAATGGACTGTATTTACTCGCTATTGGAGGAATATTGTATACAGTAGGAATTGTATTTTATATTTTAGATTATCGTTTAAAACATGCTCATGGGATTTGGCACTTATTTGTTATCGGGGGTAGCACGAGTCACTACTTTTCGATTTCAGCTTATGTAATTTGATTTTCAAAGTAATTATTGGATTTAAAAATAGAAATGATTGAATCAATGGTTCTAAACGGATTTAGATATTATTTTAGGTTAATTCTATCAGCGATAAGAACATTATCAATCCATGTGCTCAACGAAAATAAACTTATGATATAGGCTTCGTATATTAAACCCTAATCGCTTACTTTTTTATAATGGCACCCCCCCTTTTTTTACACAATTGAGTTATTCTGAGGTGTCAATTATTAAACCAACAGAAAATTAAACTTGTATCCAAGCCTACAACGGCTAAAATCCTGTTCTTTAATTCTTTTTATGCTATTTCCTTATGAAAGTATCTCACTTCCCTATTTCTACCTTACGTGAAACCCCTGCCGATGCAGAAATTATCAGCCATCAACTAATGCTCAAAGCAGGCATGATTAAACGCCTTGCTTCGGGTTTATATACATGGGGTCCCTTTGGTTTAAAAGTAATGCGAAAGGTTGAGGGGATTATTCGTGAGGAAATGAATCGTTCAGCTGCGGTTGAATTATTAATGCCAACGATTCAACCTGCGGAGCTTTGGCAGGAGTCGGGTCGTTGGGATCAGTTTGGTCCTGAGCTTCTGCGGATGAAAGATCGCAAAGGTGCTGAGTTCTGCTTTGGCCCGACCCATGAAGAAATTATTACCGATTATGTGCGCAAAGAATTAAAAAGTTATAAAGAATTACCCGTCACTTTCTACCAAATTCAGACTAAGTTTCGAGATGAAGTTCGCCCACGTTTTGGGGTGATGCGTTCACGTGAGTTTATTATGAAAGATGCTTATTCTTTTCATACTTCACAAGAATCCTTGCAACAAACTTATGATGTGATGCATGCTGCCTATACCCGTATTTTTGAGCGCATGGGTTTAGATTTTAGACCCGTACTAGCAGATAGTGGCGCTATTGGTGGCAGTGGCTCGCACGAGTTTCATGTCTTAGCTGACTCTGGTGAAGATGCTATCGCCTTCTCAAGTGAAAGTGATTATGCGGCCAATGTTGAAAAAGCCGAAACTTTGCCACCCAAGGGCGAGCGCCCTACTCCTAGCGAAGAAATGCAAACCATTGATACACCGAATGCACATACCATTGATGAGTTATCTGCCCTATTAAAACGTGATCCTAGTGAATCGTTGAAGACGCTTATTGTACAAGGTGAAGACGATACTATTATTACTATAATCATGCAGGGTAATGACCAGTTAAACGAAATTAAGGCAGAAAAACTCGAAGGCGTTGCCGTGCCATTAACCCCTGCAACGGAAGAGCAATTATTACAAGCGGCTGGATGTAATGCAGGCTCTATTGGCCCCATTGGTTTAAAGGGGAAAATATATGCCGATTTTGCCACCATGAATATGGCTGATTTTGTCTGTGGTGCGAATACCGATGGGAAGCATTACACTGGAGTTAACTGGCAACGTGATTTACCAGAACCTGAATTTGTTGATCTACGTAATGTGGTAGAAGGTGATCCAAGTCCTGATGGCAAAGGAACTCTAAATATTCTTCGTGGAATAGAAGTCGGTCATATCTTCCAACTCGGTGGAAAATATTCTGAAACAATGAATGCGACAGTTTTAGGTGAGAATGGTAAACCTGTTACCATGACAATGGGGTGTTACGGCATCGGAGTCACTCGCGTAGTTGCTGCATGTATCGAACAAAATCATGATGACAATGGCATTATCTGGCCAGATGCATTAGCACCATTTCAGTTAAGTATTGTACCTATCAATTACAACAAATCAGAAACAGTTAAAGGGACTGCAGATAGGCTTTATGATGAACTAATTGCAGCGGGTTATGACGTGTTATTAGATGATCGAAATATGCGCCCAGGTGCGATGTTTGCTGATCATGAGTTAATTGGTATTCCACATCGTTTGGTAATTTCTGAACGTGGTTTAAAAGAAGGACAGCTTGAATATAAAGGGCGTTCGGATGACAATGCAACGGATATTCAAACATCAGAACTGTTAGATTTTTTATCTAATAAGTTAAAATAAGTAATTTATAAAAGTGAGTGATTCAGAGAATATTAAAAACACAAAAGATTTTCTACTGCTGTTATTCGATCGCTTTGTATCTATTTTAGTTGGCTTATTTGCATTTGTAGCAATTAAAATCACCCTAACAGCAACGACAGGTCATTTCATCGACCTGCAAAACAAAAGCACATTAAGTGATACTTTAAATGTACTACTTTTTATATTTTCCATTATTATTGCATTTCGATATATGAAAAGACTTAATACGATAGGCTCTAAAGTAAGCCGTATTATGCTACGAGTTTTAACGTTACTTGCTGGAGTTATTGCTATCCTTTTATACAGATTTTAATGGTAATTGTTATAATGATACCTCAGCATAAATCTTCTAAAAAAGGAGGGGGTGCCATATTATTCTCTAGACCCTTCTTTCAGCCTTCGAACTTACTCTCTTCCCTTCTGGTAAACTTTTTAACCAAAAAATACTCACTAAAATTATTCCTATAAACGGAATCACACCTATATTAACGACTCGCCAGCCAAACTTATGCTGAAAGAAGCCGGCGGAAAGTGATGCGATTGTCACCATCGTAAAAACAGCAAAATCATTAAATGCCTGTGCTTTGGCTTTTTCTTCGGCTTGATAGGAGTAGGTTAAATAAGTTGAAGCACCAATAAACAGAAAATTCCAGCTAATACCCAAAGCTACTAATGCTAACCAAAAATGCCACACGCTGGTACCAAATAAATTAATCAACATACAAGCTAAACCGAGTACAGCTCCCACAATCATTACATTGAGTGCACCAAAACGCTGTATTATACTTCCTGTGAAAAATGAGGGCACAAACATGGCTAGCACATGCCATTGAATAACAAATGCAGTCTCATCAAAAACATGACCATGATGTTGCATCGCTAAAGGTGTTGCAGTCATAACATAAGACATTACCCCATAACCTAACATTCCACATAGTACTGCAACAAAAAATGCGGGCTGTTTTAGAATTTCTTTTAGAGGTCTTCCAGAGGACTCTTGTTTAGCTGAAGCAGCATTAGGTAATCTCATAAAACTCATAATGGCAAAAATCATTACATAAAAAATGGTCATAAACACAAAGCCACCAGCAAACTGTTCACCGCTAAACAGTTCACTTCCAAAACTGGCTAGGTTTGGACCAATTAAAGCGGCAATCACACCACCTACCATCACATAGGAAATTGCCTTGGGACGATTTTCAACATCAACCATATCAACAGCAGCAAAACGATAATAAGTACCAAATCCATTAAAAATACCAATTAGAAAAGATCCAAATGCAAACCACCAAAATTGATGATTTAACGTTGCAAGTACGAGAACTGTGCCACCCGCAATACCGAATAAACCGCCTAACATAAAACCAGCTTTACGACCCCAACGTCCCATAATCAATGATGCTGGAATACTGGTTAACATTAAACCTAGAAATTGCAATGACAAGGGTAAGGTTGTTAATGCTTTATCTTCAGTCAAAGTATAACAAACTAGTGCAGATGCTGTGATAAGCAAGGTGGTACCACTCATCATTAGTGCCTGACATATCGCAAGTAGGTAGACCGAAGATGGCATGGTTTTAAAAGACATAGATTTTTTACACGTTTCAGGTGCATAGACAATAGTTCCTATGCGATACTATGTCTACCCAATAATAAGCCCTAAAACATAAAATCTAAGGAATTTTCACATGCCCGTTGAACGCGCTCTTTTAAGTGTTTCTGATAAATCTGGATTACTGGATTTTGCAACAAAACTCCATGCTCGTGGTATCGAGATCTTGTCTACTGGTGGTACTGCCAAGTTACTTGCGGATAATAATATACCGGTTACTGAAGTATCTGATTACACGGGTTTTCCAGAAATGATGGATGGGCGTGTAAAGACATTACACCCTAAAATTCATGGTGGAATTCTGGCTCGTCGTGGAACAGATGATGCAGTCATGGAAAAAAATAATATTCCGCCTATAGATTTAATCGTAGTCAATCTTTATCCCTTTGCAGAAACGATTGCCAAAGAAGATTGTAGTTTAGAAGATG
This sequence comes from Cocleimonas sp., assembly GCA_036478745.1. Classification (GTDB taxonomy): domain Bacteria; phylum Pseudomonadota; class Gammaproteobacteria; order Thiotrichales; family Thiotrichaceae; genus Cocleimonas. The sequence continues at coordinate 213,835 of JAZGEM010000020.1, forward strand.
CGATTGAAAATATTGATATTGGTGGACCAACCATGGTGCGCGCAGCGGCTAAAAATCATGCGCATGTTACTATCGTAGTAAACCCTTCTGATTACACTTTAGTTGAAGAAGAACTTGAAGAAAATAACGGAAGTATTTCAAAAGACATGCGTTTTAAGTTAGCGACTAAAGCCTTTGAGCACACAGCTGGCTATGACGGCATGATTGCTAACTATCTTGGTGCAATTGTTGAAAATGGAAAAGCGAGTGGATTTCCGAGTACATTCAATGTGCAGTTTAAGCTACAGCAAACAACACGTTATGGTGAAAACTCCCATCAAAAAGGGGCATTTTATGTATCAGGAAATCAAACAGGTGCAAATATAGCCACAGCGCAGCAACTACAAGGAAAAGAGCTTTCTTATAATAATATTGCGGATACAGATGCCGCTTTAGAATGTGTGAAACAATTTGATAATGAAACTGCCTGTGTCATTGTAAAACATGCTAACCCCTGTGGTGTTGCCATTGGGGATGATATTTTAGATGCTTATGAACGAGCGTTTAGTACTGATCCTGAATCTGCCTTTGGTGGAATTATTGCTTTTAATAAAAAACTTAACGGTAAAACCGCAAAAGCCATTGTAAAGAATCAGTTTGTTGAAGTTATTATCGCACCAAAAGTTTCTAAAAAAGCCAGTAAAGCCATTAGTGAGAAGCAAAATGTGCGTCTTTTGGAGTGTGGCAAGTTTGAACATGCTCAACCTCGAATCGACTACAAGCGTGTCAATGGAGGCTTATTGATTCAAGATGCGGATCTTGAACTCTATGAAAAATTAGAAATAGTTAGCAAACGTAAACCTACCGATGAGGAAATGCGTGATTTATTATTTGCTTGGAAAATTGCCAAGTTTGTTAAATCAAATGCGATTGTTTACTGTAAAGATAATATGACAATTGGTGTGGGAGCAGGTCAAATGAGCCGTATAAATTCAGCTCGTATCGCTGGCATTAAAGCAGAACATGCTGATCTTACGGTAACGGGTTCTGTGATGGCATCTGACGCATTCTTCCCTTTTCGTGATGGGATCGATGCTGCCGCAGAAGCTGGTATTGTAGCAGTGATACAACCGGGTGGTTCTATGCGTGATGATGAAGTTATTACTGCTGCCGATGAGGCTGGAATGGCGATGGTAATGACAGGAATGAGGCACTTCCGTCATTAGATACTCCTAATCTTAATTCGAAGAAAATGAGTAGCACCCAAGCGGAGTCGAAGGGTGCGGTATAACACTTATTAACAACTACTCCATTTTTTATTTCAGGGTTACTTTATGATTATGTCAATCGCACTTGCAGTACATCTTTTATCTATTATTATTTGGGTAGGTGGCATGTTTTTTGCCCATCAAGTTATGCGCCCTGCTGTAGTTGAAATTCTTGATCCTCCCTATCGTTTGCGATTATGGGTAGCGGGATTTAAACGATTTTTCCCCTGGGTTTGGTTATGTATTATTCTAGTATTAGCATCTGGATTATGGATGATGTTCCAATTCCCAAAACCACCAATATTTATGCATATCATGCTGGGATTATGCATTATCATGATGTTGATTTTCATGCATGTTTTCTTTGCTCCCTATAACCGTTTGAAAAAAGCCGTTATCGCAGAAGAGTGGAAAGATGGTGCAGCAGCATTAGGTCAGATTAGAACTATGGTGGGTATCAATACTATTATCGGTATAATTACCGTAATCGTTGCAACTGCTGGAAAATACTATATATAGTTGAACATTATTTTCACACTAGAATGTAAATGATCAAATGTTACTCTGCAGGGTGGACTTGGTTTATCCTGAGCAGAGTCGCAAAGAAAGATACGGCAAATCGAAGAAAAACACTCTGAATTATAAATAATTGGGTGTATTTTCATGCGTTAACTCTAATGGCACCCCCCCCTTTTTTACACAATTAGAGACGATTACTTATTGTTATCACACTCACCCAACCTTGACTTGCTTGATCAATAACACCCAATACCATCTGTGGATAGAGACCTACGATTAGAACAATTGCACTCATTACGAACACAATTAATAGTTCACGTGCTTTTAAGTCAATGGCATCTTGAACGATTTCACTTTTGCATTCTCCAAAGAATGACTTTCTAAAAATTCCTAGAAAGTATGCCGCACCTAATATAATCCCCATTAATGCGGCTAGGCCTACTCCAGTGAAATTATCCAGTGCACTGACGATTATTAAGAACTCCGCAGGAAACGTACTGGTACCAGGAACGCCCATATTTGCCAAACCCAAAAAGAAGAAGAATGAGGTTAACAGTGGCATGGTTTTGGCTAAGCCGCCCAAACTCAGAATATCTGTTGAGCCAATACGTTGTAGGATAAAGCCTGACAATAAAAATAAACCAGCGGATACCATAGTAAAGTTAAGTAATTGTAATACTGCACCTTGAATACCTTGTTGGCTGAATGTCGCAATACCTAGAACAACTAAACCCACATGGCTTAAGCTTGAATAAGCTAACATACGACGCAAATTGGTTTGTTTAAGTGCGGCTATAGCGCCATAAATAACGGCAACAATACCAAAAGCAACTAATAGACTTTGAAACTGATGTGCCGCATCCGGAGCCATAGGAATGACAAAACGAAGTAATCCATAAGCGCCTAGTTTTAATCCAACGATCGTCGCTATGGTACTCGGATGACCTTCCTGTGCGAGTACCGGTAACCAGGTATGCATTGGAAATAAGGGTGTTTTTACACCAAAACCAAAAAGCAGCAAAAAGAAAATGATTGTTTGATATTGATTCTCTCTGGCAGTCGTTAGTAACTGGGTGTAGTCAAAAATATAACTGCCGTCGCTTTGAATAGCCAACAAGACAAAGGCAAACATAATCGGCAAACCACCTGTCATCATAAACAGAACATATTTCATACCCGCGTAACGCCTACTTGCGCCAACACCCCAAAGGCTGATTAAAAAATAAACAGGTATCAGAGTGGTTTCCCAAAAGAAGATAAAGAAGATTGTATCCAGCGCACTAAAAACACCTAAAATAGCGGCTTCTAATATTAATAATAAGCTAAAATAAGTATTTCTTTTGGTTTGTATATTATTCCAAGATGCCAAAGTTACTGCAGTAAAGAGTAAAGCTGTCGTAGGTAAAAATAATACCGATATACCGTCAACCCCGAGAAAGTAATGAATATTTAGACTACTAATCCATGGATGTTTTTCGACGAATTGAAACCCAGCAATACCTGAATCGAAATTGATAACAATTAAAATGGAAACAATTAATACCAATACATTGGTTACCAAAGCTACATAGCGCGCTTTATTACTTTCCAAAAGTAGAATGATTGCTGCGCCTATTGGAAGAACTAGTATTAAGATACTAAGCCATGGAAAAGGTGTGAAATTAAGATTTAAGAAAGACATTAGTGCCCCCCCCTATTTCCATATAATGTACTAAGCCCATCAAGAGTATGTTCGAATAAGTCCAACCAAAGACCCGAGAAAAACCCCATACCGAGAATGACTACGATCATGATAATTGCCAACGCTCTTTCGGTAATTCTGGCAGGACTGGTATCCCATTTTGAAGTATCACAGTTTGGCTCGCTTAAAAATGCTTTTTGAAAGGCAAACAATAAAAACCCTGCAGCAACAACATTACCCAAGGCAGCGGCAATCGTGACTTTTGCGCCAAACTCCGATATTGCAGCTTCTAAAACAAGGTGAACAGCATCAAATCCAGGAGTACCTGGCATACCAACAATGGCAAGTCCTGCAACTAAAAAGGCAATACCAACCACAGGGATAAATTCAAAAAGACCACCAAGGCGTGTCATTACTGCAGTATTCGTACGTTGCCATACAAGCCCTGTCATGAACATTAAACCTGATATGGCTAAGCCAAAGTTAATGGCTAGCATTATGCCGCCTTCAAAACCATTTCTACTTAGGGTAAATAAACCAATCGTGATAATCCCTGTATGACTAATCACACCGTAGGCCATTAAACGTCGTATATTGGTTTGCCGCATTGCCAGAACTGCTGCATAAAAAATACCAACAATAGCAAAGACTATTATAATTTTATGCCAACTGATAACGGCTTCAGGTAATACAGGAAAGACAAATCGCAATAAACCGAAAATACCAACTTTTAATCCCAGTAAAAATACGGGGGCAACAGCCACATTACCGTGTTGCATGGTAATCGGTAACCACCCATGCAAAGGAAAAACAGGAACACGGATACCGAAGCCATAGAATAAAGCAAAGAAAATAAAGGTTGCGATGGCTGGCTCTACGGGTGTTTTAGCAAGATCATAAAGATCAAAAGACCACTTCGACTGCCCCGTTAAACCAGAATTAACCAAGGAGTTAAAATGATGATCTGAGTAGTTCCAGCCCAGCATGAATGTACCCACAATGAGCAGCACAATACTGATCGTCATAAACTGAACATAACTTTTTAACATCGGTTCTGCATCAATGAATGTTGCCCAACGATACAGTAGAAAAGCCACTGCGATCATCTCCAAAGCAGACATCAATACGAACCAGAGTAAGTCAACCGTCACAAACTGGCTGATTAGTAATGCTTGGATAATTGACATAACCGCCAACACACTCGTACCATCAAGCTTTCTAAAAATAACAAATAAAACAGATAGCAATGCCAACAAGGAAGTCAGTAATACGAATAAAATACTGATACCATCGACCGCGGCATGATAAGGTAAACCCAATAAGCTAGCCTTGTTTGCAAACTGCATCGCTGCTGTTTCAAAGTTAAAAGATAAATATAAATAAATCGAAAGAAATAGTTCAGCCGCAGCAGCGACTAAGGCAATTATAATTGCAGGTGTATTTCTTATTTTAAAGAGAATCAAAGATGCCACTAAAGGCAGTAATTGAAGCCATTCTAAAATTGGTAAACCAAATTGAATTTCTGTAAATTCCATGTATTACATTAGCCTCTACAGTACAACAACAAAGGTAGCCATAATTAATAACACCGCATAACGCGGTTTCATTAATAACTGATCAATGTGTTCGAGTTGCTTACCCAACTTATGTAGCGCTTTCATTAAACCTTCACCACTGCCTTTTAATATTAATCGTTCTTCAAACCATTCAAATGCAATCGCTATCAATTGTATTGTAGAGCCGAAAACTCCACGACCTGTTCCTACTTCATTTTGTATTTTAAATTTCCCCTGTTTACTTGCTTCCCAGTGCGAAAGTGTTGAAACCATATTTGAGTGAGATGGGATTCCTGTAATACGATCAACCACCTGCTCATCAAACAATTGAACCTCATGCGCTAAAGCTTGTGTCGGTTTGGTAAATAACCAGTCAGAAATACCATCAAGCCAAAAACGTTGTAGTGCGGCTGTATAAAGCCACTTCCTTTTCCTAAGCCAACGAGGGACAGGTTTTGCAGGCTGATTGACCAGTTGCATAAAAGATGGTGCGTGTAAAAATTGGTAGGCACGCCAAATGGCATGCACAACGATATGTAGTAGGGCTAATTCATACCAAGATAAACCAATCCAGACCACCATTAAAGCAACCTGTGACAAGGTTGAGAACATATAGGAAGATTTAACATCTGATTGAACTAATCCAACCAAATAAGAATAAACGACTGTAAGTAGTCCAATCACTAACAATAATAGTGACAATGAAGGTACTTGTACTAATAGAGGCTCTAAGCGTATTAATAAATAGATGCCTGCATGCACCATGACTGAGCCATAAAATACAGCACTTGATGGTGTCGGTCCTTCTAATGCACGAGTAATCCAGGCAGAAAAAGGTAGTTGTGCAGATTTAACTAATGCAGCTAATATAAACCCAAATAAAATCAAACCAATATGCACTTTAGAAGTCACCATAAAAGACATATCAAGCCAATCGACACTGTTAAACCAGAACAATGAAAAGGCTATTCCGAGTAGAAATCCAGCATCACCAATACGGTTAGTAATAAATGCTCGAGTCGCATTGATTGTTGCAGTATCTCGGTGCCATGAATAGGCGATTAAAAGATATGAACTGACACCTGCGAGTTCCCAACCAATGAAAGTTATGAGGGCATTTCCCGATAGAATGATCAGTTGCATTGCCCCACTGAAAATAGACAACATCATGAAAAAACGTTGATAGGCAGACTCACGGTGTAAATAATTAACAGAGAAACGGGTAATCAGCAATGTTAAAAAGGCGACTAAAACCCCCATAACCAAACTTTTATAATCCAGTAAAAAACTAAAATCAATATGATATTGACCTGATGATAACCACTGTCCTAATTTGATAGTTTCCGTTGGAAAGTCATGAAAACTATAATAAACACCTAAGGTGAGAACCAATAAAAAAGATAAGGCAGAAGCTCCAACAGCGACAACTGTTGTTTGCTTCTCGCCCTGTTCACCTCGGTTCCATTCAAAAATAAAACCGATTGATATCCATAATGCGGATAATAAAGGCAATAAAGGGATTAACACTAAAATAGTATTTAAGATAACATCAGGCATTGTTAACTCCCTTAATTAACACCGTGGGTAAATGATCATAATTACCTGAATACCAGTCTTCTGACTTATTTACTGTTTCGACCTTAACATCTGGGGACTCCCACAATTCCCAACCCTTATCAGGATTGAAAGTATGAATGACCTCAGAATCAGGATCTTTTGCTGAAAGTAGAATCCAGCCATTGCCCACTAACTGCTGTATAGAAGGTTGTCGCTTATATATTTCTGTTAACACTTCTGTTTTAGCTTCAACCATTAGTTGTAAACGCATTGGTTCATGAATCTCTATCATTTGCTGAGGTAAGCCTGTTCGCAAATCGCTTGAACCACCTTCCATAACCCCAAATAAGCCAGATAGGTTGTGAACTATTTTGGATCCACTCCCGTATTTTTCATTATTTACTGAAGAAAAGTAATATTCCAAATTAATACCTGCACCAACAGGTCCAGCACTTAAAAGAATCCGCTCTAAAAATTCACCCTTAGGATCAACATTAGAATCGTAGGATATTAGGAAACTACGCCTATCAAGGAAAGTACCTTGCGTTAAAAAACGTCTACCCACAAATCCTGAAGCAATGGTTGCATGACCTAATTCTGGTCTTGCTTGGGAAAAATCAACTCCACGTCCTGCGATATGTTTTAAGGCTTGAATCAAACTAGGTTTTTTAGGCGCTGATGCTAACTTTCGACAACGTTCATGTGCGGAGTGTTGACTCGCCTCTACTGTGTTTTCTTGCAGTTTCTGAAAGTTTCTTTTAAGGCTTTCGGGGATTAAATCAATGTCTGTCCAAATAATATTTTCATTACACGTATCATGCTGAGCTCCAATAAACCAAGTATCTTCTGGTATATCAATTCCCTTACCTAAGAGCGCAATTCGTACCTCATCATTGTTTGCCATCGCAGCAAAAACACGCCCATTTGGACCACTGAACTTACCACCACAAGCACCACAACCATAGGCTGCTGTGTGAGGATTGTTCTGATTAAAAGAGTAATGACCCATCAGCACAACTAACGGTGAAAAATCGGAGAGAAGACCATTATTTTGTAAGAAAGCTGCAACAATGTTTGCCTGTTCCTCAATGGTATATCCTAGTTGCCTATCATTTTCTGTAGGCTCTTTATCACAATTTTTAGCTGTAGTATTTATCCGCGTTACAGTATTAGTATCAAAGTTTTGTTTTAAACGCGTAATAAAATTATTCCATTTTAATGGGCTGAAAATTTTTCCAACAAGAATTGCCGAGGCGACAGGAGCATACAGAGTAGTCATAATCGATGTAGATAGTAAGCTTCGACGAGAATCTTGATGGATAAAGTTTCCAACCTTTGATCGTAAGTTAACTCTTTTGCTAAACTTTTCTGTTTGTTGCACGTATTTGTTATCAGCAACTTCGGTAATCTCATGAACTGGGGTTACAACGACAGGGCAAAGAACTACAGACTCTTTGTCCATCAGCCCTTTCCAATTCATTACAACACCAAAAAATGCCGCCGCACCAAAAGTTTCGATATCTGGATTCAGGTGTTCTAGATGACGGCGAAAACCTTCTTCACGATCATCCATGCAAAAAATTAATTGAGCTTCTGGTCGCTTATTATTTCTGTTTTCCCAAGTACCTCTACCTTGGTTTTGAGAAATTGTAGTGAAAAGTTGTTCTCGGTAGTTTCGTTCATAAGCTTTTAACAGCGTAAAGCCTTTTGTTTCTTTATCCATTGAATGAATACAATCGTATATATCATCTAACTGCTGTTTTTTTAATAGCCTTATATCTACACCACAAACACCTAAATGTTGTGCTAAACGAAATAATTTCCAACCATCGTGATGTAAGTGAGAGCCTCGCTGCTTTTGCTCTGCTTCTATAAAACCCAACTGTATATCATTCGCTAAAGTACTATCTGAAGATGGGCATTGCTGCCATGTCCAAATCATTTTAGCTAATTGCTGCCAATCTTCATCCTTATGTGTTTCAAACGATTCTCGTTCCACAAGTTGTTGCGATAAGCTTAATAAGTATTCTGGTAGTTGTTGGTTATAAAGCATATATCTTACAAATGATTCTGAATGATTCTTATGCAAGTACACTCGAATAGTTCCCATGTCCCCATCAAATAACCATTGCTTACGACATAAATCACGACTATATAAATGTTCTAAGATCAAACGAACTGCTAGATAGTCCATCATTTTAACATTGGTCGACTCTACCACCTTATAGGCAGGGTTACTGTGACGCCAATAAAACATACCTGACCAACCAGGAAGATCAAGTGCTAAACGAGAAATATATCCTCCCCATTTATCTTCTGGTATTCCCATCCGAGATAATTCATCCATTACTGTTTGGGTAGAGTCATCGGGTAAAGATTGGATATGTTCTTTCCAGTCAACTAAATCATTAAATAAATTACTATTATCTAATAATGCACTTTCTTTCCAAGATTTATAGAAGCCTTTTCTTTGTTTGTTTTCAGAGTGCCAAGCTGCTACACCCTCATCTAACCAATTAGAAAGATAAGGTAATAAATAAGCCGTTATTTTATGTTGAACATCTATTCCTGTAAGTTTTGTTAATAAGCCACGAAGTGTTAATTGATCACCAACCTGTTTAATAAGTTGATCGACTTGCTGTTTTGATTGCTTGCGAATTAGAATATCAACTTTAGATATTAAAGGAGAAGACACCGCAGTTTTTACCTCAACTCCTGTTAAGGTTTTAATCGCAGAGCGTAATTTATTATTATCGTTATTTGCAGTGTCAGATTTAAGATCTGACCAACTTTGTAACTGGGCTTCATATTTACTTTTTTGCGTATCAGATAATGTGTCAACATAATGAGTTTCAGCTTCAAACTTTTCACTTAATTCAGTAAATATTTTTTCAGCTCGTTCTGGGGTTAAATCAACTAGATCTTCTGGATGTAATAAAATAGGGTCTAACCCTAATACTTTCACACAGCCTTTCCAAAGATCCTTAATAGCCTCTTTTTCACTAACAAACCCATAATTCTTAGCGGCATCTAGTAACTTTTTTCGTGAAATATTAGGGACATCTTGCTGAAATGCCTGAAGTGCATGTAGTTCTTCTGATTGCCATTTAAGTTGGTTACTAGAAATTCTTTTTAAGGGATATAATAATGCAATACGATAAATATCTTTCTTAAATATCGACTGTTTAGAAAGCTTCGACAATTTAACGATAAGTTGTTGCGCTTGCAAAGCTCCATTCCTATCTAAGACATCATCTATATCCTCATCTTTAATACGACCTTTAAGATATTGCGCTTGAAATTGTTGTTGAGACCAGTATCCATAAGCCCCCGTGAGCCGATTGGATACTTTGAGCGCGTCTTGAAACTTCATTTCCTCAAAGCCATGTAAAGTATTATGGTGCACAAAGTCTTTAATAGATGCTTGAGCAGGCAATATATGAGTAAAATGATCAATCGCATGTGTCAGTTGATCAAGTAATTGCTGTCGTGATAAATGAGGCTTTTGCTGATATTTTGACATGATTAACGCACCACCATCTGAATAGTGATGTCATTTTTAAGTGTAGAGATAAAATCTGTTATGGTGGGAGTTATCATATCGAGTATGGGTGCAGGATAAAAACCAAATAATAGTATGCCTGACGTTAATGCCACAGCAGCGAGCACTTCAGTTGGGTTTAAATCATCCACGTTGTTCATGATTTCTTTACTTGGGCCAGTAAACAATTTACCGACTGTGCGTACACCATAAGCCGCTGTAATTAACACACCAAAGGTTAACAATAGAGTTACCCAACCCCACTGCTTAAATGATCCTATCATCACATGTAATTCGGCTACAAATCCAGCAGTACCAGGCATTCCAACACCTGCAACAAATGCGATAATAATAAAAAAAGCAAACCGCGGGGTTACTTTTAGCAGTGAACCATAATCATTGATATTCTTTGTATTAGTACGTTCGTAAAGTAGACCAATTAGCATAAATAACGCACCTGCAACAAGACCATGTGCCACCATCTGATACACAGCACCTGTCAAACCACTGACATTCATTGAGGCTATGCCAAGCAACACCACACCCATATGAGAAACAGATGAATAGGCAATCATTTTTTTCATATCACTTTGTCGCCAGGCCAGCAAACCACCATAAGTAATTGCTATTAATGCTAAGGTAACTAACAAGGGTAAAAGTAATTCTGTCGCTTTTGGCAGCATTCCTGTAGCAAGAATCAAACCATAGGCTCCCATTTTAAGGAGTATTCCTGAAAGTAAAATACTGACAGGGCTAGGAGCTTCCACATGTGCTACAGGCAACCATCCATGCAAAGGGAAGATTGGCATTTTCACACCAAATCCTATGAGTAAACCAAGGAAAATTAATACCTGCTCAGAAGCGTTTAAATGCTTCGCACCTTCACTAATAGCCTCAAAAGAAAAAGATTTACCACCTGTCGCATCGAATAACACTAACAAACTCAGCAACATGAAGACTGAGCCACCCATAGTGTATAGAACAAAATTTAATGAGGCTGTTTGCCTATTCTTGCCTCCCCAGCGATCTATCAAAAAGAACAGCGGAATAAGTGTAGCTTCCCAGAAAACATAAAATAACGCCCAGTCTCGCGCCATGAATACGCCTAAAATTGCTGTTGTTAAAACCAACATCAACAAATAATAGCCTTTAGGGTGATGATTTATCGACTTCGACGCAAGAATCGCTATCCATGCAAGTAATGTAGTAAGCAAAATCATTGGATAGGAAAAACCATTAACACCTAGCGAGAATGAAGTACCCATACGTGTATTCCAAGTATGGTGATACTTCTGCCAAAGACCATGCTCTGTAGGTATCACATCTCCAGCAACAATTAAAAAGATAGAATAGGTTAAGGTGATGCTCGCCGTAGCTATAGCAACATTACGAATCAATTGTGGAGTTTTATTAGAGAGAAAAGCAATTAATGCGGCGCCAACTAAGGGCAATAACAAAAGAATTAAAAGACTCATAGACTGCATCTTATATTAGAAAAATAATACCAGTAGAAGCTATTTTGGCGCGTATCATACACCTGAATCATTAAATTTCATAGTGTTGATATTACTCATTAATTTCGGATTTAGGCATTGGAAAGTCTCTTAAGCAACACTTACTTGAAGGGTTCAGTAAAATGCAGTTACACTGCTTACTTTTTGTTTTATTGACGACATATTCTTTGACTTTACTATCTTCCTCATAATCTTGATAACTAATCGAAAAACAGTAACAAAGTATTCTTTTTTTATTATTTTTCTCTTTCACTCCAATACATGTCTTGATTTCAGGTTTCCCTATAACCTCCCCTTCTTCTGAAAAGTAAACCACTTTACACTCATGGTCTGAGCAAAAATAATAATTTAGGTCTTTAAAATCAATAGCATTAGGATTTTTTAAATGAAACCGCACACAAGAATTGGGTACTAACGAACACTTATTATAACTAACAGGACACTTAGAAAATTTAGGAATAGTGTTTGATGAATTATTACAACATTCTTGCATAGATGTAAAAAAGAAGCTTAACCGTGCTTAATTAAGCTTACTGAATCTCCTTCATCATCATGATAATAATGAATTTTGGATAAGCTTGCATAATCTACATTAACCCTAAAGAATGCTTCTTCTGGCATACTCAAAATATGCATGAGTATTAAACGAATCACACCAGAATGAGTTACTAACAGAATTCTTTTTCCTTTATTTTCAGCAATCATTTGTTTAAATGAGCTTAAAACTCTAGCCTGAAAATTGTGGAAGTCCTCACCATCCGGTGGTGACACTTTTGTTGGAGACTTCCACCATTTCGCTAGTAAATCTGCGTCCTCTTTCATTATTTCATCGGGTGACAGACCTTCCCAGAGCCCAAAATCTATTTCTTGAAAGTTTTTAGAAACCTCTAAGTCTATATCATCTTCAGAAGCAATTAATTCAGAAAATTCACTACAGCTTTGCAAAGGTGAGGTATAGATTACATCCCAACTTGTTCTATTCTCAAGAGTATTAACCATCTGTTGCCAGCCATGGTCTGTCAAAATATCATCTGTAACACCACGATAAACAGAATCACCTTCCATTTCACCATGACGGAGTAAATCAACGATGGTTGTTGTCATTTAAAAATAGCCTGTTGATTTACCATCTTAAAAGTAGATAGTTTATTTGAAAATATAGCTAATGAAGATCGCATAAATAAAGTAATAATCTGTAAGATTAGATATATGAGATATCTAAAATTTCATATTCACGAATGCCTGCAGGTGCATTTACAGTCGCAACATCACCCTCTTCCTTACCAATCATTGCACGCGCAATAGGTGAAGAAACAGCGATGAGTTTTCTTTTAATATCAGCTTCTATATCGCCAACAATTTGGTAAGTAACTTTTTCTTCTGTATCAAGATCTTCAAGCTCTACAGTCGCACCAAAAACGATTCGACCTTCTACACCAAGATCGGTGATATCGATGATTTGTGCTGTTGACAATACCGCTTCAAGCTCTTGAATTCGCCCTTCTGCAAAACTCTGTTGCTCTCTGGCCGCATGATACTCTGCATTCTCTTTTAAATCCCCATGCTCACGAGCCGTAGCTATTGCTTCAACTATTTTAGGGCGAGTGACTGTTTTTAATACATTCAGTTCTTCTTTTAAACGCTCTGCGCCTTTACTTGTAACGGGTGCTCTATCCATGATTAGCCTCTTTAGTGAAGATCTTGAAGTTTATAAACTTGTTCTTTATCTTCATACATCATTGCTTGGCAAAGTGCCCATGCTCCCGTAATGGTTGTTGCATAAGTCACTTTATTTTGAAGCGCTTCACGACGAATTTCGAAAGAATCTTCGATCGCCTTTTTGCCCTCAGTGGTATTTACAATCAAGTTAACCTCTTCATTTTTAACAAGATCAACAATATGAGGACGCCCTTCACTAACTTTGTTAATTATATCACAGCTAAAACCAGCCTCTATAATAGATCTTGCAGTTCCACGAGTAGCTACTAATTTAAAATCAAGGTCAGTTAAAAGTTTAGCAACATCAAGAACTGACTTCCTATCATTCTCACGCACACTTAAAAAAGCGGTACCACCTTGCGTGGGAATATCTACATTAGCTGCGTATTGTGATTTACCAAAAGCTTCCGCAAAACTAGTACCTACCCCCATTACTTCACCTGTTGATTTCATTTCAGGACCTAATATTGGATCAACTCCAGGGAATTTAATGAAGGGGAAAACGGCTTCTTTTACTGAATAATGAGTAGGGATAATTTCTTCCAGCGCATTTTGATCTGCTAGTGATACACCTGCCATACAGCGAGCTGCTATTTTAGCTAACTGTCGTCCTGTTGCCTTAGATACAAAAGGAACTGTTCTTGAGGCTCTAGGATTAACCTCAAGCACATATACATCATCACCTTTAATAGCAAACTGTACATTCATTAAACCTATAACATTTAACGCCAAAGCCATTTGACGCGATTGATCACGTAGCTCATCCTGTATTTCCTGACTCAAGGAATAAGGAGGTAAGGAACATGCAGAGTCACCAGAATGCACACCTGCTTGTTCTATATGTTGCATGATTCCACCAATCAACACATCTTTGCCATCACAAATAGCATCAACATCAACTTCAATCGCGTCATCAAGGAATCGATCTAATAATACAGGTGATTCATTTGATGCTTTAACCGCATTACGCATATAGATACGCAAATCTTCTTCATTATGAACAATTTCCATAGCACGTCCACCCAGAACATAAGATGGTCTTACTACTAATGGGTAACCTACTTCCTCAGCTAAACGAACACCTTCTTCAGTACTTCGAGCGGTACGATTAGGTGGCTGTTTAAGACCGAGTTTCTCGATCATTTGCTGAAAACGCTCCCGGTCTTCTGCTAGATCAATGGCATCAGGACTGGTACCAATAATAGGGGTTCCATTTTCCTCTAACGCTTCTGCAAGTTTCAATGGCGTTTGCCCACCGTATTGTACAATCACACCTTTAGGTTTTTCCAGATCAACAATTTCTAAAACATCTTCCAATGTTAGGGGTTCAAAATAAAGCCTATCTGAGGTATCGTAATCTGTCGAAACTGTTTCAGGATTACAATTAACCATAATCGTTTCATAGCCATCATCTCGCATCGCAAAAGCAGCATGTACACAACAGTAATCAAACTCAATTCCCTGCCCGATACGATTAGGCCCACCACCCAAAATCATGATTTTTTCTTTGTCAGTGGGGTTCGCTTCACATTCCTCATCATAACTAGAATACATATATGCAGTATCAGTAGAGAACTCTGCAGCACAGGTATCAACACGTTTATAAATGGGTCTCACATCCAATTTAATTCTAGTTCTGCGTACTTCTTTTTCTTTTGTTTGCAATAGTTTGGCTAAACGACGATCAGAAAATCCTTTGCGCTTTAGGTCATACAGCTCTTCTTTTGGAAGACTAGCAAGCATCTTTTCTTTTAAGTTATTCTCAATCAAAATGAGTTCTTCAATCTGATTCAAGAACCAAGGATCAATTGAGGTTAATTCAAATAAATCTTGTTGATTCATCCCATAACGAAACCCATCTGCAACATAAAGTATGCGCTCAGGACCCGCAGCTGTTAACTCACGACGTAATATATCTTTAGCATCGTCACTCGTTAGGTCAACACGTTCATCTAAACCATCAATATCTGTTTCCATACCGCGAAGTGCTTTGAGGAATGACTCCTGAAAAGTCCTTCCTATCGCCATCACTTCTCCCACAGATTTCATTTGTGTAGTTAAACGTGAATCGGCCTTTGGAAACTTCTCAAAAGTAAAACGTGGGATTTTAGTGACGACATAATCAATAGCAGGTTCAAACGATGCAGGTGTAGCACCTCCAGTAATATCATTTCGCAATTCATCCAATGTATAACCTACAGCGAGTTTTGCTGCAATCTTAGCGATTGGGAACCCCGTGGCCTTTGATGCTAATGCTGATGAACGCGAGACGCGTGGATTCATTTCAATAATAATCATCCGACCATCTTCTGGGTTTATTGAAAACTGTACATTTGATCCACCTGTTTCAACACCAATTTTACGCAAAACAGCCAAAGATGCATTCCGCATAATTTGATATTCTTTATCAGACAATGTTTGAGCAGGCGCTACGGTAATTGAATCGCCTGTATGAATACCCATCGGATCAATGTTCTCAATCGCACAAATGATAATACAATTATCTGCCTGATCCCGTACCACTTCCATTTCATACTCTTTCCAGCCTAATAAAGACTCTTCGAGTAATACTTCAGATGTAGGAGACATATCTAAACCGCGAGCAACTATCTCTTCAAATTCATCTTGATTGTAAGCAATACCCCCACCTGAACCACCCATGGTAAAAGATGGACGAATTATTGTTGGGAAACCTAGTCCTTTTTGAATTTCTCTAGCCCCTACCATTTCATGAGCAATCCCAGAACGTGCAGAATCAAGACCAATCTCTTCCATCGCAACACGGAACTTTTCACGATCTTCCGCCATATCGATAGCTTCTTTTTTAGCACCGATCATTTCGATTCCATGCTTTTCAAGAACACCGTGTTTTTCTAAGTCTAACGCACAGTTTAGTGCAGTTTGACCACCCATAGTTGGTAATAGAACATCAGGTTTTTCTTTTTCAATAATAGCTTCCACCGTTTTCCAACGAATGGGTTCTATATAGATGGCATCAGCCATTTCAGGGTCAGTCATTATCGTTGCTGGGTTTGAGTTAACCAGAATGACACGGTATCCCTCTTCACGTAATGCTTTACAAGCCTGCGCGCCAGAATAGTCAAATTCACAGGCTTGACCAATAACGATTGGGCCGGCACCGATGATAAGTATGCTGTTAATATCCGTACGTTTAGGCATTATTTCGCCTCCTGCATTAGCGCGATAAAATCATCGAAGATTGGAGCAATATCATGTGGGCCAGGACTTGCTTCAGGATGTCCCTGAAAACTATAAGCCGGACAGTCAGTGCGTTTAATACCTTGTAAACTATTATCAAATAAAGAACGATATGTGGTTTCTAAATTATCAGGCAAACTGTCTTCATCCACAGCGAAACCATGATTTTGACTGGTAATCATTACCTTTTTTGTTGCTAAGTTCTGTACAGGGTGGTTTGCTCCATGATGACCAAATTTCATTTTTACTGTTGAAGCGCCACTGGCTAACCCTAAAAGTTGATGACCTAAACAAATACCAAAAGTAGGTAGTTTCTTCTCAAGAATGGTTTGAATCGCTTGAATCGCATAATCACAAGGCTCAGGATCACCCGGACCATTTGATAAAAACACACCATCCGGATTCATTGCTAAGACATCTTCAGCAGATGTTTGTGCGGGTACAACAGTTACATGACAACCACGATCTACCAACATCCGAAGGATATTCTTTTTAATACCGAAATCATAGGCTACAACTTGAAATTCAGCATCAGATTTATCCAACACTTTATTATCCTTTGGGTTGAGATTCCATGTTCCCTGATTCCAGCTGTAACTGTCTTTTGTTGAAACAACTTTAGCTAAATCATTTCCCTTTAGACCTGGGAATTCTTTAGCTAGCTGTAGAGCTGATTCTATTTCTTTATCCGTTTTTTCAACAACACAAATACAGCCACGTTGTACACCTTTTTCGCGTAGTATTCGTGTTAAACGACGTGTATCAATATCGGCAATTGCAACAACTTTTTTACGTCGTAAGTAATCTGGCAGTGACTCTTCTGCCCGCCAATTACTGTGCAAAGAAGGCACATCTTTTACGATGAGTCCTGTAGCAAATATGCTATCAGACTCCTCATCCTCACTTGTAACACCAACATTACCGATATGTGGGTATGTTAACGTCACCATTTGGCTCGCATAAGATGGATCGGTAAGGATCTCTTGATAACCTGTTAAAGCAGTATTAAAAACTACTTCTCCAACAGTACAACCTTCATGACCAATCGATTTACCATGAAAGACATTTCCATCTTCTAGAACAAGAATTGCGCTTTTATTCAACGTTTCCATCCTTAGTTACAACTTTAATTAAACGGCTTACAAATTGCGGGGTATTCTACTCGAAAAGAATCCTGAGTGTCTATGCAGCATGGCTGTTCTTGCAAGTTTTTTTTAAAAAATCTTATTTTTTGGCAAATAAATTACCAAACCAACGCTTTTGATATTTTTTAGGAGGCTCATCAGTAACAAGTTTCTCAGGTAACTGCTTACTTATTACCCACTTCGGTGGGGGTGCTGTTTGTGCAATACTACATGAAGTACCTAGATTAGAGGGATCATATACTTTGATAAAACGTGGGCTTTCCATGTTATCAACATATACTATTCCACAATAATCCTCTTCATGATCATTTCGAAGTTCTTTGTCTAGAACTTCAATAAAAGTATTTAATTTATCACCTACCGTTAATTCTTGAGGTGGTTGATTGTTAGTTTGGTAGACATACCAACCCAAATCACTTTCTTTTTTAACTGCATCCCAAATCGCATCAAGTTGATGCCAACGTAGCACACCAAAGAATTTACCATTAAACGACGCTAAAAAATCACTTTCAACTGTTTTCAAGACTTCTTGACTCATACCATCAACTCCAAAGTATTCCCATCAGGATCACGACAGAATAACGCCTTTCTACCTGATTTGCTAAGAGTATACAAAATTTTAGCATTATCTAATTGCTTACAAATCAAGTTTAAATCTTTGACTTTAAATGCCGCATGACGATCACGACCTCCATGTTCTGGTCTGTTTAATGGGTCAGGATTGTTTACAACTAATAGATGTATTTGTTGCTGTGCATTTATATCAAGCCAGATTCCATCAAAACTAAGATCTGGTCGAGTTTTATCAATAGGCAAACCCAATACGCCACAATAAAAAACTTTGGCTTTATCGACATCTGAGATAATAAAGCTAACATGATGAATAGCTATAAAGTTTGATTCCATTTTAAACATTACCATAAATGTATTTAAATAAACCTGCTACCGAAACGAGTATTAAAGATAACCCCAAATAACGATGAAACGTCGTGCTATCACGTGTAATCAAATAATCATGTATTTTTAATCCAGCAAAATGTCCAATAGCAACGAAGGGCAAAAGGAATAAACTAAATTTCCATTGTAATTCGACCTCATAAGCAATAAATCCACCCATTTTAAAAGTAACCAGAATAATCCAGAGTACGAATAAGGTCTCACGTAGCTGAATACGATCAACATGTCTTGCTACTACCGCAGCTATCAATGGAGCACCTATTAACGAAGTACCACTAACATAGCCACCGATAACTAATAAAATAATATCTACATATTTCGATTGGCTACGAATTGTGTAATTTATCAACCATGTAAAACCATAAAAAAGCGTAATACAAAAGACCGCAATAACCACCCAATAGGTTGGAAAATTAAATAAACCGATCAGCCCAGCAATCTTCGGTAAAACAATGATTGCCATAACCTTAGTAACCACATTCCAGTTCACATTCTGAATTCGACTTGCTAAAGTGATCGAAGTAAAGAAAAGTAAATGGGTTCCTATGATAGGCAGAAAAACTAATGGCTCATCATCAACAAGCAGTAACAGTGGCAACCCCAAAGCGGCGCCACCAAATCCAATTCCTGTTCGTACAAAGCCAGTCCAAATAAAAATTAAGACAATAAAAACAAGTTGAGTATTTGAGAATAAGTTTAAGAAATCCATGGGTACAATGAGAATTTAGCCAATCTTAAGAATATCTATAAACTAAAGAAAGAGGGTCAAATGTAAGACATATTATAGCTGCAACTATTGGAACATGCTTTAAAATAAAAAGATGTACTAAGATTATATCCAATATTTATTAAATGGCACCCCCGGTATTTGGAAGTGGTCGGATGGATTCTCTCTGTTTTAAAGCAAAGTTGCCTTAAAGTAACATTCTCAATGATAATGAAATTATGGGTGTCTCATTTTTTTGGGTCGAAACTTGCGTAATCTCCACAAAGAAAACAATCCTGTAATACAACTATTTCGATACTTAATGGCACCCCCGTGGTTTTTGGAAGATTGTTTTCCATTTTTCCATGACTTGATTAATACCCAATAATCACAAAAGTTACCGTATTATCTGAAGCTCGAAAAGAGGTTAGGCAAAAAAATGAAAAAGTTGAAAGTGGCCGGATGAATTCTTTCTGTTTTAAAGTAAAGTTGCCTTAAAGTAGCGCTTCGCAACCATGATAGAATTATGGGTGTCTCCTTTTTTCATGTCACTAACAGGGAATAATTCCCAGTTAATGATTAACTAAGTGCTATCCTTTTTAATTACAATGACTTGCAATTAATGAAATAAAACTATAGTGTTTCATGCTAATACTGTTTTATGGGAAGTATTCCCTTAAAACATGCTGTTAGGTGAAAAATAACCAAAACTACTTATCACCATCACGAGTAAAACAAAAAATGTATTAGTTTCTTTCTTAAAGTACAATAAGCTCATATGGAAAATTCAAAGAGCAACGCAAAAAAGAAGCAATCTAAGCAAGATAGAATAGGTCTTGCGATCAAGAGTGTAATTTCAGATTTAATGGATAGAGTAATGGACAGAGTTCTCGTTACTGACCCGTTTATAGAAGAAAAACACCGCTCAAGTAAGCCACTCTACGCTGCACTAGTTCCTGATGAAATATTTAAAGGCTCTCATTTTGAGAGAAGATTTGTAACTCCTTTTGGTGGAGTTTGGGAAAAACTTGCTCATGTTGTTGCAATAGAAGCTCATGGTCATTGCACAAAAGGTCACACAATTTCAGGAACAGTTGGAAGTGAAAGTTTAAGAAGAATACAAGAAGTATTAAATAAGCTTGAGCATAAAAATAAAAAAGGGAGTGCAAGAACAAAACCAGATTGGACAACAGAGCTAGATTATATAAAGAGAGGTGGGGGTGAACCAATACCTACAACTGTAGTTTGTGATATTTTTGTAGATAGTAAAACTACAGGTAAAAAATATGCTTTTGAATTAAAAGCACCACTACCTAATAGCGATCAAACAAAAGTTAGTAAAGAAAAGATGTTTAAATTACTAGCTATGGAACCAAAAGAAGTCGATTACGCTTTCTATGCTTTGCCGTATAACCCTTATGGGAAAAAGAAAGATTATAATTGGAGCTTTCCATTACGATGGTTCAATATGCACGAAGATGAGTCTGTCTTAATTGGTGATGAATTTTGGGAGCTAATAGGAGGGAAAGGTACATATAAAAATTTCATAAAAGAAGTTAACTCTTTAGGAACAGGCTATCGAGAGCGCATATATAAAGAATTTCTAGGGATAGAACCAATAGATGATGTAGAGAAAGGAGTATTAAAATAATGCTCATGACTTCTAAGAAATATAAATTTACATTCATTGACTTATTTTCTGGAATTGGTGGCTTTAAAATGGCGCTTGAGTCTAATTCTGGAAAATGTTTAGGTTTTAGTGAGATAAATACAGATGCTATTTCTACTTATTGTGAAAATTTTAACGAAAGTTCAGATGAGAACCTAGGAGACATTAAAAAAATTAAGGAGTTGCCATCCCATGATTTATTAACAGCAGGTGTACCTTGTCAAAGTTGGTCAATTGCTGGAAAAAATTTAGGTTTTGATGATGATAGGGGGCAACTTTGGAATGATACTATTTACTTGTTACAACAATCAAAACCAAAGGCTTTTATTTTTGAAAATGTAAAAGGTTTAGTTGACCCTAGAAATAAAGAAGCGCTTGGTTATATCTTAAAAAGGATTAAACAAGCTGGGTACTACGCCGATTACCATGTTATTAACTCCCATGATTACGGAGTACCTCAAAACAGAATACGTGTTTACATCATTGGTTTTAAAAGTGAAGAACATTTCTTAAACTTTGCCATTCCTTCTTCTGTGAAAGAAAAAATAAAATTATCAGATGTACTCGGCGTAAGTGTCCCCGAGGAGGAGAGTTCTGCTCTACAGAAAGACTTATTTGGTGAGATTATACCTTTAAAATCAATGAGTTTATCAAGTAGCAATGGTATTAATGATTATTTTTTATTTAATGACCTTCGTAATGGTGACACTACAATACACTCATGGGATATTTTAAGTACAACAGCAAGGCAAAAAGATATATGTTATCTCTTGCTAAAAAATAGAAGAAAAAAGTTATATGGAAAACTAGATGGGAATCCACTGTCACTAGAGAATTTTCAATCTCTTGACTCGTCAATAAAGTTGAGTGAAATTAATAAACTAATAGATTTAGAGATTCTAAAAGAAGAAGAGTATTTGTTTTCTATTGAAAAATATGATGAAAGCTGTCTTTCAAAAGAAGAATTAATAATTCTAGATTATTCTGAGAATGGTTATCTCAATATAGATACACTTAAAAGTGAGAAATCTTTAAGAGTTAAAAGAATAAAGATTAAGGATACATTTAATACTCTTAAAGAAAAAAATATAGTTAAATGCTGTGAGATACGCTATGACTTTAAAAACACAAAAATCAGTACTGGTCTTTTTGGTGTTAATAGAATATTTCTTCCAACCTCTAATGTCTTTCCAACTTTAGTGGCAAGTGATACCAATGACTATGTGACGGACAAATTTATAGATACTCAAAGTCCAAAAGAGCTTAAAAAGTGGTTTCTGAAAAACATCTACAAAAAGGATGGTTATCGAAAAATAACAAAAGAAGAAGCTTGTTTAATTCAAGGTTTTCCAGATACCTTCTTACTCCCTCAAACAAGGGCTAGATGGATGAAGCTAATAGGTAACAGTGTATCAGTCCCTGTTATAGAGAAGCTTTGTGAGGCAATTATAGAAAGTGGAGCATTTGAGAAACCTCATAAAATTAATAAACACCTAACAAGGCATTTAAAACAAGGACTTGCCTTAAGTAGGGCTTCTAATTCAGGGCTGTAGCTTCGGTTATGTTCGTGCTAGATTTGTGTTTTATTGTGCTAAATCGGCAAGCCCTTTAATGCGGCGTT
This sequence comes from Cocleimonas sp., assembly GCA_036478745.1. Lineage (GTDB taxonomy): Bacteria > Pseudomonadota > Gammaproteobacteria > Thiotrichales > Thiotrichaceae > Cocleimonas. The sequence continues at coordinate 236,486 of JAZGEM010000020.1, forward strand.
GGTATGACTCCCCCTGTCAATAAAAACCAATAAATATCCTGCCTATTTCTTTAAGCCTTTGCCATTCGTGTTAAAAAAGAATGAGTTAATGCATCAGA
>JAZGEM010000021.1:0-10624 GCA_036478745.1 Cocleimonas sp.
GATGAAGCACTATTAAAACGCGGGGATTCAAAATGTGAGCTTTGTAAATCTGATGAAGATTTATCGGCTTATGATATTCCTCCGATTACACAAAGAAGCTTAGATAAATCCATTTTAGTTTGCTCAAGCTGCCTTCATCAAATCGAAAACCCAGCAGAAATGGTTCCTAATCACTGGCGCTGTTTGAATGACAGCATGTGGTCAGAAATTGCAGCCATTCAAGTGATGAGTTGGCGCTTATTAAACCGTCTCAACGGTCTAGGGTGGCCCGATGCATTATTGGAAATACTTTATATCGAAGATGATGTAAAGAAGTGGGCAATGTCTGATATGCGCCCAGTGGATGAGCCGACCGTAGATATAAACGGCGTACCCTTTACCGTAGGATGTTCAGCGGTTATGACTAAGGATAAGTTTATAACCGGAGCAAACTTTACGGCAAAGCGTGGAGCGGTAGTGAAAAATATTGGGCTTACCAATAAATCAACTTCGATTGATGGGAATCTTAATGGCTTCAGGATTGTTCTGGGTACTGGGTATTTGAAAATAATTTGAAGCGTGTCTTGCTTCAAAATGGAGACCGTTATGAAAATACCTGATGCTGATTTTTGGATTCGTATTTAGCCATTGTCCTGTAAAATCTTAGAGGCACCTTTCTCACCAATCATCATTGAGGGCGCAGATGTATTGCCGCTGACTAATTTAGGCATTATTGATGCATCAATCACACGTAGATTATTCATACCTATTACTTTCAATGTTTCAGGGTCAACGACTGCCATCTCGTCTATGCCCATTTTGCATGTGCCGACTGGGTGATAAACGGTGGTCGCGGTATTTCTCAAATATTCAAGTATTTCATCATCGGTTTGAACCTTATTACCCGGTGCCATTTCCTCTCCACGAATTTCATCAAATACAGGGGAGGCAAGAATTTCACGGGCTTTACGTATGCCTTCTACCAGTACTTTTTGATCTTCTCCATTTTTGTCAGAGAAGAAGTTATAGTCAATGATTACATTTTGTTTAGTGCCATCATTAGCGAGTTTTACAGTGCCTGAGCTTTTAGGCTGTAGGGCGCAAGTAAAAAGCGAGTAACCATGACCAAACTCAAAATTCTTACCGCGGTGACTACGATAAAGCGGTGTAAAATGAAACTGGATGTCTGGCTCATCCCTATTCGCTTCGGCATATTTCGTTTTTCCAAACCCGCCCACCTCGGTGTAATTAGTTGTCCACCAACCTTTACGGCTTAACCAATATTTTAGAGGAGCGGGTATAACATGAGTGAGCAAAGTGCGTAATGAAACCCCGATTGTGCGAGCGCTATTTGAGCGAACAGTGACCATGCTATCAATGTGATCTTGTAGGTTTTCACCGACACCTTTTAGGTCTTTCTTGCATTCAATATCGAGTTCTTTTAATTCGTCAGCATTGCCAATACCAGAAGCAAGCAAAATGCGAGGTGAAGCAATCACTCCAGCACTTAAAATAACTTCTTTAGTACAGTGAAGAACTTCAGAAACACCCTGTTTTTTAATGTTTATACTTTTTACGTCGAGGTTTTTGTTGTGGTGTTCAACGGAGTCTTCAATGCCGCCTTCAATATTTAACGACAATACTTCAGTTTCTGTCATCACCGTAAGATTTGATCGTGACAGAATAGGCTGAATAAAAGCAGTATAAGCACTTACTCGTTTGCCATTTTCTTGTTTGAGGTTGAAGGTGCCAAGACCAAACTGAGTTTCACTATTAAAGTCATCGTTTGCGGGAATGTTGGCGTGTTCGCCAGCTTTAATGAACATGCGCCCAACTTCATTATCATCTTGTGGAGCTACTATGCTGACTTCACCATTAAAACCGTGGTATTTAGCACTTTGCCCAGCCTGATTATTTTCAATTTTTTTGAATACAGGTAACACGTCATCATACGACCAGCCTTTACAACCAAGCTGCTCCCATGCGTCATAATCTTTTCTATTACCACGGATATAAACCATATTATTTATTGAACTAGAGCCGCCAAGACCTTTACCTCTATTGACTGTAAGTACACGGTTATTTAAGTGCTTTTGTGGTGCGCCTTGGTACATATAATCGTGTTTTTTATTGGAATAACTAACAAAAACACCCGCTGGAATCGATATCCAAGGTTGTTTATTGCTGCCACCTGCTTCGATTAAACAAACTGAAACATCAGGATTAGTGCTCAATCGGTTCGCGACTACGCAGCCTGAAGAGCCTGCGCCAATGATTATGTAGTCATATGATTTCATTCTTATTTAATCCCAAAACTTAGCTCCAAAATATGTTATTTAAATCTCCTTAATGACTTTTCACTTAAGATTTCTAAATAGTTTGGTTACTCCAAACATTGTTTCTAGACTTTCTATACGATTTCGACTGCTGTCCCAACTCTGATTTTGAATTTGTGCCAATAGCGCTTCTACGATAAATGTAATTGCCATGGTCGAGTCCAAACTTGATGGCACTTCTACGAGAGACTTAAAACAATATTCTGTGTGCTTTCCTATCGGTGAACCCCATTGATCGGTAAATAATACAATGGTGCAACCTCGTTCATTGACTAGGTTAGCGAGCTTTTGTAGGTCCTTTTCATAGCGTCGAATATCAAAAATAACCAGTACTGAATTCTCATCCATGTCTAAAATATACTGCGGCCAAACATTTGAAGATTCACTTAGTAACGTAACTTTGGGTCGTATAATTTGCAAATGATTGAAAAAATAATCCGCATTTGAACGGGTAATTCTGCCGCCCACTAAAAATATTCGTCTCGATACATCACCCAAAATTTCAGATACTTCATCAAATACTTTTTGATCTAATCTATCTAATGTGTGTCGTAGATTTGCTGCTACCGCATCAGCAAATTGATGTGATATGTGCTTATTTGAGGAGTCAATAATCCATGAATCATGCTTTGAAACAGGCTTCTTTATCTGTGCCGCAACCTCTTCCCTCAAAGCTTCCTGCATTTTTGAAAAGCCATCGAACCCTAGTTTCTTTGCTAGCCTAACAACGGTTGGTGTCGAAACATTCGCAATAGCAGCGAGTGAAGTAATTGATTGCATTCCTGCGACAGGGTAATCGGTCAATAATATGCTAGCGACTTGGCGCTCGGAATGCGTTAACTTTTCCATGCAGTCACTCAGAATATCTTTAACAATACCAGTTCCTGATTTCATAATCCCTCCAATTAAACAGGCATATTACGCTTCCTTGACTTGAATCACAAAAAGAGTATCAGGATAGAACTTGACATGTCAATTGCTATTGTACAGAATTGTACAGAATGAAAATGCAAAAGACATCCTCCCCTTTTCTGGCTGATTTTGAAGGTGCAGCAGCTGAAATAATTAATCCTCTTGGAAAAGCTCCAATCGTATTAATTTGTGAGCATGCCTCGAATTTTATCCCCGAATCTTTAGAGGGTTTGGGGTTGGATTTAGAAGGGCGTAAATCCCATGCTGCTTGGGATATAGGGGCCTATGAATTAGCGTGTAAAATAAGTCAACAACTTGACGCTCCATTAGTTGCGTCAAGAATTACAAGACTAGTCTATGATTGTAATAGGTCTCCAAAATCAAGGGATGGAATACCCAGCAAAAGTGAATTGATAGATGTGCCGGGCAATAGGGATTTAAGCAATACTGATTTTAATGATCGGGTGAAATATGTTTATGAACCCTTTCATAAGCTTATAAGCCAAGTGATTAATGAACAGAGGCAGGTTACAACTGCAAAGCAAGAATCATTACCCGCTATTATTACGATACACAGTTTCACCCCTGTTTATTTTGGAGAAAAGCGCTCAGTAGAGCTTGGCATACTCCACGATAAAGATGACCGTTTAGCGAAGTCTATGATGGCTTTTGCTAAGCAAGAAACACAGTTGATTACAGAATTTAATTCACCGTATGACGCTAGTGATAATGTCATGCATACGGTTAACAAGCATGCCACTGAAGTAGGTTTTTTGAATGTTATGCTGGAAGTTAAAAATGATCTTCTTTCAAATGCCAGCGATATAAATAGCATGGCTAAGAGCCTCAGTTCGATTATTAAAAAAGCACTCTTAATGACTAAATAATATTTTTAATTAACGTTAAATAGGCAGAGTTTTATATGACAGTAACAACATCACTTAGCTTTTCAGATTTAGAATCTGACGTTGAAAATGGCAAAATAGATACGGTACTTGTATGCCTCGTCGATATGCAAGGTCGACTGATGGGAAAACGATTTCAGGCCCATAGTTTTATTGAAAGTGGGCATGAAGAAACCCATTGCTGCACCTATCTTCTTGCAACCGACTTAGAGATGCAAACTCCAGATGGTTACGCCTCAACCAGTTGGGAAGCAGGCTATGGAGATTATGTGATGAAACCTGATCTCTCAACTTTACGCTACGTGCCTTGGCTTGAAGGAACGGCGATGGTATTGAGCGATGTCATCGATCATAAATCACATAAGCCAGTCCCTCATTCTCCTAGGGAAATGCTTAAAGGGCAAATAGCTAGATTAACAAGCCTCGGTTACTCCGCAAGTATGGCAACTGAATTAGAGTTCTTTCTATTCAAAGAAAGTTTTGAAGAATTAGCGGCTAATAATTATAAACAAATGACACCGATTAGTGCTTATAACGAAGACTACCATATCTTCCAAACCACTAAAGAAGAGGGCGTTATGCGGCCTCTAAGAAATTACCTTTATGAAATGGGCATTCCTGTAGAAGGCTCCAAAGGTGAGGCAGAAGCGGGACAAGAAGAACTTAATATTAAGTATGATGAAGCACTCGCCTGTGCAGATCACCACACTATTGCAAAACATGCGACCAAAGAAATCGCTTGGCAAAACGGTCATGCCGTCACCTTTTTACCTAAATGGGATCATAAGCGAATCGGCAGTTCATCTCATGTGCACCAGTCTTTATGGAAAGATGGCAAATCAATGTTTTTTGATGAAAGCTGTGAATTCGGTAAATCTGAAGTGATGGATTATTACATGGCAGGGTTAATTGCTTACGCCACTGATTACACGTATTTCATGGCACCTTATGTTAATAGTTACAAACGATTTGCTAAAGGTAGTTTTGCGCCGACAAAAATTGTTTGGTCAGTAGATAACCGCACCGCAGCGTTTAGACTCTGCGGCGCTGGAAGCACTGCAATTAGAATTGAATGCAGGGTACCAGGTTCAGACATGAACCCCTATTTAGCACAAGCGGCTATGTTAGCGGCAGGCATAAAGGGTATCGAAGAGAAGATGGCGCTACCAGCAGAATTTAAAGGCAATGTTTATGCTGATACCGAAGCCGAATCTATTCCTAGCAATCTTTACAAGTCCACTGAAACGTTAAGGAGCTCCAGCATGCTCAAAGAAGCGTTTGGCGAAGAGGTTGTTAAACATTACGTTCGCTGTGCCGAAGTAGAACTAGAAGAATTTGAAACTGTAGTGACTGACTATGAAGTTAAACGTGGCTTTGAGAGAGTATAAAAATAGTGATTAAAAGTAATACGAAGACCTTGAAATGCATCTCTCCTATTGACGGCTCAATCGTCGCAGAAAGAGAAACGCTGAGCACTGAGCAAGCTAAAAAAGTTACTGCTAAGGCTAGATATTCTCAGGTCTCTTGGGCAAAACGCCCCTTGCAAGAAAGAATTGATTTGGTCAATGCTGCCGTTTTGAAGTTAGGCGAGAATCAAGAAGAGACAACGATTGAACTCGCTCATCAAATGGGACGACCTGTTAGAAATGGTGGAGAATATTCAGGCTTTCATTTTCGTGCAACAACCATGGCAGACCTAGCAGTAAAAGCGTTAGCTCCCATCATCGTTGAAGATAGCGAGGAATTTAATCGTAGAATTGATCGTATTCCACTAGGTGTTGTACTTGTTATTGCACCTTGGAACTACCCTTATATGTCAGCCGTTAACACGGTTGTACCTGCACTCATTGCGGGTAATACCGTTATCTTAAAACATTCAGAGCAAACATTGTTAGTGGGTGAACGTATAGAAAAAGCGTTTCATGATGCAGGTATCCCAACTGATGTTTTCCAAAATATCTTTTTGAGTCACGAAACAACGAGTGAGCTGATTAGTGGCAATGATTTTGATTTTGTTAACTTCACAGGGTCAGTCGGTGGTGGTAAAGCAATGGAAAAAGCAGCCGCAGGAACCTTCACAGGTGTAGGCACAGAATTAGGCGGTAAAGACCCAGGTTATGTGAGAGCTGATGCTGACCTTGATGCAGCAGTTGATACGTTAATTGATGGTGCAATGTACAACACGGGTCAATGTTGCTGTGGTATTGAGCGCATTTACGTACATGAAAGTCACTTTGATGAGTTTGTAGAGAAAGCTACAACGATAGTGAAAGGATATAAGTTAGGAAACCCATTAGACCCAGAAACGACGATAGGCCCTATGGCGAGCACCCGTTTTGCGAATGAAGTACGCGCACAGATTGATGAGGCGATTGAGCAAGGTGCTAAACGTTGTGTAGAGGTGTTTGCCAAAGACGATGGCGGCTCATATTTAAGCCCAACGATTCTTGTTGATGTGGACCATACGATGAAAGTCATGCGCGAAGAGTCATTTGGTCCCGTTGTGGGAATTATGCCAGTTAAAGATGACGACGAAGCGATTGCACTAATGAATGATAGTGAGTTTGGCTTAACCGCTTCTATTTGGACTAAGGATGCTGATAAAGCATATGAAATAGGTTCTCAGCTTGAAACAGGAACGGTTTATATGAATCGTTGTGACTTTGTAGACCCTGAATTGTGTTGGACTGGATGTAAAGATACGGGTCGTGGTGGTGGGTTATCTATTATTGGATACCATAATTTAACCAGACCAAAATCGTTTCATCTAAAGAAAAATTAAGGTTCTTATCAAACTAAAGTAAGAAGGAAATTTTGCAATGCCGACTTTTGCCATACTTTTCGTTAAGTACGTAGATAAATTCAACTATGGGGTTGGACGTGTCGTAATGTATGGAATATTCCTGATGATTGGCATTTTAATGTGGTCAAGTATATCCAAAGCATTATTTGTCATTCCTGCATTTTGGACGTTAGAGGTCGCGCAATTTGTACTTGTGGGTTATTACTTGCTTGGCGGAGCTTATTCCCTTCAACTCGGTTCAAACGTAAGGATGGATTTATTCTATGCTGAATGGTCAGACAGGCGCAAAGCCTGGACAGATTCCTTCACCGTACTATTACTTATTTTTTATCTCGGTGTGCTGCTATATGGCGGTATTGATTCCACTCTGTATGCTATTAAATATCAGGAGTTAAGCCCAAGTTTGTGGCGTCCCTTAATGTGGCCAATAAAGGTCATTATGTGTACTGGGATATTTTTAATGTTGCTGCAAGCTGTTTCTGAATTGATCAAAGACATTGCTACAATTCGTGGAGAACCAATCAATGTCATATGAATTAATCGCCTTTTTTATGTTTGCCTCCATGATGTTCATGTTGTTTACAGGGCAGCGTGTATTTGGAGCCATTGGTGGTATCGCGGCTATCGCGGCACTCACGTTATGGGGCACAGGTGGCTCTGATATTCCCTTCGCGGCTGCCATGAAAGTAATGAAATGGTATCCAATGCTTACCCTACCACTGTTTATTTTCATGGGTTATGTCTTATCTGAAAGTAAAATAGCGGAAGATTTATACAAAATGTTCCATGTGTGGATGGGGCCCATGAATGGTGGTCTTGCTATCGGAACCATACTTTTAATGGTCTTGATTTCAGCCATGAATGGCTTATCTGTTGCAGGTATGGCAATCGGTGCAACCATTGCTCTACCAGAGCTGTTGCGGCGCGGATATGATAAACGCATGGTTACGGGGGTCATTCAAGCGGGTTCATCACTCGGAATATTAGTACCTCCATCAGTTGTTTTAGTTCTATACGCAATGATTGCACGTCAGCCTGTGGGTCAATTATGGCTTGCGGGCGTTGTGCCGGGTTTAATGATGGCAACAATGTTTGTTATCTATATTTACATTCGCTGTCGCGTTCAACCAGAATTAGGGCCAGCTATTGCAAAAGAAGAAATGGAGCAATACAGCAAAGCAGAAAAACGTAAACTATTATTAGCTGGATTATTACCTTTAGTGATTTTCTTTACCATGATGATTCCTTTCATAAAAGGTTGGACTAGTTTGGTTGAAAGCTCAGCAATTGGAGCAACTACTGCCTTTTTAGCGGCCGTTTTGAAAGGTCGAATGACTCGTAAGGTGTTTGAGAACTCAGTAAGAAACACGCTCGGTATTTCTTGCATGTTTATGTGGATTGTTCTTGCCGCTTTGGGTTTTGGTGCCGTTTTTGATGGCTTAGGAGCAGTAAAAGCCATAGAAGGTTTGTTTACTGAAGAGTTAGGTTTAAGTCCTTGGACTATTCTTATTTTAATGCAATTGTCATTTATCATAATGGGTACTTTTTTAGATGATACAGCGATGCTAGTAATTGTCGCGCCACTTTACGTGCCTTTAGTTCACGCCCTTGGGTTTGACCTAATTTGGTACGGTATTTTATATACCATTACTTCACAAATAGCGTATATGACCCCTCCATTTGGTTACAACTTATTCTTAATGCGCGCTATGGCGCCCAAAGAAATAACGATGCCGGATATATACGCTTCCATCATCCCGTTTGTCTTGGTGATGTCATTTGCACTAATACTTATTATGATTTTTCCTAATATAGCAATGTGGTTACCTAATTATGTTTATGGAAAATAGCCACATTATGAGAAAGCCCAGTCTATGGGCCGCAATTTTAACCCCTTCTAATTAAGAAGGAATAGCACGGAGGTATTAACATACCTATTTTTTATTATAACTAACAATATGAAGAGAGGAAGTACAATGACTAGCAGACGTTCATTCATAAAAGCCGCAGGTATTGGAGCAGCAACAGCAGCAACAGTTGCTGCGCCCAGTATAGTTAAAGCATCTAAACCCATAAAGTGGAGACTTCAAACATATTCTGGAGCACCACTTGGCGCACATGTTATCAAACCACAGATTGAAGCTTTTAATAAAGCTGCGAATGGTGAGATGGTTATTGAGCTATTTTACGCAGATCAATTAGTCCCAACAAATGAGTTATTTCGTGCGCTACAAAAAGGCACTTTAGATGCGGTTCAATCTGACGATGCAACGATGGCATCGCCAGCTGATGTCGCTGATTTTGGTGGTTACTTCCCATTCTCTACTCGTTACAGTCTTGACCTCCCTGTATTATTTGAGCGTTATGGCTTAAATAAAATTTGGCAAGATTCCTATGATGAAATTAAAGGTGTTGAGTGGTTAGGTGCAGGTGCGTGGGATCCTTGCCACATTTTTACTAAAGACCCTATCCGTTCACTGAAAGATCTCAAAGGTAAGAAAGTATTTGGTGTTCCAACAGCAGGGCGTTTCTTATCTCGTTATGGCTTAATCCCTGTTACCGTGCCATGGGAAGATGTTGAGGTTGCACTACAAACAGGTGAATTAGACGGTGTTGCTTGGTGTGGCTTTACTGAAGCTTACGAAGTTGGTTGGGCTGATATCTGTAATTACGCACTAACAAACAACGTTACAGGTGCATGGTGCGGCTCTTACTTTGCAAACTCTAAAAGCTGGGAAAAAGTACCTCCACACTTACAAGAGCTATTTAAGATCACAATGGATCAATCACACTACTACCGTCAAGTTTGGTATTGGGGTGGAGAAGCTGATCTACGTGTAAATGGCGATAAAATGGAGCTGACCACTATTCCTAAAAAAGAATGGGATCAAGTCGTATCCGATGCAGATAGCTTCTGGGACGAAATGGCATCTAAAAACAAGCGTGCAGCCGAGGTTGTGAAAGCCTTTAAGAAATACAATAAAGTAATGGAGAAAGCAGGTGTTCCTTACCGTTATACGTAATTGTTTATTTACAAATACCACAACGGTCTCTGAGTATCTGGAATATTTAATAAAAGTACTAACTATAATATAGTTATGGTGTAGGTAGTTTACACTCAAGAGTTCCGATTTAAAAAAAGCCTCCTTCGGGAAGCTTTTTTATTTCGGGGCTTTAATAGGTTTATTGCCAATTAGATTATTGATATAACAATTTAGGCAAAAATAAAGAAATTGGAGGAATCAAAGTAATAAATAAAAATCGAATAATATCAGCCACCCAAAATGGCGTTACCCCTTTGAATATTGTCGCAGTATCTACATCTTTCACCAGTCTATACAACTTGATGGGAGGATTTATTAAAGGTCGAATAGCGCCAGACAGCTTTCCTCTGTTTCTTTGCCACCCCCCTCTTTTATGCTGTTTTGTATGAGAAATTGAGTCTTAATTCATACAAAACAGGCAAAAAGGAGGGGTGGCAAAAGAATTTATGCTTACACAAAGGTGCTCTAATCCTTTAAAATCACATTTTTAATCGACTGTTGGATTTGTAATGTCTATTGATGAAGCACTATTAAAACGCGGGGATTCAAAATGTGAGCTTTGTAAATCTGATGAAGATTTATCGGCTTATGATATTCCTCCGATTACACAAAGAAGCTTAGATAAATCCATTTTAGTTTGCTCAA
>JAZGEM010000022.1:0-2133 GCA_036478745.1 Cocleimonas sp.
GTGACATTGCCACATGGTGCGCCATGCAAGGTTTGCAAGTGACTATCCAAGATACCAGCACCGAAGCATTAGGGCGAGTCGTGGGGCGTGCCAACGATGCGTTTAAGCGCCGATACCGAAAAGACAAACTTCGCATAAGGAATGCGCAAGATAACTTAATACCCGACTTACACGGACACGGCATTGCAAAAGCCGATGTGATTATCGAAGCCATTTTTGAAGACTTAGAAGCCAAACGCACCCTTTTTAAAGACATTGAAAAGCGTGCCAGAGTCGGTGCAATCCTAGCCACCAACACTTCCAGCATCGTACTAAGCGATATTGCAACAGTAATGGAACAACCTGACCGTCTTGTTGGTTTACACTTTTTTAACCCCGTAATAAAAATGCCATTGGTAGAAGTCATTTACACACCCGAGCAAACTGAACCCGATGTCATACGACTGGCACAATGCTTTAGTGCCCATATCAATAAATTACCTTTGGCAGTTAAAAGCTCCCCTGGATTTTTAATCAACCGTATTTTAATGCCCTATATTCTCGAAGGAGTTATCGCCAATCAAGAAGGCATTCCCGTATCTGTCATCGACAAAGCCTGTACTGATTTTGGTATGCCGATGGGCCCTTTGGAGTTAGCCGATACGGTAGGCTTGGATATTTGCCTGCATGTAGGTGAGATTGTTGCAGATACCGTTGGTGTGACTATCCCTGATGCTTTGAATAAATCCATTCAAAGCGGTAATTTAGGTAAAAAGACAGGGCAAGGATTTTATCAATGGAAGAAAAGTAAGAAACTAGAAGCTACAAAAGGCAATGCAAAAGAGCCATGGAATGGTGACCCGCAAGCACTACAAGATCGTTTGATCGGAAAACTCCTACACGAATCACAACGCTGTCTTGATGAAGGGCTGGTTGAAGATGCTGACTTATTGGATGCTGGGGTTATTTTTGGTACGGGCTTTGCGCCGTTTTTGGGTGGGCCACTGCATACTTCACAAGTATAAGTATTTTTGGGCACTCTTTGACTTTTAAAAACTCAAAGTTAAAGCTACCCTATATTGGTTATTGGTTATTGGTTATTGGTTATTGGTTATTGGTTATTGGTTATTGACTTTAACCAATCCGTTCCATAGTTTTGTGACGATTTCATCTGACCCTAAGAAACGGTGCAATAACTTCTCACCCTCTTCTATAAAGTTAGGATAATCAAGTAATAGCTCTTGATACTCAACTTTTGCCTTATCAAGCTCGCCCAATTGTGCATAAGATACACAACGCGCTAATGGACGGTGAAATACTTGTGGTGTTTTTATTTTAAGCGCATTGGACAATGCTTCTTCATATTCACCTTTAAGATAACTATCAAGAAAAAGAATGAAATTACACCACGTCGGATAGGTATTGGATGTAGACATCATTTGTTTAATAATTTTTAAGCCTTCATCCCATTTTCCCATAAGGCAATAGTGGAAACCTACACCGTATTCAACAATTGAATCATATTGATAGAGTTCTCTAACCTTTGAAAATGACTCAAAACTTTGCTCACATTCCTTTAAACAAAATAATATTTGTGCATAAACATAGTGGGCTTCATGGCTAGAAGGGCTTAAATGTACCGCTTTTTCTGCTAGTTCTTTGCCACATTCAAGTGGTTTGTCAATCTCATTGTAGCCATAGACATAATCACGACGACAATAGTCAGTATAGATTAGTAGACTAATAACATCATTAGGGTTCATATCAAGAAATTGCTTACAGGCTGTAGATGCTTTAAGAAAAGCATCTCGACTCAAGTCATCGTTATAATAACGGTAATAAGCTTGAGATTGATAGTAAGGAGGAATGGAAGCCTCATTCTCTAATAACTTTCGCCCCCAATGATGATGTAAAACGCCTTGTTGAATATCAGTAACTACTGATGTTATATTCGCAATAATAGTATGTTGCTCGCTGAAGTCTTGCTCACTTAAATCATAGCTGTCAGACCATAAAACCTCTTCGTTTTCTACATCCATCAAGCGAACAAGCAATGAGTGCTGTTTTTTTGGTAGCTGCTGAATATAAAAAATCAGCATATAGTCTGCCTGAAACCTCTCCTTTATCTCTATTGAAGCAAAACGTGCTTCACGC